>CAVSDP010000001.1:0-18033 GCA_963726655.1 Methanomassiliicoccaceae archaeon
TTCCTGCGAATTTCCAGCATAAGATGCGGATCCTTTTTTCTTCCTCTCGAAATAAGTACATTTCTTCCTTTTTTGAAATTGGCATTGTGGGTATATATGATCGATGATACGACCATCTGACATTATCTTTATATTGATCAATGAACAGTCGTGATGTCGAATGTGCCCTCATAACATCGATGAGATCCTAGATATTCCCTCACTTGTATACAATGCCACATCACAGATACCAAAGGGGATGGTATCAACATATGGTGACATCGCGGATGCGCTGGGGGACCGAATAGCGGCAAGAGCGGTCGGCGAGATACTCTCTCATAATCCTCTTCCAATGACCGTGCCCTGTCATAGGGTCGTATACTCGAGCGGTTCGGTCGGATGGTACATCGGTTTCGGGAACAACAGCGAACGAAAAGTAGAGCTTCTCAGGTCTGAAGGGATAGAGATAGAGAACGGTAAGATAGTTGGCCTTCCAAGGGTTAGGTTCACCAGGTTCGATATACCTCCGATACTGAAATGGTTGAAGGTTCAGCAGGATAGCATAGGGAGCCAGGTCATCGGCCATGGTATCAATGAGTTTCAGTTCGTCGCTGGTCTGGACTTGTATCATACTCAGGTGAACATGCATTCGCGGCCTCATCCACATTTGATATGTTGAGCGGTAAAGAGGTCGCGACCAAGGTGGTTGAGAGCAAGGTCCGTTTCCCATATATTCCTACATATCTTTCGTATAGGGAGATACCAGCGATAGGGCCACTGATCGACCACAAGGATAACATCGTATATCTCATAGATGGACAGGGTAGACTGCATCCACGGCGTGCTGGTATAGCATGTCAGGTAGGAGTAGAGTTCGATGTTGCTACGATCGGAGCTGCAAAAAGCCTTCTGGTAGGGCATGTTCAGGACCCCCTCCAGAGCTCGTCCCCTATTTTTATGGATGAAGAGAAAATGGGTGTCGCGCTCAGGGAAGGAAAAAAGACCACATTTGTATCGATCGGACACAAGGTATCCCTGGCGCAGGGAGAAGCGGTCTGTCGCAAGTTCCTTGTAAGAGGAATACCAGCACCTCTTAGAAGAGCACATGAGCTAGCCACTAAGGCAAGACGTGAGGCTGGATCATGAAGGTCCTGATATACGGGGCCGGGGCGATAGGCAATGCGATAGGCGCAGCGTTCTCACAACAGCATGATGTCACGCTGATAGCTCGAGCGGAGCATGTCAGGGAAGTGAACCAAAGAGGCCTTAACGTCCACGGGATGAGCATGCCCATTTACTGGCCTAGGGCTGCTGAAGACATTGTCGGCATCGAGGCGCAAGATGTGATATTCATAACGACAAAGGCCTATGACACAGAGCGCGCTTCAAATGATATATCACAGATCGTTGGGCCGAGAACGACAATAGTATCTCTACAGAACGGTCTTGGCAATAAAGAAACAATAAGGGAAAAATTCGGGGACAGGGCGGTCATTGGGATAACTTACATGGGAGTGACGCTCGAGGGTCCCGGTAAGATCAGGGTGGCGGGCCCTGGTGAGACGGTCATAGGAGCGCCATGGGACCAGGCGAGAGCAAAGGACATATCTGATATCATGAACAGGTCAGGGATCCAAACGCGCTTAGCCAATAATATCGAGGAAGAGATATGGACCAAAGTGGTATTGAACTCATCGATCAATCCAATAGCTGGCATTGTACATGTCGAGAACGGAAAGATCCTTAGTTCGCCAAACCTTCTGGAACTATCCAGGCGGGTATGTTGCGAAGGGGTCAGTGCGGCAAAGGCGAATGGCATAATGCTTGATGAGGCCACCATCTGGGGAGTGGTGATCAAGGTTCTTGAGCGTACAATGACCAACCGCTGTAGTATGCTCCAGGACCTAGAAATGGGGCGAAGGACAGAGATAGATGAGCTAAATGGTGCGTTGGTCAAGCTTGGAGAGGGAAGTAACGTACCGATGCCGATGAACCGGGCGCTCTGGTCGATCGTATCCTCAATGGATCATTTCAGGCAGGAGAACTTGCCAGCAAAGAATTAATTATATTAGTTTGTGATCTCTTTAAGGGAACAAATGGTAGAAGTCAAGGAGTTGGCTAGGCAGGCAGCCTCCCTCAAGGAGAAAGGCCTCAATGAACAGGAGATCGCGGACGAACTGCACGTCGCTGCCGACACTGTAAAGTATCTCTTAGAGGAGGGAGAGGATGGGGCCCTACCACCATCTGATATCAAGGTCGGTTGGAGATCTCTTGGCATCAATGGGACAAGGATCGGATTGATGAGCGAGATAATCGCAGATATAATATTGGAAGAGACCGAGAAGAGAAATAGCTTCCCAGAAGCAGTGGTGGGGATCGCCATCAACGGTGTCCCTTTCGCGACCTATCTGTCCGAGCTCATGGACCTTGATCTGATCGTATATAAGCCTCCAGCGGAACGGGGCAAGAAGGGGGGTTCGTTCTCCTCCAACTATGCTTCCGCGGCTGGAAAGAAGGTCGTGATCGTTGATGATGTCGTCACAACAGGCGCCACAGCAGAGGAAGCTATCAAGGACATCAGGGATGCAGGGGGCGAACCCTTGTTAGTTGTTGTGATAGTGAACAAGAGCTCCATGAACGAGGTCAATGGGGTTCCGCTTCGAGGCATAATAAGAGCAAGATCGATGGGCGGTACTATCCTTGGAGGAGGGCCGATGCATTCTTTCCCATATCACTGATATGACCCCTGAGATAGATATCTGCACAGGTGATGATGGGAACCTTACGTCCGAGGAGCGGCAGGTCCTGATCTCTAGGATACACTCCCTATTATATTGGCTTGGAGAGACGATCCCTCAAGAGCTCGTTGTGGAGAACGAAAGAATACCTCTTCGAGATATGGTATATGATTATCTAACGAATGAAAAGCCAACAGAAGAGGATAAAGCAAAAGCGGATGTTTTATCAGGTGAACTCTCTACCATAGCAAATGACCTAGAAAGACATGTTGAAAATGACCAATTGACACGTGGGGAAGCATGTCAGATGGTGGATGATATCAGGGGCCTATTACTGTGCTGTTGATGAGCTCAAATCGAGCAAGAAGGAGGATATGCCTCTGAAGCATCAGTCCCTAAAGAAAAAGATAGATGACACAAAGCGATGGGATAAGTTCGTTAAACAAGTGCGGTAAGTTCGCAAGTTTATTTTCATCTTCCGCAGGAACAACCGCCCCTTCGCATAAAGTTAAATAACAACTTTCCGTTATCATGAAAAAATGTGCGATAATTCGTAGAATAAATGGATTTATTATGGGGTGTTAAAGTGATAGATTATTTAGATGAGAAGATCATCGAGATATTAAAGAGAGATTCCAGGCGTCCATTCGTAGATATCGCTAATCAACTAAAGGTCTCAGAAGGCACTATCCGCAGCAGGGTACGAAAGCTCGTAGATGACAATGTGATCCAGTGTTTTACGATAAAGACCAGTAGCAAGAATGTAAAGGCCATCATAGAGATCAAGATAAATGTGAACGTTAACATGTCCGATGTAGCAAGCAAGATCGCAAAGTTCGAGGGAGTATCCGAGGTCTTTGAGGTCACAGGAGAAGAGGATGTTGTAGCCATAATCGACGTCACCTCTTCCCCACAATTGAACGAGATCATCGAAAGGATACGACGTTTTGATAATATACAATCAACGAGGACCCGCCTCATACTAAAAGAGCACTTTGGGGGGCCATAAGATGTTCTCTGGGTGTGCTACCGCCCTGATAACGCCCATGAAGAAGGGCGGCTCGATCGACGAGGATGGGCTAAGACAGCTAGTTAGGTTCCAAGAGGCGCATGGGATAAAATATCTTGTACCATGCGGTTCGACCGGAGAATCAGCCACTCTGGACAATGAAGAGCATCTGAGCGTTATCCGCATCGTCGTGGATGAAGCTAAGAAAGCAAAGGTGATCGCAGGGGCAGGATCCAATGCAACTGTCAGAAGCTATACATCTCAGTAAGGTAGCTCAGGACATCGGGGCAGATGGTCTGTTGTCCGTTTGCCCATATTATAATAAGCCCACACATCAGGGGATAATAAAGCACTTTGAGGCTATCGCCTCGTCGGTGTCGATACCGATAATAGTCTACAATATCCCATCCAGGACAGGGACGAATATAACCAGCGCAACGATGCTTCAGCTGGCCAATATACCCGGCATAAGTGGAGTGAAAGAAGCATCAGGGGACATTAACCAGATAGCGAACATTGCTGCTAATGCGCCGAAAGATTTCACGGTGCTGTCCGGCGATGATGCAATGACCCTCCCAGCTATGGCAGTAGGTGCTAAAGGGGTCATATCCGTGGTATCGAACATAGTCCCACAGCGTATGCTCGATATGGTGGATTCAATGCTGGCAGGTGATATCGGGAGGGCTAGAGGTCTGAATGCTGAGATGCTTAAGCTCTACTCTACGATGTTCTTAGAGACGAACCCTGTTCCAGTCAAGACCGCGATGCGCCTGATGGGAATGCCGTCGGGGGAGCTCCGCCTGCCGCTATGCGATATGACGCAAGCTAACCTGGAATCACTAAAGAAAGTATTAGCGTCATACGGACTGCTTTGAAAGGAGGCTTAAGGATGATCCAAGTCGCGGTGGCTGGTGCCACTGGTAAGCTGGGAAGTATGGTATGCGGTCTGATCTCTGCGCAGCATGACATGAAGCTTGTTGGGGCCATAGTGTCAGCAGGAAGTGATAATGTAGACCGTTTGGTACCACCAGGCATCTATGCCGTAGGTTCGGACAATATCACGGCTGCAATAGAGGACGCCGATGTGTATGTCGATCTGACCTCAGCTACAGCTGCTGAAAGGAACCTTCTGAAGGTAAGAAGGAACGGGCTTAATTATGTCATAGGTACCACTGGGATATCCCAAGGCTCGATGGATTCTTTCGCAAGGAACATCAAGGAGGACGGATCCTCAGCGGTCGTAACTCCGAATTTCTCTGTAGGTGTCAATGTTTTCTGGAAAGGTTGTGAAGAACTGGCAAGGTCCCTCCCAGGATATGAGGTGGAGATAATCGAGATCCATCACGATCAGAAGAAGGACGCCCCATCCGGGACCGCCAAGAAAGCTGCAGAGGTCATCTCTGAGCAAACCGGTATCGATAAGATGGTCTATGGTCGTGAAGGCATGGTGGGAGCCAGAGGAAAAGAGATAGGATCCATTCGTTAAGATTGGGCGATGTTGTAGGCGAGCACACAGTGATCTTTGCAGGCAATCATGAGCGGATCGAGCTGACCCATCGTGCCCAATCCAGAGAAGCTTTCGCCGAAGGTTGTATATTGGCTATAAGATGGGTTGCTGGAAGGAACGATGGAACAGTGCATCCTATGAGCGAGGTGCTTGGGTTATGATCAAGGTCATGAAGTTCGGCGGAACAAGCGTTGGGAGCGTAGAAGCTCTGAACAATGTAGCATCGATAGTCCAAAATGAGAAAGCTAAGAAAGCGGTCGTAGTGTCCGCGATGTCCGGCGTTACGAACATGCTTATTGCTTGCGTCAAGGAACGGTCCGAAACGGAGCAGTTCATTTCGGGTCTCAAAGAGAAGTATTGTGCATGTGCCCAGAAGGCAATGCCAGAGTGCGAATACATGAAGTACGGGACAGAGCTTGAAAATAGTCTGGCCAAGCTTTCTCAAGCGATCGATAAGCGCAGGGCAGGACCGGACCTAGCATTGGATGACATGATCGCCAGCTGGGGGAGAGATTATCATCCATCACTCTGGCCGCGATCCTCCGTGGCCACGACATAGATGCCGTAGCTATGTCTTCCGAGGAGGCTGGAATTGTAGCTGACGGTTTCCCTGGGAACGGGTCCGCCAACCTAGAGGCGACATTCAATAATCTGAAAAGAAATGTTGTCCCGCTTATCGAGGCTGGCAGAACAGTAGTTCTTACAGGATATTATGGATGTGACCATGATGGGCGCCCCATGACGTTCGGAAGGGGAGGGTCTGACTATTCTGGCTCAGTGGTAGCTTATGCCGTCAATGCCGATTGCTGTGAGATATGGACAGATGTGAATGGCTTCATGACAGCTGATCCGCGTGCTATCCAGGCCGCAAGGACCATCGTAGAGATGGACTATGGTGAAGCTGCAGAGCTGGCATATTTCGGCGCCAAGGTCCTTCATCCTAGAACAATAGAACCTGTCAGGAAAAAGAACATACCGCTACTTGTAAAGAACACTTTCAATCCAGGGAACAAGGGTACACTGATCCATTGCCTAAGAAAGAATGGTAACGATCTATTACGATCGGTCGCAGCGAAAGGTGATCTTTCGATCGTGAAGATCTACTCATCAGAGCTCGTATATCAGCCAGGGCTCATTTCTAGGCTGGTAAGCAGCATAAGCGATGCCGCAACTGTCAACATATGCAGTATCGACATCCCTATCTACTGTTGGCTGTCGTTATCCCTTCCTCATCGGTCGAAGAGGCACTTCGTCGTATCAATTCGTTAAAGGAATCGCAAATAGAGAAAATGACTGTGAAGAGCAATGTATCCCTCATTTGTTGTGTCGGGAACAATATGATCAACACATCCGGTGTAGCTGCCAAAGTTTTCGCGGTCGTGGCGGACGCAGGCGCTAATATCGAGATGATATCCGAAGGAGCATCGGATGTGGCACTTAATTTTGTGGTGCCTAGCGACAAGGCGGTCGATGCCATCAGGAACATTCACAAGACTTTCATAGGTGGTTGAATGAGAGACTTCAAGAACGTTAACGGTCAGATGATGATCGGCGGCATAAAGGCGACCGATCTGGTAGCTAAGTTCGGGACCCCGATATATGTCTCTGACGAAGATGCGATCAGACAGAATTATAGAGCAATATACCAGGCATTCTCAAAAAGAATGCTAACAAGGATAAACTATGCCTGCAAGGCCAATACTAATCTTGCCATACTCAGGATACTGGAGCAAGAAGGTAGTTGCATCGATGCGGTCTCTTTGGGTGAGATCGAATGTTGCCTGCGCGCAGGCTTCACACCGGACCGTATATTGTTCACTGGTGTGAATGTATCTACACCGGAGCTAAGATCTATTGCTGGCAAAAGGGTCCCGATCAATGTCGATTCATTATCGGAGCTCGAGCGGTTAGCTAAGATCGATACATCGTTGCCCATATCGTTCCGCGTAAACCCTGAGGTCGGTGCCGGCCATCATGAGAAAGTGGTCACTGGTTCAAGATCCACGAAGTTCGGCATACCGAAACAGCAAATATTCGAGGCTTACGGGCGGGCGCTGGACCTAGGGTTCAAGCCGATAGGTCTTCATGCGCATATCGGGGCTGGCGTTCAGGATATTGCGCCCTTTGTATCAGTGACCGATGTTCTGGTCGACATGGTAAAGGATATCCGGTCTAAGTTTGGTCTAGACCTCGAGTTCTTGGATATAGGCGGCGGTATAGGTATACCGTACCATTGTGAGGACCATCCGATGGACCTAGAGCTGATGGCCGAAGAAGTGACGAAGAGGATCAAGACAACGACGGCCAAGAAGGTAGCATTGGAACCTGGCAGGTACATAATCGCAGATACTACGGTGCTCCTGACAAGTGTAGTTGATATAAAAGAGACCCCAGATAAGACGTTCGGCGGAGTAGATGCCGGGTTCAATACACTGATACGGCCTGCATTCTATGGATCTTTCCATCACGTAGCTGTTGCCAATAAGTTCGGGATGCCAGGAGAGGCGACATATGACATCGTTGGGCCGATATGCGAGTCAGGGGACTTTTTGGCAAAGGACCGGTCGCTGCCAAAGCTCCAGGAAGGAGATATTATCTGCGTCTATGATGCTGGCGCATATGGGTTCACAATGAGCTCTCAGTATAACATGAGGCCCAAAGCGCGTGAGATACTTGTTCACCAGGGAGACGCTAACGTTGATCAGGGAGAATGAGACGCTCGAGGACCTCATCCATAGAGATAGGATCCCAGCGAGGCTGATGCTATGAGGTTCTGGAAATACCAGGGGCTAGGCAACGATTTCATCCTTTTTGAGAACTTAGATGGTAAGGCACCATATGACGCAAAGATCGTGAAGCAGCTCTGCGACCGCCGTTTTGGCATAGGTGCCGACGGCATACTGTACATCAACAAGGCCGATCATGACAGCGGCGCTGACTGCTTCATGAAGATATTGAACTCGGACGGCAGTGAGGCTGAGATGTGTGGCAATGGCATACGATGTGTAGCTAAACATCTCTATGATATGGGTACGGTCAAAAAGGACCATTTCAAGATCAGCACTCTAGCTGGGATGAAGGAGATAAAGATCATGGCATCCGAAGGGAAAGTCGAAGAGGTGACCGTAGAGATGGGCGCACCTGATCTCGCATGCCGTGGTATACCTATGAGCTTAGATGGGAATAGTTTCATAGATGGCGAGCTAGAGGTGAACGGCAAGGTTTTCCGAGGTACAGCCGTATCTATGGGTAACCCCCACATCGTCATATTCGATGATGTCACTCAGGATGAGATGCTAAAATTCGCTCCGCTGATACAAGCATCGCCTCTTTTTCCGAAAAAGACCAATGTTGAGTTCGCTAGGAAAAGCAAGGATGGAATAAACGTTAATGTTCTGGAGCGGGGTGCCGGATGGACGCTCGCCTGCGGTACTGGTGCGTGTGCTACGGCTGTAGCGGCTACGCTCAGGGGCATTGCGCCTTTCGGCGAAGACATTAAGATAAAGCTTCCGGGCGGATCGCTTACGGTGAACGTCAAAAAGGACCTTTCATCTGTAAGAATGACAGGCCCGGCTGTTAGGGTGTTCCATGGTGAGATCGAGTGGTGATCAGAGATGACTTATGATTTTGCAGACCGCCTTAAGAATATTCCTCCATATCTGTTCGTGGAGATAGATGAGAAAGTAAGCAAGAAGAGAGCTGAAGGCCTGGACATAATAGATTTTGGCATAGGGGACCCTGATATACCTACCCCTAAGCTAGTGGTCGATGAGATAAAGAAGCAGCTCGATGATCCGAGCAACCACCGCTACCCCTCATCAGCTGGGGAAGCCGATACCAGGGCCGCGATCGCGGAGTGGTATGGAAAAAGGTTCGGCGTGGAGCTTAACCCCGATCGTGAGGTACTTGTAACGCTGGGTAGCAAAGAGGCGCTAGCTAATGTCGCCAGGGCATTCGTCAATCCTGGTGACAAGGTCATTTGCCCGGACCCGGCCTATCCTGTATATTCTCAGGGAGCAACGATGCTATGTGATGCATCTCCAATAAAGGCCCCGATATACGAGGATAATGAATTCCTATTGGAACTGGAAGACCTCCCGCAGGATGCTAAGATGTTATATCTGAACTATCCTAACAATCCAACTGGGGCGGTCGCGACCGCGGTATACTTGAAAAATGCGATGAGATGGTGCAAGGATACCAACACGATACTGTGCTATGACAATGCATACTCCGAGATGACGTTCGATGGCTATATCGCCCCATCCATACTAGAGTTCGGACGGCAGGCCATAGAGTTCGGTTCTTTGTCAAAGACATTCAATATGACCGGATATCGGTTAGGCTATGCCGTTGGGGACGCGTCATTGATAGCTGGTCTGAGGAAGGTAAAGTCCCAGATAGACTCGGGTGCTCCAAAGTTCCTGCAAAAAGCTGCGATAACGGCCCTTGGTAGCTACACCGGAAAAGACCGCCCTCAGATCGTCCAGAAGAATGTTGATGTATATAGAGAGAGACGCGATGTAGTGGTCAAAGGACTGCGGAAGCTTGGCTTTGATGTGAAAATGCCAAAGGGAACATTCTATCTCTTTTTCAATGTGGGAGGAAGTTCCATGGAGTTCGCGAACCGCATGCTGGATGTAGGCATTGTCGTCACACCAGGTGTAGGCTTTGGAGAGCATGGTGAGAGCTTTGTAAGACTGGCTCTGACCCAACCAGTTTCCAGGATAGAAGAGGCATTGGAACGGATGAGAAAAGTGCTTTGATGGATGGTCTGCCTATCGGCAGACCTCCGGCGCACATCTTCGAGCGAGAATGCCACTCGTGCAAGCGTAAGGGCAGAATAAAGATGTGACTCATGCCCTGTGGCATGCATATTTCAAAGCCTCAACGGCTGGCAGTGGTTTACCAAGAACGAAAGTCTCTAGTGCTCCACCAGCTGTGCTGACATAGGAGAAACGGTCATAAAGTCCGAAATGCTCCGCAGCTCCGACCGTATGGCCACCGCCTATCAATGTGAAAGCCTTTGAATGGACCATTGAGGTCATTAGCTCTCTTGTCCCGATAGAGAACTGGTCTTTCTCGAATAATTCCGGCTGGCCCTGACATGAATATGGTCTTGGCAGGTCCTATGACCTTTGCGAACTTAGCTGATGAGAATTTGCCGATGTCAAGGATCGGGTCTGGAACAGGCAGGTCCCCTACCATGATGTCCCGCCTTTGTCCATTGAGCTCCACCGCTACATCAAAAGGTAAGAGTATCCTGTCCCCACGTTCTTTGAACAGCTTCTTCGCTGCTTCCAAAGTTTCAGGTTTCATTTCGGCTTCCAGGAACTTGTTGGACGCCTCACCAAGATCTACTCCGCGCACGTATAGGAATGCGGACGCTGAAAGGCCGACAAGTATCACCCAATCAGCTATGCCGTTCTTTAGGGCTCGATCTATGACCTTTATTGAGTCACCGAACTTCGCTCCTCCCATAATAAAAACACATGGATGTTGTGGGTTATCGAACACTGCGGAGAGGGCGGTCAATTCCTTTTCCATCAAGCGACCGACAGCGGAAGGAAGTACTTTTGGGAAACCGACCAATGAACATTGCGAACGATGTGCAGCAGCGAAAGCGTCATTGACGAAGTAATCGGCCATTGGGGCCAGTTTAGTCACCAGTTCTGACGTCGCATGTTCATCCATGCTCTTATTCTCTTGCTCATACGGCAGATCACGCACATTCTTGAGAAGAATGGCATTCCCCAGCGTTAATGATCGTATCGCAGAGGTCGCTGCCTCGCCTACGATATCGTCAATGTAGTTCACTTGTTTCCCTAGGTACCTGCTCAGGATGGCGGCATGCTTATCCAAGCAGCAATAATCCCAATCTCCTGGCCGTCCTTGGTGGGCAAGCATTATCACTTTTGCGCCCTTATCAGTAAGCTCTCTGAGCGTTGGAATGATCTGGCGTATCCTATTGTCATCTTCGATGGCTAGGGTCTCCTTGTTCAGTGGGCAATTAATATCTACCCTTAGGATCACGGTCTTGTTCTCGAACTGAAAATCATCCAATGTGTTGAACTCTTTCATTGAGATCCCCAATAAGAGCGTTATCTGCCCTTTTACGTACTCAGCATGTGACAGGTCATGATTAATCTTTCCTTTTTAGCATTGTCATGACCGCATATGATTTTATGTCCGCTGGCTATTCCCACGATGGTCAAGATGCTATCATGTCGCCATCGTTTGTCCCATGACAAGGAGAGCAGATGTTGGCTTTCGACGAACTATATCCAGTCTGATGGGACAAGATCGCTTGTTTTTCACGATGGAGACAATGATAGAGCCATATTGTGTGACTCTAGAATGGCAAAGATATGTCCTTACCGTGAAGAAGGCCAAGTGCACAAGGGTAGCATGGTACCATGCGAATACTGTGGACGAAAGCATAAGGATGGATCGAACTCTCAAATGATATGCCAGGCTTGGTCCATTGCAAAGGATCAGCTCAAGCTACTGAGAGCAAGACTGCCTGAAGGGCATAGATATTATGATCAAGGGACGACTGTCCTTCCGTACCCAGAAGGAACGACACCTCTTGTACGACGCCTTGTGTGGCAAAAGATGAGGACTGCGGTCCTGAGACGTGACCGCTACCGATGTCAGGAGTGCAAGGTTGATTTTGGGGGGAGAAGGAAAAAAAGACTCCACCCAGACCTTAGGCACGGAAAAGGAGGGTATAGATGGGACTCCCTGGAGGTCCATCATATAATCCCAAGGGCAGCTGGCGGGAGCGATCACCCCGGGAATCTCATCACATTATGCCCAGAGTGTCATGCCAAACATACGCGGGAACAGATATCATCGATGTCCATTGATAGGAAAGAAAAGGGAAAACTACTGAAACGACTAAGGGAGACAGGGTTCGATGATGATATAACGGAGGACCCTAGGGATTGAGCAGATGATCATTGACGGATGATCGTGGTCGTAGTTTCGCCATAGTTGTGATCATATCGATCACAGATAATGTCTCAAAGGTCACAGTTGAATGGAATGAGGTACTGTTCTATCCTTCGAACGATAGGACGTTAGCCCTTTCCCCATATACTGCACAGGAGCTTCTCACTCGGCTGCATTGAGAGAGCGGTCAAGAACGGGTATGATCTATTGTGTATCGAATATCACTTAGAAACGCCCTTCATCGAAGAAATAGCATTGGAAAGTTCGCAGATCTGTTCGGGGGATAGGGCTTCTACTCTCAGGTCCATGAATGGCAGACATTTCCTCTGTTCCGCCGTTATTGTGCCTCTGTCCCTTAGGATAGTGCCTATCATTTTTCGGCGCTGCTGGAAAAGGTTATCGGTCAGCTCAAAGAACAGGGACTTATCAACCAGTTCGAACGGCGCAGGTCGCGGGTCCAACTGAATGATCGCGGAATCTACTTTCGGGACAGGCCAGAATCTTGATCTTGGCACTTTCTCCAATATCTCGCATTTGGCATGAAAATATACGTTCACCGATAGCCGCGAGTAATCATCAGTATCTGGTCTTGCCACCATTCTATCGGCGAACTCTTTCTGCAGCATTAGAATGGCGCGCTTGAACTGGTATCCTAGGACCTTGAAGATGATAGGGGACGATATCGAATATGGAAGATTAGAGACAATTCTATCGAAGTGAGGCAACTCTATCTTCAGTGCATCTGCCTCGATGACCTCCACGTTATCAGGTAAGTTATCGATAAGATCCTAGCTAGCCTGTGATCGGCCTCGATAGCGATCACCTTGCGGGCTCTTTGAGACAATAATCTAGTTAGGACACCGAGGCCTGGACCTATTTCTAGTACAACATCTTCAGGTGAGATCTCAGCGAACCCTACCTGTCTTTCTGCCACGCGTTCATCAGTTAGGAAGTTCTGTCCGAGCCCCTTTGAGGGGGACATCCCTAACCTGATCATTTCGTTTTTTATCTCTGCAGGTAGCATTATCCATCTTCCAGTTCAGGGCCTTGAGATGCAATGGTATCGAACATTCTCACTTCGCTCGGTCCACGAGCACGCTAGTAAGGACCGGCGCCCATCGATGAATCATCTGGACACAAAAATATGATACTTCTGTGTCGGGTCTGAAAGCTCATCTTCTATCCGTTTCCCTATCACTTTCTCTGGATGTTTAAGCGCTGGTACGCGCTTTGATAGGTCGCTGTAGTCCTTGAAAGGCCCCTTCTTTCTCTCCTCCAGGACAGCCCACATGGTCTTTTTGCCAAGACCTGGAATAAGCTCCAGCATATGGAACCGTGTCGATATCGATTGTGCTTCATTGAAGAACTTTATGAAGCGGGCCTCATCAGATCTTGCTATATCCTGTATTACGAAAGGAAGTTCGGATTGGGCCGCAGCGGTCAGTTCATCATAGCCTACACGACGCTTGACATGAATGATCTTATCGCGTAGCGACGGCTCCTTTCCTATGTATACGCGATCCCCGATAGTTATGACCGCATCGTTCTTAGGAACGAGCTCAAAAAGCTTGAACTCTTCTTCCCCTATAGCATACGCTAATGGCTCTCTCTTGAAACTGCGCTCATTGGAGAGCCCCTGAGGTAAATAATCCAATATTAGCGCGTAGTCCTCCATGTTTTTCAGCCCGCCTTTAAAAAGTTTAAGTGATCGTTCAGACTTATCAATTTACGACATGATATTACTATTGGTACTTCCTCACCGTTGATAATATCTCTTCAACGAACTTTTTCTCTAGTACCATTCTTTCTTTAGAGAAAAGTACGCGGATATCATCAGGATGTGTGGGTAGTATGTCTGCTATTTTAGCGCAAAGCGCATCGCTTACAAAACCGAGCTTCTGAAGCTCAGCCTGAAGTTCCTTGGCTTTCTCGCTTGAAAGTTTTGCACACTTTGAAGCATGGTCGAGGGCGAGCTTCTGGTCGGCGGAAAGTTCTCTCTTAGACCCCGCGTTCTCCAGTATCTCTTTGACCTCAGATAAGGTCACGTAACGCTCCTCAGGCATATTTGGCACCGCCTAAAGGCTCTTCTGTAGATGCTCTGGGCGTGATATTACGGTTTTCATTTTGTCGCCATCACGGACTGCCACGACGAATGCACGGCCCTGAGAGCCCTTCACTACACCGGTCTTTCCCTGGAATCGGCGGTTAGGCATGCCATAGTGTACGCCTGGGTCAACATTGATATTTACTTTCTCTCCGACCTCGAATGTCCTGAACTCGTGCGTTATCGGGGTCATCCCTTTGTCTCTGACCCTCTTGCACATTATGTGCCGTGTCTTTCTTCTGGTGCCTCTGGAAGCTTGTACCATTCTTCATCCCTCGTTATTGTTATCGACCACTTGTATCACATCAAGGGCTGTTACCTCGCATGGTATGCCAAGAGAGGCGGCCAGGCTAGGAACTGTCCTGCCGTTATCCCCGTTGACGAATTCCTTGATATATGTTCCCGATTCTGTCGTCAACACTAGGATCAGCTCTTCTTCACCAACATATTCGAGCTCTAGGTCGAGGATTCCCCTGTCCCTAGCTAGGTCCGCTCTTCTATGAACTACCCGAGTTGGCGTCTGCTGAGTGATACGAGCGTTCTTTAGCGATTGAACTACCTCATTTACTTTTTCCTTATTAACTTTGCCATGTACCTTTATATTCGCTCTATATACTTTATTCGGTGTTGCTGCCTTGATCTGGCGCACTTCTTCTCGGCTAGATGGCCTCAATCCCGATACAGATGCCATCCCCTTTCCGTTCTCATTGATGAGCTTCTCCATTGATCCAAGATCAATGATCCTTTTATGAGGTTCAGATATCTCTATGATGAACGGCCTGCCTGTTCCAAGCATCCTTGCGTCTATATCCTCTCTACCCATGCCATGGAAGAAATGATCGGCGCCTCCTGCCTCATTCCTGATCGGATCGCCAATTATTTCCTGGACCGATATCTGATACATTTTTCCAGTACCGTGGCAGCGTGCGCAGCCTTTTCCTTGGCACACTCGGCAAGGCCACCGGGTCTGTGGGATCTCTCGCGATTCTTTCCGATAACGCCCGTATATGAAAATAGGTGAGATATCAAGCTCGACAGAAGCAAAGCGCGTATCAACTACAGCCACAACGTCTGGGTTCTTGAACTCCGCTTCTTTTCCAGTCCTCGATTCAACGATCTTGCCTATCTCTCGGTTAAGCTCTGCTTTTATAGGTTCGGATTTTTCCCCTCCGACCTCAGCCCATAATTTTTCTTCTCGGTCCTGAATAAGTGGGTCCACCTTTGTTCCTATCAGGAATGTATTGAACTCTATAGTGCTCAGAGCATCTATGGCAGAGTCCGCGAACCTGTTCAGGTCATCAAAAAGATCCTCACAAAGCCAGCAACTCTTATGCTCTGGAGCATCCTCGCTACGAGATGACCGCTCAAGGGTTACGGAAATACGCATATTGCGACCTCGTTCCTGGTCGGTCAAACCGGTCTCTACTTGTGCGAACAATCTGCCGAGGCAGTGGTCGCAAAGGTCATGTAAATGTAAAGCTAAATCTCCTCTGGATATGATCTCGTTCACTAGTATCAGCTCAAAGCGAGAACGTTTTCCGACGCAACCTCGCCAATGCCCTCTATGGTGCAGGATTATTTACTGATTGTGAGCAAGAAAGTCACGATCTTGATCGTTGGATGAATTGGGATTATCCTCTTTTATAGAATCATCAGAATATAGATTCCGACAGAGCATCGACTCGCCACCACCAACGTCCAGGCGGCCACCATCCAGAAGTACATCGAAGAACAGTCAAGTAATTGACATCATTCTCCCGACCTACAAGCTCAAGCACAACAGTGATCTCAGTGTCAAGCTAGCGAAGGCCAGGCAGGTAGCCAAGTTCGCATTGTGTTACGTGCCTCGTTAGAGGAAAGCGATGGTCGATCGCACCAAGACAGGGATGGTGCAAGGGCCGCCTTTGATGCGCCCTAGGAGGCTCCGTCCTGGACGACCGACCTCAGGACCCGACGAATTGATCCGCGGGAGTATCAATGATCCGCAAAGAGATGTATCTTCTCAAGTTCCTCGGTCCGGATCAGTATCCTCGACCATTACTATCCTAACCCTTTTACCTGCAGGGACGTCGACGAAGGTCTCATTCTTGATAGTGCGCTCTTCGACCTCTTTTTTCTTCCTTGCATACTTGTTCATCGTTCTATCTTCTTCATCAAGCTCATCAAGGAGCGTGACGCTTAATTTTCGTGGCCTATCCACTGCGGCCAGGATCAGCTCTCCCAACTTAATCACCTGATATACATTTTCATTCTCGATATCATAAGCTTAGCATTACGATCGATCTATTGATAGACCTATGATGTGATGTCGCGCCATCGCTTATCACATATTAGCCCTTAGTGTTTTCTATGGATTATCTTAACTTAGCTAGCGGGAAGTTCCCTGCTTAAGCAGGGGTAAGGGCGACCCAATAGCTATAAGGGTATTCATGATCACGCTTATTTCTTCATATGGCTATTGATATACCCTTCTTAGGAGAAGCCCATCTCTGCCATTCTGAGCGTTGGCCGGCTCCTCTCAAGGAATCTGTATACTGTTGCATGTTCAGATCCATGTAGCAGCATTTCGACAGCTCTCTTTGCTATAGGCAGTGATACGGAGTTCCCGATAAGGGAAACGGTCGTCCCAAAGATAGATAAGTACACGCCGGTAAGGTCCTCAATGATCCTTCTGGTCTTACCGTTCGACCCGATAAGCCGCGCCCTTGTTGTCGTAAGCTTATCGCTTCTCTTTCCTACGTAATCCGTGATATCAATGACATCTAGGTACTCATCTTCGTCCAGATTCCGCATAGCATGTTGTGGCGAAAAGCCACAGTCCTATTGCTTTAACAAGGTCCATTACTTTCAATGCTGCCAGAGGGTCTGTCATATTCTCTAATATGTTCACATCTCCCTCTGTATCTATCTGGAGCCTTGTCCCTGTCCTCCTTTCTATTAGCTCTTTAGTCTCGCCGTCCTTACCTATCAGAACACCAACTCGCTCTTTGGGAATGCGTATTAGCCTCATTTCTTCGCCCCCGTGACGGTCTCCATTACATCCTCTGTATTCATTATATCGACACCAAGGTTCCTAAAATATCTGTTCAGATTCTCGATATCCCGAAGTAACATGTCCTTAGAGTTGGGATGATCAATCAGGACCGCTTGACCTACATCAATGATATATGGCTTTCGTCTGTACCATAATATATTGTATTCGCTAAGATCCCCATGGACGATCTCTGCTTTCTGATATGCAAGACGCATATATCCGACCAGTACCCCATACTCTTTTTCAGGGTCCTCTAGCACAACATTACGTATAAGTGGTGCAGGTCCATTTTTTGTGCCCAGGTACTGCATCACCAACATGTTCCTTTGGAATCGTATCGGGGCCGGAACGGCAACTCCCGCACTGCGATACCGCTTCAGGTTCCGGAACTCCTTGATGGCCCATGTCTGTATGATCTTTCGTTTGTTGCCGGAGGATCGCTTTGAACCTTTTATCTCCGGCTATGTATTGTGAGATACGATTGAATGTAGCGTTGGATGTTCGATAGATCTTCAATGCTACAAGCTTGCCTTGCGCATCCTTAGCTGCAAAAACATTGCCTTCTTTTCCAGTTGATATAGGGTACTCGATAGTATCTATAAAACCATCGGTCATTAGCTTGTATATCGCAAGCAAGGTCTCTTTATCGAACACTTCATCGATCGTTTTAGTTCGTCCCCAGTTCGCGAGTTCTCACGAAGGGCCATT
>CAVSDP010000002.1:0-17138 GCA_963726655.1 Methanomassiliicoccaceae archaeon
GGAGCTGGTACGCCATTCATAGTATATCCTAGAAAAAAAGAGTTTGGGGAGGTTGAAGAGAATCATCAAAATGAGATTGCAAAATATTTGTCAGAGAGTGGCATTGCGCAAGTAGCCTATGATGAAGAAATTCTCTGGATGGCAATCAAGAATATACATGAGAATGTGCACAAACCCGACCTTAGGCAGAAGCCAGTAGCCTTGGATTCTCTGAGCGCCTGGAGGGGTGCTAAGATCTAACGGAAAAAGAGGATAGAAATGATTAATATTGGAATAATTACCTCTGCAAAATTCCCACCAGAAGAGGGTATTGGAAATTACATTATGGGCCTAACGAATGAATTAGTGAAGGAAGATTTCAATATCACAATAATAACTAGGTCAGAATCACTGTATTGGCGAGAAGAAAAGATAAATAATAACTTAAATTTAATAAAGATTCCGTTTGTTCCATTATACCCTGCGTACATGTCATTGCATGGGATTTTCCTCAACGAGTATCTTAAAAAGAAAAAGTTTGATTTGTTGAATATTCATAGTCCCCTTGTACCCACCATACATACGAAAGCGCCAATAATCTCCATGTTTCATACGATGATGAAAAATGACGCAAAATCGATTGAAAGCAAGGGCATCAATCCAATCGCCCGAAAAATTATGACGAGAACTGTTAGCATTCCGTTAGAGATTGGTCTCATCTCACGGTCCGATCGCATACTAACTGTCTCGAGCAGAGTATCCATGGAACTTAATGAATATGATGTCGGACAAGAGGGTGGTATTAGTTGTAGGGAACGGAGTAAACTGTGAACTATTTAAACCCATACGTTATAATCATAGATCCTATTTCTTATATGTAGGTCGCCTAGCATATCGCAAGGGTTTGTTTGACCTAATAGAAGCTTTCAGTTCATTTTGTAAGACAGATATGAATGTGTCATTGAGAATCGCAGGAAAAGGCCCTTTAAAACAAAAGCTGGTAGCATTAATCAATGAAAAAAATCTAGCTAGCCGTATCATATTTGAAGATTATGTGAGCAAAGATAGATTAATATGGCTTTATCAGAATGCTATTGCTACAATAATCCCCTCGCATTATGAGGGTTTACCCACCGTGTTACTTGAGTCCATGTCATGCGGTACTCCTGCGATTGCAACAGATGTTGGTGGAAATTCGGAGGTTGTTGTATCTGGGAAAAATGGGTTTCTGATTCCACCAAAAGAACCACAAAAAATTGTCGAGGCAATGCAAACATTGTTAGCTTCCGGGCAGGATTTAGAGGAATATTGTAAAAATAGTAGGGATACGATACTCAAACAGTATTCCTGGTCAACAATCTCATCTAAAATACTAAAGATTTTTAGGGAAGCGGTCAGGTAATCTTTATGAATGTCATAGTAATATGTTCAGGTCTAAAAACGGAGAATCAAAATCTCCAACCTTGGAAATACATAACTAAACTCTGTGAAGGTCTATCTAGTTCTCATGATGTATCAATCATTAATCTAAGCGTAAATGATAAAATAATCTTGAAATCAAATTATCAAATCATAAATATTGATGCTCCCGCTCACTTAAATAAAGATAAGATACTCGATAAGTTAAATCATTTGAGCCCCGACCTCATTATTATGCAGATTGGACCGACATCCATATTCCTATACAATATATTGACTGAGATTAAATGTAAAAAGATTGGATTATGGATGGGTACCAGATACGAGCTCAAAGATATTTTTGAGGTTGATATAAGCTATCTTATGGATAACATGAATATTACATTGAACTTACTTATAAACTCGCTCATACCTAGGTTTCAGACAGCTAAGTTAGTTAATTTTTTTGACACAATAGTCACGTTAAATATGCACAACCTGGAGTACATAAGTTCATTACATATACCTAATCTAAAAATCGTACGTATACCACGAAGTATTGATGATGAATATCTAGACGCAGCTAGGAAGGAACGAATCGATTTGAATACTTCTAAAGAAACAAGATTAGGACTTGGTGTAGAAGGGGATGAGATATTGCTAACATACATGGGAGGCCCCTCTGAATTTAGAGGTGTAAAGTTATTAATCGATAGCTTTAGTATAGTCTCCAAGAAAAGGAAAATTAAATTACTATTACTCCTTAGAAACATAGATTTAGATGATGACATAAAAACACAGAAAATTTTGAATCGACTAAATTACCAGAAACTTGAAGAAATCGTTATCGTAAAGTCTGGCTTTTTAGACAAAGATGATTTAAACAGATATTTGTTGTCATCTGATTACATAGCCTTACCATTTAGAATCGTCGAAGCGGATGTGCCATTGTCTTTTCTTGAGTGCATGTCGTTGTCAAAATTAATAATCTCGACAAGAGTAGATGGAATAACAGAGCTATTATCAAATGATAGGGGCTACATTGTTTCTCCAAATGATGCATGGGCGTTAGCAAGGACTATAGATGAGGCAATTGATGACCCAAATAAGGGGAAAAAAACAGGAACATGGAAAGAGCATATATGTCCTCCTATCCAAAATGGAGCGATATAATTGAACAATGGAATGATTTAATTAAGTGGTCACATGCATAAAAAAATAATCATTATCTCCGGTAACGATGGCGTAGGAAAAACATCGATTATAAGCTCGGTTACTCACATTATTGAGTCTAATGGCCTATCAGTTGGATATTGTTGGCTCAGATTTGCCCACATCTCATCCCGGCCTCTTCCTAGTTTACTTTAAGATATTAAATCACCTTGTAAAAGAATATCAACCTTCTCAATCTTTCCAGAAGATTTATGCAGGTTCTATACTCGTGGATATGAAGTTGATGTTCATATACAAAACTAAAATTCTTAATAATAATTGTGATATAATCATCATGGATAGATATATACCGGACGCGCTGGTTGATTTTTGTTACGTTTTAAAGACAATACAATAATGTATAATCAAATTGGTAAGATGTTCATTGCCCAAATCCCTAAAACAGCCACGTTATTCATATTAGATGCTGAAGAGGGGACGATTAAAAAAAGACAAGTTCTGACTTAGCAGATGATAAAATAATTGGCATGAAACGTAAGCTATATCTAAAAATGGCCTCGTTAATTAGCTGCACCTTAATTAGAAACGAATGCGATATCGACAGCTGTGTACGAGAATTAATAGATAAAATCGAAGAGATTGATTAGGTGTTTATATGAAAAGTTTCATTGATTTCGTACATAGTCCATATGGGTTTGTTGCATCACATTCCGCGGAGTAAATATAGATACTTATTATTGCTAAATGGATGGTTTTTCCAAGGGTATGGAAACACGGCTCGTGCAGAGAGGGCGTATAAAATTTGCTTTGAGATAGTAATATTTATACCAATCTTTGTTTTAACTATTAGTATATTAAACCTCTTGATCATCTCAATAGCGATATCGTTTATCATATCACACACAATTAGTTGGTTAATTAATTGTGGAATTTGGTGTATGTTTAGAGGAAAATACGGATTTAAGATATGGCGAGTGAAACTCGATAATCCAACGGCATATTGGGAACGGATTCGCGCAGAGTCCCAAAAAAACAAAGCGGTTGAAAAAGTTTTGTTGTTAGGAAGCTATGCTAAAACGACAGCTAAGCAGGAGTCGGATATAGATTTAAAAATCATAATACGTCCAAATTTTATTAATGGTATCAGAGTTATTTCATTTATAATCAAAGAGAGGCTTTACGCATTGGTTCATTTCATTCCTCTTGATATGTCGATTTTAGATGACATTAATCAACTAAAAATTAAATTCGATGAAATTCCTGTAATAATATATGAAAGATAACTTCGAGCTTGGTATTTCATATCTTATTATGATTCGAATTCTAGTTATGATTAAGGTCCAGCCCCCCTCGTCGGAACCTTATAATCCTTCAGGTAATTCTTGTCTCAACCAAGTACACTTTTGAGCCTACGCCGTGTTTAAAGAGGTTCTCCGCCCATATAATCATATGAGAATAATTAGAAAGATAGAGCACCTAGTGTATATTTGGTTATACATAAATTAAACAACACTTAGATATACATCTGGACAAGGGGGTATCTGAAACGAGCGGATAAGGGTTGGTATCTATGATATCGCTCTTGAATTGGTTATTGCAGACGGATTATCGGTTCGCGTCCAGAGTACAAGCATGAGCGTTTTCTTATTCGTGTCCGGCCCAAGAGAGTAAATAATCTCCTCGATTCGTTGTTGCCTGATACTCGATGTACGAGAAGCACTATTATCCAAAATCTAAGAGAATATTAGTATAATAAATATACATTACTAAACCCAAAAATGCGGGCTTTTCAAAACTATTAAGATACTTTCAAGGTTCAACATGTCGTTATCGCCATCCAGAAAAAGAAGTTCATGTTGATTAGCCAATTGCTAAAAAATCAGAGTTCTTTAAAGGAAGAACTCTAATCCCTATTGATATAGTAAAAGTTGACTGATTACATAGCGCTAGATTAAATCTTATTCGATATAATATATTTTAAATATCGTATAAAAAACTTGCTTTGTTAATAAGATTTATAAAAAAGAATTTATTTATCAAATATCGCATATAATCTCAATAATTCTAGAAGATGCTTTTCCATCCCCAAATGGATTAATCCAACCATTCTTAGACGATAACATCGCTTTGGAGGCACAGAGTAATTTATTTGGATCTGTTCCGGCGATTATGTTTGCACCTGCTTCAACTGTCTCGGGTCTTTCTGTGTTTTCTCGCATTGTGACGCATGGGACTCCAAGAATGCAGGCCTCCTCCTGAACGCCTCCAGAATCAGTCAATATTATAGCAGATTCCATCTCTAGATTTAAAAAGTTAAGATAGCCAATGGTATTCGTCACGATTATTCCATCCATATTCAAAGAGAATTCCCTCACCCTTGATCGAGTACGAGGATGCATGGGAAAAACCACCGGTAACCCTAGTTCAGAACCAACCTTCTTTATACCATCCAATATGGAAGCCAATTTTTCGTGGTCATCAACATTTTCCTGACGATGAGAGGTAACGAGCACATAATTTTTCGGCTTTAAACCCATTTTCTCTAGTATATCGGAATGCTTTGCTGCGATACCTTTTGCTTGGTAAACCGCATCTACTATTGTATTTCCAGTTATAAATACATTTGATCTTATCCCTTCCTGCATCAGGTTGTTTTTGGCTTTTTCAGTTGGTGGGAAAAGACAATACGAAAGATGGTCTGTAATAACCCTGTTTATTTCTTCAGGCATTGTCCGGTCAAAAGGAACGAAGCCCAGCCTCGATATGCCCAATATTAATGTGAAGTTTGGACGCCGCTAGAGCTGCAGCCATTACGGTATTAGTATCACCCTGTACAAGAATTATGTCTGGACATCTATCAATGAAAACCTTTTCACAGCCCATCATTATCTTTGAGGTCTGAGTGGCTTGTGACCCAGATACTCACTTCTAGATTGACATCCGCAAAAGGCAGCTCGAGGTCCTTAAAAAAGACCGAATCCATCGAGTATGAATAATGCTGACCAGTATGAACTATAAAAAAATCTAAACCTTTTTTTTTGCATTCTCTTATTACCGGAGCCATCTTTATTATTTCTGGCCTTGTTCCTAGAACAATCGCAATTCGTGTCAAATAATCCCTCAAATCTTCCTAAATCATCTATTCTGGTTCATCCTGATTAGCATTGTCAGAGAATTCTGCATCAACGCTAATGATAGCAACACAGTACCTAACGTGAAAAGGAAGGCACCTACTAGTGGCTGCATCAACCAAGACTTACCAAATAAGTAGATACCATCGATAGAAAGGAAACCTAGCATTATCCCAAGGATGCACATCGTTAACCCAGGGACGCCGAACAGCAATAGAGGCCGCTTGTAACCTATGGTCGTAATAACGTTGTTCAAAAGTGTAAATCCCATCGATGTTGAACCTTGCTTATGCCCATTAGGCACATCATACTCGACGTGGACTGGCACTTCCATGATACGCAACCCTCGCTCATAGAAATGGGTGATCATATCCGACTCGACAGAGTAACCAGCTGAAGTGAAATCAAGATTGTCCATTGCTTTCTTGTTCAACGCTCTGAAACCACATTGCGTGTCCGTAAGGTTGGACTTCGACCCCACGTTCGTGATTCTGTTGAGGGTCCGCTGCCCGACCTTTCTATAGCCCGGTATACTGTTATCCTCCCTCATGAACCTGGAGCCGATGACCATGTCCGAAGAGCCGTCAATCACATGAGCAAGCAATATCGGTATATCGATAGATTTGTGCTGGCCATCACCGTCCATCATCACGGCCACATCGAAGTCATCATCTCGCGCTTGGATCAGGCCGCGCATGAGCGCTGCCGCCTTGCCACTGTTGCACTTCATACTAATGACTGTTGCACCAGCAAGCTTGGCAAGTTCCGCGGTGTTATCATTGGAACCATCATTGACGACATAGACCCTGTTGCAGTATTCCATGGCCTCTAGGACCACGCTGCCGATTGTCAGGGACTCATTAAATGCAGGTATGACCACAGCGACGCTCGTGTCGACCTTCTTGGGATTATCTATGTTTAGCCCATCGATCAAGCCATTCCCTATCGTGTCCTCACTATCGCTTGCTTTTACGGCATCATCGTTGATCTTTTCCTCTGCCGGGATAGCTGAGGTGGCCTGCATTTTATCGAACCGAATAGAATGTCTATACTTAAATAATGATCATAGGTACATTCACTGATAGATAATAGCTATCGATAACGATACTAACGATCGACAACTGGTCCATTAATGAACATGACCGCCATTATGTTCGAATCTAGCAACCATTTCGTTGTGAGCGTCCATTCATAAGGAAATGGACCAGACATTTGTCTGATCAAAGAAAGATTTTTCTAGTCACTTGACGGTGAGGCAGGGAAAGGATGAGAGCCCATGATGTTTGACGAGGCCGCCACCGTTTGGGTAATGATATCGACCGCTATGATACTCCTGATGACCCCGGCGGTGGCGCTGTTCTATGGCGGCATGCTGCGCAAGGAGAGCATGCTGTCCATGCTCGGGCAATGCCTGCTGATCATGGGCGTCATCACTCTTGTATGGGTAGGAGTAGGATACTCGTTCGTGTTCGGCGGCGATGTCAACGGGTTGATCGGGAACTTCAACAATGTCCTGTTGAACGGACTGAACGCATCGACCCCTTCCACTTTCGCCAGTTCTATTCCCAGTCTTCTGTACATGATGTTCCAGGGCGCGTTCGCCATCATCGCTGTCGCCTTGATCGTCGGCGGTTCGCTGAGAGAATGAAGCTCAAGGCGCTCATCATCTTCTTCATCCTATGGTCCCTCCTTGTGTACGACCCGGTAGCACATTGGATATGGGGCGGCGGGTGGCTGCAGTCGCTCGGGGTCCTGGACTTCGCGGGCGGCATAGTCATCCATATTACAGCAGGCGTATCGGTGCTGGCGGCCGTCCTTGTCCTCGGCAAGAGGCTCTCAAGGCAGAACGGGCATGAGGACCCTGCACATAATATTCCCTTCGTCGTCCTGGGGGGCGCGCTACTGTGGTTCGGATGGTTCGGGTTCAATGGCGGCTCTGCGTTCAATGGCGGACCTGTAGCGGTCAACGCCTTCGTAGTCTCGCAGATCGCAGCTGCGACAGCTACGGTCGTGTGGGGAACTATCTCATACTTCCACCTTGGAAGGGTCTCTGTCCTTGGCCTCATTGCAGGGGCGATCGCCGGGCTGGCAGCCATCACGCCTGCCGCCGGGTATGTTGACACATATGGTGCGCTGTGCATCGGGTTCGGAGCAGGCGCACTGTGCTATGGTGGCATACAGGTAAGGAAGAAGCTCGGCTTCGATGATGCCCTGGACGTCTGGGGAGTGCATGGCGTGGCCGGTACAGTTCGGCGCGCTCATGATCGGGATATTCGCTACACCGTCCGTGAACAGCGTTGTCGTGCACAGCGGCCTCCTCTACGGCGGCGGCCTGACCATGCTAGGCATCCAAGCGATCTGCTGTAGCTGTGGTGTGGGTGTTCGCTTTCTGTGTGACGTTCGCGATACTGAAAGTGATTCTGAGGTTCACCGACCTCAGAATGACGAACCAAGAGGAGCGCATAGGCGCAGATATCATCCAGCATGGCGAGACAGCGTATGATTGAGCGTTCCATGGGAGTTAACAGGCCTGAACAAGCTTAATATCCCACGGAACGCGGTGCCCGCCCCCTTGAGAAGGTGATCCGCAATGGATGGACCTATACCGAATGCACTCGTCTCAGTAGCAGCTGAGCGGAGCGGAGGAAAGAAGGACCTGAATGCGGGCCTAGTAATGATAGAAGCCCACGAACGCGGAATAACCGTTCGGCACGGACGACGTGAGGGCGCTGCTGAGGTTCTGCGGGCAGGGGGAGCAATGGCCCAGCAAGAGGACCGTCGAGACCCTGAAAAGCATCATCGGAAAGGCGGACAGCATATGCGACCCGTCGGCCGGATATGGACTTTCGCTGATAGAACTGGCCGATGCGCTTGGCGCTACGAGCGCATATGGGGTCGAGAGCAACAAAGCACTTGCATTGTACGCCTCGACCATCAGGACCAGCAAGAAGATCAACTGGGTGGACGGGGATCTGACGCCAGCGATGGACGATCTCCACCGCAGGTTCGATGCGGTCGTATGCTGTCTTCCAGTCCCTGTAAGGAAGCAAAGCTCGCCTTTCGGCTCAAGGGGCGTCGGTGAGATGCTGAGCGCTCGCTATTGCCCGACCATCGTCACAGCGAGCAGGCATATCAAGGACAGCGGCGTCGCAGTCGATCGTCGTCCCAGGGACCTTGCCTGCTGTGGACTATGAGCGCATGTCGCATGAACTTCAGAAAGAGGGACGGTACATTGTGTCCCTGACCCGGCTCAAGAGCGGCGCCTATGACCCGATATCTCTTGGCGGGACCATCGTGACCATCAAGCGCGGGAAGCCGCAAGCGGTCTCGATAAAAGACATAAACTATTAGATAAACTGCCGGCACTGCGGGGGAGGACCGCAGTGCAGGCGCGACCATTTTCATATTGATCTATTTTTCATGGTCTCATATTTTCTTACATCATTGGTACATTGAGCATGTTCACTTCATCAAGTGCCTTGCCTATGCCAGTGCAGCATCACCTCTCTCGCCTGTCCGAAGGCGCATGCATTCATCGATTGGGCATACGAAGATCTTGCCGTCGCCCCTCTTGCCAGTATGATTTATCTTGATCACCTTGTCGACCACATCCTTGACCTTGTCGTCCTCGACTATGGCCCACAGCATCACTTTCGGAACGAAGCCTTCGGTGCGGGAGAGCGTGATATCAACAGACCTGTGGCCTGGAAGCTCCTCGCCATGCTCCTTTCCCCGTCCTTCTGCGCTTATTATGGTGATGCCCAGAACGCCTGCCTTATGCAGGCCTGCCTCTGTCTCAGAAGCTTTCCCGCGGCGGATGACCGCTATGATCTCTTTCATGACATCACCTACAGACCTAGCCCACCGATGCTGACCGTGTACGCTTCTTCTATCGGCGAGATGAATATCTTGCCGTCGCCTATGTCGCCGGTAACAGCGCTCCGCTGGACCGCGGCCATGACCTTTTCGACATCCTCGTCCTCAACGGCGATCATCAAGAGCAGCTTCGGTATGTCATCGTGCTTGGAGATGGGCTCATCCCAATCGGATGGCACTGTTGACTGGCTTTTCTGTTTTCCATGGCCGAACACTTTCACCTTCGTCATAGCGCCTAGACCGATGTCGTCCAGTGCCTTGACCACTTGGGCTTCACGTTCCGGCCTAACGATCGCACGTATCATCTTCATCTGATCATCTTCCTTGCACAGCCCATAGGTTGGCAGTTCCGGATAGACAATTGCATATTAATTAATTTTGCTATTAGACTAATGTACAGTAATATGAGTAAAAGTGAGATGAATGTACAGTTAATTTATCGATCGGATATCAATGACCTTGACGATCGAAATGATGAGATCACGCGTCTGGACGGACCAGAAAACTGATGGCTAGCCGCCTAGCGTTGCCCACTTTTTCCCAAAATACGCAATATCCATCAGGACATCTGGACAGTATCGCCGGTGCGCGCTGATCAGAGGTCTTACCCTTTCTGGCCGCCTAGCTTTGTGCTAGACAAAAATATTCAAGCCAAAGAGGCGTTCCACCCTACAAAGAGGTCAGACCATTAGCTGGATATTGTGGTTATTAGCCGCGGTCGCTATCATCAACCTGTTCTCGTTCCTATACTACTACTATGATAAGCGGAAAGCAAGGAAAGGCATCTGGAGGGTCCCGGAGTCCAGACTGCTCCTGGTGGCGTTGTTCGCGCCTCTGGGCGCTTATCTGTCCATGAGGATGTTCCATCACAAGATGCATAAGAGAAAATTCCTGCTCGTGCCGTTCTTCTTGGCGCTACAGATCGCCTTGCTGATATTCGTGATATACAAAGGATATTAGGAGAAATATCTTCATGTCAGATCGTCATTACATATGGCGGCGTATCAATGATAAGATCGAATATGATCGCATCCTTCATGGGCGCGTGGATTGAAATAAATATGATCTACAAGGGCTAGATCCTATGAGCATTGCGGAGCTCTAAAGCTTCCATAAGTTCTGACCGGAGCTCTCTTGCTGCGGCAGCGATATCTGTCTGCGACACGACCGCGGATATCACTGCCACGCCATCCGCCCCTGACATGATGACATCTTCAGCGTTCTCCTTGTTAACCCCTCCGATGGCAAAGAGGTGGATCTGAACAGCATCCCGTATCGAGCGGAGCATTGTCAGTCCCCTCCCCTTCCCGGCATCCGATTTCGATCCTGTGTCGAAGAGCGGGCTCAATGCGATGTAGTCAGCCCCTTCCTTCTCGGCCTTGACCGCCTGTTCTACAGAACCGACCGACACGCCGATGATAAGATCTTTCGGCGCCATCCTGCGGACGATATCAAGCGGCATATCATCCTGCCCCAGGTGAACGCCGTCCGCACAGGACGCCAACGCGATATCCGGACGGTCGTTCACGATGAACAGGGCGCCGGCCGAGGATGCTATCTCCCTTATCCTGACCGCCGTTGCCAGAAGGTGGCGGTCATCCATCGTTTTGTCCCTGAGCTGGATGATATCTGCACCTCCTTCTACCGCTCGCTTGGCGATCTCCTCATGCTCAAGACCCCCAGCGAGGTCCCGGTCCGTGATCACATACAGCGGTCCTCGGAGCTTCATATGGACCTTACCTTTGAGCGCGCAGCGACCCTTTCCGGAGTCAGTGCAGCGACGCAGTCGATCAGTGCGGTCCTGTACGAGGACGGGCCGGCCGCACCCACTGCATCCTCGCCAGCGATGCCGAACGATGCCAGCGCTGCTGCCGATGCCATCACCCTGTCATTTGATACTGCCGAGAAAACGCCTATGAGCGATGAGGCCATGCATCCAGTGCCGGAGACCTTCCCCATCATCTCATGACCGTTCTCCACGAGCATAGTCCTGCTCCCATCGCTTATTATGTCGGTTGCACCGCTGATGACCACAACTGTACCGAGGTCCGATGCGAATGACCTGGCTACATCAATGGGGTCGCCGCCAGCGCTCATGGAGTCCACGCCGCGAACAGAGCCCCCTGTCCCGGCGAGGACGCTTATCTCCCCAGCGTTGCCCTTTACCACTGAGACAGGTATGGACGATAGGAGCATTCTAGCGGTATCTGTTCGATATGGAGTAGCGCCAGCGCCGACCGGATCGAGGATGATAGGTATGCCGAGCTCATCCGCCTTCGCTCCTGCGATCAGCATGGACTCGATCTGGAATGAGTTGAGCGTCCCTATGTTCAGGACAAGGGCCCCTGCCATGGCGACCATGTCCTCGACCTCATCCCGCGAATCTGCCATCACTGGCGATGCACCTATGCTGAGAGTTACGTTCGCACAATCGTTCACGGTCACATAATTGGTGATATGATGCACTAGAGGGCGGTTCGCTCTTACCATACGCAGAAGACCGGCCAACTCTTTCCCGTACATCCTTTAACCTTCCGATAAAGAGGAACTGTTCCATGCCTTATATTACTTGTTCTTGTCGAACGCACTATTTCTTGAAGTTCCACTCCGGGAACGTTTCTTGAAGGAAGTTAAGCTTTGAGAGCCATGCTTTCTCATCCGTTACCTCTATAGGAATGATGGTCGGCTTTGGTATCCCCTCGATCTCTATGAACCCCCATCTGAAGCTTGCGATACGTTCTATCACCTCTTCATCCTGGGACAACAAAGGGACCGTCGTTAGGAAGGTATCAGCTGTCCACCGGAGCTTTACATAATTGCCGATGCTTCCCGCTGGTGCATTGAAGAACTCCGCCGGATAGCCTACTGACATGAACGGAAGGTCCAGGCCCTGGAAGGCCGGAAGCTGGTCCACTGTCTCGAAGCTCTCTGCCTCCTTGTCGTCCTCGCTCATGTACCCCTCTGCGGTGATGACCTGTATCCAGCCAGTAAGAGCACGGTATCCCATGCCGCCATATGACCTGACCGAAGCATGCAGCACTGGATAATCAAGGCAAAGGTCCGGGTCCACAATGCCTAGCAATGTATCGAAACCTACCGCTGCTGGGTCGCTGTCCGCCCTGTACTCGACAGCGACCTTGCCGCTAAAACCCTTGAGCTTGAAAGGTATGAGGACCGCAGGCTTCTGTGAGAATGCTAGATATGCTCCCATCCTCCGCAACATCATCTTACGTAGATATTAGACTTACATACGGCCGCATGTGAGACTGGGACCATGGAACAAGGTCCGGTCCCCACCCCTGCAACTTATCCGGAAAAGCTCATGGATGGTCATGACTTTCCTGTCCGGACAGATCATACTTTGATTAGTTCCAGCTGATAGAACTCTGGGAACTCCCAGGCTCATAGTCGTTTTGAATCCAGAGAAATATCCGAGGACCTCTTGCATTGTGAAACGCTCAGATACTGGCGGCCCAGAACTTGTCTCCTTCTTCTGGAAGTCGACTATCGATGCTACCCCGCCTTTTTTAAGGACCCTATATACCTCGGACACCAGGAGCGCCTTGTCATCCACCTCGTGAAAGACGTTCACCATCAGCACTCTGTCCAGCACAGCGTTCAGGAAGGGCAGCTCCGGCAGTTCCGCACGGACCGTGCAGATCTTATTATCCCTTTCCTTCATAGATGAACGAAGGGCCCTGAGCATGTCCATGTTCGCATCCAGGGCGATAACGTCCCGGACCCTGCCAGCCAGCGGGATGCTGATGTACCCGATCCCTGCGCCAAGGTCAGCGACCACCTCATCCTCGAACGGGGCCATCCTGCGCACTATGTCAATGGCTGGCTGTATATGCTGCCTGTGCTCATCCCTCAATCTCCCTATATCCCCGTCGAACCTGTGGACCATTATTTCGCCTCCAATCTAGCTCCTGTTACTATGAGCTGACCGCCATCCCGCTCTATCTCATTCCTAGAGCCTGTGATGACCATCCTCTGCTTATGCATTGGGGAATCGAGCACCATGGTCTCATATTCCCCACCCTCACCGGCGATGTTGATGCCCCTATGCTCCGCCAGCCTCTTGAGCTCATGGACCGCTCCTAGGTCAAGCCTCTTGCCAAGCCAGGAGGGGTCCAGCCCCTCAGCGGACACCGAGACGATGACCGCTTCGATCCCTGATGCGATGATCTCTGAAAGAAGGATATCCTGCGATCTCCGCCACATGGGAGAGAAGGTCCTGAGCCCAAGTCCCTCACAAATATCGTTGATGCGGTCCCACTGATAATCCGAAGCTATTGCCCCGGTAACAATGCCATCAACATCCATGCCAGAAAGGACCTCTTTGAGCGCCAAGAGGTCTGAGGATTCCTCGCCAGTGCTTTCCCTGGTCACCGAACGGAGCCCCATCGCCTCTGCCATCATAGGCAGCATGTGAAGATTAGGAGTGTGAAAGACCCAGGAATAGCGGTCCTGCGGGACTATGCTCACAAGTGCCTCTATATCATGGCCTTGCTGCACCATTACGTACATGGCGAACATGGAGTCCTTGCCGCCAGAGAATAACGCCGCCAATCTCACGACCCGACAATAGGGCATCGTTTAATAATATTGATCCCCTGATCTTTCGATAAATGTCTGATGATGACTTCGTTAAGTCCCAGCGATACTTTGAAGATTATCACCACATGATGGGCGCACAGTTCACTTCCATGACCTTCTGGAATATTCATTGCTGATATGCGGCCCAGGTCACGTATTGCTCAAGCTGCCTGATAGCGATAGGTCGGGTCCTACCCATCCTTCTAGATTTCACAGTATCATGGATATGAGAAATATTATAAAGCCCCATAGGCTCGCTAGAAGCATATACAATGCGCCCTGGTTAAGCTTGAACATTAAGATAGCTTACAGGTCTGAGCGCGATGGCAAGCTGTCCGTCTAGGCCCATGCAAAGAACATAGGCCAGATATGCACGGCGTGCTAGAGATCTACCTATTGAGAGGATTGATACCATGTATTGCCCAAGATGTGAGCGCACGATCAAGAAAGAGCGCTTGGAGAAGTTGAACGAGGAGCTCAAGTCGAGGTTCGAGAAAGATTCCTTGGAGCATGGGGCATGCCCTGTCTGCGGGACCAAGCTCATAGATGTCACGAACAAGAAGGTGGAATGATGAGGCTGGACTCTTTGACAACGATAGAGTTCCAGGAATGGATCGCAAAGGGACCGGTGATCTTCCTGCCCATTGGTGCGACAGAAGCGCATGGCCCGCATCTGCCGCTGAGCACGGATTCCCTCCAGCCAGAGTTCATCGCAGATGCTATTGCTGAGAATGTGGACGGACTTGTCGCCCCGCCTATCAGGTACGCTCTTCACTCATCGACCAAGAATATCCCAGGGACCATCTCTCTCACCTTCGGCACTACCATGAGGCTTGTCCAGGATGTCCTGACATCGCTGTATGAGAACGGCGGAAGGAAGTTCGTTGTTCTCGCCGGCCATGCTGGGAGCTCTCACATGATGGCGCTTCGACTGGCATGCACAAAGATCGTTACCGCACACCGCGACAGTCCAAGTGATGCTGCTTACTGACTATGATATCGCAAGGGGGTACCCAGTGGATCAAAAGGGCGATGGGCACGGGGGAATGTTGGAGACATCGCGCATCATGCATATCGCGCCTGACCAGGTCAGGGAAAGGGGCGCTCCAGGCATACGCGTGGACCACGGCTTCATGATAGTCCCGGACCCTGAGACGAGCATGCCATCTGGCTATGTCGGGGACCCTGGAAAGGCCTCAGCCGAGCTTGGGGAAAAGATAGATTCATATGTCATTGAAAGACTGACCGCGGAAGTTAGATCCGCGTTCAAGTGATCATGATGAGCGATAAGAAGAAGTTAGCAGCACAGCGTGCGGTCGAGCTTGTAGAGGATGGCATGGTCCTTGGCCTAGGGACCGGCTCAACAACGAGGTTCGCGGTCGATGAGATCGGGAAGCTTGTAAAGAAAGGTTATCACCTGTCGGGAGTGCCGACATCCATAGAGACCGAGAAGCAGGCACGATCACTAGGCATCGAGCTCACCACATTGGATAAAGTGAACAAGCTGGACCTGACCATAGATGGGGCCGACGAGGTGGACCCTTCCTTTGATCTCATAAAGGGGCTCGGGGGCGCACTTCTCAGGGAGAAGATGATAGCTTACCACTCGGCCCAAGAGGTAATAATCGTGGACGATTCAAAGATGGTCGACAAGCTGGGCCTAAGGACGCACCTGCCTGTCGAAGTTGTCCAATTCTCTCATCTGAGCACGAAGAGGTCGCTCGAGGCTCTCGGCTGCAATGCTGTACTGAGAGGAGGCCAGACACCGTTCCTGACAGATAACGGGAACATCATCTATGATTGCAAGTTCAATGGGATAGACGACCCACGAGCGCTCCAGCAAGACCTTAACGGCATACCTGGCGTGGTCGAGAACGGTCTGTTCCTAGGCCTGGCAACACACATCGTGATAGGAACAGATAGTGGGGCTGTACTGCGAAAGAAATGAGATCGCCGTCCTGATGGACCGATCTCTTCTTCTATTATTTTTCAAAAATAGCGATGACCTATCGTCAATAAAGGTATAATGAAAAATAAGAAATGGTTTTCAAGCCTGAACAGTCGCCTGTTTCAGGGTCTTGATGTTGTTCTCGATATCCTCCATCCGCCTTCTTTCGTCCTTCTCGATCGTGTCTACGATCCTGTCGAACGGTAAAGAAAGCTTGTAAGAGTGCACGGGTCTGCCCTTTCCCTCTTTCTTGATGTCCCTCTTAATGACCCATTTCCTTCGGCGAAGCTCCTGCATAGCTATCGACACCTCAGGTTGTCTAAGAGCAGTGGATATCTCGATCTCGACGGAAGTCGTCTCTTCCTTCTTGCGCAGGAACACGAGCGTCTTTGCCACATTTCTTTGGCATGTCTGTGCGCATAAGGATCTTGACGAGCGTTTCGTCCCTTTTCGTAAATCCTCTCTCGTTCATAATTTATCTTAATCATTTATTTTTCACAAGATATATAAGGCTTTCTATTTCTTCAACGACTTATTGCTCTACTTTTATCTATACGTATTTTTTCTAATGATAAATTCAATGAGCCAGTTTATTAATGGTAGTAAACACTATATTTCGAGGGCCAATCACATGTTAGAAAAAAGATAATTCTCCTTATATTTTTGTAATTTGACTAGCGAACGTTCATTCCGAATAGGAGATAATAACAACATTTTTAGGGTGTACGAGACATTATATTAGGAATAGTTCGGCCCTATCACGGACCATACAATGTGATCATCAATGCTGAAGGATCGTCCTTACGATGGCCTATAATGGGGGCCTATCCCCTTTGCAATATCGCCCAATGACCGAATATATCTGCATGAAGAAACGTGCCATTATCATGTAGCCAGCAACTCACCCAGCATTAGATCAAAAGTGGTAATACTTTAAATAGATAATGCGTATTAGGAGACCTCACTTCGGATGATGGTGTTAGCATGAAAATGCCTCACACAGTAAAAACGTATTGCCCCGTATGCAAGGTACA
>CAVSDP010000003.1:0-56368 GCA_963726655.1 Methanomassiliicoccaceae archaeon
ACATCGTGAACCCAGCAGCTAGGAAAATAATAACAGATGGCATGAGGACGTTCTAGTCAGTGAGCTCGATCCTTGTGATCTTATCTGCATCACATTGTACCTTCGTAAGTTCTGGAAGCTTTCCCTTTATTGCGAGCTTCCCCCCGACCACAGTAAGCGCCCCTTCAATTCTGCTTATGCTGCAAACGTCGATCAAGGGCATTACGCATCGTATCATCATCATCAGAAGTAACAAGGTTACCCAGTCTCTGTTCAAGAGCATCTGCCAACGCGACGTTCGAGGATATGACGGTGGATGCGTCGGTGCATCCAGGCTGTATCCGATGGGCCGATCGTAGCGGATGAGGTGCAAAGTCCCCAAACTCCCTCTCTAGGCTGACATCTTAAAACCGATTCCCTCTTAGGCCAGCACCACAATATAATGCGACATTTATAGGCGATCTGAGCAATAATGCGATATCGCCTCCGTTATCGACCACTGCCTGTTCTGCACCATGGTCCATCATATCGACCACTGCCTGTTCTGCGATGGCACCAGCAATACTGGCCATAGGACCTACCCCTGCTTTTTCGGCAGCATCGCACATGCGTCCGATGATCGGGAAAGCATCCTTTGGAGGGTCGTATGGTTCGAACGTGATCTGAAGAACGGGTCTTGATGAATGAACCTCTGGATCTCATCTCTAGAACGAAGGATGCTCTCTTCACCTGAGACAGATGTATTCTTCATCTGCAATGACCGTGACGGCCGTCTCTCCGATCTCAAAATGCTTTCGATCATACCTTCAGTTTCATAGCCTTTGGAGGACAAGAGGTCACACAAAGACCACATGCTATGCATTTATCCTTGATGAATGTGACCTTCCACGATGTACGGTCCATTTCGATCGCTTCAGCCGGACATATGGTAACGCACATTCCGCAGTTCGTGCATCTTGTTTCATCCTTCGTTGACCAACTCATTGAGCTCTTTAACATCAACTCCCTTCTCTTGGAGGTAGTTAATGCCCTTGCTTATCTGATCGGGTCTCCCATCCATCTCTATTAGGAGCTGCCCTCCTTTCTCTTCTATTGCTGCCCTTAGGATATTGAACCTGATATCATAATCCTTGACAAGGACGTACGTGATGGGTTCGTTCACAAGCTCAGGTACAAAGAACAATTCGAATTCTTCTTCTTGGTCATCAGAGCACCTCCTCTTTAGAGCATACTTCGAGAGGCTTCTGGGCCCTTTCAGATGGCAAAGGAGCTGTGGTCTAGTAAGCAAGAATTCTTTCTCATTGATCATGCTCTTTAATTTTTCAGCTATTGTTCTTGCTTTATCATACGACGATAGTGATGAGGTCTTTACTTTCTTTCCAAAAAGTTCGATAGAACCACTATGTAGCTCAGCGTAGCTGACCTCTTTCAATGGTTTCCTGTTCCTCGATTGTATCGAATAATCAGTGATATTAGTGAAGATATTTTCATCCTTTAAAGCTACTGAGCGCATTAGCTCCTCATCCAGAATAGGTATCGGAATACCTATGCCCAAGCCGAGGGATATTCCGTATCCATGAAAGTCCAGAGCACGAACGAACTCATTGTTCATGCCTCTTAGGTCCCCCGTCACTGCTAAGGACCTAGCAGCACTTACCGGCACACCGTTCTTGGTAGCTACGTTCGTCTTGTACTGTGTTCCTTCCCATGACACATATCCTATCCCGCCGCCAAGGAATATCCTCGTTCCTATGCCTATTGTCCTTAGCGTGGGGTCCTTGAGCAACGGCGAAAGCTGACCAGCATTTGAGTAGGTCGCATTCCCGTAGTGAGGAAGAAGTTTTCCCATATAGGTGAACAATGCCCTATCGGACGAGTTCGTCGCAACGCCATAGTTCTGATACGCGTTGCGTGGATTGTAGAGGTAAGCTTGGTTCACCGTCTTTAACGAAATGTATGTATCAATGTCCTTTCTGGGGTAGCAGTCCGTGCCATATGCAATGGCACGAAGATGTACAGCCTCACCTTTCACAAGTGACTCAATGACATGCGCACCACCATAGGCCATATCCTCAGGTTCCCTTAGTTCTGTAGCGCCTATGTATGCATCGACCGCTGCCAGGCCAGTATATGCCGGCACATCGTTTAACCATACTTTTGTCATTTTTATTGGCGGTTCAGCATGCCCAAAATTTATGAACGCCCCTGAAGAGCACATGGCGCCAAACGTGCCTGTGGTGACGACATCCACTTCTTTTGTAGCTTTATCTATTCCTTTGCTGTCAACCAGCTTTATGGCCTCTTCTGCCGTCATGACGACAGCGTCGCCCTTTTCAATCTTGGCGTTGATCTCTTCATATGTCCTTTGCAAGATCTTACCCCATCATACCCTTTGCGACAGCAAGCTCGGCATTGAGTACTGAGCCTCCTGCGCCTCCCCTGAGCGTATTGTGGGAAAGAACGAACATCTTAAAGTATTGGTCCTTCTTTCGGACGCGTCCTACTACCGAGGCCATCCCCCTTGCCCTGAAAGGTTCTCCAGCGTATGCATCTGCTAAGGGTTGTGGTCTGTTCTCTTCCTTCCTCACTATTATTGGCCTAAGAGGTGCTGTGGGAAGCTTTAGTTCTTGTGGTGCTGACCGGAAAGATGAAAGGACATCGATCATCTCATCTACTGTGGCATCCTTTTTTGTGCTGATGACCAAGGATTCAAGATGTCCATCGACCACAGGTACACGGGCGCAATTCGCTAGGACCTGAACATCCGAGTAGACGAATTCTCCATTCTTTACTGAGCCTAGGATCTTTGCAAGCTCGATCTCCATTTTTTCCTCTTCGTGACTGATGAACGGGACGACGTTGCCTAGTATATCGAGCGATGATACTCCCGGGTAGCCAGCACCTGATACGGCCTGATATGTTGATACGCTTATGAATTTCAATCCAAATGCTAGATCGATAGCTTTGAGCGGAAGCGCGATCCCCGTAGTGGAGCAGTTAGCGTTGGTGACTATGTACCCGCCATCCTTATACGTTGGTTGCATTTTTATCATATCTATATGGTCAGCATTTGCTTCTGGGATCAAAAGTGGTACATCTGGTTCCATCCTATGTGGGGCTGCATTTGAATATACACCTACTCCAGCTTTAGCTAGCTGTGTCTCGAAGTCCCCAGCGATATCAGTTGGAAGACCAGAGAATGCAACATCCGATATGGAAGCGATCTTTTTGACGTCAAGCTGTTCGATCCTTGTGTCAAGAGTTTCTTCTTTGAACTCGACATCCTTCAATCTCAATGTATCTCCAAGCCTCTTTCCTTCTGATCTTTCAGAGGCGTAAAGACCGTTGATCTTGAAATATGGGTGGTCCTCCAGGAGCTGTATGAACCTCTGGCCGATCATGCCAGTTGCACCCAGCACCGCCACATTTATCTTTGACATTCAATCATCCCCGAAATATCTTTTGCCGTCATTCATCAGATCTATGAAAGCTTTACTATTATCATCAAGACCTGCCAGACGTAGTTCTTTCACTGCACTTTCTAAATGGGCTAAGGCTTCTTGGTTAAATGGATTTAGATGTTGGATCTCGTAGTATAGGCTTCCATTCTCCACGGCTACATCTTTCGCTATCTCTGCTTGTCGTTTGAATGTGGTCGAAGATGCTGATCGAAGGATCGAGTAGTCGATGTCGCTGTGGCAAAGCGTCTTGAAGAAGGCAATGCTGACAGCATGGCTAAGCCCCAGCATATAGGCCATTATATGGTCATGTTCTTCGATGGTAAGCTCAGTTATGTTCGAACCATCTATGAGGACCTCTACTTCCTTAACCGCATCCCTTGAACCGCAATCACAAACTATCACATTCCGGTCAATGATGCCGTTAGCATCCGGTCCGAACATAGGATGGATAGAACAGAATCTAAGCCCATTTTCGGACGCCTTTTTTATTGTTCCGATGAACGGTGATTTTATCGATGCGATATCAAATATCAGCGCCTTTGGTTGGATATTTATCAGTTTTTCTATGATACTATCTGTGACCGAAATAGGTGTCGCTATTATGATAACATCTGATTCGGAGGCCCCAGTGACGAGATCATGCTCTACAGGGAATTGAGGGTTCTCAGCGAGATCACATATCTTGATCTTATGGCCTCTTGATGCAAAGAATCTAGCTAGCCACATGCCCATCTTTCCATTGCCTCCGACGATCAGTATCCTTTTGATCATCGATGGCCTTGGTATGCGTCCTTGTTGCTCGATCGATTCCCTGATCAATAGCATGGCGATCTGGCTTGCAGACTCGGCGGACATGCCGAACTCTTTAGCTCTATCAACATACCTCGATATGACCTTCTCTTCAACAGCCGGTGCTCTTAGTGGGAGCCCTTCCCCTGCCTTTCTCTGTCCCATCTCCACTGCAGCAGCTGTGCGGCTGGCCATCATACGCAGGATCTCATAATCTATCTTTTCGATCCTTTTCCTGATATCATCAATGCTCTCACGCAAGGAAACCACCTCTGAGACATAGGTCCGCGAGCACTAGTGCGGTCGCTGACTCTACGACAACGACCGCCCTAGGTACTATGCATGGGTCGTGTCGGCCTTCTACCTTGATAGTTGTGTCCTCCAACCTTTCAAGGTCCACGCTCTGTTGTTCGATCGATATTGACGCTGTGGGCTTGAAAGCTACCCTGAACTCTAATGGCATTCCATTGGACAAGCCTCCAAGCACACCGCCCGAATGGTTCGTTATTGTGCGAACCTCACCGTCCTCCACATGAAAGACGTCATTATGCTCAGAGCCTTTCATCTCTGCCGCTCCGAAACCAGAACCGAAATCGATACCTTTCACGCCTGGGATGGCAAAGATCATTTTAGAGAGCTCGCCCTCTAAACTGTCAAAAAAGGGATCGCCCACCCCCACTGGCAGTCCGACACACATGCAATGTACGATGCCTCCCACGCTATCGCCCTTCTCTTTAGCTTCCATGATCTCATTGACCATGTCCAGTGCGATAGTAGGATCTGATGCCCTTACTGGGTTCTCCCTAGTGTTCCTACGGACTTCTTTTAATGATCTCTTTTCCTGGTCCTTTATGTGTCCTATTTGTTGAGTATACGCCGCGATATTGACATTCATGGCGGATAGTACAGTTTTTGCAATGGTCCCCCCTGCAACTATGGGCGCGGTCATTCTACCAGAGAACGCTCCACCTCCGCGAAGATCGCAAGCATCGCCGTATTTTTTTATCGCCGTGAAATCGGCATGTCCAGGCCTTGGAATGGTCCTGAGAGAATCATATTTGGACGAATCAGTATTCTTATTCGCAATAAAAATGACCACTGGTGTTCCTGTCGTCTTTCCATTTAGAACCCCAGCTAAGACCTCAGCCTTATCTTCCTCATTCCTTGGCGTCCCGATACCTGTAGAAGGCTTCCTCAGATCAAGTTCTTTCTGGATGAACGAAAGATCAACATCGATCCCTGGTGGGACCCCGTCCAGAACACAGCCTATGCCCGGTCCATGGCTCGAACCAAAGATAGTAAGGCGAAGGGTCGTTCCAATGGTATTCAACGTACCATCTCCACCTTTGCGCCTATTCTTATCATGTCATTCATGAAATCAGGATATGATATGTCAAAGCAGTTGCCGTCATTCACCGTCGTGATGCCATCGGCTACAAGTCCTGCTACCGCAGCAGACATGAGTATCCTGTGATCCCCGAATGAGTCCACGTTCTTTCCTCTGAGCTTGCATGGGCCTTTTATTACGCATCCATCGGTAGATTCGCTAATGTCAGCACCCATGCCCTTCAAGAAAGATGCAACGGTCTTGATGCGGTCGCTCTCTTTATATCTGAGCTGTTCAGCGTTGAAAAGCCTTGAGGTCCCTTTTGATTGGGTCGCTAGAACTGCGATTATCGGGAAAAGATCAGGACAGTCGCCCATATCAAGATCGACGCTCTTCAGGTCCCCGACCGATGAGACAAGCGAAGTTCCCCTCCATTCCACTTTTGCCCCGAACCCCCTCAAGATATCTATGATGGCCTTGTCGCCTTGACGGTCATTTGGGTTCAGCCCATCAACGCTAACGCTTCCGGCCAAAGCCCCTGCCACGAGCGGGAACGCAGCTGAGGAATAATCTCCGGGCACAGTATAATCGCAGGGTCGGAATCTCTGACCTCCGGATATATGATATCCATCCTTTGTCGCAGTGGCCCTTCCGCCAAAGCTTGCCATCGTGTCCAAGGTCATGTCAATATATGGTCGGGACTTGAGCGGTGTTGTTATGACGATATCAGTATCCCTCTCCTTCAGTGCGGAAGAGATGATGAGGGATGAAATGAACTGAGAGCTCACATCTCCTTTTATGTGAGCCCATCTGCCAGTGTTAGGGCCACGGATGATAAGAGGCGGATTGCCATCCCCTCTTGCTGAGGTCGCATGGACTCCCATCTCTGAAAGTGCAGAAAGGAGCGGCCTCATGGGTCTTTGCTGCAATGAAAGATGACCCGTAAGCGTTACGGTATCTGGAAGAAGGGAAGCTATCCCAGCCAATAATCGAATGGTCGTTCCGGAATTTGCGCAGTCTATCTCCTTTGACGGGGCTTTCAACTTTCCGCCACGGACCCGACATAGGTCGCCTTCAGTATTGATGATCGCCCCTAGACTTTCCATCCCTTTCAACGTAGCCAGTGTATCTGCGCTCAGCAGAGCTTTACGTACAATGGAGTCACCATGTGCTAACGCGGATAATACCAGAGCGCGATGGGTATAGCTTTTTGATGGAGGTGCATTCACCTTGCCATCAACATTGGTTGCTGTGATCTGAAGTTTCATTCGTTAACCTTCCCATTGTAGATCTCAGTTACAATGAACTTGTATCCGTTCATTGCTGCCTTGAACTCTTTCACCTGATCTTCGTGCACCAGGGTCACTACTGCTGGGCCAGAACCGGACAGTCCGGCCGACAGGGCGCCGTTCTTAAGGGCTAGGACGGTAAGTTCCGGCTCAAGACCTAACGCTGCCGAATAGCATAGCCCATTAATCGTCATTGCGCTGAAATAATCTCCTTCTAATGCCTTACAAAAAGCGATATCGACTATGCCCTTCATCGCTCTCATCCTATCCAGAGGAAGGTCGATCTTTCGTATCTTGTGATCTGGAACATATATTAGGGCCCTTAGTTCGGATGGCAGTACAGTCCTGGACCATGAGCGTCTCTGATCGATTGTCCGTTATGGCCACACCACCGAACAATGAGGCACATGCATCATCGAACGCACCTGTTACTGACACCTTTGCCGCAATAGCAGCCTTGGTACCTATGCGGATCGCTTCGAGGGGGTCCATTTGTTCCCCAAGGGCATCTAGTGTAGCCATGATCACCGCATTGGCGGCAGCACTACTGCTTTTCAGACCTCTGGATACAGGGATATCAGAGGTCGTTCTGACACGGACCAAGTCGATCTTCGCCAGGGGTTGTTCGATCAAGCACTCCCTTTATGCAAAGCCTGACCAGTTGATCGCTCTCGTCCGATAAACCGTTCATCTCTACATCCAGGCCATTCCCAGGTTCGATCTCGACCTCTGCAGTAGTACAGATCGAGAGACCAAAAGCAGCGCCTTTTCCGTTCGCCATGGCATTCACTATCGTGGCCCCACCATGACATGTTGCTTTGCCCTTCATCCGATCTCCATCCTTGCACTGGTGGCCATCACCTCATACGAAGGTCTCAGTCCTGTCCAGGCTTCGAAAGCATCAATAGCTTGATAGATTAACATTTCTATACCAGATATTGTAGAAGCTCCCTTCTTCGAAGCTTCCTCAAGGAATCTCGTTCTCAAAGGATTGTATATCAGGTCCATTACGGTCTGTCCTTCATGGAACACGATGGGATCTATCGGCATATCGTCCTTGAACCCCTTCATTCCGAGGGGCGTGCAATTGATAACGATGTCAAAATCGTCATCTGAGGTGAATCCAGGCCCCACAATATCTGCTCTGAACTCTGAAGCTAATCTTTCTGCATTGATCGCTGTGCGGTCCATCACGAACAATCTTGCACTGGAGCTCGAAAGATGAGCGCAACAAGCCCTAGCTGCACCCCCAGCCCCTATGATGAGCGCCCTTTTATCAGCTATGCTGACCCCAGCTGACGTTAATGAGCGTGCGAACCCTGTGATGTCCGTATTCTTACCTATCAGCTTGCCATCCTTGTTCACGATGGTATTCACTGCGCCGACCTTCGAAGCATTGCCATCGAGCTCATCCATCAGTTCCATGACACTCTGCTTGTGAGGTATCGTCACATTGAGGCCTTTCATGTCAAGGTCCACGATAAGGGCGATAAGGTCCTCAAGCTCATCCCGCTCTGCAGGTAGCAAAAAGTATCTACCTGGGATCTTGAGTGCTTGGAACGCTGCATTGTGCATTGCAGGTGAGATGGAGTGGGATAGTGGCATCCCCGTGATACCGGTGATGACCGGGTCCTCCCCCAGTCCCTTCAACGTCATAAGATCGATCTGACCCGGGGCGGCTTCCATCCCCTTTTCAATGGACGCATATGTAAAGTCGGAGCCGATCTTGTTGTAGCACGCTCTGGTTATCTCGCCCATTGCGCCCATCGAGATAAGCACGAACCTTTTCTCGGCCGATCTTAGCAACTGACCAGCCTGCACCACTTGTTGCAGGTCATGTAACGACCTAGGCATGAACGCGGCTTTTGAGACATCGGATAAAGAAGCGCCTGTAAGCACGATATCGACTATCCCTGATGCACTTGGTGTAGCTGCAACATCATGATATGAACAGATCATTTTTGGTCCTAGGCAGCTTGCTTCTTTCAGGATGCTGGAACCTCGCTCTATATCGATATAATCAAAATTAGAAGAGGCCGCGAGCCTGAAGAATCCTAAGCGTTCCTCGTCGGACAGGTCACATTTTCCTCCCTGATCAGATCTCCGTAATGTCGCGATCTTCTGTATGTTAGATCGTTCAAACGAATGAAGGTCCTGGGGAAGCTCGATCCAAAGGTCAAAGCGGATTTCTACCATATCCGCTCCCATTGCTAGCGCTCGTTCACAAGAGCGCAAAGCATTATCCATTGAGGTATCGACTATTGATACACAGGCCTTCATCAGATCTCCGTTATCGTCTCTTTAACAGAGTGGCCGAAATGCCTTCCGCCCTCCTCTAGCTTCACTAGAACTTTCAGACCAGGCTTGAGGTCAGAGACCGAGATCGGGCCATCAGGAGTGCACATCCTGATCGTCTCAGCATTTTGAAGAATGGTAGAGAAGCGTTTGCCTCCAACATCGACCTCTATCAATAGCAGAGGTCTTCGCTCAACTTTAGATCGACCAACAACGACGGGTCTGGCATTTCCCTCAACATCGACAGCAAGGACCTCGTCGCCACCTCTGATCTCAGCTAGGTATTTTGTCTTGCCAGACGGCAAGAGAACATATGCATGTACAGCACCTGCATTGACCCTGAACGGACTGTGAAGAGACATACTCGCTCTCCATGGATTCCGAATTGATCAGGAACAGACAGGAGGATTGAGAGCCGACCAGCATACCCTCCCCCACGCTCATCATAGAGCATGTGTCAACACATACCCTGTCACCGATTGTCAACGCTCCGATCTTAGTGATCGGGACAGCGGTCAGTGCTATCTTAGGTGAGTTGACCGTTCTTAACGAGGAGAACGACCCTACTGATTCCCCATCCTTTGGAACGATCACTATACCATCAGCACCGCACTCCATCGTTTCGGAGAACAGCTTAGCCTCTTCTACCGTCGAAGCGGTGGCGAGCAGCTTTGTCTGTCATCCCTGAACTCAGCGATAAGGTTCTCCAATGGAATGACCTTCCAATCCCTTGCATCTATGACGAGGAACTGAACTTTGTCCTTGTAAGCCGAGGCCTTCTTCAGATCAGATGCTGAACCTATCCTCAGTACAGCGCCTACTTTCTCCTCCTCACGGAAAATATCTGTTCCCCTTAAGGTAAGGGCGTCGTACCGGCCCAATCGACGGAGGCCCTTATCCTCTTCACGTATCAACATTGTTGTATAGCCATCTTCCAGAGCTGATGAGATTATCTTTTTTCTTTGATCGTATGATTCTGGAATATCGGCCCTGACCCACAGCAGTTTTTCGGGCATCGTGATCACTTTAGCAGTTTGAGCGCTTCGTCCACTTCCGCCTCGCGCAAGACGATATCCGCAATGGCTTTTGTTATCGCTGAGACATTACGGTGTTGGAATACGTTCCTGCCGATGCTCACGCCCTTTCCCCCTGCTTCGATAGAGTCCTTCACCATCTGAAGAAGGTCGCGGTCAGATGACATCTTTGGGCCACCAGCTATCAGTACAGGTATGATCGCTCCCCTACATACCTCTCGGAACGAATCTATGTCACCAGTGTATGATGTCTTGACGATGTCCGCACCAAGCTCCATCCCGGCCCTAGCGCACTGTTTTATCATCTCAGGTTCGTACGCATTCTTGATATCTTTTCCACGTGGATAGATCATAGCTAGAAGAGGCATACCCCATTCATTGCATTCTCGTGAGACCTGGCCGAAGTCCTTGAGCATCGACGGTTCAGAGTCCGCTCCGATATTGACATGGATCGATACCGCATCTGCTCCCATTTTTATAGCTTCCTGAACAGTGGTGACCAGAACTTTGCAGTTAGGGTCAGGGGACAGTCCTGTGCTAGCTGATAGATGGAGGATCAGACCTATATCCCGGCCAAAGGAGCGATGGCCATAGGGTACTACCCCCTTGTGAAGGACCACGCCAGTCGCTCCACCTTGGGACACACGGTCGATTGTGGATTTCATATCTACCAAGCCTTCGATCGGACCCATAGAGATACCGTGGTCCATGGGCACTATGACCGCTCGGCCAGTGTTTCTATCAATGATCCGTTCTACACGGATACTTTTTCCTGACATAATATGCTCCTCGTGCGTGACAATGTCTAGCATGTATATACTTTTTTCTGGCTTGGGATCCATATGACTTTGATGTGGATAGGTGTAATGTGATAAGCCAATGAGCATGTGATGATCTAGCCATATGCACCATCGGCCCTGATCCGAAAGTTCATATTGGCGGGTAGTTGATCGTCTTGGACCAGATCGTCCCGCTAGAAAGAGCATCGATATGGTCTGATCATTTTAGAAAAAACTAATAACTGATGTTTATATATTGCTACCATGTGGTATTCTCTGTCCAAGTATTTTGGGCGATTTCCATCTCAAGGAAAGGTCGCCAAGCTTCTGTTAACTAATGGTCTAAGGGTAAAAGATGGACGAGTGTACTCTGGCGATGTTGAGGTAGCTGATGTTGCACTAGCAAGGGCAGCCGACGTCGATCGAAGGATAGTAAGAGCAGCTGTTGAGACCATCGACTCTGAAGAAGAGCTTCGGAAGGTCTTTTCTGCACTGATGCCTACCGCGATGCTAAAGAATGTAGCGCCTGTGATGGGCTGGAGCTGCATCGAGATAATACCCAGTGACGCTCATTCACCCGGTATATTAGCCGATGTTACAGGTGTAATAGCTCAGGCGGGGATAAGTGTACGGCAAGCGCTCGTGGACGACCCAGAACTGAGCGAGGAGCCGCGGCTGTACATCATAACCGAGAGCATGGTACCTCCTGAGCTGATACCTATGATCAAGACTTGCCGTGGTGTAAAAAGCATCTTGATCCATTAACTTATGCGAGCGGGAGTCCCTGTGTATGATGAGGGAAAATGTAAGAGTATTATTGAATGGTCTGGAGAAGTGACTCAGTACTTCGGTCACCTTCCTGGATGTCCGTATGCTGACCTACAAAGTATGGCAATCATGCTTGCTTTCAGGTTCTGTACATATCCTAACAAAAGAGAAGGGCGAGCTCGATCGTCCACGAGCGCTTTACTTGCTATCCGCATACTGCAGGTAGCTTGGAAGAAGCAAGATACCTAATCTGAAAGGGCGGTATAGTGCACTTCAGGTAAGATCAGTAATTCCTTGGTTTTTTCCGTTCTCATGGTACGAACCAAGAGAACATACTTCCAGAGGTCCGATCCTGGCCCTTTTCATTGCAGCAACAGTTGCTTTTGCCGCCTGTACCGTTGTCAAGAATGGTATCTCAAGCTCGACCGCTAGCCTGCGCATCATATAGCCGTCGCGGCGTGCTCCTGAGCTCTCTGTGGGTGTGTTCACTATCAGGTTTATGTCGCCATGACGCATCAAACCTATAGCATCTGGTTCCATCTTCTGGGAGATAGTGTAAACCGTGGTCGTTGGTATTCCGTTCTCTCTAAGGAACGTCGATGTGCCCTTTGTTGCGTATATCTTGAAACCCATTTCGCGAAGTTCTTTCGTCAGCCCAAGGATCTGCGACTTATCTGGGTCAGCCACTGTGATGTAGACCCCACCTTGCTTTGGAAGCTTTAGCCCCGCAGAGATAAGTGCCTTATAACAGGCAGCATCAAAGCACTGATCTATTCCCATTACCTCACCAGTGCTTCGCATCTCAGGACCAAGAATGGAATCCACGCCTGGCAATTTTAAGAAAGGGAAGACGGATGCTTTGACAGCTACATGATAATAGCCAGCCATTCCGGTAAGGCCCATATCTTTTAGCTTTTTTCCAAGCATGACCTTAGTAGCTACCTTTGCAAGAGGGACTCCGATGGCTTTTGATACAAAAGGAACGGTCCTTGATGCCCTCGGGTTCGCTTCGATCATATATACATCGTTACCCTTGACAGCCAGCTGAAGGTTCATCAGTCCGATTATATGGAGTGCCTCAGCACATTTACTGGATATATCTTCGATCTTTAGCATTATCTCTGGGGATATCGTTTGAGGCGGAAGTGACATCGTAGCATCGCCGGAGTGAACTCCAGCTTCTTCGATATGCTCTAAGATCCCTCCTATGAAAACACTATCGCCATCTGCAATGATGTCTACGTCGATCTCGATCGCATGAGATAGATATTTATCGACTAATATCGGATGGTCGTGAGATACCTTGACCGCGGTATCTACATACGTTTTTTAATTCCTCATCATTGTAAACGATCTCCATCGCTCTTCCACCTATCACATATGACGGTCTGAGCAATACTGGATACCCGATCCGATTAGCGATTATCTGGACCTCACCGAACGAATGTCCAGTTCCGGACTCTGGTTTTAGGATCCCGAGTTCGTCCATCAAAGCGGCGAAGAGCTTGCGGTCCTCTGCAACATCAACATCTACTGGTGAGGTACCGAGTATCTTGGTCTTTTTCCCCTCCAGTACACTCATGAGGGGCATTGCCAGATTGATCGCGGTCTGGCCACCGAACTGAAGTATCACGCCATCAGCATCTTCGTTCTCGATCACATTTCAGAACGTCCTCTAGGGTCAGAGGCTCAAAATATAGACGGTTCGAAATATCATAATCTGTTGAGACGGTCTCTGGATTATTATTGACAATTACCGCCTTAACGCCTTCCTCTTGGAGGGCTAATACTCCATGGACGCATGCGTAATCGAATTCTATCCCTTGCCCTATCCTGATCGGGCCAGCACCTACAATAACTACCTTTTTGTCCTTTATTGGTAGTGCTTCGTTCTCTTTTTCATATGTTGAATAGAAGTATGGAGTTTCAGCTTTGAATTCTGCTGCGCAAGTATCCACCATTTTGTAGGTCGGGATGATATTTTGCGCCTTTCTCTCCTCGCGTATGACCATCTTGTCCTTTCTAGAAATGGAGCCGATCGCTTCATCTGAGAAGCCCATCCGCTTAGCTGACCTTATCAGATTGGGATCGATATCTTGGGTCCTTAGGGCGGCCTCCATATCCAGGATGTTCTTTAATTTCTGGACAAAAAAGGTATCCCAATAAGTGAGCTCTGCGACCTTATCTATGCTCATGCCTCTGCGCAAAGCCTCTGCCATCATGAAAATGCGTCTATCAGTGGCGTTTGTCAGCCCTTCGATGATCTCGTTCTCTGTCCAATTGTCCCGCTCTAGATAATCTTCGTCGATCTCTAGTGATCGTATCGCCTTCAGCAGGCCCTCTTCGATGGTCCTGCCGATGGCCATTATCTCTCCAGTGCTCTTCATTTGAGTTCCGAGCGTCCTATCTACAGTGTGGAACTTATCGAAGGGCCATCTGGGGATCTTAATGACTATGTAATCAAGCGCAGGTTCAAAAGCAGCATATGTTTTTCCAGTTATGCGGTTAGGTATCTCATCTAAGGAGTATCCGACAGCGATCTTTGCCGCGACCCTAGCTATTGGGTACCCAGTAGCCTTTGATGCAAGTGCGGATGATCGGGATACCCTGGGATTGACCTCGATGACACGATACTCTTTGGTCTCGGGGTTCAAGGCGAATTGGATATTGCAGCCGCCCTCTATGCCAAGCGCTCTGATGGTCTTAATGGCAGCATTCCTGAACCGTTGATGGTCCTCATCGCTTAGCGTTTGGGTGGGGGCGATGACGATTGATTCACCCGTATGGATACCCATAGCGTCGAGGTTCTCCATTGTGCAGATGATGATGCAGTTATCCTTTCCGTCCCGCATCACCTCGTATTCGAACTCCTTCCACCCCAGGACGCTCTCTTCGATCAGGACCTGGTGTATGCGTGAGTAGATCAAGCCACGGCCAGATATACTTATGAGCTCCTCCTCATCATGAGCTATCCCGCCTCCAGTGCCACCTAGCGTATATGCAGGGCGTACAAGAACAGGATATTTGCCTCCAAGGTCCTTTGCCGCCTGGATCGCTTCATCAACTGAATGTATGGTCTTAGATCTAGGTATAGGCTCCCCAATCTGGATCATCATTTCTCGGAAAAGTTCTCTATCCTCGGAAAGAGCGATAGCGCGTGGCTGTGTTCCTAGTAATTTGATGCCTAAGCGGTCCAAGGTACCGTTCTCTGCTAGTTCTGAGCAGATATTGAGCGCTGTTTGACCACCCATGCCTGAAAGGATCCCGTCGACTTTTTCTTTCTCCGCGATCCGTGCGACCGTCTCTGTGTTAAGAGGCTCGATATAAACGATATCTGCTGTATCAACATCTGTCTGAATAGTAGCAGGATTGGAGTTGACAAGGACTGTCTTATACCCTTCCTCACGCAGGGACCTGCATGCCTGGGTGCCTGAAAAATCGAACTCTGCGGCTTGCCCTATGACTATAGGTCCTGATCCTATGACCATTATCTTCTTGAGGTCGGTCCGTTTCATCTTTTCCCCTCCAAGATCTTGGAGAAATCATCGAAAAGGAAGGATGTGTCCTTTGGACCTGCATTAGCTTCTGGATGATATTGAACAGAGAATATCGGAAGTTCAGTGTGCTTCATCCCATCAACGGTGCCATCATTGACATTGACATGATCTACGATGAATCCAGTTCCATCAAGAGAATCTGGATCTACAACGTACCCGTGGTTCTGAGATGTAATGTAGATCTTTCCGTTATGTTTTACTGGCTGGTTAACGCCACGGTGGCCGAACTTCATCTTATATGTCTTTCCCCCGAAAGCCAATGCCAGTAATTGATTTCCAAGGCAGATCCCCATGATGGGGAAATCGTCCTTTAAGCGTCTGAGCGTACTGATAGTATTCTGTTGCATCTCTGTATGCGCAGGATCACCGGGCCCATTAGATAGGAACACCCCGTCGATCTCCTCATCATAGAAGAACTTAGCAGGAGTATCCCACGGTACCTGCACCACGCTGAACCTTTTCTTGAGCTCATTTACGATATTGGATTTTACCCCACAATCAATAAGGGCTACTTTCTTTGCACCGTTCTTCTCGAAGCGTATGATCTTTTTTGTACTGACCTCTGCTACGAGGTTCGCATCGGATGGGTAAGGCATTTTCTTTAGCTTCTCGAGGACATCCTGAGGGTCCTCGCCAAAAGATATCGCCCCACGCAATGTGCCTTTTTCCCGTATCCCTATTATCAGGGCGCGAGTATCCACTTCAGATATGCAAGGCACCTGGTTCTGTTCCAGGAGCGCTTTAAGTGATCCGTGACCGTATGAATTGGAAGGATTCCCGCATAATTCCCTAACGACATACCCCCTCACTTGGACAGAAGGAGACTCACTGAACTTGGCATTTGTTCCATAATTTCCAATTAATGGCTGGGACATAATAAGTATCTGGCCTCTGTAAGAGGGGTCTGTCAGGCCTTCCTGATAGCCTGCCATGGAGGTGTTGAATACCACTTCGCCAAAGACCGTCTTCTTAAAACCAAAGCCAGTGCCCTCAGCTATAGTCCCGTTTTCGAGTATGAGGTGGCACTGTTCCATCAGAAGATTGCAGTAATGGAATGTGATACTTAACTCTTAGCATCATTGACTAACAACAACATGAGACTTTGTTCCATTATCTGCTATGAGAAATATTCCCTGAGGATACGATCAATAAATGTCTGAACAGGTAACCCACATATATCTTGGAGCACATCACATAACCTAGATGAAGGTCCTCCATCAGGATAGAAAGGCCGGAGAGATAAAAGTCCAGGTAGAATCATTGGACGATCTCTGGCATTTATATAATGTGATCGAGCCGGGGGATGTGATAATATCTGTTACATTCCGAAGGGATGAATCAAAGTCCGATAAGATACGGGCAGAGAGGGTCGAGAAGAAGAAAATGGTACTTGGGGTACGATCAGAAAAAATAGATTTTTCTGAATCTGATTCCAGGCTTCGGATCCTAGGAGTGATAGTTGAAGGCGCCCAGGACATAAGTGCGTATCATACCCTGAACATCGGAGAGGGGGATATATTGACCATTCGCAAACAGGATTGGTCGATGGCATGTCTAGAGCGCATTAAGCGAGCGGTCGATGACTCAAAGAGACCAAAGCTTCTTTTTGTCTCCCTTGAGAACGAAGAGGCATTGATCGCAATAGCAAGGCAATTCGGGATGCAGGAGATCGCCCACATATATTCACCATCCTCTGGAAAGTTCTATGAGCAAAAGGATAGCAGCAGTGATTACTATGACGATATCATCCAGAAGATCAAGCAGATCGCTGAGCCGGACGTTCCTCTCATTATATTAGGACCAGGTTTCGCAAAGGAAGCTCTTCTAGCAAGAGGCAAAGAAAAAGAGCCTGAACTGTTCAAGGGAAGCCTGATATATCACACGGGGCAGGCAGGTATCCAAGGCATACATGAATTAATGAAGGAGGGTCTTGGAGCGGAGGCTATCCAGGGATCAAGGGTCGCGATCGAGACTCATCTCGTTGAGAAGGCCTTAGAGGAGATAGCAAAAGATGGAATGGTCGCATATGGGCCTCTTGAGGTACAAAGGGCTGTTGACATGGGAGCGGTCGATACCTTGCTTGTCCTGGATGTATTAGTAAGGCAGAAGAAAGCTGATCGGGCCATGGCGTCCGTGGAGTCAGCTCGTGGGAAGATCGTGGTGATAAGTGAGCATATCGAAGCGGGAAAGAAGCTAGATTCCATTGGCGGCATTGTTGCCCTATTGCGCTTCAGGCTGCCTATACAATAGCCCTCTACGGAATTCGCATCAAAGGATTCGTGATGAGTATATTTGATTAGTTATAGAATCAAGGATCCTCGAATATCTGAGGACAATATGCTCAGAAATCCGAAATCATTTAATAGAGTCCCAATAATTATGTCTGGTTCCCGGCAGATCAACCATCAGTAGGCAGGGTTCATTGATCGATCGATCAGAGATTTGTGCTTGTTCCTTGTGGGACAATGATGAGGGGCTCTTGTCCCGTTTAAGCGTGCACGAATAAATATGAGTATGGTGGTTGCCGACCCTCATTCATGCATGAGCTGTTGTATCTGCTCGATCACATGACGTTCAAGGAAGCAGTCCGATGGAAAAGGAAAGGGATATGAAAATGAAGGATAAGCAAGAGGTCCTTGCCACGCTGGCAAAATCCAAGATCAACATATGCGACACTACGTTGAGAGATGGTGAGCAGGCTGCAGGGATAGTATTCGCTAACCTGGAGAAAGTGCGCATTGCGAAGCTGTTAGACGAGATAGGTGTCCAACAGATAGAAGCAGGCATTCCAGCGATGGGCGGCGATGAGAAGATCGCTATCAAGAAGATAGCCCATCTAGGGTTGGATGCGTCTATATTAGGATGGAACCGTGCTTCTGTAGAGGACATCGCTCACAGCATTGACTGCGATGTAGATTCGGTCGCGATCTCCATGTCCGCCTCCGATATTCATATTGAGCACAAGCTCATGAAAACCAGGGAATGGGTCCTTGAGAGAATAGTTGAATCGGTCGAGTTCGCGAGATCTCATGGAGTTTACATATCCGTAAATGCTGAAGATGCTTCGAGGGCCGATCCTGGGTTCATGGTCAAGTTCGCTCAGACCGCAAAGGACGCAGGTGCGGACAGGATAAGGTATTGCGATACACTTGGCATCATGACCCCATCTTTAACGTACGATGCTATCAAGCACATCTATGATATCGTTCACATTCCGATCGAGATGCATACGCACAACGATTTCGGTATGGCGACAGCAAACGCGATCGCTGGCATAGAAGCAGGTGCTACTTTCCTTTCCACAACTGTCATGGGCATTGGCGAAAGGACAGGAAATTCTCCTCTTGAGGAGGTTGTAATGGCCTCAAAGCACCTTCTCAAAATAGACACAGGTATCGAGACGAAAAGATTCCGGGAGGTAGCGGAATATGTGGCTCGTGCCGCAGGAAGGGAAGATCCCCGCCTGGAAACCGATCGTTGGTTCGAATTGCTTCGCTCATGAGGCGGGCATTCACACGGACGGTGTCATGAAATTCCTATCTAACTATGAGCCTTACGCACCAGAAGAGGTCGGGATGTCCAGGAAGATCGTCATAGGAAAGCATTCCGGGCGATCAACCATAAAGCAATCTTTGTCCGCCAGAGGATCAAGATCGACGACACGACCGCGTCAGCGATACTGGAGATAGTTAGGGCAACGTCCGTATCGTTGAAGCGGAGCCTATCAGAAAATGAACTAGCTTACATCTACCAAGACTATGAGACAGATGTGAAGCAAGATGCTCATAAGAGCGGGTGAGCGCATGGGCGGGACGATCTCAGAGAACATCCTTTCTGCACATGCTGGTAAAGATGTAAAAGCAGGCGACATATGTATCGTCCCGGTTGACTTTATGATGTCCCAAGATGGGACGACGGGCCTTACAATAAAAGCGTTCAAGCAAATGGAAGCTAAGGCTATCTCGGACCCAAAGAAATATGCGATCGTAATCGATCACAATTCTCCTTCCCCTATGGAATCTGTATCCAATATACACAAGGAGATGAGAGCTTTCGCAGAGCAACAAGGCTCTGTGATCTATGATATTGGAGAAGGAGTATGCCATCAATTGATCCAGAGCGTGGACATGTTCTTCCAGGCAATGTGGTCATAGGTGGGGATTCACATACGTGCACATATGGAGCACTAAATGTGTTCGCTACTGGTGTTGGTTCCACAGACCTCGCAGCGGCACTCGTTTCTGGTAAGACCTGGTTCAAGGTCCCATCTACCATCAAGTTCGTCTACAGCGGAGCTCTGCCTGCAGGCACATACTCAAAGGATGTGATATTGCATATGGCCAAGACGCTGACATCTAGAGGCGCTACTTACAAGGCATTAGAGATATACGGTAGCGTAATAGACGCAATGTCGGTCGACGCCAGGATGACCATATCGAACATGGTGGTTGAGGTCGGGGCGAAGGTCGGACTAATGAAATGCGATCAAAAGACCATCGATTTCGTCAAAGGAAGGACAAAAGCCCCCTTCAAAGGAATGGATGCTTCCGATTCCGCCGTTTATGAGCGTGTCATCAAAGAAGACCTTTCTGATCTACCGCCTCAAGTGGCAAAGCCTCATGAGGTAGATAATGTAGTAGATGTTGACAAGGTAGCTGGCATAAAGCTCGACCAGGTCTACATCGGTACATGCACGAATGGCAGATTAGAGGACCTGAGGATCGCAGCTTCTTTATTGGAAGGAAAGACGATAGCGCATGGACTTAGGTTGATCGTTGCGCCTGCCTCGAAACAGATCCTGCTAGATGCGATGAAAGAAGGAATAATCGAAAAGCTTGTAAGGTCCGGAGCAACATTGATAGCTCCTTCCTGCGGCCCCTGCGTCGGGACATGCAACGGCATTCCTTCTGATGGGGAAGTTGTTCTTTCGACCGCCAACCGCAACTTCAAAGGTCGCATGGGCAACACCAAAGCAATGATATATCTATCTAGCCCAGCAACAGCTGCATATTCAGCCTTGCTTGGCCACATAGCAGATCCAAGGGAGGTCTTAGAATGAAGACCCTTAACGGTAAAGCGCATATTTTCGGGGACAATCTGAACACAGACTATGTCATCTCTGGAAAATATAAGTTCAAGACCCTGGACATGAATGAATTGTCCAAACATGTGATGGAAGATATACGTCCTGGGTTCTATGATGAGATAACAGCGGGTGACTTTGTCGTGGCGGGAGAGAACCTTGGAGCGGGTTCGTCCAGGGAACAAGCGCCGTTAGTGCTTAAGGCAGCAGGCATTGGTGCCGTGGTAGCGAGATCCTTCGCGCGTATCTTCTATCGCAACTGCATCAACGTTGGATTGCCAGTTGTGGAGTGCGACACATCCAAGATATCTGAAGGTGATGTTCTATTGATCGACATAGAGGCTGGTGTCGTCAAGAATGTAACAAAGAACATCTCGATAAAGGCTCAACCACTACCGCCCGTAATGATGAAGATCTTAAGTGATGGCGGTCTAGCTGAGCACTTCAAGAAATATGGTGGGTTCGCTTTAGACGAGTGAGCGACCTGCCCATATGGAGAGGTTCTTTGCTTCAACCAGGGAATGAGCACAGTTCTCGATAGACTGTGAGAGGTCGCCTATCGAGAACACCTTTCATTATTTTTTAGGAATATTTCTATGTGTCGACATACGATAGCTTATATCCAAGCCTTCCAGGATCCCTCTGCTGATGACCTTCACTATTCATCTGAGGTATACATCGTTCTTATCGAATCATTGATCGCCAGTTCCGCGATGTCTATGGCATAGTTGATCACCCGCACTATACTGTCAAGCACTGACGTTCGGACTGCTGCTCCTTTGCCTCCCTTTGATTGCACATTGTGCATCAGCTCATCCGCATCATGGAGCAATTCCTTTGAACGATCTATGATCTCATTAGCTGACTGCATATCCATTTTGAAGAACGATTCCATGGACCGGTTGAGAGCGTTCAGCGCCAGATCGTCAATTTCTTTTAGCTCTTTTGTCCATTCCGATCCTTGTTCTGAGCGAAGGCTCGCATAGCCGGCGATCTTTTCTGCGTGGTCACCAACACGTTCCAGCATCCTTGCGACAAGTGTATATGTCATAGCGCCCGTCGCATCTACACCGATGCGCTCCCCTAAACTACGGTCCATCTGAACCAGGTTGAATTGTTTTACGGTCATCCAATACAATCTGTCCACATCTTGGTCCCGGTCAGATACGTCATCAGCAAGCTCTTTGTCTCCCTTTTCAAATGCTGTCATCGCATCCCTGTGCATACCATCAACAAGGAGGTGCATTCTTCTTACGCATTTTTTTTGTGGGAGCTCAACAGGATCGGACAGATCATGCATTATCACGGAATTGCTCGTTTCTTCGATCACTTCGGGCCCTATGACAAGGCGCGCGAAATCCTTTATTGTATGTTTGGTGCTAAGGTCCATCCGTTCTTTGGACCTTACTTCGATGAGGTTATACCCAGCAAGATATGCGCTTATCAACTTCCTAGTAAGATGCTCCTCAGGCTCATTCGTCCCTGTTGTTAGGGTACATGTCGATCGTTCCCTTTTCTTATGTGAAGCAGAACTTACTGCAAGAGATCCATCGATCATTATCTCGACGTTCACTTGATCTCCTGGTTTCAGACTATTTGCCAATACCCATTCCTTAGGCAAAGATACAGTGAGCGTTGATGTGCCCGTCTTCTGGACCTTTCTTGCTTCCATGCTCTTCTTGATCATATAGAACATCTAATACATTTAGTATATAATTCATTTACCGAACATATACTTAGGCTTTCATACATATACACACATATTCTATTTGCCTAACATAAATAGACTATCTCCTTGATCGAGGACAGTCAGGACCATGTTATCTCTTCTAGGACCGGAAAGTGGGGCAGGTACATTTTTCGCGGTAGGCTCAGCAGCACGCTCAATGGTGCCATCATGCCGATCACGACCCGTCCAAGCGCTTATAGACCATATCAACATTACATCTGATACGTTACATCCAGTCCATGGTCATCAGATGATACGTGCAGCGAGCAGAACATTGACATTGTTGATGCTCGGTTCCGATCAGGTCGTCTTTGGACGTGAACACTACCATGCAAAAGAACAAGGGGTGATCTAGATATCAAAAATGGAAGTTAAAGGGCTGAACGTACATTTCGGTGACAAACATGTTCTAAAAGATATAAGCATGGACCTGAACGAGAACGAGATAACCGCGATAATCGGTCCATCTGGTTGCGGGAAGTCCACTTTCATAAGATGCTTGAACAGGATGAACGATTTCATCCCGTCGGCAAAGGTCGAGGGAAAGGTCACCTTGGATGGCATGGACATCTATGAAGCCAGTGTGGACGTTACAAAGATACAGTACGAAGATAGGCATGGTATTCCAACGTCCTAATCCGTTCCCAAAATCAATATTTGATAATATAGCATACAGTCCGCGGATCCATGGCATCAAGGAGAAGGAAGAGCTTAGCCAGATAGTTGAATGGAGCCTAAAGAGGGCTGCATTGTGGGATGAGGTCAAGGACCGCTTGAACAAATCAGCATACGACCTATCTGGTGGTCAACAACAGAGGCTATGCATCGCCAGGGCCCTGGCGATCAAACCAGAGGTAATATTATTGGATGAACCATGTTCAGCGCTCGATCCTGTAGCCACCGCAAAGATAGAAAATCTTCTGGTCGATATAAAGAATGAGTACACCGTAGTTATCGTGACGCATAATATGCAACAGGCCGCTAGGGTAGCAGATAAGACCGCTTTCTTTTACATGGGCGACCTCGTAGAACTAGACATTACTAAGAAGATCTTTGAGAATCCAGAGCAAACGCTTACAGAACAATATATCACGGGGAGGATGGGCTAAGATGCCACAAAGGATAGCATTCATCGATGAGATGAGCACGATAAACAAAGAAGTTGTCCACATGGGTGAGATGGCCAGGATAATGGTCGAAAAAGGTGTGGAAGCATTTCTTAACGGCGATGAGGACCTGAAGAAAGAGGTAGCTATACTCGACAAAGAGTTGTACCATCAGGAACAAACTATCGAGAAGAGATGCGTGGATGTTATCGCACTCTATCAACCGGTAGCTGTTGATCTTAGGGTTGTATCGACGTGCTTGAAGATAATTACTGATATCAATAGGATAGGCAGGTATGGCCGTGATATCGCAGAAATGGCTGCCCATTTCGATAGGGATGTCCATTACAAAAGAGCGATATCGATCACCCTGATGTCGCAGCTCGCACTTAGCATGGTGTCAGATGCGATAGATTCTTTTGTGAAACGAGATGATGTTAGGGCCAGAACGCTCCTGGATCGCGATGATGAGGTCGACAGCCTATGGGACTCGGTATTTAGGGAATCGCTTACGTACATGATGGAGGACCCGCGCAACATAACGAGCGGGACGCATAATATCTTGGTGGCTAGGTACCTAGAACGAATAGGTGATCATTCCTGCAACATAGGTGATCGTGTGATATTCATGGTCACTGGCATTAGATTGGACCCATATGAGCGGAAAAAGACCAAAGAGAAAATGCATGAAGAAGGGACCGTAGAAGATATGCCTACTGATGGGTACTACTCAGCACATCTCTCTGAGAAGTGAGGACGGACCGATAATGCTATCTCAATTTTTTATTTTTTAGGTAGTAAGGCTTCCGAGCATCCGTGACAAGGGGACCGTGTCCACGTTACGGTCATCTATTTCAATGAACCCGATTGCTAGAGCAAGACCTAGCAGCGTGAAGTCCGCCGTCATTTGGGGTAACAGAAAGGTATCTCTTCAAAATTATTGTAGATCTCATCGATATCATACGATCACTTTCGTGAACTACCCGCTTTTTCGTGCGAGGCTTCTTGCTTCACCCACGCAGATCGTTGTGACCATATTTCTAGTCGTTCTGACCGTACCTTTCGCTATCCTCCAGAGAATATCGGGAGCTACTATGCGCTCTATTTAGCTACAGTTAGGATCGACCCTGTCTTCCAGCCTTCGCAAGGGATATTCTCATGCATCTAAGATAAAAAGGTAAAATAGCTGTTCCATAATTCACCACCAGGAATGATCTCATGGTCGACATGAAGGCTATAGAGCAGGCCAAGGAACATTTCGGCAAGGTCTTGGAAGAACAGATGGCCAGAATCGAGAAGATGAAATCCGCCCAGGATTGGACGGATTACAGTAAGCTTAAGACCCTCCGGATAGGGGTCGTCGGGGGGGATGGAATAGGGCCATACATCTCAAAGCAAGCCCAGACAGTGCTGGAATTCATGCTAAAGGATGAGGTCCGGGATAAGAAGGTCGAGATAAAGGTTATCGAGGGCCTTACGATAGAGAACCGAGTAAAGGTAATGAAGGCCATACCAGACGATGTTCTTGCTAAGATAAAGGAATGTCATGTCGTACTTAAAGGACCTACAACCACTCCTAAAAAGGGAGATCCGTGGCCGAATATAGAGAGCGCGAATGTGGCAATGAGAATGTGAGCTTGATCTGTTCGCTAATGTAAGGCCGGTCAAGGTCCCTGACCAAGGCATCGATTGGATATTCTTCAGAGAGAACACCGAGGGAAGCTATGTTCTTGGCAGTAAAGGCGTGAACGTCACCAGTCGATCTCGCAATGGATTTCTGTGTAGCCACGACCCAGGGCACAGAAAGGATAATCCGCCTAGCCTTCGAACATGCAAAAAAGAACGGCATTAAGAAGGTCAGCGTTGTTACAAAGGCTAACGTCATAAAGACTACAGATGGCAAGTTCCTAAGCATAGCTGGTCAGATAGCAAAGGAGTACCCAGGTATCGAATGGGACGATTGGTTCATAGATATCATGACAGCTAAGCTTATAGATCCATACCGTAGGAAGGATTTCCATGTCTTTGTTCTACCTAACTTATATGGCGATATAATAACCGATGAGGCAGCTCAGATCCAGGGTGGTGTAGGGACCGCAGGGAGTGCTAATATTGGAAAGCAATATTCTATGTTCGAAGCTATCCACGGGTCGGCACCAAGGATGGTGGATGAAGGAAGGATGCAGTACGCGGACCCATCCTCAATGATCAAAGCCTCTGCAATGCTACTCAACCATGTCGGATACGTCGAAAAGGCTAGGATGTTAGAGATGGCTCTTGACATCTGCTGTCAGTTGGAGAAGAAATGCGTAATGACAGGCCGTTCGAACGGTGCGACCGGTGAGCAGTTCGCTCAATATATTATGGAAACGGTCAAAGATCCAGACTTGGAAAAGAAGTGGATGAAATATCAGGCCGCTAATGCGGCCTGATAACATCAAGAGGCTATGCCATGGTTGATATTGGGATCATATTAAGTTCAGCGAATATATTAATCGGCTTATTCATTATCATCGCATCAAGGTCCTTCCTAAAGAATGATATCAAGAAGAACCATTGGCTAGGCCCATATCTTAGAAGAACACAAGATAATGATGATAACTGGCGAAAGATCAATCATTTTGCGGCAGAACAGTTGAGGGTATATTCTTCACTTATTGTCGCTGCTGGTCTAATAGGTCTCTTCATAGACATCGGTTCGAGCATCTCGCTTATCGTAGTCTACATACTACTGCCAATACTGATCGCCGTTCCTATCATCCGGGTATGGCATTTATCTGCTATCATCGGTCAGCCATCAAGAAGAATGGGCCCATAAATGACGTAGGATCTGCTAGAAATGTTATCAATAAGTTGCATGCGTTAGTTTGCCCTGTCGTAGCGGTCCATTGTCAATATATTTGTTCGTATTGATCATCGCGGCATTTTTCGTCAGTTCGTTCCTGATGGACGATCATTGACCAGTGACGAAATATTAGTGCGATATGGCCGATATGGTCGATAAAACAAAAGGAATCGGTATTTACATCTCGGACACCGATAACGATATCCCGCATGAGAATGAACTGCCCCACCATTGTTGAAGAGGTCTCGTGTATCATCCAGTATGCTAGCCCTTAGCTTGAGCATGGGCATTTCTATGCAGTAATTTAATAATCCGCATGACATTAAGGCGGAAAGAGGAGTTAAGGGTGGGTCCACAGAGATTATCAGAAAATGGCCCTAGAAGATCAATATCGGGGGTAATGGCAGTTACGATCGCGATCGTTATTCTTCTAGTGATAATCCTGATAGTCGGACCGCTAACATTGATCGCATACAGATCAGTGGATGTCGACAAAGAGGTCTCAGTAAGTACTTTCACCGGAGCTAAGAACATCTATCTGAACGTGACCGCAACGATAGGGACGATGGAAGTTACCTTCGCTCATCTCAAAGGGGCTGCGGTAGAAGTATTCGCCATCGTCAATGGTACTTCAACATACTTCGGAAGCGAAAGATCCGACCGCGGTGAACCTGACTTCTGCTCTGATCAATGGGACCCAGGTAGTAAATTGTGATATCGACACGTATGCACCCTGGCCGAGTTATTCGCTCTCTGAGGCCAATTATGATGTGGTGGTCGATCCATCATTACCAGTCTATCTTAACCTATCAATGACAACAGGTGGAATATCAGTAAAGACCTCTTCGGACACGATATTGAACGGCATATCCATCTCTGCTACCAAGAATCCCTCATCTATCGATCTGATAAATGGTACGGAGCTTAAAGGGAATGCGATCATAAGAACGGCAACAGGTGGGAGCACCCTAACGATCCAGAATGTTTCGCTCGTGAATGACCCATCGTTCTACGTGAATGAAACATCAGGCCCGATCAATATCATCGTGGATCAGGATAGAAATGTAAGCGGGGATCTTTCATTGTTCGCTAAGGATATCCTGGGCGGAATATCATTGAACCTGGACATAAGCGGCAACAATGGTGCGTCCGTGTCATGTCAAAGTACTATCGGGGGTACAATATTGAGCAATGACGGCGGCTTCAATGGTACATCATCCTCATTCAGATCGAACAATTATCCCTCTTCACAATACAAGTATAATTTTCAGCTCAAGGATACGACCGGAAAGATATCTAGCACAGCATATTGGTCGAGCGGATGATCCATAGAACGAATGGTCGTATGGTGACATAGGACCATGATCTTTCAATAAAAAAGGCGTCTTATCCTCATAATTAGTGCAAGCAAAAGAGGACAAGATAATGGTTCCAGGGTTTTCCAACGAACAACTTGTACGATCTCAGACAATTGCATATATTTCATGATCCAGACAAGAGCTAAGCTTTAAGGTCAGAAGGTCAAGTACCCCAATTCTATGACTGAGCTAATGGTCCGGCCAGCTACCGTAGATGATATGAGCGCGGTAACTGATATCACCAATTATTACATCTCCAACTCAACTTGCACTATGAAAGAGTGTGAGGAGACCACCAAGGAGCGGATCCGCCTTTTTAAAAGGAATGCAGGCAAATATCCGACCATTGTGGCTGAGTATGATAATGTGATTATCGGGTGGGCATCATTATCTGAGTTCAGTGAACGCTCCGCTTATAGATTTACAGTTAATGACTCCATCTATGTGAGGCAGGATATGCGTCGCCAGGGTATAGGTACTATGTTAATGACGGAGCTTATACACCAAGCAAGGGAGCTTGGTTATCATTCTATAGTTGCGGTCATTGGGTCAGAACAGATCGCTAGCTTAAGCCTTCATAAAAGTCTTGGATTCAAAGAGGTCGCTCATTTCAGAGAGGTCGGCTACAAGTTCGGAAGATGGATAGACATGGACCAACTTCAGTTGATAATCTGATCAAAGACCTTGACCAACTAGCATAGCATTGACCGTGCCATTGAGAAGGGATCATGTATTCCATCATATGCGCAGGTAAGCAACCTAAGAATGGACCTCTAGCTTGTCATTCGAACTTCACACATCGATCAATAGATACCTGGGCTAGTAAAGTTCTAATCTTCCTTTGGTAATCGGTTAAGCAATGGAGAAGAAAATAAAAATCCTTGCGTTCATGAACACCTTCTCATCTGATGTCAGCGGGGGTGACGTAAGGGTCGTCGAGATCTTTAAAAGATCTAAAGGCGTCGATATCATAATGGTCACGTCAGAACAAGGCATCGAGCTATGCAAAGATAATGGCATTATGGCAAATTTCGTATCGACATCTGATCATAAAATAAGCTCCAATGTAATATTTTCATATTTTAAACGGTCGTTTTCTGCGGTCCGTCTCATAAGAAAGGATAGAACTTTGTTGAAGGATCTAAATGTATTATATGGTGCTTCTGATTTTTTCCCGGATGTCATTCCAATATTCCTTCTAAAGAATAAAGATGCATGTTATGTCCAGGTGATCCATCATATCATTGATCAACCAAGCAAAAGGAATGGAAAGTTATCGGTCAATATCATAGCTTATCTTTCTCAGAGGATAAGTTTATACCTTATAAAAATGAGATCAGATAAAGTGATCACAGTAAGTCCATTCGTCAGAAGCAAATTGTTGGAGATAGGGTTTCATGAGGACCAGGTATCCGTAAATCCAAATGGTATCGATCCACAATTTTTTAAGTCGCTTGCTCATGTCATGTCAAAATATAGGGCTTCGTTCCTTGGGCGATTAAAGGAATCAAAGGGGATCTTTGATCTTGTTCGCATATGGAGAAAAGTATGCGATATTATCCCGGATGCAAAATTGTCAGTGATCGGGAGCGGTGATGATAACACAATTGCGGAATTAAATAAGAAAATCGCTGATTGTGGATTGGAAGATAACATAATATTATTCGGTCATCTAGAAAAGGGGTCTGCATTCCAGATAATAAGTTCATCAGACATTTTTGTGTCTCCCAGTCATGAAGAAGGGTTCGGTATCGCGATCCTGGAAGCGATGGCTTGTGGAGTACCTGTCATTGCCTGGGATCTCCCCGTTTATAAAGACATATTCCAAAAGGGAATGATAACTGTCGAGATCAACGATATAGATGCCTTTTCAAGAGAAGTACTAGCTCTTATAGGTGATCCAGAGAAACGATCCCGTATGGGAAGCGAAGCGATGGACATGTCATTGAGAATGGACTGGGGAAAAATATCTGATAAGGAGCTTGACATCATCCGTCAGACTTTAAGCGAACGAAGATCATAGAATTTATGTAATATCTAAGATATTTTTTATGACAAGTGACTCTACATAACTTACTTGCAAAGGTCCCTGAAAAGGTGGGGAGGAGCATCCGTTATCGCAGGTATGATCGATCAATTAGGGATCGAACTTACATTGGAGCGTGTACAACATATTAATATGAACATAATAATATATTTTTAAACGATCTATAGGGCCTTAGATGTCCAGATAATCGAATCTCCAAAATATGTAATATTTCATACCTATTGAGATGATCACTGCTTCCATTCCTTTCTATCTGCTATCACATCTCCATTGCTTGTTAATGTCCCAAGCAGATATGTAACAAAGGTGAACCAACAAGCGGGCACATGAAAGAACCATGCGCCATCTGGCTTTTTAACAAATCCCCTTAAGCCTTGATAGATCAGCGGTACAACAGTGATATTGCACAATGTGAAGTAGAGCACATTTACATTGGACTGTTTCCATGGATATTTTCGAACTCCTAACTTATTATAATAGGAATAATCTTTGATACGCCGTCTCTGTTTTTTTATAAAATTCGAAGCCGTCCTAGAATATATGTGTATGATCCCGACATCTACCTTTGCAAAAAGTGTCCTTTTTTTAGTTGATAGATCATAGATCAGATCAATATCGAATAGATAATCTCCTATCTCATATTCTGAAAAAATAGAGCGTCGCAGCATCGTTCCATTAGCTCCGATCGTCGGCATACGATCAGGCTCTAGTTCTATACGCACATAGCCGTCCTTCTTCTCCTCTTTGACCTTAATGCCGGTCCATTTCCCAGTAATTGTACAGTATCTGTCGTAATTGCCAAGGAATAAGCATAATGGGTCGTTCATTCCTATCAAGGCACAGTAACGAGTAATGTAGCCATCCTCACGACGATATGTGAACCGAATGGGCTCTGCACCTATTATCTCTGGGTCAACAAAAGGTCTGACCATTTTATTTAACCAATCTACCTCTGGCAAAATGTTATCGCTATCGATCAGCGCTATTAGATCGTTCTTAGCTGCCTTAACTCCAACTGCCTTGCCCGCTTCGGCAGTAATGAGCGGGTTCTTAAGTATCTTGCAACCGCGCTCTTTAGCTATATCGAGGGTCCTATCTGTCGACCCACCGTCCGCGATTATTATCTCTATGTGGTCTCTCGGATAATCCTGTGAACATATTGCATCAAGACACAACGATAGAACATTTGCCGCGTTCAATGTTGGGATAACAATACTTGATCGTCGGTAGATATTCGTCCATATCTACCTCGAAAAGTCCTTTTTGTGTCCCAAGACCCTCTTACCAGCATTTTTTATGAACCTGACATCATCTATGCTGCGAATGGAAAAGATCTTCCTAATAATGAATTCCGGGATCGAATGCAACACCATAGATCCCTTCGACAAAGCTCATTACCTCATCGTCCGACATTTGCGTCGTCATAACTGGCTCTCGCATATCGTATCTGTTCCAGTCCTCCGTTCGCAGCCATCCTTTAGCCTTGCATTCTTTGAACAAAGGTGTACCTGGGTAGGGTATCATTATCGTAGCTTGAACTGTATCTGCATACCCTTTCTTCAATAGGAACTTCCCTAGGTCAAGAGTCCGTTGGGCATCTTCCTTACTCTCCCAGGGGTAGCCGAACATGATGGTTATATGCGGATCAAGGCCAGCCTTCTTTGCGGCCTTACAAGACTCTATCACGATCTCAGGACTAAGATTCTTACATACTTTATCCAAAGTCTGCTGGTTAGCTGACTCGACACCGAACAGGACCATCCTGAAACCTGCTTTGGACATTAGTCCATATTCATCTGGAGTCAGGGCACCGAATCTCATATTGCAGCCCATTGATATCTCATCGTTATATCCACGTTCAATGATAAGCTTGCAAAAGGTTCGCAACCATTCTCCTTTCGGGAAAGAACCGCTATCGTCAAAGACCTCTTTCACGTGATATTTATCGATAAGGGTCCCGATCTCATCTACGAGCGTCTCTGGTCTCCGCATTCTATACTTTGGGTACATCGTGGTCCATGAACAAAATGTACACTTTCCCCACCAGCAATCTCGACCTACCATAGTGTAAGTTCCAGGACGATGCTTGAAATTGCCGTTCTTTTCGCTGTAAAGCTGCCATTTGGTGAGATCCCTATCTATGAATGGAAGTTCATTAAGGTCATGGTCCAGCTTGAATCCTCCCGTATTATGGACCTCTTTGTCGCTTCTGAACCAAATGCCGGCTTCCATCGGTATGTTATCACGAATGTAGCAGCATATATTGCGTAACAGGAAGTCATAATCCCCACCTGTAATAACATAGTCGATCGGAGAATTCTGAAACGATTCCTCTGGAAAGGCAGTAACATGGTCGCCCATCAGGACGATCTTCGTCCTTGGTAGCTTATCTTTTATCTGACTTATGATCTTCCAATGATACTTTATGACCGGCGTCTTGGTCTCTATAGCAACGACGTCCGGGTCTATCTTAATAAGTTCGTTGAAATAACGGTCCATGCTCCATTCGGAGGCTATACCGTCCAACCAGAAGACCTCAAAACCAGTTTGCTTCAGGAGAGTAGCAGCGGAGGAGGGTACCATAGGATATATGAAAGTTGGACTATGGAACCACTGAAATTGACGATTCTGGCTAAGCAAAGGCGTGCCTTTTTCTGAAGGTATTGGTGGATAAGTTATTGCGACCCTCATCTTACTAGCTCCTTTTTTACGTAACCGACCATGAACTGAACCCCATATGTGATATGCGTGATGATAAGGCCAACTAAGACCAGAGGATATAATCTCAGCTTTTTCCTAGCAGGGATGGCAGCCCCGATCAGAGTATCCGAGCAACACTACTCCTACCAGGAGCCAAATGATCGGAATGAAGACTGCCGATATTATGATCGCCACGGTAAAGAGGAAAGCTATCGAAGGAAGGAAATAGATAAGTTTTCTGGAGTTCTCTGGAAAACGCTTTGCAAAATAACCACGATGCAGACCGAATGCCATGACCTGCCGCATATGCGACCTGAACAATTTGCGTCGATGATGATATATCAATACGTCGCCAGCTTCCAAGAGCTTTCCTCTATTCTTCGATAATAGGTCACGACAGAATAAAGTATCCTCACCAGGCCAATAGTGTTCGCTCCAGCTTACGCCTTCCAAAGCATCCTTTTTAACAATCATATTGCAAGAATGAATATCAATGGATTCGGTCAGGGTACCTTGGGAATACCGCTTCTTGAGCCCACCCATCAATGGAGATTCGTAGACCATTCCGCCAGCAACCTGCAAAGGGCCATCCTCTGGTGGTGTCACTCCAGGCCCACCCACTCCTATTACATCCTTGTCTTGAAGATATCTTACGGCGTTAGTTAGCCAATCTTTCCTTGGATAAGCATCCGAATCTAAGAATGCGATATATTTTCCATTAGCCGCTTTCATCCCTATGTTCCTTTTAGTACCTGGGACGACGGGGCCGGTAGAGATCACTCTAACTTTTGGATGCGCATATTGTTCAGGGCTATCAGTGAGGATAATTATCTCTATATCAGGGTAATCAAGCACATCCGTGCATGTCCTGACACATTTCTTTGTATAATCATCTATAGTTCTGCATGGAACTATGATGGATACAAGTTCAGCCATTATATGCCATCCATCTATAGCGTTCTATACTGAACAGTTATGAGCAATGTGCAGTATTATGGTCATTCTTGCATGATCAAGATAATCCAAATAAACTTGGTACGATCGACCAAACATTCTCTTGCTCCTTCTAACCCCACATTACTCATAAAAGGCCTTGGATATATAATTATCCTCTTTTGGATGTCGATCTCAAACCCATCCTGTATTTACTTAACGAACAGAAGGATGTCTCCCCGAAAGCCAAGAATGAAATTGGGAATGTGAAGGAACAAAGGATACCTGGCTCGCTTTCAGTTATTTCGCCTATGAATTTACGCTCGAGCTCACGACCATACTAAGCTGTAGATATATGATATTTGATCAGAATTATCCATTATTGATCTTTATAGAAGGGTACAGAATGCATGGTCAGAATGACCGGAACTAAAGTCGGTGATAAAGTTGTGTTTATTGGTAATTCGGACCCAATAAAAGTGGCTTGGATGATCAATAAATCTCGCCCCGATGTATGATCCATTCAGAATGTTCACTTATTTTTTAAAAAATTGAACGAATAGCTATTGTTACAGCGAAAAATTGGTAAAACATAAAATAGAACATCTAACTTTCATAATAAGGATAATTTGAGTAATTAATAATGCCCTGATATGGTTCAAAAGCATCAAATAGTGAGAAATAAAATTAAGGATGTAGTATGGCTACAGACTCAGCCACCATTTGTTCGTATAAGAATGAAACGGTGAATCAGAAAAAGTTCATTACGCCAACTAACAGCGTTAGTCTTGATGGTGCAATGATATCCGTAGTTATACCTGCGTATAATGAGGGAGCATCCATCCGCAATAATCTTGATGAATGCATAGGCATAATGCGCAAAATGGGCCATCCTTTCGAGCTCGTTGTGGTCAATGATGGCAGTGTTGATGACACGCTTAGCGAGATAGAGGCGGCTGCTGATCAATATCCAGAGATCAGAATGATATCCTATGCAGATAATCGTGGGAAAGGAAATGCTATCAAGACAGGTAGTCTAGAAGCAAAAGGCGAACTTATCACGTTCATAGATGCGGACCTGGAGATCACCCACGTCATCTTCCGAGATTTATCCGAAAAATGGAAGAGACTGGCGCAGATATAGTGATAGGTTCAAAGAGATTGGACGGCTCTTTGGTTGAGAATTACCCAGCAAAACGAAGGTTCTTAAGCCAAGGATATAACCTGTTTGTAAGATGCATGTTCAATATAAGCATATCAGATACTCAGCCTGGCTTCAAGCTTTTTAAAAGAAATGCCCTAATGCATGAGGTCAAGAAGATAGTAGTAAAAAGATATGCATTCGATCTTGAGCTTCTGCTAAATGCACAAAAAGATGGCTACTCCATTGTTGAGGCTCCAATAGAGCTCAGGTTCACAAGAGATAATGGAGGAAGGATAGGCTTTAAGACCACTGCGGGAATGTTCATAGATACGCTCGGTATATTTTACAGGATGAGAATAAGACATTATTATGATAATACTGCAGAAGCAGCAACAACTCTGTGAACCGAAAATAGACAATGCACTATTTTTCATGCAGACTATCCGAATACCGCTGAATGATGTGTGATCGGCCGCCCTTCACAATGTCCGCTCCATCGAAGGTAATGCATTTTAGCTTATACGATGCAGGAAGCATCTCGCCGTTCAAGGAGGGGTACCTCACCATGCATTAGAACATAGCTCTTCATTTTATACAGCTATTGGAGATACCATGTCGTCAAGGTGTAGATCATGCAGGGAGATATTAACGTCATTTCCGCAAAGCCTGAGGATGTAAAGTTGATGAAGCGCATAGCGCACATAAAGCATACCATTATCGTCATGTCAGGTAAGGGCGGTGTCGGCAAGAGCACAGTTACAGCGAATCTGGCGGTAGGACTTTCTATGCAGGGTTTTGAGGTCGGGATACTAGATGCGGACATTCATGGTCCGAATATCCCAAAGATGTTACATATGGAAGATGTACAACTTCAGGCGGATGATAATGGCATATACCCAGCCATACTTCCACCACATCTAAAAGTAATGAGCATGGCATTCCTTACTCAGGATAGGGACCAGCCAATAATCTGGCGTGGCCCAATGAAAATGGGCGCATTAAGGAAGTTCATTGAGGATGTATATTGGGGAGATCTGGACTACCTGGTCGTCGACCTTCCTCCGGGGACGGGGGATGAACCGCTGACGATTGCGCAATTGATCCCTAAGGCAGATGGTTCGATCATAGTGACGACCCCTCAGGATGTTGCTCTCCTAGATTCTAGGAAGACGGTCATATTCTCACAAGATCTTCATATTCCAGTTCTAGGCGTTATAGAAAATATGTCAGGCCTGATATGCCCACATTGTGGGAAAGAGATAGACCTGTTCAAGATAGGGGGTGGCGAGAAGGCCGCAAAGGAGCTTGGTGTCCCGTTCCTTGGTCGGTTGCCTATCGACCCTCACGTTGTTGAGACAGGCGACAATGGTGTGCCGATCGTTGCAGATACTCCGGACTCTCCTGCAGCTAAGGCTTTCCAGACAATAATAAGATCGATAATCGATATCACGCAAAAGAGCAATGGCACCAAGGTCGAAAAGAGTGGAATAGGTAAGGATGAGAATGTGAGATCTGCTGCAGATCGGAAAGGTCCTAAAGGAGACCAATAGAAATAATATTTACTGATCGATAGGCAATATCATTTACTCCATACTTGGATTTAGATAAGAGGTATGAACCATGAAAATTTGCATCTCTGCTGAAGAACCGGATATTCATTCACTGATCGCAGAAGAGTTCGGACATAGCTCTTTCTTCGTTTTCTATGATACAGTCACCAGTAAATGGGAGGCTTATCCTAACCAAGCTCCAGAGGAAGGGGTAGGGGCGGGGATATTCGCAGCCGAGCAAGTGATCTCGAAAAAGGCAGATGTCGTACTAACAGGATTCGTCGGCCCTCATGGCGAAAAAAAACTTCTCGCCTCTAATGTAAAAGTGATCCAGGATGAAGATGGAACTGTGTATTCAGCTATCCAGCGATATATGAAGAAGCATCCTGAAAGTGGAACTTTTGAAGAACCCATCAGATCCGGTTCTTCAGAATGATCACTTTAGAACCACCTCTACAGGGATCCTGTTCCGTAAGGAATCGATCAAGGGAGATACCTTTGGTATGCTGTTGACAAGAGCTTCTATTTTTTCTCTTGGAACGTCGGAGTCGATATCCACAGTAACGCGTATGTCCTGAAAACCAGGTCTGACCTCCTCAGAAAGGCCTAGTAGACCGTGAATGTCTATGTCTCCATCAACAGTGATGACCAGCTTATTCAACTTTATCCCCTGAGTGACCGCTTGGTATACGATGGTGAAAGAAAGACAAGCTGCGAGCGCATGAATAAGCGAATCTAAGGGACTTGGGGCTTTGTCTAGCCCCATCAGCTCTGCAGGTTCATCACTTTCTACCAAGAATGTCCTCCCATGATGGATGATCGTCTGACCTTCAGTATGGCCGCCTATGGAAGTGTTGCTCCTTGTTCCCCCGGCCCATTCATTTACTGCATGGAATGTGAATATTGCTCTATCAGGATCTTTCTCTAGGATATCGATCGCTTTTCTAAGCTTTTTAATATCAATACCATTCATTTCACTTGAAAGCTCATTATGAACATGATCCATCGATTTTACCATCCGTCTAAGCTTTCTTTTTTCGAGCCGATGTTATTTTAAGGTTCCCTTACCAAGTCAAGTATTCCGTGGTACCTTTTCCCCTGTCAGATCTAACGTGTGAACGGTCAGCGAGTGAACCTTAGCAGTACTTATTGGGCATCTTGCTGTTCGCGTCTATCCCTTTTTCTTCGTTCGATTTCCTTTTTTACATCTTCCATCGCTCGTTCGATATCCACTTTTTCGTCTTCTAGATCTTCCAGTCTTCTCTCGAGCCATGAAATATCATCTGCGGGACGTTGAGTAACTGGGTAGTACGGATCGAATGGCTCTCCAGGGTAGATCACATCTGGTGGCGGCCCATAATATCTTGGACTCGCCCAGGGTCCCCAGTACTGTGGGCCCCTTACTGTACCTTCTTCTCCTTCTTCGTTCGATGTCTTCATTGTTTATATCCGGTCACCTCATTCATTTGCATTATCAAGAGGATGGACAATATACAAACGCGATCCAAGAGCGGAAAAAATACCTTCACGCGTGATAAGCGTGGATTTAGCCAACAGATGACCAGACCAGGAACCAGAACGCCGACCCGTAGATGGATCAACAGGCTTGACACCCTGGCATCATGCATTTATGATAAGGCTCACAATTGCGCTTGTGACCTATGGACCGCCTGCCTCCCGGCAAGTCCTGCTACTATATGGATCTACTTGTACTACGCTTTCAAGCACGTGTATTGATCATGTTGGCATTCACTTATTGGCGGGCCTTATTATTTGTCGTAATGGCCATGTATTTTTAGACCTTAGAAAATGGTCAGTAATGAATTTCTCATATTGCGGCCATAACGATATCTACAATTCTGAAAATTGGTATCCTAGCGAAGATATAGAATAGGCGAAAAGAGATGAAAAGGAAAGAAGGAAAATGTTTAGATCGACCATTCTAGACCAGCGGTTCAGCGGACGAAGTCGATGCCATCATCATCTGATGGGGCCTGTTGCTTCTGAGGCTGCACTGGCTTGCCTCCAGTTGCTGCAGGCTGTTGCTGGTTCGAACCAAGTTTTGGCCCTGGAGCGTTATTGAAGCTTCCAAGTTTGCTCGTCGGTGCCCCGCCTTTGCCATACATGTATTTAGACTGGGCGCCTGTAACGATGAGAAGGATCTTGATGGTCCCCTGAAGCTCGGGATCGATCGAACAACCCCAGATTATTCTTGCACGTTCGTTCACGGAGTTAGTAACGATCTCTGCCGCCCTCTGAGCCTCTCCGACGGTCATATCTGGTCCGCCAACGACACGTATCAATGCGCCTTTGGCATCCTTCAGATCGATCTCGCCTAGCAATGGAGATGTCAAAGCTTCATGGACAGCTGCCTTAACACGGTCGTCCTCGTCGTTCGTAGCCTCTCCGATACCTACAAAGGCTACACCGCCTTCCTTCATGACCGTCTGTATGTCTGCATAGTCCAGGTTGACCAGACCAGGCTTGGTTATGATCTCGGTCAGTCCCTTTATAGTCTGCATCAATACTTCATCAGCTACCTTGAAAGCTGCATCGACCGGTAACTTAGGAACAAGTTCTAACAATTTATCGTTCGGAACAACTATCGTCGTATCGCAGACCAGGCGCAACTTGTTCAGACCGATCATTGCATTCTCGGCCCTTACTGTGCCTTCTGCCTTGAACGGGAAAGTAACGACCCCGATCGTTAGAGCTCTTATCTGCTCCTTTGCGATACCAGCTACATAATGAGCTGAACCGGTACCTGTGCCGCCGCCCATACCAGCGGTCACGAAAACAATGTTGGAACCGTTCAGGAAGTTCCTGATATCCGCATCGTTCTCTCTTGCAGCGGCCTCTCCATTCTCTGGAAGAGCTCCTGCCCCCATTCCACGAGTAGTGCTCCTGCCGATCAATATCCTTGTGGGGGACCTTATGGTCAAAAGGTGCTTCGCATCCGTGTTTATTGCACAGAGCTGAGCTCCATCGATACCGCCGTCAACGCATCTGTTGATGGTGTTCGAGCCGCCGCCACCACAGCCGATGATCTTGATACATACATCAAGCTGCTTTGCGATCTCTTGCAGTTCCTGCTCTGAGGTCGACATTGGAGCCGAGCTCGGAGCGGTCTGGTATTGCTGTTTTACTGGCTGAGCGGCCGGTACTACAGCCTGCGCCTTGGCCTGCGCCATTTTTTGCTGATAATCACTACCAAGTGCGTCTTTCACCAACGAATTTGGCATAGTGCATCCCTCAAGCAAGGGAGCGGATATCCCAGATATATAACTTACGTCATATGGCTATAAGTTAGCGTTTAATATTTATATAGTGAGATTGGAGCCACCTTGCCTGCCCAGGCTGAACTTTTTGCCTTATTCAAATGACCGCGCAAAGCTAGTTAGCTTTTTTAATTGTAATTCATACGATATGTCCCCATGTTAGGCAGATACAGTGCCTATGAGTGAGGATCGTTGCTATACGGTGAAGGTAGGCATGCAGATCTTGCAGGTAGATGATCGAAGCACCTAATCGTCCGACCTCATTCTTGCTATCATCTCTCCAGATCGCGCATGGGCTTTCCGCTCGCTAAAGTTAAATCCATCTTCCACGATGAGTTAGTGATTCTAATGACAAAAGTACTGGTGTGCGTTGCTTGGCCTTATTCGAACGCGCCTATCCATCTTGGGCATGTGGCCGGTTCTCTGTTGCCTCCAGATATATTCGCCAGATATCATCGCATGAAAGGCGATGAGGTGTTAATGGTCGGTGGTTCAGACCAGCATGGGACACCTATAACCGTAAAAGCAGAGAAAGAAGGGGTAACGCCAGAGCAACTCGCGGACCGCTATCATCTGATCAATAAAAAAGCGATCGAGGATATGGAGATCGAATATTCTCTCTACACAAAGACGCATACCCAGAACCATATCGAGGTAACTCAGGACATCTTCTTGAAATTAAAAGATAAAGGTTATCTTTATACAAAAGCCACATCGCAATATTATTGTCCAACGTGCGGTAGGTTCCTTCCGGATCGTTATGTAGAAGGGAAATGCTCAGCATGCGGTAGCGACAAGGCCCGAGGCGATCAGTGTGAAAAATGTGGTAAGACGTTCGAACCCGGTGAGATAGATGACGCTAGATGCACTCAATGCGGCTCTGCACCGGAACTTAGGCAGACAGACCATTACTTCTTAAGATTATCAGCATTTGAGGGTCAGCTCAAGGAATGGATAAGCACTAAAAATTACTGGAAGCCATCAGTACAACTTTTTACCCAGAACTGGATAGAAGCAGGATTGAACGATCGCCCGATAACCCGGGATATGAACTGGGGGGTCCCAGTCCCCCTTCCGGGGTGGGAGAACAAAGCGATATATGTATGGTTCGACGCAGTGATCGGCTATCTGTCCGCTTCCAAGGAATGGGCAAAGAATAATGGTCAGCCCGACGCCTGGAAAGCATATTGGACGGATCCTGATGTTAGGTCCTACTATTTTCTTGGAAAGGATAACATCCCATTTCATACATTGATCTGGCCAGCAATGTTAATGGGTTGTGGCGGACTGAATCTGCCATATGATGTTCCAGCTAATGAGTTCCTTACGTTCAAAGGAGATAAGCTATCCAAGTCACGTGGTACAGCTATAGATGTACCAACGCTGTTAAAGAGCTATGATGCAGAGCTGATCAGGTTCTATGTCACAGCCAATATGCCGGAGAATAAAGATACTGATTTCTCTTGGGAGGACTTCGAGACCAAGATAAATAATGAGCTCGTTGCCACCCTAGGCAATTTCTATCACAGGGTGCTAAGCTTCACTTACAAAAATTATGGCATTATCCCAGAGTTCAAAGGGACAAAGGAAGAATATGGTGAGGTCATCGGCATGATAATAAGGGCGCGTCAAGAGGTCGATGACGCAATATCTCATTGTCATTTCAAAATTGCACTAAAGGCCATAATGGACCTTGCTAAGTTCGGGAACCGTTATTTCGATAGTGTAGGACCTTGGGCATTGATCAAAAAGGACCGTGAGCGGTGTGGGACCGTTCTTAATCTAAGCCTCGAGCTGGTGCGTGCGCTAGCTATCTTATCATACCCCATTCTGCCCCGGTCATCTAGGCGCATCTGGGCATTCCTGGGATACGATACAGATATCGAGACGGTCGGATGGAACAGCATAGACGGGTCGCTTCTGAGCGGTCAAACATTGCGCGAGCCCTTGCCATTATTCTCCAAGGTGGCCGTGGAGAAAGATGAGACAAATGCAGCTTACCGTCCGTTCGAGGATCTGAATCTTCGTGTAGGTCAGGTCGTTAAGGCCCAAGATCATCCGAACTCAGATCATCTGCTATTACTGGAAGTGGATATAGGAAGGACTATCCAGATCGTAGCTGGCCTAAAAGCTTATTATTCTCCGGAAGCGATCATCGGTAAGAAAGTCGTAGTGGTGTCCAATCTAAAGCCAGCAAAACTTAGAGGCTATGAGTCCCAAGGTATGCTGCTCGCCGCTGAGGGTGATGGAAAAGTAGTTCTGGTATCGCCTCCCGAAGATTCGATGCCTGGCGAACGGGTGAATAGCGGATTGGCGCAATCTGAAAAATTATTGGATTTTAAGGATTTCCAAAAACTCCTTCTCAGTGTTGGAACAGTGACTGGGAAAGGCAAGGTGGATATCGGTAGGACATTATCATGCCGGTGTACTGACGATGCGATCGGAAAGAAGGTCCCATTGTTCCTTCCAGCTCCGGACGCTACAGAATGCCTTGCATTCTATACTGAGAAAGGCAAGGCGGTGACCGTAGATGACCATCTGCCTAATGGGGCGATCATTAGATGAAGGCAGACCTCCACCTGCATTCCACCTACTCTTCTGACGGAAAACAGTCCGTTCAAGACATAATCTTTACATGCAGGTCAAAGGGAATAATGGTGATATCGATCACGGACCACAATGATATCCGTGGGTCGTTAGATGCGATGAAGATCGTCAAAGAAGATATGATCGTTATCCCCGGCATGGAGATAACAGCCTCCGAAGGTCATATACTGGCATATAATATCAAAGAGCCCATACCTCAAGGCAAGAGCGTTGACGAGACGATCGGACTGATCCATGCACAAGGAGGTATCGCTGTCGCTCCACATCCTTTTAGGGTGTGGTCAGGACTTGGAAAAAAGAATGTGTATGGTAAAAAATTCGATGCTATCGAGACCATGAATGGCAGGTCCGTAAAAAGAACTAACGCTAGAGCGGCAAAATTAGCTAAGTTGATGAACATAGGAGTAACTGGCGGAAGTGATGCTCATAAGAGCGAAGCGATCGGTACGTGCGTCACTGTTTTCCCAGATGAATGCAGAACACCTGATGAGCTTGTAAGAGCTTTGTTAGAAAAGCGTACAAAAGCAGAAGGGATCAGTATGCCGCGGGCCAATAGCTTCAAATCTGGCAGTATTAAGATCTGCAATTGGTTCAGAAGAGGGTTCAGGCGGACCTAGATCGCCTGTTCGATCTTAATAGCTGCATCTTTTGCGATCGCCATGATCTTTCTACTATCTGCATTTTGGTCCATTACGATCGCTACGATGTATTTGGGTCCGATGCCTATCAATATCAAATTGCGGTCGGCCAATTCAATGGTGATCCTGTTAAGTTTATCTCCCATCTCATTAGTCGTCGTCTCAGCCGCCCCAAAGATCACTGCAGACATAGCTGCCAGGGTCTCTTTATGAACCCCCTTTGGTGACTCGCCCATGACGAACATACCACTTCTCGAGACCAAGGATACATCGATAACATGGTCCTGTTCCTTCACATCATCCAATGCGATTTTGATCTGAGAAATCTCACTCATATGGACCGTACCCACTTTATTGCCAGATTATATCATCTATTAATGTTTAGCAACGATAAATAGTTTTCACAAATATCCGCTTGAGAATTTCTACAGTGATCGTACTAGGTCGATACGTTCGCAAAGGGGAGATAACTATACAGAACATAAGAATAAAAAATGACGCTGGACTGTTTTGACACAATAACAAAATGGTCTTATTTTGTTATTGATACATCGTATAAATAGCAATTTATATAATATCTTTCCCTGCATGAAAAGTCCCCTGCACGATACTCGATGATAAGGACCTATCAATAACTATCATTATACTCGCGAGCTCGGTTCAAAATGGGCTTAGCTCATGATGACTGGCGGCAAATGCATTACTAGGCAAATGTCGAGGCCATCGTTCGATGACCATGCGACCAAGGGAAGCTTGATCGTGAACCAAGGTATTTCATAGGGCGGGGCTTTCCTTGATCCTTTTTGCTATCGATCGGCCATATTCCCTACATTTTATTTTGTCCATCTCCTTTGGTACATATCTGATCTCGAGATCATCAACAGTCATATCAAGGCCGCTATCCTTCATATTCTCATGTATTGCTTTAGCAGCCCCTCCACCCCAGCCAAAGGAACCGAATGCTGCCCCAAGACGCTTGGTAGGCCTTAGCCCTTTCATGTACGACATCATATCTGCTACAGTTGGGAACATTCCATTGTTCAAGGTCGGTGAGCCCACTATCACCGCTCTAGCAGAAAGGATCGCTTCCATCACCCTGGATCTATCTGTTTCCGTAAGCTTGAATACTTCAACTGATACGCCTTCGTCAGCTATCCCATCCGCAATAGCTTCTGCCATGATGCGAGTGCTTCCCCACATGGTATCATAAACGATGACAGCTTTATTTTGGGTCTTCGCGCTTGCCCACCCTATGTATGCATCCACGATACCACAGATATTCTTCCTCCAGATCACGCCGTGGGCAGTAGCGAGTATCTGGATGTCCATATCTTTGATACGCTCAAGTGCTTTTATGACCCTGCCACCTAAAGGCATTATTATGTTGGCATAATATTTCGCGGCCTCTGCCATCAAGATGCTGCTGTCGACCTCATCATCAAAGCGCTGAGATGTTGCGTAGTGCTGTCCAAATGCATCCATTGTGAAAAGTAGCCTGTCCTCTTTTATGTAAGTGAACATGGAATCAGGCCAATGCAGCATTGGGGTATCAATGAAAGTTAACGTTTTACTGCCGACCTTTATCACTTCGCCATCATCTACGGGTTCGACAAGCAGATCATCATAATGAAGCCTTAATCCCTCCACTCCCTTCTTGGATGCTAATATCTTTGCGCCTGTTCTAGCTTGTACCTCTGGAAGGGAGGAGGAATGGTCCATTTCTGTATGGTTCGATATGATGAGGTCGAGCTTCTTCGGATCGATCACACTACTTATGCGTGACATAAGCTGGTCGTAGAACGGCTTTTTGACAGTGTCTATCAGTATGTTCTTCTCACCAGTTATAAGATATGCGTTATACGTTGAGCCCCTTGGTGTCTGGTATCCATGAAAATTCCTGATATTCCAGTCTATTGCACCTACCCAATAGATGTTGTCTATGATATTTACAGCGTCCATGACCTTCCTATGATGATACATTTCACTTGATATGTATGATTTACTGAACTACCATCCATCCGCTATCACGTACGATTTATCTTCAGAATATCTATTTATATACGGATAGGATTGAATATTTTAATGGGATTTATCGAGGGTATTGCTTCATGGCTCATTCATTTGATCATGAACCTTATCCAAGCAGGCGGTTTTGTAGGTGTCTTCGGCCTCATGACACTGGAAAGCATGTGCCTTCCGATACCTAGTGAGATCATTCTATCTTTTGGAGGAGCATTGGCATCGATGGGCGAGATGTCCGTAAGCGGGAATACGTTCGTTGATGCGACAATAGTGGGTCTTGTAGGTACCTTAGGATGTACAGTTGGTTCGATAATCTCATACAGTATCGGTCTTAAAGGTGGGAGGCCTCTCATACTGAAGTATGGCCGATATGTCAGGATAACTGAGAAAAAGTTCGATTCTGCTGAAAGTTGGTTCAAACTATATGGAGATAAGGCCGTATTCTATTCTAGGTTGCTTCCGGTCATTAGGACTTTCATTTCCATCCCAGCAGGCACTTTGAAGATGAACTTCAAGCACTTCGTAACTTTGACAACGCTTGGCTCTCTGCCTTGGTGCATGGCCCTTACCTACATGGGCTATTATCTGGGTAAGAACTGGAAAGAGACTGAGTTCATCTACAGGATACTTGAGATAGGCCTGATAATCGTAGCTTTAATTCTGATAGGATATTGGCTCTGGCATCGCAGCCGTGTTAAGCATGAAGGATTAGACAAAGAGTGAATGCGTTCCTGCCCTACATATGAATTGGAGGCAGTGCATCAACTTGGACCCTGTCATAGTCTTTTCTAAAGCATCATTTTTGGGAGTTAGATGATATTCGTAAAGTTATGATGCGAAGAATTTTTCTTTAGGAGAAATAATAGTATTCTCCTCTCTCTTTCTGCTCCCTGTCCAATCTGGAGTTGGGTTTGTTTATTCTTGGCCGATTTGTCTCATTATCGCGTCTGAACGTAACATCCACTGTCTTCAGGAACATGTTCATTCCCTGGCGCATGTCATAAGGACCACTTGCATTGCCTTCGATCCCTGGGCGTCCTGTGAAGACCATTAAGGAATCTGAGACCATGTCGATGAAGTAGATATCATGGTCTACAATGAGGGCGCTCCTTCCTCTTTTTTCCATGACCCGTCTGATCGTCTTTGCAGCTTCCATTCTCTGGTTAGAATCCAAGTATGCTGAGGGTTCGTCAAGCAGGTATATGTTCGCATCCCTAGATAGACATAATGCGATAGCGACCCTTTGAAGCTCTCCGCCAGATAAATTATTGACATTCTTTTCATAAAGTGGTTTAAGTGTCAGAGGATGCGCTATCTCAGACTCGAAGAAACCGGATTGGAAGAAATCATGTACCGTCGAATTGAACAGCTCCATTACTGTTCCATCATAATCGGGGGTGATATATTGAGGTTTATAGCTCACCTTGACATTCTTCTCAAGAGCTCCTTTCGTAGGCTCTTGTATACCAGCGAGCATCTTTACAAAGGTAGTCTTACCAATGGCGTTAGGACCGACCACCCCTACGGATTCCCCTAACATTATGCTTCCCCCCTTTGCTAGAAGTTTGAAATTCTTGTAATCGCATTCTAGATCTTCAAATTTCAATAGGGGAACAGTAAGCTGATTAGCTCGTGGAGGATGAGATTCGAACTTGATATGCGTATCTCGGAACCGAATATTCTCTTCTCGCATATATCCTTCAAGATACGTATTGATGGCTGTTCGTACTTGACGCGGTTGAGCGAAGACACCATAAGCACCCTCGCAGCCATAAACGAGATAAGCGTTATCAGCCAAGAAATCTAGGATAGCGAGATCGTGCTCGATCACCACTACTTGCTTTTTTGCAGCTAATTCTTGGATTATCCTGGCCATTTTAATTCGCTGATATATATCTAGATATGATGACGGTTCATCAAAGAAATAAACGTCAGCATCTTTCATCAGAGAAGCAGCTATCGCCACTCTTTGGAGCTCTCCTCCTGATAATTTATCCATCGGCCGATCTATGACCTCTTCTAGGTCCATCATTTTCGCGGCATCATCGACCGACAGCCTCTCAGCGACCTTGGAAAGCAGGTCCCTGACCACGCCCTTGACCACTAGAGGTAGTTTATCTACATATTGGGGTTTTAGGGATGTCTTTATCTCATTATGATATACTTTAGTAAGATAATCAGATAACTCTGTTCCTGCAAGTCTATGCAGAACATCCTCTTTTGTTGGTGGATTCTCAAAATTACCAAAATTCGGTATCTCCTCACCAGATAGCAGTCTTATGGCTGTTGTTTTTCCGATCCCATTTGGACCTAAGATGCCCGTTACCATGCCTACCTTAGGCACTGGGAGACGATATATCCTGAAACCGTTCTTACCATATTGATGCATAAGTTCAGAGCCAAGCTCTGCTGGAAGGCCGATTATCCGGAATCGCTTCGAATGGGCATTTGTTGATACAGATGCCGCATCCTGCGCATAGTTCTTCAGATATGGTAGGTTTATTATCCGGCCCCATGACCACAGCTTCTACGCCGGTACGCACCTTGGGACAGTAATTGATGCACTCCGTGTTGCATTTTTTAGTTTGGCAATGGTCCCTCAGCACGACAGCGATGCGCATAAGGTCGGCAATAATGACCCGCTGATAAAAAGATAGTGCTAATTCATAGCGTATGTAGCCCGATACTCCGTCATATCCTTGACGATCACCGAGCGATCGTAGATCTTGGAGAGTGGGGAGTCTAGGGTCTCGGCCAAGCATTGATCGGGCCCGGATAGTTATCGCGTTCGTCTAGCTGCGTAGGCAATGACAATGCGATGTACTATCGGGCTAAGGCCATAGACCTTCAGGTAAGCATAAGAATGTCAGGGATCGAGCAAAAACATTTAGTTCCCTTCACCTGAAGCATGCTGGCTCTTGTCCCAAGCCTGCGCATGACCTTTTCGTAAAGGAAAAGATAAAAAAAGGGGTTTGTTCAGATAGCGATGATCGTTCACGCTACTTCAGCTGCTTTTCGGCCGTTCTTTGATTTTACACTGCCGGAAGATTTAGAATCGGATTTTATGCCAGTGGCTTCCTGTAGCTCCTCGACCTTATCCGTTCTTTCCCACGAAAATGCAACATCTGTTCGACCGAAATGCCCATATGCAGCTGTCTTCTTATAGATCGGATGCCTTAGATCGAAAGCGATCATTATTCCGTCTGGCGTTAGATCAAAGATCTTTCTAACGGCTGCAGCGATCTCAGCATCTGGTATGATGCCCGTACCTTTCGTATCGACCATGATCGAAACGGGCTCGCAAACACCAATGGCATAAGCTACCTGGACCTCAACGGTCTTTGCAAGCTTTGCAGAGACTATGTTCTTAGCGATATAGCGGCACATGTAAGCTGCGGACCTATCCACTTTCGTAGGGTCCTTACCCGAGAAAGCCCCACCGCCGTGCCGGCCCATGCCTCCATATGTGTCCACTATGATCTTTCTTCCAGTCACACCAGAGTCTCCACACGGGCCGCCGATAACGAACCTGCCAGTAGGATTAATGAAGAAATGAGTATTGGAGTCGATGAGCTTTCCACATACCGGCTTTATTACTTTGTCCTTGATCTCTTTCTCTATGATCGCATGGACCTTAGCATCATCGCATTCACCGTTTATGATCTGTGCGTGCTGGGTTGATACTACTATCGCATCTATTCTCTTTGGTCGTCCGTTCTCGTACTCTACTGTGACCTGGGTCTTCCCATCGGGCCTTAGCCATGGAAGGGTCCCGTCCTTACGTAGCTTAGATAGTCTGAAGGCTAGCTTGTGAGCATAGCATATCGGCATGGGCATAAGTTCAGGGGTCTCATCGCATGCGTACCCGAACATCAATCCCTGGTCCCCAGCGCCAGTAGCCAACTTTTTTCCCTTTTTCTTCCTGCAGACTCCCAGATCAATATCGGCCGACTGATCATGTATCGATATAAGAACAGCACACGCATCAGCGTCGAAGCCGAACTCGGGGTTACAATAGCCTATCTCTCTGACCGTGCTCCTTATCACCTTATCAACGTCGATGTTGACCTTTTTGGAGGGGTCGGTCTTGACCTCACCAACGACCATGATTATACCGGTCGTTGTCACGGTCTCTATGGCCACATGTGCGTCAGGGTCCTGAGCTATATATGCATCCAAAAGTGCATCTGATACCTGGTCGCATATCTTATCCGGATGCCCTTCAGTGACCGATTCCGAAGTGAACAAATATCTGTCCATATTCTCATCACTCTTTTGTAAAACATACATAAGATGATATATATAGTTTAATACATCTTATTGACCATAAAACTATAACTGTGGGTTATAAATGGAGTTATCTGACATCAAAAAGTTAAGAATCAAAATAGGGATGAGCCAAACTGAGCTCGCTAGCAAGGCAAAGGTATCCCAGGCGCATATCGCAAAGATTGAGAATGGGAAGGTAGACCCTAGGTACTCTACTGTAGACCGTATTTTTCGATGCTTAAAGGAAGAACAAAAGGATCATTGTTCAAAATATATGACCGGCCGCATCTATAGTGTGAACATTTCAGATAAGGCCATGATGGCTGGAAGATTAATGCATGAGAAAGAGGTCTCCCAGATAGCTGTCCTAAAGGGAGATGCAGTGGTAGGTTTGATAACAGAGGAGGACCTATTACGGGCTTACAAGGACCTCAACAATACAACATCAGAGGAGGTCATGGACGACCCGCCACCAACAGTATCCAAAACGACCTCGTCAGATACTGTGAAAGAACTGCTATTGGAATTCCCATGTGTCATAGTCATGGACCGAGAAAAACCAGTAGGCATAATAACAAAGTCAGACCTGATAAGGCGCGGATAAAGAAAGATCGTGGAGATGTTCCAAGGATAGGGTAATATCATGAAGAAATCGCTTGAACGGGATGTTAGTCAACCCGAATCATATTTATGGAAGAAACCCTCTGCTTCGATGATGCGCGGCAAAGCCGATATTCATGTTCATACGAAATATTCTGGGGTTCATAGGTTCGGCATCATGCGATTCCCCGAGTCGGTATCTGAGCCACGTGATATTTTCAAGACCGCGGTACGAACGGGTATGAATGTGATCGCGATAACGGACCACAATACGACGGCGGGGGCCATGAAGGCTTTGGAACTAGCCAAGGAGTTCCCTGCGGTAGATATCATCGTTGGTGAAGAGATCAGCACCCTGGATGGAGAGGTCATCGGTCTATTTCTCAAAGAAGAGATCCTGCGGGGCTCTCGATAAATGAGACGATCCACAGGATAAGGGAACAAGGTGGCTTAACGGTCGCACCTCATCCTTTCAGTCCGCATTGCCCTTGTTTAAAGGACCAGATATACTCGACCGATCTAGATGGGATCGAGGTAATAAACGGTGGGCATCTCGAAGGATATGCGAACCCGAGGGCAGAGGAAGCCGGAAAGTTAGGCAAATGGGCGCTTACCGGCGGCTCCGACTCCCATTACTCGCCTACAGTAGGCTGCGCATACACAGAGTTCGAAGGATCTACATCAGCCGATCTTAGAAGATCTATACTTGAGAAGACCACTTCGCCTGGCGGCTCGCCACAGACCCCCATAAGTGGTGTTGCATGGTCGATGTCTGTTGTAGCTAGGTCCGATGAACTGATCATAAGATCATTCCTGGGGCTCAATAAGCATGAGGACCCGAAGGATCCGATATTGGGTAAGATCAATAACATGAGCCTACCGCTCAAGTTGATAGGGCTGGGAGGCTCATTGATATATCTTCTTCCACCCGTACCATTCTTTGCTTTGATCACAAGTAAGAGATACTTTAATCATTTGGCAGTAAAAAGGCCGAAAGGTATTGATCAAGATGGAGAGTGTTAGGACCGTCCAGCGGGGCTATGGAGGTCTGCAAAAGCATGAACAAGGACCTCGCTAAGAGATGGGTGTATTATTTGGCTCTGGAATAACGGATGGAATGTACCATCGAAGGCGCTCATCATCAAAGTTATCTGTTGAACCAGAAGGTCGGCTTGATCACCTACTATGTGCGCCCCAATAATCACATCTGTACCCTTTTGAACGATCACTTTTACTAGCCCTTGGTCATCCCCCATGGCGACCCCCTTCGCTACATCTGAATATCTGCTGGTCCCCACAAGATAATCTATGCCCATTTTTGCGGCATCTTTCTCGGTGAGCCCGACACCACCTATCGTCGGTGCAGTGTAGATCGCATGCGGTATAGCATGCTCATCAGTTCGGACCTTGTTAGTTGACGCCATATTATTCCACACTATCTGGCTCTCCCTATTGGCGGTATGCCTGAACATATGTTTTCCCGTAATATCGCCTAGGGCCCATACTCCAGGTGCAGTAGTCTCAAGGAATTCATTGACCTTGACATAACCATCACTGTTCAAGGTCACACCGGCGGATCCTAGGTTCAGGCTATCGGCATTGCTTTTTACGCCAGTCGCTAACAGGATCGCGTCGAAGGGTTCTATCGTGGTATTGCCAGTCCGTCTATCTCTTAAACGAGCCACTGTTGTTCCAGCGTCTTTTTCTATGGATACTACATCAAAGGATGTGTATATCCTGACATGCTTTCCTAGCACGGCATTCACGGTGCTTGATATCTCAGGTTCTTCTGATGGCAGGAGCATATCTTCGTGCTGAACTAGAACAACATCAGTTCCCATCGCTGAGAAGAAATGGGAGAATTCACATCCTTTGTACCCTCCCCCCACTATCAATAATCTCTCCGGGATATCGTCCATCTCATCGAAGACCGTTTCAGATGTAAAATACTTGATCTCATTTAATCCTGATATCTCAGGGATGCATGTTCTCGCGCCTGCGGCTATGACTATCTTGCTTGAGCGAATGCTTTCATCCCCCACCTTGAGCGCCCGATCGCCAAAGAAATATCCCGATGTGTTGTAATACGAAATGCGCTGGTCGCTCTTGATCGCTTCTTCAATGTGCCCCCGGTCGTGTCTAACAAGTTCCCTCGTCCTTGATCGTATCATGGGAAAGTTGGAGCTCACGGTCGACCTAAGGACGCCGATCCTCGAGATGTCCTCATTCTTCCGGATGACTTCCGCTGGATAGATCCACATCTTGCTTGGGATGCAGCCTCTATTGAGGCATGTACCACCAAGCTGCCCCGATTCTATCAGAGCGACCCTCCACCCTTTGGATGCGGCTGGGCCAACTAAGTTCAGACCGGCCCCTGAGCCGATTACGATAAGGTCATATTCTTCCATCAGACCGCTCCATACTTAGGGCTAGTCATTCTATGAGTGCTTTTGCATGGTGTTCCTGTACAACTCGCCTGGGCTTGATGACCGATCTTGTACCATGTGACCAGCCTAAGCTGAGAACATATCATTTCATGCACTTTGTAATGGCGTTATTCTAGTCAAATGTACAGTATAGAAGCATTTATTTAGTAATTTATCTATGCATCTTTTCATGGAGCGGACATATGTGTTAGCGGTCGTTAATGATACGCCATATGATGGGGATCCTGGCTTTCCACATATCCTCCAATCCATGACATACAGCGAAAGCTGAGAATTCAAATGAGGTGAAAAATACATGTTCAGTTCTGCGGATACTGCCTGGATGATAGTCGCGACCGCATTGGTCCTTTTGATGACCCCGGCTCTCGGCTTCTTCTATGGCGGCATGTTGAAGAAGGAAAGCATGCTGTCCATGCTCGGGCAGAGCATAATCATAATAGGTATTGTAACCGTTCTCTGGGTCACGGTGGGGTTCTCCCTTGCGTTCGGTCCAGACCAAGGTGGGTTCATCGGGAACTTTAACTATGCTTTCATGAACGGTCTGACAACGGCTACAAGCGGTATCGCACCTGCTATGACCATTCCACCATTGTTGCTTGTGATGTTCGAATGTGTGTTCGCTATCATCACAGTTGACCTTATCACTGGTGGCATTGCTGAAAGAATAAAGCTATCCGTTCTAGCAGTTTTCTTTGCAGTGTGGACCATGGTCATATATGTTCCAGTAGCACACTGGGTCTGGGGTGGCGGCTGGCTACAACAGCTCGGCGCGATCGACTTTGCCGGGGGTACTGTGGTGCACATCACAGCAGGCGTCTCGGCACTTGCTGGAGCACTAGTGATCGGAAAGCGGCTTTCTAAGCAGAACAACCAAGAAGATCCAGCGCACAACATTCCATTCGTTGTATTGGGTGGTGTCCTTCTGTGGTTCGGCTGGTTCGGTTTCAACGCAGGTAGCGCACTGACGATCATGAATAGCGCAGGTACATATTCTGCGGCTGTAAGTGCATTCACAGCTACTCAGATAGCTGCAGCCACGGCCGGTATCGTATGGGGTCTGATCAGCTACTTCCATACTGGTCGGACAAGCGTTCTAGGCATGATAACTGGTGCAGTTGTCGGTCTGGTCGCTATCACTCCTGCCTCGGGATATGTTGACCCGATGGGCGCTCTTGCGATAGGCATAATCTGTCCGTTCGTCAGTTACGGCGCTATACAGCTAAGAAAGAGAGCTGGGTTCGATGATGCTCTGGATGTTTGGGCCTGCCATGGTATGGGCGGCACCACAGGCGCTCTATTGACCGGCGTGTTCTGTACAACAGCAGCTGGAGCCCCACTTAACGGGCTAGCATACGGGGGCGGATTCTCTCAGTTGATCAAACAGGTAATAGCTGTTGCAGCCGTCTGGGCGTATGTGTTCGTTGTGGTTTTCGCGATGTTCTGGATAATAACAAAAGTTTATCCAAAGTGGCGCATTACCAAGGACGAAGAACGCATCGGTGTGGATATTGTCCAACACGGTGAGAACGCATACAACTGAATGAGGTGATCTAAGATGAAGAAAATCGAAGCGGTGATCAGGCCTGAAAAATTGAACCAAGTAAAAGCAGCTCTTGAGGCCATTGACGCTCTTGGCATGACCATAACGGATGTTCGTGGGCGTGGTGAGCAAAAGGGGCTGGAGTTCATTAACCGTGCAGGCAAATACCGTATTGACCTGCTGCCCAAGATCAAGCTTGAGGTAGTTGTACCGGACAATGAATCAGAAAAGGTCATCGCGACAATAATCGAGGCTGCGCATACAGGTAATATCGGTGACGGGAAAGATATTCGTCACGGATGTACAACAAAGCATCCGTATACGCACTGGAGAGAAGGACGATAAAGCCCTTTGATTACTCAACTGAGCCGATGCAAAACCTTTTTCTTTATTTTTTACTTTATTTATGATATGATTATGATATCGCATATTAGCTGGTCAAAGTTAATTAATGAAGATCGTATTCCACACCAATATGTCAGATGTGGGGGAGAGATCTTCACCCCAAAAAAAGAAGGGGCTTTCGTCAACTGTTAAAGCTATTATTGCCGTTCCTCTTGCTTTTGCGATCGTACTCGCGGGACTATACATATACTGTGGTAATTGGCCTCCACTGGTCGTTGTTGAATCAAGTAGTATGCAACATTCCAATACAACAAGTTACATCGGTGTGATAGATACTGGTGATATCGTTCTTGTGCAAAAGGCATCATCCAATAGTGATGTCACGACCTATGTGCAAGGTGAAGAAACGGGATATTCGACATACGGCGAGTATGGAAATGTCATAGTCTATGATCGTCCAACTTCCTCGACGCCGGTCATACATCGTGCCATCATCTATCTAGAATATAATGAATCAAGCAATAGCTTTGACGCTCCATCACTAGCAAACTTCCCTACATCCCAATGGTCCGTAACCGGTGGAGGGCATGATTGGTCCGATATGAAGGACTATCTTTACCTATATGATATAGGATATGCGAATGCGACCCTTAGCATAGATCTAGAGTCCATGCTATCGTATATGGACGTTTATGGAGCCCATGGCGGCTTTGTAACGATGGGTGACCACAATCTCGAGTATACCTCAAGCGGCGTGGTAGGCGAATATGACCAGATACAAGGTTCAGACATTGTCCAAGACCCTGTTAACATCTCATCGGTCGTAGGTGTGGCTCAGGGAGAATCCATGGTTCGGACTTTTAAAACTCTGGGCATCTGGGACTGCTCCATCGAATGTACCACAGAACAGCGTAACTGATCTTATCGTGTCCTTAGCCCTTATCATCGGGGTGCCGGTATCATTGGATTACGCTAATGATCGGCTGAAGAAGCGCGGGGTACATATTTTCGGATGGACAGCCAAATTAAATCCAAAGCGCTTATGGACTTAAAAAAGAAGGGTAAAGGACCGGACCCTCCGTCAAAATGATTTTTTTAACCTTTTATGACCTTAATTTCTTATTGTTCATCTTTCATGATCTCTGAACCATCCCGTCTCGGCTTGAGAATGACTTCATTCATCGCAGGGTATGATGATCATAATGATCATTCGTATATTCTAACGCAGTCAGTCATGACCGTTCGATCATGCTTGTAACATAAAAAGATACGCTATGTTCCTAGGCAAATTGCTAATATGATCTATTGAAAACTTGCGATTTGAGATCAGGAGTATTTGATCATGAAAGCAGTGGTATACGAAGGCCCTGAAAAGATCGGCGTTAAGGATGTTAATGATCCGAAGATCGAGCAGCCTACAGATGCCGTCATTAGATTGACGACAAGCGGCATTTGTGGGAGCGATCTCCATATGTATGAAGGGCACACACCTGCTAGCCTCGGGACAGTGCTTGGACATGAACCCATGGGTGTAGTTGAAGAAGTAGGGGACGGTGTTAGTATGATAAATGAAGGGGACCGTGTGGTCATACCGTTCAATATCGCCTGTGGAACGTGTTATAATTGTTTACGAGGATTCAGCAACGCTTGTTTAACAATGAACCCGAACGGCGCCGGAGCCGCATATGGGTATGTGGGTATGGGACCATACTCTGGTGGACAGGCGGAGATGCTGAGGGTACCAAGAGCGGATTGGTCCTGCCTAACACTTCCTGGACGACCCAATGATGAGAAGGAGGATGATTATCTTCTATTATCTGACATTTTCCCCACGGCATACCATGCGACCGAAATGGCTATGGTCTCACCTGGAAAGACCGTTGCTATCTTCGGAGCGGGGCCAGTCGGTCTCTTATCGGCGTACTGTTCGATGATCAAAGGTGCTAGCGAAGTATATGTCGTCGACAAGTCCCAAAAGAGATTGGAACTTGCAAGATCAATAGGCGCTTTACCGATAAATTTCATGGAGGGCGATCCTGTAGAACAGATAACTGAGCAAAGGAAAGAAACGGAAGTGGTCAAAGATTCTTTGCACCCAGAAGAGAAGATAAAAGGCGTTGAATGTGGGATAGATGCTGTGGGTTATCAGGCATTTGATAGGGATGAACCGCATCAATATAATCCAAATCAGGTATTGGCCGATCTTGCTAAGGTGATAAACCCCGCAGGTCACCTAGGCATAATCGGCGTCTATCTGAACAAAGACCCCAAAGGCAATAATGACCAAGAAAAAAACGGTCTTTTGACCATACCGTTCGGGATGATGTGGACAAAAGGTATCACCATAGGCACCGGCCAAGCGCCAGTTAAGAACTACCAACCTATGCTGAGGGACATTATAATAAATGGAAAAGCTAGACCCTCGTTCATCATCAGCGATCGGTTCAAGGTCGATGATGCACCTCAGGCGTATCGGGACTTTGATAGGCGAGATGAGGTCACGAAGGCTGTAATAAAATTCTAAAAACATCTTCCTATCTTTTTCTAATTTACTTTCTGATGAGCCTGTTATTTTAATACCAGGGATAGTGCTCCTATGTGAGATCGTCACTGTAACTATGACAGTAATTTCTTGTTGGGGGCCCTTGGAACAATGGATGATACTATTCGGACTCATGATCTATGCTTGTTTACAAGCGGCGCTGCACGTGCCAACGAGCGATGTGCATGCCGCTTGTATGAATTAAGAGGTATCCTCCCGAAAGGGCGGAAATTTTCACCAACAAGCTTATTGTTCTATGTGATCATTGCTGCATCATTGGCTCTATGAGCCTTGGATGTACCTCATT
>CAVSDP010000004.1:0-14715 GCA_963726655.1 Methanomassiliicoccaceae archaeon
ATTTACGCCAGGCTTCAAATTATCTGGCATGTTATCGATGACCAATTTACCGGAGGGCAGTACTAGGCTTGATGCTCCGCCTACTATGAGGATATGTTTTACCTTAGCCTGCTTGGCGGCCTGCAATATGGACCTGTAACCCTGTTTATAATCAGAATATATGTTCGGATCACTCCATCCAGGGTTGAATGCACTGATCACCGCATCCTGGTCCCGTAATAACAGGCTCAATGTTCTTATATCGTTAACATCGGCGACCTTGGGGATGACCGTTCCCCTTGATCGAGTTATGGTATTTGGCGGATGACGAGATATCGCAGTGACCTGGTGCCCTCTGGACAAAGCCTCTTCTAATACATTTGAACCAACAAATCCTGTTGCTCCTATCAGGGCGATATTCATGGTCATAACATTACTCGATATCCATAATGAAAGTATAGTCCTGGGACATGGCCATCAATTCTTAATTCGATATGGGAACCCCGATCCGTTCTTCAGTTCATTTTGTCCGAGGACAGGGGCGAGAACCATCCAAGATTAGCCATACAGGGTCTGGAAAGAAGGCTCGCCCGAAAGGGCGAGAAGTTCATCTATAATGTCCGCCGTTGATCGAATGCTCTTTGAAATGATACACTCCTTTTGTGTTCATGGCCTAGGGGAACTAGGAGTTTTTCTAGATGAAATGGTGCTCTTTTTCGACCCCCTATAATGAAGTATGGCCCTAGGGATCACCGACAGCATGTAGTAATGTTTGATCACATAGGATGGGCGCATATAGAACATCAAATATGCCATCGCTATCTTTCTAGCGATCGCTTTGTGGCTTATACCAAGCCGATCGTAATCTATTACCGGGTCCACGCCCGTGAAATTATCGTAGTCATCCGTGGATATGAGGTTCTGGGACCTGAGATCCTCGAATACAGGCGTGCCAGGATATGGTGTAAGCAAGGAATATTGAGCTAGATCGATGCCTAGCTTCAGGGACAGATGTACTGTTTCATCCATTTCTGCAAGGGTCTCCCCAGGATACCCAAGGATAAATGAGCCTACAACGTTCACATCGAGGTCTTTGGTGGTGCGTACCGCATCATGGACCTGAGCGAGAGTGGTCCGCTTTCCCATCAGGTCCAAGACCCTTTGGGACCCTGACTCTATCCCAAGATATAACGAAGTGAGCCCTGCTCCCTTTAGCTCCTGTAATAGGGGCTTTGACAGTGTATCAACCCTTGAGGAGGCTGAGAAATTTATATCCAATCCTCTTTTTTTTATCTCACTCGCAACGGCCATGGCTCTTTTTTGGTTCAGAACGAAAATATCGTCGATGAACTCGATATCATCTATCCCGAATCCCATAAGCACTTCCATCTCATCCACTATGGAGAGAGGCTCCCGAGCTCTGAATGTCTGTCCCATCATGCGTGATGAAGCGCAATAGGCACAGCCGAAGACACAACCACGAGAGGTCATCATTGTGCCGATCGGTCTCTTCCTAACTGGGTCCTTGTAGTTATTTGGATTGATAGATCTCTAGCAGGCAGTGGGAACGAATCAATATCAGCACGCATATTCCTGGGGTCGTTCACTTTTACTTTGTCCTTCGTGCGGAAAGCTATACCTCTAACGCCGCTTAGATCTTCCCCCTTTTCTATCATCGATGCTAAGTCCACGACGGTATCTTCACCTTCTCCCAAGACCGCAACATCGATATTCTTGTATCGTTCAAGCGTCTCCTCCGGTAAGAAAACTTATATGTGGGCCGCCTAACGCTATTGTAACATTTCTCGTTCCTACGCTTTATAGCGTCGGCATAATCTGCGGCAGAGCTCAGAGTAGATGTCGCGGCCGTTAGTCCGACCATAACAGGATCTTGCTCAAGCGAACGGGCGATCTTTTCTGGGCCTATCCCTCTACATTGTCATCGATGACACGGACGGAGAAACCATTCTCGCGCAGAGATGAAGCTAGGTATAATAAGTTCAAAGGTGGAGCTTTCAATCCTATTAGCTCGTGTAGACTGGTATGATCGGCTGGAGCGATCAGGACGATGTCCTTCATTTCCGATCCCCCTGATAGGCAGCAGTGATCTTGCCATACGGAAATCTAACTCCACCGATATCAGTAATTTTAACTTTATGATGTCTTACCAATGAGAAAGTACTTACAAGTGCTATCGAACATCATGGGAAGTAACATGATCGTAGCATCTCGTCCAGGTTCTATTTCGCTCGGTAAAGGATGACAATAATTGACTAGATAACACCTAACTAACCCCCACTTACGATGAATCGACAATATATTGAGAGCAACTGTAATAAAATAGTTCACATTGCTTTCTGATCGTCCACTTAGCGATATGCCCAGCCGGATGGATGGGGTTTCCTGACCACTAAGTCCTCTGGTCGCGTCTTAAGACCTTCATGGAGGTCATGTGTCCGCAAAAGCTTCCAATATCTCTGTTGGAAAACGCGATCAGTAACTTTTCCACAAGCTTTCTTCACTTCATTGTCTGTCAGAATACGAGCCTATGAAACAGAAAGCCGAAAGTGTAACAACTGCCGACAGATCACACGCTTATTTTTGATCACATTATCTGCAGTAAAATGTATTCTTCACTTCATGGCTTAAAAGAAAAAAACGGGATCCCCTAAAAGGGGAAAAAGATTTTTAGTACTCAGTCTGGATCGTGATCTGCTTAGCGCCTTGTAGTCCGTTCAGGAACTCATAGTGCCAGTTGTGCAGCATCACAATGCGGCTTTCGTCAGCGGTCAGGTTGATCTGCCAAAGCCTTCTAGGCCATTGTAGTGGGCTATGACCAGATATTTACCCTCAGCTAGGCTGAAATCGGCAACGCCCTTGGCATCTGTCTGAGCGCATGCCACTTTATCTAGGACTATGGTTGTGGTCGTGTTGGTCTTGGTCACATTGACAGAGTAGATGTCCACCAATGCATCAGCGATCGGCATGTTCCTACCATCGACGGTTGGCCCCCACTGTCACAGTGAAGGTATAATTTGTATCGTTGGTCGCGGTTGTGGTAGAATTTTGTGAAGGCGCTTGGGAATTGATACTAACCACAGGCGTCTGGTCGTTTGTCTGTGCATTATTGGGCGTCGTGGATAAGGCGAACGCCAATCCTGCTACAAGGATGGTGGCGATTACACCGATGACTGCCATTATCTTAGATAGAATTTTTCACTATTTCACCTCAGACCAAGAAAAGCGAGTTAGTTATATCCGACTTCGGAAGATATCGTCTAGACGAATCGTTCATAAATCAATAAGCTAATTAGACATTGGCATATACGTGGTTCTAAAATGTTCCCGCCACTCTGGTTCCTCCCATATGATATGATTTTCCAAATATTGACAGGCTTAGTGGCTTTAGCGATAGGTCTGTACGCTTATCGTGGGTATAGATTCGATCCAGGACCGTACTTTGGGGGCGCTCTTCCTCGCATTTGTGTTGTTGGCCATTGGTTTCCTCGTAAAGGGGCTTGTGCTAGGTGTCACATGGTCAGATGGCATTAATCCCTCCGATCATAGTACACTAGTAAGTATCTTGAACCTTGGTTTCTGGACATATTATGTCCTGAGCATCATTGCGTTCGGTATTCTCATATATGCATACTCCCGCAAATTGGCAGGACAACCAGCGTCCTTCGCAGCAGCAGTGGCTGGTCCAACTCTTTTATTGATAAATCCCTCGCTCGAACTTATCATCGTGATACTTTTATTGATCATCGTGATCGCTCAACTTACTCATTTGATGATCAAAAAAACGCTTAATGGTGAAACTGTACTAGTGAGCTTCATTCTTATCTTGCTCAGTCACATCTCGTTCATGCTGAGCAGTGTCAGAGAAGAGTTCTTCATCGTTGCTTCCATCATTCAATTGATAGCCTTCTCTTTGCTTCTATTGGTATTGTATCGTCTGCGAGGGCCGCAATGAGCGACCCGAATCAGAAATATAGGTCCAAGGGGCGCATCTTCGCAGACATACTGCAGGCGGTCAAAGATGGGGATCAGGTAAAGGTCACTCATATCCTTTACAAGGCTAATCTATCCTATGATCGTCTGATCAAATATCTTTCTCAACTTGAACAATCGAACCTTATTCAACGGAGCGATAGCGAAGAGAAATTAACATATTCTATCACAAAGCAGGGAGATACATTCCTTGCCGAGTTCCGGCGGATGGAGCAATTCGCGGAAGCGTTCGGATTGGATATATGACTGAGCCGGCAGTTCTCTATGCCTATCTTGAGTGCCGGAAGGTCTTTTGTTCTCCAAGCCATTGAGGGTGGCTGGTAGTGCTGTCATGTTTCTCTGTTGTCTTGTATAATTCATATTGCCCCTCTGCAGCGACCTGAGATGTACGAGCAAGAAGATCATCCATGTCTTCCTTTTTCATGGGCTGGAATGTGCGGGCAGCGGTGAATGCTTGTTCCAGGATATCCCTAGAATCACAGCCAGTGATAACGACGCTTGTTGGCAGGCTCATTGAATAATGCAAGCACTCTATCGGGGTAGCTGTCCCGCTCTTAAGGATAGTGCCATCACCCATGGGTTTCATTCCTAAGATCCCTATTTCATCCTTGACCAAAATAGGCAGGACTTTTTTCTCGAAGCTCTCGAAATGGGCATCCATCACATTCAATGGCATCTGAACAGCATCGAACCTGAAATCATGTTCGGATGCGGCCTTTAGCATTTCAAGATGTATATTGGGGCTCTTATGTCCTGTGAACCCAATATATCCGATCTTACCATGATCTTTCGCTTCTATCGCTGCTTCAAGCGCCCCTCCTTCCGCAAAGATCCTTTCAGGGTCGTCACTGTGGATGATCTCATGGAACTGAAGTAGGTCCACATGGTCCGTTTGAAGCATTTTGAGGGATTCATCGATCTGATGAGCGGCCGTTGAGCGATCGCGTCCATCTATTTTTGTCATTAGGAATGCCCGCTCGCGATACCCGTCCCTTAACGCTTTACCCATACGTACCTGGCTTTTTCCATTGTTATAGTCCCAACTATTGTCCATGAAACTGTGATGCCATTATCAATAGCTGATCGAATGATGCGCACACTCTCTGCCTCATCAAGATCGGGGTTTCCTATGTGGAAGCCTCCCAGGCCTATCATTGAGACCCTTTCTCCGGTGCGTCCTAGTATATGAGTTCGGACCGCTCCATTTAAGTTCTCCATACCGAGCTACCTTCATTTCAGTTCATTGCAATAACAATAAGAATTATCTTTCCGTTAACTGGCCAGGCGGATGGTCGTATCTTCAATGCCCCCTAGCGTTCTGAGGGGGGGAGTTCGTCCCTATTTTTTGGAGAATACACCTTATCATCCAACTTATTATGCGTTGTTCGACGAATTGCGCAGGTTGGATAAAAATGAGCTATTTGTCGCTCGTCAGTGATCTTGCAGTCATCTCTAGTTATACAGAGGTCTTCCAGCTCGACCATTTTTAAAAACGATCCCTTGTAGTGCCATGCGATCAGGTAGTCTATGTATTCGCTCGCTTTTAGTCCAGGACACCTTCCACACTCACAGCTAGAACCGCATGGAGGTGTTTCTCTTTATAGAGCCCTAATATCGGGACAATGAGCTCTTTTTCAGTCGTTATGATCTTATAAAAGTCGACGCCGTGAAAGATGGGTCAGCCGGATATGGCAATTAACAATAGCTTCTAGGGTCGCAATGCTCTTGCTATAGAAGAACGAACATCGATCGTGGCGGCCCGATAAACCAAAGCCGTTAGAAAAATATGTGCATTTCCATAGCATCCTAAGCACAATATACAATATATTAAATAATTATTTCTATTTATAATTGTGAATATGGTTATATAATATAACCATACGTCTTGTTATCGGTAGATCATAAATGTCGATGTACTGCGATCAATGCCAGCAGGCCGCAAAGGGCGTAGCATGTACGGTCAAAGGGGTTTGCGGTAAGGATGAGGACATTCAGAGTCTTCAGGAAATGCTTGTCGTAGGGTTGAAAGGTATCGCAGCTTACGCATATCATGCAAGAATGCTTGGGAAGACAGACCCGGGGATCGACGCATTCATTGAAGAGGCACTTTTCAAGACCTCGACAAATGTAGATCTTTCGGCCACGGATATGTGGAGCACGGTCCTTAGGGCGGGAATGATAAACTATCTGGCGATGGGGCTCCTGGATAAGGCGAACACGGAACACTTTGGTCTACCAACGCCAGTCTCTGTACGGACAGGGACCATCAGAGGGCCAGGGATACTCGTTACAGGCCATGACCTTCTAGATCTGGAGTCATTGCTGGAGCAGACAGAAGGTACAGGTGTGAACGTCTATACACATGGAGAAATGTTGCCAGCACATAGCTATCCGAGGTTAAGAGGTTTCAAGCATCTGGTCGGCAACTACGGAGGGGCCTGGCAGAAGCAAAGGCACGATTTCGCCGAGTTCGGGGGTCCCGTCCTGGCTACCACAAATTGTGTCCTCATACCAACTGATGAGTATAAGACCCGATTATACACGATCGGCATTACCTCAGTAGAAGGAGTAAAACATATGGCTGATATGAATGACATGTCAGTGATCATAGAGAAAGCAAAGAAAATAGGGGATCTTCCGGATAGGCCAGGGAGCAAATTGCGAACAGGTTTTCATCATCAAGCCGTTCTTGAGCTCATACCTAAGATCGATTGATGCAATAAGATCTGGGAAGATCAGGCACTTCTTCTTGATCGGCGGATGTGACTGTGCGTCCCCAGGAAGGGATTATTTCACAGAGCTTGCAACAAGTGTCCCTGAGGATTGTGTCATCCTGACATTAGCTTGTGGAAAATATCGTTTCAACGACATGGATTTCGGTAATATAGATGGTATCCCAAGGTTGCTTGACATAGGTCAGTGCAATGACGCGTATTCGGCCCTTCAGATAGTTGGAGCGTTGTCAAAAGCTTTGGGCATCAACATCAATCGACTCCCGTTGAGCATTGTACTGTCATGGTTCGAACAGAAAGCTGTAGCCATAGCTTTGACGCTGCTTGCCTTGAACATTAAGAATGTGAGGCTAGGCCCAACATTGCCGGCGTTCATAACGCCCGCCAATTGGTACGCGATACAGACCAGGTATGGTTGGAAGAAGATAGGGGACCCAGAACAAGATCTTAACGACATGTTATCTTAGAGAATTGGAGAACAGAACAAAGAAGATAGCCAATACTAGCATATCAATGGAACACGCGACATAAAAAGAAACAGTTATTGCTCAATGATATTCACGATATCGGAAATGCTGAGGACAGGTCGCCCTGCACACACTCCGATGCGGTTCATTCTTCACCAACCAGCAATAAGCTCTTTCATTACTGATCTTACGCGGGTCCCTGGTATTTCACATAAGGCGAATGATCATTGGGCCTTGGGACGCTCACCCCATTCAAGGAACTGAGATATCTCTAATGCTGGCTTCTTTGAAACGATCGCTCCAAGCCGGTCCTTATACTTTCCAGCTCTGGCATCAAGTATCACCGCTGCACCTCTGTCCTTCTCGGTCCTTATTAAACGACCTATCGCTTGCTGGACTTTTCGCAATGCGGGCACCTCGCTGGTATACTCCCATCCCTTGCCCTGCCCATATTTTTGATCATATCTTGAGCGCATCTCCTCTAGCTCTTGAGATGGGGGTGGATATGGAATGCCCACTATCAGGGCTAGATCGAGCTCTTTTCCAGGGAAGTCCAAGCCCTCAGAGACCTTTCCGCCCATTACCGTAAAGAATACGCCGTTCTTACCTGATTTGAACTTATCGATATTCTGTGCTAGTTGCCTGGACGGCCCTTGAGCTTCCCAATAAAGTTCTCGATCTATCATGTCAGATAGCTTTGGGCGCATGGTCCTTAGCATTTCATAAGAGCGAAAGAAGACCATTGTGTTCCGCTTGGTCGCATTACATATGTCGATTATATGAGCCTCGATCTTTTCTTGCATACCCGGATCTGCTCTCATTTCCTTAAGGCCACAGTTAACATCGTCAACATAGAGCACAAGTTTGTTCTGAGGCGGAAATGGGGAGGGGAACGCCTTGAGCTCTGAGCTCATTGGTAGGTCCAGGACATCTCTATATTGCTCCAATGGGCACAATGTTCCAGACATATGTACTGCTCCATGGCATTGTTTTATCAGCTCCATTGTGGACCTGGGCTCCAGACATGAAGCGTGGAGAGTACCTCCATCTGCCAGGGAAACGGTCTTCAGGAATCTATGGTCATCAGCATTGAACCAATCATCCAAGAAAGCCCCAAGCCTGAGCGTCGCGGAGACCGGCTCCTTACCTAGCTCAAGTTTTCGGTCTACGATCGCTTCACCTTCGTTAACGAGGTTCACGGTCAGATCACGCATGGCCTCATCGGTCATTTTCAGTCTGCTCCGAAGCTGTCCTTCGAGGAACTTGCGTCCAAGCCGCCCCTCGGTCTTTCCTGGGGGGATCTGGTCACGTGAAGCTTCAGTTACGATCGCCCGTAATGACCCGAGAAGGGTTCTGATATCGACGCCTTTTGTAAGCCTTGCATTACCAAAACCACCAGCTTCCGTTTCAACACCATCGAGCTCTACCATCTTGTATCCAAAGCTCTCCGACTCTCTTGCGGCATCAGCCAAGTTATGTGCTTCGTCGATGATGATCACTATATTTTCAGCAGTTGTGTCCATCCTGTCCAGGAGCTGCTGCCTTATGTCCTCAGAAAGCATGTGGACATATGGAAGGACAAGAACGTCAACGGTCGGGATAAGCGCTTTTCTTGCTTCATATGGACACGCCCCCTGCATTTCGCAAAAACGATCGAACTCATCTGCTGTAGGATGCTTGTTCATTACTAACTGTGAAAACTTCACATCCCCTATGGCATTGTAGTCCTCATAATGGGGACAGCCACCCTTTTCCTTTGCCAGGGACTTTTTCTTTTTTTCCTCACATATTATTGCAAGAGCATGAGGAGATAAGTTCTCGAGCTCATCTAGCGAGCGAAGCAACAAGCAGGATCGTAGCCGCCCAACCATTGGAAGCCCCGAGACTTTGTGTTTAATAGCTATATTTCGGAGCTCTTTCATTACCTGGTCGCCTTGTGATATCGTCCTTGTTAGATAGATCACCTTTTTTCCGGATGCTTTAGCATATGCAAGTGCTCCAGCCAATGAACAAATAGTTTTTCCAGTGCCTGTCCCCGATTCCATTATCAGATGCTCTCCATTACGGAGAGCACGTTCTATGGCAGTCGCTATCTCTATTTGATATGGCCTTGGCGTATATGGGAATAGTTCTGTGCAGCTGAGATCATCACAGGTCCGTGATGCGTCCGATCTGACATTTTGAGATTGGATATCATTCTTTTCGTTAGTTGGTCTTGTTCGCCCACAATGGGAGCATCTTACCTTCTCTGGAGGTATCAGCGTTCCACATGTAGGGCAGAAATTATCTCTCACGCTTCAGCCAATATCCTCAGGTGCTTTAACTTTAGCGTGCGAGGAGTCCCCCAAGCGGGATAGAACTAGCATATCACTGGTCAATGGATGTATGGGGCGTTTGTCTCCTTGATCTATATATTATCGATGTTGCCAGAATCCCTCATTTTCAGATGTGGGACGAACGGCGACGAATGTATGTTCCAAGATCACATTTCTGATAAGCCGCTCCGCACGATCAAGGTACGCCTTGAACGCACTGACGAGCGGGTCAGCACAATAATGCCGTTCAATAGAGCATGTCAGCGTATCCTCGACATTGGCTACACCAACAAGAAGAACGAACGAGCCGGACTTAGCTTGCTACGATAACAAGGCCATAAGGCGACTGAGGCATAGCCTGGCTGCAAGCTTACGAGTTCATTCCTAGGTAGTCGACGATCAGAGAACGAACAATATGGACCAAGGGATGCACGCCTACGGCTCATCTGAGCACATGGCAGCCGTCTTTCACAGCCTTGTTATTACGCATGATATATTAACCTAATTTTCAAGAAAGGCAACATAATATCGGCCATCATTTCGTTCCACCGCCGCTGCATTCAGAAAATGATTTTTATAATGCGCTAAGAACACGATATGAGGTAAAAAGATGTTCGGTAAAATGATGGCATTCTTCATGTTGTTCGCTGCCGTGATAGCGGTCGCCGCAGCTGTGTCCGCGACCACGGCCACCGTGACAGGAATGATCATGAGGAAGTGGAAGAAGATGGGTGGGATGGGTCACCAGTTCAAAGAGGGCGCAAAAGAAGAATTGGGCATGATGAGCTCGATGGGTCACCAGTTCAAAGAGGGTGCAAAAGAAGAATTGTGTGAAAAGAAGCCTTGATCATCCTGTTTAGATCGGACCATATCGTCCTCCGAGGTGATAGTGGAGCAGTTGATATGGTACGATCGGATATTTTTATTAAATATTGATATATACTTTAAACTAAAAATATCCTATCGATATCGCCTTCCACACCAAGGCGATGATATGCGATCGCATCCTAAGAAAAAATTCACAATATTATATATATATGTATTAATATGACGTCTCTGGTCTTTAGGTATTACTATGTTCTCAAAGATAAATATATAATCACTACTAGAGATGAGGGTGGTCATATTGTTAGACCGATCAGAATAACGTATATGACTGATATAATGTAAGCATCTAATATCACACCCGTTGTGTGGATTGAAATGTTGGTATAGCATGGAGACCATTCGCGCTGCGGCCCAGCGGGCAAAGGAATCATCATACAGGTTGCCTAGCATATCATTGGATGTTAGGAACGCTGCACTAGAGGAAATAGCTCAAGGACTTAAGGAAGAAGCGTCGAGCATCATAACGGCTAACAATACTGATGTGGTCGCTGCCAATAAGGAAGGCATTCCTCAGGTATTAATGAAACGTCTTCGTTATGATGAAGAAAAGCTTACTGAGTCTATAAGGTCGATAAGAGCGCTGATCGATCAAGAGGATGTTGTTGGAAATGTCCTGTCCAGAACAGAACTGGATGAAGGCCTTGTCCTCGAGAAGGTCTCTTGCCCTATAGGGGTGATCGGCGTCGTGTTCGAATCAAGACCAGATGCCCTTGTGCAAATATCTACCCTTTGCCTACGCTCAGGGAACGCTGTTCTTTTAAAAGGTGGGATAGAAGCAAAGGAGACGAACAAAGCGCTATCAAATGTGATCATAGATGCGATAACCAGGACCGACAATAGATTCAAGGATTCTGTTACCTTGCTTGGAACAAGGGAGGAGTTCCGTGAACTGTTGGCACTAGATGATCTAGTCGACCTGATAATTCCCCGAGGCTCGAACGAGCTAGTAAGGTCTATCAAAGCATCGACAAAGATCCCGGTCCTCGGTCACGCTGCGGGGATATGTCATACATATGTGGATAGACACGCCGACATTGATATGGCCGTCAGGGTCTGCCATGACGCTAAGGTGCAGTATCCAGCTGTTTGCAATGCTATGGAGACTCTGCTAGTTCACAAGGATGTAGCGGATATTTTCCTTCCAAAAATGGCAGATGACTATTCGGACGCTAGGGTAGAGCTACGGGGCGATGACGCAACATGCAGGATCATCATTGCAAAGCAAGCTTCGACCAAGGATTGGGAAACGGAATATAATGATCTGATAATCTCGATAAAGATCGTTAGCTCCATGGAAGAAGCGATCGACCACATTAACAAGTATGGGTCTCATCACACTGACGCTATAATCACATCCGATGAGGCAGATGCACAAAAATTCATGGACCTCGTAGATTCAGCCTCAGTAATGTGGAATTGTTCTACAAGATTCGCGGATGGGTACCGATACGGACTGGGTGCAGAGGTTGGTATCTCGACGAATAAGACGCATGCTCGCGGACCGGTAGGGCTTGAGGGACTCGTGAATTTATAAGTGGCGGTTGTCAGGAAAGGGGCAGATAGTAGCCGACTATGTAGGGAAGAATGCAAGGGCATTTTTACATAAGAGGTTATTATGAGAACCATTCAGCCCAAGAGGACAGTTATAAAAATAGGCACCAATACAATATGTAAGAGTGACGGCACCGTCGACCAGTCCTACTTGAACTACATAGCCGATCAGGTCGTTGAAATAGGGCGATCAGGCATTCAATGTATAATCGTTACCTCTGGTGCAATAGGCTCAGGATCAGCCGAACTTAGGCTTGATGGTAAAAATAAGGACATCGCTATGAAGCAGGCATGCGCTGCAGTTGGGCAGGGCATTTTGATGATGGCATGGCGGGAAGCTTTTCGTAGCCATGGAAAGAGCGTAGGTCAAGTCCTTCTTACATATGGCGCATTCTCTGATCGCAACAGATATCTGGATCTTAAAAAAGCTATAAACGCGATGTTCCACCTGGATGTCGTCCCGATAATAAACGAGAATGATGTCATCGCTACGGACGAGATCGAAGGAAGATCTTCGGCGACAATGATAAGCTATCTGCTCTGGTCGCAAGCAAGATGGATGCAGACCTTCTCATCTTGCTTACGGACGTTGATGGGCTTTATGACAGGAACCCAGAGGCAGATAAGGATGCAAAGTTGATCAGTACGGTTGATGAGATAACCAAGGATATAGAGCATATAGCAGGTTCCAGGAAGAACGAAAGGTCTGTTGGCGGAATGAGGACCAAGATCAGCGCCGCAAAGATCGCTATGCAATCTGGATGCAACATGGTGATAGCCAACGGAAAATCGCAGAATGTGGATAGTTCGGATAACAAAGGGCGAAGAGATGGAATCGTCGTTCACAGCCACATCAAGATATTCGAACAAAGAGCGTTGGGTCCTTTTTGCATGCCCGAGAGGTAAGATAACGATCGATGATGGTGCAGAAAAAGCTTTGCGCTCTGGAAAGTCGCTTCTCCCTTGTGGCATAACCAGCGTTGAAGGTAAGTTCAGAAAAGGAGATGTAGTACGGATCAACTCGTTCGCAAAGGCTATCGTGAACGTCTCTTCTACAGATATGCTAGCTACGATCGAAAAGTGTAAAAAGAATAAGACCGACACGGACAGTAAGACAAGATCCGAGCTTGCGGTCATCAGCAACGAGAATATCGTTATTCACGAGACCGCGGCACTCGAATAGATCCACGATCACATTGCGCCTGCTCTCGCGAGCATCATATCATTTTAGATGTGACTTCTTGTTCTCTAACGACCGTGGAACTTTCCATGATCGGGATCAAATGTGAACATATACATGGTCTTTGAAGGAGCCATGTAGAAGGAATGATCAGAACAGCCAAAAATAATACTTGTATACAAGAGTGCATTTTGTATCGTATGATCAGAATTGAACTGCTCTGTACGACAGGACGAAGACACAACTGGTCGGTCCACCTCTCTTCATAATAGCAAGGACGACATTACGCTGGCCAACCACGTCCACTAATGGTCAGATGAGAATACACAATGATATATCGGCGAATGATGTTGCATTTATTCTCAAGATCCAATACCCGGTCTAAGACGTTGATGATCTCATGATACATATAGCACTAGATCAAGCATCGTCAATGGATTATCTGTTCGTCCTCCTTCTTCCACTTAGGATCGACAATGCATAAGAACACGAGGTCCTTCGGTCCGATGTTCTCAATGGACTGCTTTGCAGCTGGAGGTATGTATATCGCCTCACCTGCTCGGACCTTTCTGGTCTCTCCATCTACACTTATGCGGCCCTCACCGGACAATATGTAGTATATCTCTGTCGAGGTCTTCAATCTGTGAGGGAGAGTGCACTCTCCCGGAGGCACGATGGCATGCGCGATGCTACATTCCAGTGCAGTCCGCTCCTCACCACGATCTGGATGGAGCAGCTCGCAAAGCATTGAGCCGTCAATGGAACGTTCGTGCCTTAGCTCCCCCGCATTACGGATCAACATGGTACCACTTTCTGCCAGAATGAACATCGATATTATAAGGTAATTCCTGGTCGGCCTTTCTCTTAGCCTGTTCTACGCAATGATTATTACATCTAGGCTTGAAAGTAGTGATAGAAGGCGTAAAATGAAGGACTACAACATCTTGGTAACATTCCATCCGAACGAGCGGATGAAGGCCGAGCAGGAGATCGAAGAGCGCTTGAAAGATGCTGAGGTCAAGTTGGTCGATATGATCGAATCAAGCATAAGCGGGGTCATCCTATTAATGGTCGAAGGGGACGGGGAGGAAGCAATAAGAAAGGTAAGTGGTTTGGCTTCTAGGTTCCCTGAATTATTTGCTCACCTCCATCGGTGGATCCCGATAGATAATTGGGTAAGGGCATCCTGAGAGCATGGCGGAGGCGGTCCGGACCATGGGAAAAAGATTGAATGACAATGCGAGCTGGAAGCTTAACGTTCAGAAAAGGAATTATGGAGGGGCAGAATCCACTGCGGAGCTGATATCTATGCTAGCAGCCGAAATCCAAAAGGGAAAGGTTGATCTTGAGGAACCAGAGATGACCATATTTGTAGAAGTAATAGGGGATTCAGCAGGCATATCCATAGCCGCTGTGGGCGAGTTCCTGGATATCAATGAAGTGAGGCAAGTGTCCGGAATGACAAAGATAGTATGAGCTTGAGCCGCCCGGCCGTTCTGGCGGGGCTTCCTGCTTCATTTATCTTTTAAGAATTTAAAAGGTACATTGGCACACATTCATGTCACTTGTTCGGTCTACCTTCGCCATTCATA
>CAVSDP010000005.1:0-153932 GCA_963726655.1 Methanomassiliicoccaceae archaeon
GTGATACGCCAGGGGGGTCGGATTTTACCTCACGCATAAGTGAGATATACATATTCTCTTCCATCAGCCGCTTTCTTGATATTATCTATCGCCTTTTCAGGCCATATTTCAAGCGGGAAGGTGTCATGATAGTGTATTGTGCCCCGTACTTGATTAGTGAAAAAGCTTTGTTGAGATGCTCTGATGTGGTCCTGACATAGCCCATGATCACACGGTCCGCCGTCTTTTTCCATATCGATGTCCATACTCTCGCCAAGCCTAAGGCTCTACAACATCACCCGACATGATTCGAGCCCGACGTTCTCGCAGAGAGTCACGATTGGCGAGCGGATTTATCTCACAAGCGATGACTCTTGAAGCGTGAGACATGTACTGCCAAGGGCAAGGTTGGAAATAGCCTATCCCTGCGAACACTGTCTATGATGGTCTCCCCCTGCAGTCCAATGCAGCCATTCTTTGTTTTTCATCCATATTGCCGGATGAGAACATTATCTTCGATGCATCAAATTTATAGAGTATCCCGTTCTCTAAATGGACAGTTTCCGTTCCCGTACCATATAGCACCTCTATCTTAGGTATACGGAACTTCCCTGAGATGTGCCCAAGATCACAAATAACTGATCGAGCGTTGAGCGCTTTTGCATAAGAGGCAGCGATTCCCATCTTGAACGGCTCCCAGCTCAGGAGGTAATCTGATCATCAGCACATCACCAACCTCTCCCACTTTTCTGGTAGCAGATACTTGAGGGTGCTCGGTATATCGCACTCTTCAGAGGCGATCTGGAAGGGCGGCTTGTAGAATGAGCGTTCTGCCAATTCCCCATTGGTCACATCGATCCCCAGATCGCCCAGCATTCCTATTTCCGCATCGTCCTTAAGCGGCACAAGGACGAAACCATCCTCTTCTTTTATCCTATGGTCCTTCCTTGCAAGGCCAAGCCTGAAGATCTTTTTCCTTATCGATTCCGCCTCATCACGAGGCAGCTTAGCCAGCTTCACGTTCGGGTCCACGACGATGGGGTATATTTCATTTTTTCCTGGGTGACAGAAGGGATATGACGGCCCAGGGGGACAATCTGATGAGCGACGGTACTGTGCGGATAAGGGGTCTTGCAAGTTTTGAAGGGTAGTCAATATCCCCGCTCGACATTATCGCTCTTGCATCCTCGCGATCAAGCATATCGCCAATATCGTCGAATCCCTTGTCCGAGAGACCGGTATATATTTTCCTGATCGTCATGCCACGATTGATCTCCCTCCCGATATCCTTTCTCCAACGTTCATCGTACCTACATAGCGTCTTAACGCTAGTGTCCCCCAAACTGATCGCTTCTTCTGCCGTAAGTGCTGCGTGCTCAGCGGCGATCATACCGGTGTATAACCCACCGCCAGAGAGGGGTTTTGTCTGCCCTGCGGCATCGCCGACTATCATTATATTATCTGCATGGGTCCGTTTCGGGGGGCCTATCGGTATCGCTCCAGAGGTCAATCTGACCCTTTTCGACTTATCCAGCCCTTCCTGTTCTAGAAGCTTTCTGAGATAACTGTATGGTGTTCCTTGTCCCTTAGATACGCACAGGCCGACGCGTGTGAACTCCTTACACGGAAGTACCCAAGCAAAGAAACCAGGCGCCAGCTCCTTGCCAAGAAAGAGATCTACTACGCTTTGGTCTTCCCTGATCGTGTCTATATCCACCTGGACCCCATAGAGCACCTCTTTTACGTTTCTCAAGGCCAGCTGATCTGCTTACATTTGATTTGTATCCATCAGCACCGATCAATAACGAAGTCTGGATGGTCTTTTTTCCTTCCTTTGTGCTGACATCCGCGAAGACCTTTCCATCCTTTCTCATCATCCCAATGAAAGTATGCCCGGTCAATATCTCCGAACCCGCTTTAGCCGCTCTATCTGCGCATAATCTATCAAAGGACCCTCGGTCTATCACTACGGCTTTGGTCTCATCGGACCTTACTTCAAGGACCTTTTTTCCTGGAAAATGAAGGCGGAACCCCGAGAGCGAGTTCAACACGGTACTCCTTGCTTCCGCCATCTCGACCACTCGCGGGTTGACTAGGCCAGTGCACTGAATTGGTGATCCGATGACAGGATGCTCTTCCAGGAGGATCGTGTGCATCTTTGAGGCAGTAAGAGAAGCGACCGTGGTACCTACCGGTCCACCTCCAACAATGATCAGATCGTTATCCATGGTCTCAACCCGTGCATATGCCTTAGCTTATTTCGGTCTGCACACCGTTTTCGCGATGTGGCTCTAGCATTCATATAATATTCTATAGAAAAGGTTGTTCATTCTGCTACATTATCATCTATGAGCTGCCTCGCCTTTTCAAGGTTGATCTTATTCCTTAAGAAAGATCGCACATATGGCGCTGGGAGGCATACATGGAGGCAGCTTGCCCACCGCCTTCGGTCCTGGGCTTTCACATTCATGAGTACCATTTTTCTCCAGAGCGCAGGATCTTTCCTTATCCTGCTTGTGCAAGATCATTTTTCTCGCCTAGATCAAGAAATTAAGCATTATGGACGACGGATAGTTTACTAGGAAAGTTTTTTAATTACATTACGATTAATCACAAACCCTCGTCCCCTTCCTGAGGTGACCCAATTTGACTTTGTACGATGATAAAACTATACAATTGCTAGAGACCAAGGCAAACACAATAAGGAGACATATTATCAAAATGACATATTCCGCACAGTCTGGTCATCCTGGCGGTTCATTATCCTGCACCGACATACTTACAGCCCTATACTTTAGAGTAATGAACCATAGGCCTGATGATGCCCATTGGGACGACAGAGATAGATTCGTCCTCTCAAAGGGCCATGCCGCCCCTGCCCTGTATGCTACAGTTATCTGAAGCTGGCTATTTTCCATGCTCAGAACTTATCTCCCTAAGAAAGCTTGGGTCGCACTTGCAGGGACATCCCTGCATGCAAAAGACATGCGGTGTGGAGATATCCACTGGCTCATTAGGGCAGGGATTAAGCATTTCCAATGGAATGGCCTTAGCGGCTAAGCTTGATCGCCGGCAGAGCAGAGTATATTGTCTTTGTGGGGACGGCGAGATGGAAGAAGGTCAGAACTGGGAGGCGGCTATGCTTGCTGCCCACTTCAAGCTAGATAATGTAACGGCCTTCGTCGACCGGAACCAGCTCCAGATAGATGGCCCGACCGAGAAGGTCATGTCCCTTGAACCGCTGGCGGATAAATGGCGTGCCTTTGGATGGAACGTTGTTAGAGATCAATGGGCATGATATGCGCCAGATACTCAACGCTTGTGAGGAAGCAAGATCGATCAAGGGAAAGCCATCCATGGTGATAGCCCATACAATAAAAGGCAAAGGGGTATCATTCATGGAAGGAGCACTGCAATTCCATGGAAAAGCACCCAATGCTGACGAGTATCGCATAGCACTTAAGGAACTGGGGGAACCACAATGAAGTGGGTCTATACCAGCCAAAGAAAGGAATATGGGAATGCACTTATTGAGATCGGAAAGACACGTACGGATGTTGTGGTGCTGGATAGCGACCTGTCAGCTTCTACCAGAACAGCTGATTTTGCAAAAAATTTCCCTGAAAGGTTCTTTGACTGCGGTATCGCTGAGCAAAATATGATAAGCACTGCAGCAGGCCTCGCGGTCAGCGGAAAGATAGTCTTCGCTTCGACATTTGCTGTTTTTGCTACAGGAAGATGTTGGAATCAGATACGCCAATCCGTGGCATACACACAATTGGACGTTAAGATCGTATCTACCCATGCAGGGATAACCGTCGGTCCTGATGGCGCTTCACACCAGGCCCTTGAGGATATCGGTCTGATGAGAACGCTGCCTAACATGACTGTCATTGTGCCTGCTGATGGTGTTGAAACATATAAGGCAGTAAAAGCAGTCGTGGACCGGCCAGGCCCATGCTATGTAAGATTAGGAAGAGCTGATGTCCCGTTGGTAACGAGCATAGAAGCTCCATTCACTATAGGCAAGGCATCTGTGCTTAGGGAAGGTACGGATGTTACACTTGTTGGGTGTGGTATAATGGTCTCGGCATGTATCGATGCTGCAGAGGAACTTATGAAAAGAGGAGTGTCCGCAGAGGTCATCAATATGTCAACGATAAAGCCATTTGATGATGCAACACTCTTGCAATCCGTACGCAAAACCGGCTGCGTTGTTACCGCTGAAGAACATTCTATACTCTCTGGACTAGGAAGCGCTGTGGCTAGCTGCCTTGGCGAGAATTACCCTGCACCACTAAGACGCATCGGTACACCGGACTGCTTTGGCGAGTCCGGAGAGAGCGAAGCATTAATGAAAAAATACTCTTTGACATCTGAGAACGTACAGAAGTCAGCAGAAGAGGTCATAGGGAGGAAGAAAAGATGAAGATATTCATAGATACTGCGAACATAGAAAAGATAAAAGAAGTGAACAGCTGGGGTATACTAGACGGCGTTACTACCAACCCATCGCTTGTTGCGAAAGAGAACACGGACTTCGAGACCCTGGTGAAGCAGATCTGTGCTATCGTGGATGGCCCCATATCTGCAGAGGTAATGAGCGTCAAGGCAGAGGATATGGTCAAGGAGGGCAGGAAGCTTGCCAAGATCAATAAGAATGTAGTTATAAAGGTCCCAATGACTGAAGAGGGACTAAAAGCAACGAAGACGCTATCATCGGAAGGCATAATGGTCAACATGACCTTAATATTCTCAGCATCCCAGACCCTATTGGCTTGCAAAGCTGGAGCTAGGTACGTATCACCATTTGTTGGCAGGCTTGATGATATTGGTCAGAACGGAATGGAATTGGTCGGCCAGATAATGAATATTCTTGACAACTATGACTTTGAGACCGAAGTTATCGTTGCATCCGTTAGACATCCGATACATGTCGTGCAGGCTGCAGAGATGGGGGCACATATTGCAACTATCCCGTACGACATGTTCTAAAGAAAATGTTCCAGCATCCTTTGACCGATGCAGGGATCAAAAAGTTCCAGGACGATTGGGCAAAAGTACCAAAACAGTAAACCACTTCCTCGCCTTTGCAGGCGAGTCATCTTATTTTTATCTAGGCAGCTTGCGATGATGTCGCTGTGCAACATAGCATCCGCTTTTCCGCAAGCTTTGGTCCGGTCCTTCCGACCACGCCTTCTGTGGTTCTTGAGGAAAAAACACTAGCGAAACCTTATGGTAGCGGCGGTCCTGATATTCTCAACTACAGTATAGCAGAGTTATGCAAAGCCCACAAAGAAGCCCAATGGACCATTACTCATGCGGATACATTGAGCACCGCTATGCTCGATCATTTTTCCCAGCTTACACAGGGGAGTACCTCGCTCGTAAAAAATAAAAAAGATAAGGGGGTTGGAAGGGGTTTTCTCGGTGATCTCAGTCGCTTTCGATGCGTGGGGCGAGAAGATAGTTCACGCTCCCTTGCTTATCCGCTATATCGAACATGAGCTTTACTGGGTAGTCGCTGCCTAACATAACAGTAACTTCGGAGCCCGCAGGAATGGACTTGACCATGTTGGAGAAGTAATCAAGAGGGAATAGGCTTCTTACTTTTTCCGTGCATTCCAATGAGATAAGGAGATCTTTTGGAAGCTTAAGGCTCACTGAATCTGTATCGCCCTCAGAGAACATCTCGAACCCTTCCGGGGTCGCGTTCAGAGTTATGTGGTCCGAAACTGACTCTGATGCCTTTATTCCCTTCTGAAGCTCATCGGATGTCAACGATATCTTTGCAGGAAGGCTTACGTTCGGTACCTTTGGATCGGCCATGCCTGCCGTGTCGACGAGATTCATCCTACGAGTGATATTCCCTACATTCAAGATAAGCCGATTCTTATCCGAGTCCTGTTCCAGCTCAATAATATCTCCAGACCGTGCAAGGCGTAGTACCTCCTTGATCTTATCAAGGTCCACGCCTAACTCGGTCTCATCGGCAGAGAACTCTTCGAACGCGCCTTTCTCAATGTGCATATCTACCATTGCCACATGTGCAGGGTCGACAGCTTTTATTTCTATTCCTTCAGCTGTTATGTTGAACTTCGCTTCATCAACAAGGGTCGAGACCACATCAACTATCCCTTTAAGGGTCTCCGACTTTATTTTTGCGTGGAACATAAAGTAATCACCAAATCCATAATGAGTCGCTGTAAATGCTTAGCTAATCATAAAACTTCCTTTGGACATTCTCTTAATACTCGCGCCAAGATGCCCCACACTTTGTACATGTATATATTCTGGTCTCTGGTTCATCCGCGGACCTGGTCTGCCTAAGTATCCAATATGCTTCATTATTGCCACATTTTGGACAAGGTACGTTCGTCTTTGGTAATATGCCACCCATTGAGTCCACAAGAGGTACATCCTCTTTCTTTTTACATGACATCGTTACAGACTTTACTTCACAGCCTTTTACAGCTTCCTTATGGCCGCACTTGCATTCGACCACTCCGTCCTTGGCTTGGGTGGGCATAAGAAGTGATCCCGCATTTTGAGCAAAACATTGTAAATTCGCCGGAATAATGAAAAATAAGCTGGTATAAAAGACTATTGAGTATACTCATCCATATTCTACCAGGATATTCTCCCTTAGTGGCTCAAAAGATCAAGAAAAAGCCCACTGCGCAAGTTGGACCGGAGAGTGAACAGTAGGGAATGTCCTATGAAAGATATCTGTCCATATCATTCTGAACGATGGGCGGATCTCGTTGATCGCAGTGGACCGTACGTACGCCTTCGAGCGCCATATGAGCGACCTGGATGAAGCTAAATCCACCTGGGGAAGAGAAGCATTCTATATCGATTCCCAATCTCTCTTCCCACTTTTGCCCTTTCTTGGCCTTACCGGCTGCTCCTGCTCCTCTGCGATCTTTTTCTGGACCTTTCGCTCTACAGCTCTTTGCTCTGTGCTCATGGTGCGGGCACTTTCACGCAGGGCTTTGCGTTCATCATCCTTCACTTCGCTGCCCATGTCCTCGCAATCGCGCATGCGAGAGCGCAACGTCTTCGGGTCAGAGGCTTCATCATTATCGGCTGAAACATTATGCAGACCCTCGAACCCGAACGATCTTCGCTTTGCGTCGGCAGCTTCCTTTGGTGTAGTTGCTGATGTGAAATTGTTACCTTCAAGAACAACTGTCGTTTTGTTCCCCTGGCTTAGGCGGGCGATGAGCGCCATCTCACGCTGGTTCTGCTGAGAAAGGACACCACCGATATAAGCGAACGCGACGGTTATGATATAGCTGTTCGCGCCAAGTTGTCCAACTGATGATAAGGAACTAAAAAAGTTCTGTAAGTACATGGAAACGAAAATCAGATATGAGTTGATTATCGGGAATTGGCTAGCTAGAGCTGTAGTTATTGCGGATGGAGTAAGATCACGCCGAACCATACGGTCGGGATGATGCCGCATGCAACAAGCTGGGCGATAGCAAAGAATATCGCTACAGGAATGAACGCTGCTATCATACCCTTTGTGGGCGAGCCTGCTCTTCTTCCTCCAACGAACCCGGCTATCATCTGTCCGAAGACAGGAAGCCACCATAGTAATAGAGAGAGAGTAAAAGTATATTTTACGGCACTCCAAAAGCTATATGGCGCTGGAGCGGAGAACCTCTTTGCCTCTTCGTCGTCATATGTATCGGACATATGATAAACACCATTATGGACCAGGCGACTTGTGGTCTCGTCATCTACTTTAGAGTGCCTCTTGAAGAACATTTCCCACCCAGGTCGGACATCCGTCCGACAAAGGGGAGTTATATCACGGTCGGTATAAATGATTTTGCAAAATAATAAGCCAGATCACTAACTTTGCAACGGCACATAATATGCCATGCCAACTTCATGCAAGGCTCTCTCTGTACTATCCAGTGTTATCATGTTCTGTGTAGTTTTATGTACAAGAATGTCTTTCATATCGCGTCCGACAAAATTGGCAAGTTTATCTAATCTATCGACCGGGAACGGTTGTTTGCCTAAGAGGATCTGTCTAACGCTCCATCCAGGGTGTATCCTTGATCGATATCCAAGAACCCTCCCCAGTTGGTTTATACTTCCGGCTTTCTCTATGCCTTCTTTGATAAGTTCAGCACGGAACCCGGATACAAGCCAGACCTTATCGTTTATAGGCTTTGTATGATCGAAAATGCTACTAATGTCTACGGCTCCTAACATAAGCTACAACTTCTTTTTTTAAGATATCAAACCTTCCATTATCTATACGCCATAAACCGAACTATCTATTCCATGACCGATCAACTGGCCAAGAATGACATATATTTAGAAGATCCGGGACATCACCCATAGTGTTCGATCCTGGCCATGAGCTGGGATATAGGTTCAGCTCACTAAGATATCTCGAAAGGACCATTTCGCATTCCAGCTTAGAGAGTAAGGGATATCTTGTTATAGAGGAATATCGAGCGAGGATATCTAGGCCCTACCTTCTTCCCGGGCATCAAATACTTATAGTCCCCTTTTAGTAGCGGTGAAATAAGAGATAATATATGGGGAGCTTTCGTAAGGTCCTCAGTATAGCAACGAGCTATGAAGGTGAGATCATTGATCTCACTGAAGAAGTTAGAAAGGGGATATCATCTTCCCATATGTCGGAAGGGTTATCTTGCGTATTCGTTGCTCATTCGACAGCAGCTTTATTCTTAATAGAGAATGAGGCTGGTCTTCAAAGGGATATGAAAGATGCACTAGAACGTCTTATCCCTAAGGAAATAGATTACGAGCATCAAAAGAAATGGGGTGATGGGAACGGGCACTCGCACATTCGAGCCTCGTTCCTTGGTTCATCCGTTACTATTCCATTCCATAATGAGACCCCAGACCTTGGGACATGGCAACAACTTGTCCTGATGGAGCTGGATAATATAGGAAGAGAAAGAGAGGTCGTAATCCAGATCATCGGAGTGTAAAGAAATGAAAGTTAAGTTCTTAGGTGGCGCAGAAGTAGTAGGTAGAATGGGGATGTTGGTGCAGAACAAAGGGGCGACCCTTCTTTTTGAATACGGCATGACGGCTTCAAAGCCTCCAACATATCCATTGGCAGCACCGCCAGTGGATATGGCGTTCCTGACACATAGCCATTTGGATCATTGTGGAATGCTCCCGTGGTTAGTGGGAAAATACGATACCGAGGTCGTCGCGACGCCTACCACCGTGGATGTTACAGAGCTCCTAGTTCATGATTCTTTAAAGGTGGCGGATGCAGAGGGCTACCCAAAGCCATATGACGACCAGGATATCAAGACCCTGATGCGGAACTTCACGACAATGACATACGGTGAAGTAATGGATGTAGGGGGTTTTGAGGTAGAACTTCATCCGGCAGGTCACTTGCCAGGTGCATCGATGTTCGAACTTCGGGGTGAACAGACAACGGTTTTCACAGGTGACGTTCATACCTATAACATGCGCTTGGTCTGGGGCGCTCATCCGGTAAAATGCGATAATCTATTTATTGAAGGAACTTACAGCGGTCGATTGCATCCAGACCGTCTCAAGACCGAGCATGAGCTCATAGAGAAGGTCAAGGAGGTCGTAGAGCGTGGCGGGAAAGCAGTATTGCCCTGCTTTGCTGTAGGCCGTACACAAGAGATTATGCTGCTCTTGAAGGACCTCAGATACAACATGTGGGTCGATGGTATGGGAAAGGGGATCACACGCCTGTATCTCGATAGACCAGAGTACATACGCAATGACAAAGCGCTAAGGGCCGCGAAGAGGCGATTCAACGAGGTCCGGACCCCTGCCGATAGACAGCACGCGAGAAAAGAAGCTCAGGTCATTGTCACTACCGGTGGGATGTTAGATGGAGGCCCTGTCCTTTCTTACATAGATGATATAAAGGATGATCCAAAGAGCGCGATCCTGCTTAGCGGCTTCCAAGTGGATGGGTCTAACGGCAAGAGACTAATGACCGAAGGCCAGATAGCCGTCCAAGCGGCAAAAGAGGAACTGCCTCATAATGTGAACATAAAATGTGAAGTTAAGAAATATGATCTGTCGGCCCATGCGGATCATAATGAGCTGCTGGGATTCATCAAGGCATGTAATCCTGAAAAAGTAATACTCATGCATTCGGATGATAGAGAGCCTCTTGCAAGGGACATCCGCGCCATGAACATGAAGGTCCTCCTCCCGGTAGCAGGGGAAGAGATGGAGCTTTGAATATCCCGCCTATCCGGCGGGCTCCTTTCTTGATCCAGCTATTCGCGCTAGCTGATCTTCTTATTTCCAGGTTGTCCATGCTAGCTCCTGGCTTCTTCATCTGTCATGACACGGGACTGGGGACGAGCATTGTTCCCATGCCATATGATCTGTTATCAACTCTAGCAAGGGGATATCACCGAAAGAGCTATGTGTTCCTTCGATCACCAGTACTTTCGCTCGCCTAAGATAAAAGGGAAGATTATTAACCCCCACTCCGATGTTCCATTGTATGAGCAGGATAGATGACTATCTGGCTGAGGATGTAGGCTACGGGGATATAACCTCAGATGCCCTTATCGATGAAGAGATAGGGACAGCATCCATTAAAGCCGGTCAAGCTTGCGTTCTCGCTGGCCTTGAGGAAGCGAAAGAGGTCTTTGAACACTTAGGCCTGTCCACCACGACTGACCATATTGATGGGGAGAGGATCGCAGCTGGTGTATTCGTCATATCCGTGAAAGGACGTTTCAAGGATATCCTGCTCGGTGAAAGATTAGCGCTTAACTTTCTCATGCGTATGTCGGGCATTGCTACGATGACATCATCGGCTCTTGGCATTTGCAGGGAAAAGAACCCAAGGATACGGATCGCAGCGACCAGAAAGACGACCCCCGGCTTCAGATATTATGAAAAGAAAGCGGTCATGATAGGAGGAGGGGACCCACACAGGTTCAGATTGGACGATGCGATACTGATAAAAGACAATCATATCGCTGTTGTTGGCTCTATTGAAGAAGCGATAAAGAGGTCCAGGTCCGTCTCGTTCACCAAGAAGATCGAGATCGAAGTAGTTTCCCTAAAGGATGCTGAGGCAGCCGCGGATCAGGTGCGGACATCGTGTTGCTCGATAACATGTCGCCGAATGAGGCCAGGGAATGTAGCGACCTGATACTGTAACATAGACCCAAGAATAATCATCGAAGCCTCTGGCGATATGGATATTGGGACAGCCCCGGCCTATGCGGCGTACGTTGATGTTATTTCAATGGGCTGTCTTACTCATTCTGCAAGATCCGTCCAGTTCTCGCTTGACGTTATCGATGTCCATCAGCCATCGGTACAAAAATAGATCATTTGCCCGCTGACATCTTTTTGTCCTATGGTATCTCATGCCTATGCTTTCCGGGGAAGCCCCGAACGCCAATGCTAGCATCTCTGATACGAATAGAACTGGCAGACCGCTCTTCTGTCTAATGTCAAGTTGCAGGAAGCAGAACGGACATGCCGTTATGATATGCGTCGCACAGGATGCCTTAGCTTCTGAGGTGACATCGTTCAGCATGCTTGATGAGATATTCTCGCTCTCGCTGCTGATCCCTCCACCACAGCATGGATACTTCCCACTGGCCTTCACCGGCAATGCGCCAGACCAAGTGGACAGATCATCCAGGACTTTCGGTACGAAGCTATCCTCAGGGTTCATTGTAGTATCTGGCCTAGCCATATGGCAGCCAGGGCGTGATAATGTCATGAACCCTTCCAGAGGCTGAGCGACCATACTTCTGATAGTTCCCTCGCCTTTGTCGGCTATAACGCTTGTGAAATGGTGGACCTGGGCACTACCATGATATTCCATCTGGATGTGTGAAAGGGCTTCGTTGACCATCCCTCTTTTTTTATCATCGTTCAGAACTGACCTGGCTAGCCTTAGGGATGAATAACATCCTGTGCACAACATGTGATGATATCCCGATCATCTGCTTCTGCTATCGCGAGCAACCTTGCTGCGGAGACAAGCCAAGCGTCTCTTGCTATTGTACGAAGGCCAAAAGGCTCGGAACAACATGTTTCATCCGGAAAAGGCTCGTACCCTATACCGATCTTATCAAGCACATATCTAGAGCTGCTCTCTAAGAATGGAAGCCTACAGGATATCAAGCATCCTCTGAAAAGATAAGGGTCATGGCCCAATGTCAAGCCTCCTCATGATGGGGAGCTTCGATAATATCGCGATATCATTCTTTGCTTTTTCCGATAGCTCAGGTCTTTCCAGGCCAAGGTCCTTCCTTATCTTATATGTCATGTTGGTCACAGGGAATGATAGACCAGTATGAATGAACCTGCTAGCCTCATCTTTCAGCCAGGAAGGTATATTCCCGGTCATTACGGCCGAAGATCGCAGATAAGTGACAATGCTTGTCGGGTCCAGGCCACTGGGGCATTGTTCAATGCATGACCTGCAGCCCGCACAAAGCCATATGGTACGATCATTCTCAAGCCCATCGATGCCTTTTGAGACCGAGCTCATTATTTCGCCTATGTTTATACCGCCATAGGCCCTCGATGGACATGCATTTGAGCATTTCTTGCATCTAAGACATTTTTCGAGCATATGGCCAATGAGATCGCATTCATCCGATGTTCCCTCCAAGATAGCCATGGTCCGTCCATCTTTAATGCAAGTGTAGATTTACTATTTTGTGCCTGAATACCGCGGAGCAGTTTCTTATCCAAAGAACACGATCTATCTGTATATGGACATAGAGAAAGAGAAATGCCAGTACTGTGGAAAAACGGCAAAGAACTATCAATTCGCAGCTTTCATATGTGACAGTGAGGAGTGTGCACAGAAAGCGATGGAAGAAAGGGGTGGACCAGCAGGTCACATAAGGGCCAAAAAGGAAGCTGAGGAAAAAAAGAAGAGAGTTGAAAAGGAATGAGCAAAGAAGCTGGCGGCTCGAGACAAAAGATTAAGAACGTGTCATCGCTCACGACTACTGACCTAAGATGAAGATAATCGGTTTCATAAAGACATCTTTGTTGGACTGGGATGGAAAGGTCGTCGCGTCAATATATCTACCAGGTTGCAATTTTCATTGCCATTTCTGTCACAATCGCGACGCTGTCCTCCACCCAGAAACATTCCCGGAAGTACAATGGGATGAGATAGCCGAGTTCATTAGTTCGAACAGGGAGTTCTTGGATGGTGTTGTGGTCACCGGAGGCGAACCGACCCTTCAATCAGACCTACCTGACCTTCTTCGAAAACTAAAGGACCTTGGAACAATGGTCAAACTTGATACGAACGGTTCCAACCCGGCCATGCTACAGGATATTATCGACGCTGGACTTGTCGATTACGTTGCCATGGACATCAAAGCGCCTCTGAACAGCAAATATGAGGATGTGGTAGGGACAAAGGTAGACCTAGATGCGATAAAGTGTTCGATAAAGATACTTGAGACATCGGATATCGATCATGAGTTCCGTACGACCGTAGTACCGATACTTTTAACAGCTCATGATATTGAGCTGATCGCTGCTTATATTGGCGGAACGAAGAAATATGCACTTCAGCAGTTCAGGCAAACTCGATGTCTGGATACCGCGTTCGAGGTAATAGTTCCCTATCCGAAAGCTACAATAAGGTCTATGGCAGAGACAGCACGAAAATATGTCAAGAAAGTTGTGATCAGGGGCGATGCTTGAACAATAGCAACGACGAATTGTCGAACATACGCCATTCTTGAGTTTAGCGGAGACCAGAGGTCGGCTAGTGTGCCAAATGGGCATGCATTGGCCCAGCGCCTACCTCCTGATGCTTGTTGGACACCGTCACTTCAGCCCCTCATCGTTCACAAAGTATAGCGTGATAGCAAGCCGATCATGCAGATGAGACCTGACGACATGAGTCGGCACATCTTCTGCAACTGTTCGCGCATACCCTTAGGAACTCATCGCTTCCATAGCCATCGCATCGTTCAGCGCATCTATCGCATACGTCCGCACATATGCGGCCCAGCTGCGAAGAGAACGGGGAGTTCCTTAGCAGATACCGTTCATGGGCTTCGGCTATGTCATGGCTATCCATCAGTACACCTACTAGGTCCGCTTCTGCGAACCTTCCTCCTTTGAAAATGCAATGGTAGATCGATTCCTCACAAATATCCTTGGCATCCTTGCATGCATTGATACAATCTGCTTTCATAGCGCTCATTGCTTGCATTGTTGAAGTTCTCTGCATTGTTAAACCTCCTTCACATCTTGTTCATTCGTGATCATTTTTCATTCATCGAACATTTTTTTCCTTTGTTATTTTGTTAGCTGGCTTGGCATTACCTCAGATATCCGCCTCCGGTCGTTCACACCGATCCATTACAGCATCTTTAGTGGTGCAGTTTCCTTTTTTACAGCATCTATTTACTTGTTGTGGGCTCTGCGATCAAGTCTCTAGAAGAAGAGTGATGATAATTCATTTACAAAGTGCCGAGAGTCCGATATCGATTTTCGATATGTTGATATAACCTCGGTGCCCGCATTGAGAGCAAGTTAACGTTCCGACATGCACAATTCGTTCAATATCGTGCTGCATCAGTCCTGGTAGCAGTAGATGGTCCATACCACTGTTCAAGATAAGGATCGTATCTATCCATCCGTCATGATCTCCAGGCTTCCTAAGGAGGTAGCGATCCGTGAGCTCGGGTACCGTAAATGGTTGGAAGTTGCCAAAAATATCCGTTCAGTCGGCATTATTGTGCTAAATATTGGCGGGCTCGCCGGGATTTGAACCCGGGTCGTCGGCTTCGAAGGCCAAAAGGATGGTCCAGACTACCCCACGAGCCCATGACAACGCTGACCGTATGATACAGTGGTCGTCAAAGCGAAACGTTGCAATGATTTAACTTTTTGCTAGTGTGAAATCAGTTGATTAAATCTATTCTGCGCACCTCGTTCCATGTCCAGAACTTGCCCTCTGCCTCAGAGAGCATGAGGTCGCGACGCCGCGACCTCAGCTCGCTGCCCATCGTCCTCTTGACCGCTGAGAACACGTACTCGATCATCCAGCGCAGCGAGTACTGGTACCTAGCTACCCAAGCCTCCTGGCCTATCGTGTCACGTTTCCTGAACGGCCCTTGGCCGTGCCTTCGACCAGCCCCTCGACCTAGTCGTCGCATCCTTATGCATCTTTATGCCAGCCTCGATGCCATGCTCGTTCAGGTAGTCGAACGTCCCGTACGAGTCGTACGCACCGTCCGCGAGCACGCGGACGATGCTGACGCCGCGTGACAGCACCTGGTCCAGCAGTGGCACGAGAACGTCCTTGTCCATCGTCCTCTCGTCGGTCGTGATGACGCCGAGCACCTCGAGCGTTCCTACGTCCACGGCGACGTGAGCCTTGACGAAGCCTCGATGCTTGTGCCAGTGATCGCGCATCCACTCCCCTCGCAGCGTCGTCGAGAAGCCGGTGCTATCGATGGCGACGATAGCCTCTCGAGACGGAACGGCAGGCTCCGCCTCCTCCTTCGACAGACGCTTCCAGATCGTCGTATGGTCCGGTGCCTTGACCGAGAGCAGCTCGGTCAGAACGCCCTCAAGCGCCCTGAACGATATGCGCATGCTGGCGAGCATGCGCTTGATGATGCCAAGCATCGACGGCGGCAGCACGGTAAGGCCGCCCACGGCGGCCTCGGTTGGCAGTACAGAGCGCCGATGGCCAGCGCTTCAGCCAGGCGCGGGCCAGCAGTTGCCGCCCGCGAGCCACGTACCGTTCGTCGTTCACGTGCCAATGCTTTTGTACTTCTGAGTGCAAAACATGATCGTCTGGCATTGCTTTTTCACCAAACCGACGTGCCATCGCATGTCGGAAAAAACTTTGCCAGACACATTTCATTCTATTTGTTCAACTGATTTCTAGTGTGCACATATGCTATAATCGTATTGAGCTGAAAGGGTGCATCAATATCGATGGTCCGTCCAAAAGATCGCCCGATATGGCGTCCGCCGAGGAACTCCAATGATCAGATAAATTATCTCTATTGTGTGCTACGACACCCTTGCAGATGGGCACCTAGGTCCATACAGTGTACTTGCATTTCGTTCGCTAATGGATGTCGCTGTCGCTTGTCCGCTAGCCTAAGATACGGTCGTTCTTACCGTACCTTCTGTGATCCTCGACAAATATTAGGGATGTTACACGGTTCTACAGCGGCCCTAGCTGAATGGATCTTGGCATTCGCGGACAATATTACAGATATCATTTGTGAGATGCCCGTAGGAAGTATTGCCTTCCCATTAATGATGGAGTGCTCCCTCGTATTCCTTAGCTTGGGATGGACTTTCTGCTTGCTAGGTCAAGCGAACATATATACAATATGTACTGTAGATCCAGAACCCAGATATATCCAGTATGGAGAATATCTCCCTAGTCAACGAGGCCATAAGATGGAATCGATGGTCACGGGGATACGGGATGACGAGGGGGTTGCGATACTTGATCAACTGCTTGGTCCTAGACCTAGCTGGTCCCCAAAAGGGAGCAGGGTCGATCCATACCAGGGGGTGGATGAATGGGTACGTTCTTGGATGTGGTACCGGATCCGGAAGTACAGTGCTCAATCGGGACGAATATACCTGCCAGATCTGTGGTGACCCTATAGAGGATAACGCACAGGTACACCACATAATCTGGAAGTGCCATAATGGCACGGACCATCCAAAGAACCTTATGGCTGTTTGTGAGGATTGTCATAAGCAGATACATTCCAAGGAATTGCCGCTCATCATGCTACTATGATGCCCAAAGAAAATGAGGGAGTCGAGGTCCATCTTAGTATGGATCGCTTCCTAGCCTACGAGCTGACAATACTGCAATTGCTAAGTATGTGTATCGACCACAGACAAAAAATGACATGTGCCAGATCAGAGCTCGGTCCCAAGCGACCACGACGACACACGAGCATGTGAGGATCAGAGCAGTTCAGATATCCGATACGGATCAAAAACTAGCATGCCGGGCGTGCCTGTTCTAGCGTATCAATAAGACATAGGAAAGAAATGGGGAGACTTCAACCAACCTATGACCGTCCGTCATGCATGATCTCATCATGAAGTCGAAAACATGATCTTGCGACCTTAACCGGGGTTGCTGACATAAGTTTTAAACCGGTCATCGATCATCACTTGGCTATGAAGCGCGTCACCATGAGCGACGGTGCAGGTGGGGAGCTTATGCATGAGCTACTATCTGATCATATCATCCCATTCCTACCGAAGGTCCCTGTGGAAGTGCCCCTCAATTCATTCGATGATTCAGCAGTAGTTGATGACGTTGTCTTCACCATTGATGGGCATACCGTCAAGCCCCTATTTTTTCCGGGCGGCGATATCGGAACACTCTCCGTAAGCGGCACCGTGAACGATATAGCTGTAATGGGCGCCAGACCGATAGGTATGGCATTGTCCATGATCCTTGAGGAAGGGCTGGAGATAGAAACATTAGAGAAAGTGATGAGATCCATAGGAGAATGCTCTAAGCTGGCATCTGTACCTGTGGTGACCGGTGATACCAAAGTGATGGAATCAGGAGCGCTGGATAAGATGGTAATAGCCACTTCAGCGATCGGTAAAAGAAGCCCATCCATGGACCACGACCTGGAGGTATCCAGGTCATACCGTAATGTGAGCTCAAGGTGGCTGACGGATGATAACTTGGCTGAGAACGATGTGATAATAGTCACGGGCACGCTCGGCGATCATGGCATAGCATTACTTTCCTTCAGAGAAGGCTATGGGTTCGAGACAAAGGTCAAGAGCGACATCGCACCCCTGAATGGCATCATCGAGGATGTGTTGAAGGTAGGCGGCGCTGTAAGTATGAAGGACCCGACCCGTGGAGGGTTTGCGAACGCGATAAATGAGTGGTCCTCCAAATCGCATATCGGCATAGAGATCGAGGAATCTGCAGTACCTATCTCCGAACCTGTCAAGAGCGCATGTGAACTTTTAGGTCTCGATCCATTCTCGATAGGGAACGAAGGGAAGGCCATTATCGGCTGCGTACCTGAGATGGCCGACGACATCTTGAAAGAACTTAGGAAACACCCACTTGGAAAGAATGCGGCCATCGTTGGCAAGGCGACCAAAAGATTTGAGCGCGTAGTGCTGCGTACAGAGGTCGGCGGGTACCGCATATTGGAGACCCCTGTGGGTGACCCTGTTCCTCGAATATGCTGATCATATCAACGACTCGATGAGGAAACAAAGAATGAACGCTGCTACGCCAGCAATGGCCATGCGCGCACCTTGGGCGAATGGTCTTCGTCCCACTGCCCTCCCGATGAAGACACCTACAATGAACAGAATGGCGATCGCTAAGGCAAGGCTGATATAGCCAGCTAGCCTAATATTGGATGAACCCAATAATAAGAACGGCGTTACCGCGACGATCCCGGTTATTATCGGAGCTGTAAAATTCACTGACGCGATAAGTAGTATCGTGGTCCTGGATATGCGGTGCAGATGAGTATCTTCGAGCGAAACAAGCAACGCTTTTTCCATGCCCTTCAATCTGATGGTCTGCTCCATTGTCTCTGCTTCGAACACGCTTATGCCCGTCGATATGCCAAGAGCGACGCTTGATGTCACAATAGTAACTATCACTAAGCGCTGGTCCGGCTCTCCCGTGAAAACGGATGCTATCAGTATCCCTATTATCACAAAGGTGCAGTCAAAAATAGTGTTCACTAAGAACCTACGCATCGCTGGTGCTGTATCTGGCTCATTTAACGCATCTCTTACCCTTGATCTGACCCCGGAAATCACACCCATATGACTGTCCTTGTTTGAGCCATTACGATATCACCATTTCGATGATGTTGATCTTGATCATACGATGTCTTTGGAAAAAGGGTTATCGAGCAGTCTTAAGCCGTATTCTATAATTTAGTCCAGTTCTCGATCGCACCGCGTGATCATTTTCCCTCTTCTTGGACTGGCCTGGCGGATCACCCAGCTCTTTCGGGCAGTATAGTTCACTAAACAGGCTCCTGAGCGGGGGAGGCCTGATGAAGGCTGTGCGACCCTTCAGGAATGGCAAAGGCTGATGATGACTTTGACTCGTAAGTCACGGCTCATCTGTACTAATGACCACCAATGAACCGGGATATCAACTGCCATGTCTCCCCAGGCTCTTCCTCTTGAGTGAAATGCCCCGCACCGCGAACGACACCTCGATCAACATTCATGATGCCAGCGTTCCTGAGACCGCGGACATATGCGTCGATGTCGCCTAATCGATGCTCACCACTGTAGGTACAACAACGGCGTTCCGACGGGATCAATGGAGGCTTGTCTGTTCATATCAGCATCCGTGGCAAATGTGCGATACCAGTAGAACCCTGCGGTCAACATACTATCAGATGAATATGCCTTCACGTATGCCTCACGCGCCTCAGGGGCGATCTTAGCGGGGTTAGCCGTAATGTATCATAGAAGTAGTCAAAATAGACAGCTTGACGCCCTTGTACAAGCTTTTTCGGCAGATCTGGAACGCTATGAAGTGCGAAATGCCAGATGTGTGGATTGCGCAGAACCTCGTCCCAAGGGTCAATACCGGGGATCACCACATCCGTTATCACGGCCCGAGCCACATCCTTGTGCTGTCGCAGGTACGAATGCACGATCATGCCACCAACATCCTGACCAACGATAGTGAGATCATGTAATCCCATTGTATCGATCAAACGATGTAAGACCTCAGCTAGCTGATGTTTGGAGCCATCTGTTGCAGGGCAGGTGGATCCTCCTACGCCCGGCAGGTCGATGGCTACCGCACGATGATCCTTGGAGGCTAACGCCATCACTGCACGCCAGCTATACCAGGATTCTGGCCAACCATATAAAAAAATGATCGGCGGACATTGTGGGTCACCCGCCTCGACAAAATGTATCGATGATCCTTGGACCATGACCTGACCATGGCGAAATTCGACCTCATTGATCTCCAAGATCTCCAAGCGACCGTTCCTGAGCATTGATCACAGCCTTTTCATAACTTCATTTATCCTTCTTTCCCTTTGTCTCTCCTCGTTCTCGCCGTTCCTTATTTATTGTTGATGCGGCGATGCGTTCAGCGTCCTTCTCCGAACGCCCCTCTTTCAGTTCTGATCCCTTGATGTGCTCGTACTGCCTCTCTTCTTTCTTTGTCGACCCCCTTGGCATTGGAATATCTCCTTTGTTGTCACATTCGTATGAAATGTTTTTAAACGCTTTCCCTGGGCCGACCAAGGACATTGATTTTCAGGGCATGACCTGAATTATATGGGTCGATTATTCTCTCTGAATGGTCTTCTCCTTTTATTCTCCAGCAATGGGCCTGCTATCGTCTTGACCGAATATCATATGCTCTTTCGGTCGACCAAAGATGCGAACGGAAGGTTGATCTCAACGAAAGCCCCCAAATGGAGATATCCTAACTATATCCCCGTCCTCGCATGAATAATCATGATGAATCTTTTGATGTCGATACCTAACAATTCTGGCTAGCAAACAAGCCAGAATCATTATATGATGGGCAGTGGCACCATATTGACGGTAAGAAATGACCGAAGCTAACGAAAAGGAATAGGATCAATGTCACTCAACTTCTTATTCCTGAGGAAGCCGTTAATGCTACGGCAGCGGCTGCGAAGGCTTTGTTTGGGGCGGGGACGCCTCGAAGGACGGGCCCCCTAAAGGGGTACATGGATCATAGAAAGGCTGAGATTAGAAAGGGCTCAAAATAGGCCGGTGAAAAAAATGGCGCTACCAGAAAGCTTCATCAAAAGGTTCTCTGAGGTGTTCCTCAGCGACGATATAGATGGGATGGTCGATCTCATGGATAAGGACTGTGAATGGGCCATCATGGCGACCGGAGAGGTGTTCCGCGGACCTGAGCAGGTCCGTAAATTAGCTGAAAGGTCAGTGGCCGCCAGGCAGCATACAAGGGATGTCCACATGGATTTCAAGAACCTGTTCTCGACCGATGACCAGATGGTCCTCGAGTATGTTCATCGGGGATTTATCACAACAAGCAACGACATCTCTGTGAAGCTCCCAAAGGCAGGTGTAGAGTTCGTGTTGCCGATATGCTTAGTTTGCCACGTCAAGAACGGCAAGTTCGACAGGATCGATGAGTACTTCGATGTCAGTACATTGATAGGTGCACAGAAGAAGATGTATTACTGAGCAGGTCCAGGTCAGCTGCCCACCATCTGATCTGCAAGCTTGCAGCTAGGCTCTGCCTCAGTTGCATTGTGGCCTTCACCTATCATGCCCGGCTATCTTGCAGTGAACATGCCTTTAGATATGCCAAGATGAGCGATCCGTGGTACACACGTTCGTTCCCGTTAATCTAACCTTTGAAAATGTGGGTCTATCTGGCCATTGATAATGAATAAGACGGAAATTGGTCATCATAGGTCGGGCGTGGCCCGGACCTCTTCGGTTCATCTCCGACCTATGCTTAGCCGTTCTCATCTTATCAGGAATATCCATCCTGCCTTCTGGTATTTCCGTAGCACTTGATCGTTCAAGCTCTAATCGTCTCCCGCATTCCTTCAGCCATTTTCTCTCCCCGAATGAAAGCGAGCAGCTCCTCGTTGACCTGGTCCTTGTGGGTCGCGGGCAGGCCATGGGGTGCGCCCTTGTAGAGTCTTCAGGGTCGCGTCCTTAATGAGCTTGGACTGAAGAATACCTGAGTCAAGGAGCGGTACTATCTGATCGTCGTCACCCTGTATGATCAGCGTCGGCACATCGATCTTTTTCAGGTCCTCGGTCTGATCGGTCTCGGAGAACGCCTTGACGCAGTCGTAGACGGCGTTGAGACCCGCCATTACCCCCTGAAGCCAGAACGTGTCCCTCATACCTTGTGAGACCTTGGCCCCTGGCCGGTTGAAGCCGTAGAACGGCATGGAAAGATCCTTGAAGAACTGCGAGCGGTCAGCTTTGATACCTGCGCGCATACTATCGAATAACTCTATCGGTAGACCTCCTGGATTAGCAGACGTTCTTAACATCAGGGGCGGCACCGAACTTATCAGCACTGCTTTGGCCACGCGATCCGTGCCATGGCGGCCAATGTATCGGGCGACCTCCCCGCCCCCAGTTGAGTGACCGACAAGGATCGCATTGCTCAGGTCCAACGTGTCGATAAGTGTGGCTAGGTCGTCGGCGTAGGTGTCCATATCGTTTCCCTTCCAGGGCTGGCCTGATCGCCCATGACCGCGCCGATCGTGAGCGATGCAGCGATAACCATGATTGGCCAAGAATATCATCTGGTCTTCCCAAGCATCCGCGCTCAGAGGCCATCCGTGACTAAAGACTATAGGCTGTCCGTTCCCCCAATCCTTGTAGAATAACCGTGTTCCGTCAGTGGTCGTTATCATGGGCATATTTTTCCTCTCCTTGTTATCTTTGAAAGACCGTTCACTACATGATCTTGGAAATTGGCGTACTCACGAATTAGAGCTAAGACCATCCAGATGGTCTGACATGACATTACCCCGTTAGATGATCAGAACACCCCTAACCAAAATATTAAACGAATTGCCAAAAAAAGAGCGATGGACCTGCGATCCCCCTGATATTAGGGCGTTCTATAGCTAGATATTCTCCTTCGTCCCATTGGCAACGAAGAGGTCGTCGGGAACAACGTTAACCATATCTGACTGCTAGAACAGCTCATCACCTAGTGGTTCGATGAAAAAGATAAGAAAAGGGAGGCCGTCAGCCTCTTTATGTTCACTCGTTCTTCTTCCCCGTCTTTTTCCGTCCCACAAAGACGAGCGTTCCGGCCAATATGGCCGCTGCGAGCAACGCTATGACCGCCACGACCGGCCATGCGATGCTTGCGCTGCCGCCGCCGGTCGTCGCCGTCACTGACTGCGATGCCGTACCATTGCCCACCGAGTTGCTGGCAACTACCGAGAATGTGTACGTTCGCCCCTGGGTCAGGTTGCTCAGAGTGAAGGTGGTCGAGCTGGTGGTCGCCCACGCTACGCCGTTCACGTAGACCGTGTAGTCAGGCATGGTAGAGCCGCCTGTGTCGCTCGGGGCTATCCATCCAAGGATGGCGCCGGTGTTATTGGTGTATGCCGAAAGACCGGTAGGCGTACCAGGTACGCTCATAGGTGTAACGCTGACCCCGGACGACTTGCTTGTGCCGTTCACGTTCACTGCGCCGACAATGAACAAGTAATCGGCACCGTTCGTCAGGTTGCTGAACGTGGTAGTGAGCGTCGTGTTGCTGACCGTGGTCCACTGGATGCCGTTAACGTAAACAGCGTAGCTGGTCAGATTAGAGCTTGGGGACTCTTCCCAGGACAGCACGACCTTAGAACTACCGGGTGTCGCCGTAAGGTCAGTTGGCGGGGCGGCGAGCATCTCGCAGCTCACTCCTCCGAACGTTCCGCTGCTGAAGCCAGTGGCGCCTTCATAATAGTACACCACGAGGGAATAGCTACACCAATAGGCCCAGCTGCGCGCCACCGATGATGGAGCGTCGCCCGTAAATGTCACCGATGTAAGGGCGTAACAGTCACTGAACGCATAGCTACCGATGTACGTAACACCATCACCTATCGTCACCGATGCTATGGCAGAGCATTCCTCGAACGCATTGTTACCGATGTAGGTCACGCTATCAGGTATCGTCACCGATGTCAGGGCAGAGCAGTATTCGAAGGTGCCGTTATTGATGCTCGTAATGCCGTCACCTAGCGTGACCGATGCCAGGGTATAGCAGTCCTCAAAGGTGTAGTTTCCGAGATAGGTAACGCTGTCAGGTATCGTCACTGATGTCAGGGCAGAGCATTCCTCGAACGCATCGTCACCGATATAAGTCATGCTGTCAGGTATCGTCACCGATGTCAGGGCAGAGCATTCCTCGAACGCTCCGTCGCCGATGTAAGTTATGCTGTCAGGTATCGTCACTGATTTTAGGGAAGGACAGTCAAGGAACGCATAGTCGCCGATCGCGACCACCGGCAGGCCATCTATCATTGACGGTATGACCAGCGTCGTGTTGCTCCCAGTATAGCGGGTGATGGTGATGGCCGTGCCATTTGAGCTGTATTCGAAGTCTCCTGTAGTCGTACCCGTGATCACGGTACCAGCGGATGCGGCCCCGATAGACTGATCCAGTACCATGACCCCGGTCATTGATGCAAGTAATAACGCAATAATGATGATAACGCTAATTTTATGGCCCATGACCTTTCCTCCACTTCTACGAGATCCTAAGGAACGACGCCCCTACGCTTGCCGTCCTCAGGAGCCAATTGAGCGAATACCTACGAGTAAATAAAATGATGGAGAATAAAATGGTGTGACGATGCGTGATGGATACTAGGATGGTCATCCGAGGAATGCTATATCATTCGGTCCGCCGTCCATCAGCCTGTCGTACAGCTCATCGCTCAATAATGCGCTGTTCCTGAGGACAGCGTCATGGACCCAATTATATGAGAGATATTGCAGAGCTCAACGATCTCTCGCTGTCCAGATCATTTACCAAGGAGCACATGGAACAACGTTGCCACGGCAGGAGAAATATGAGGACCACCCCCACTCCTGACGTTCGACCGTACCCCCGAGGATGAGGGTATCCACGGTCGATAGGGCGAGAGGTTGGCCGACCAGATGATGGCTTCGTGCACGAAGGAAAGTTTGAAGTTGAACTTTCTCTCGACCCTAGGCGATTACCGGATCATCCACTTTATAATTGATCTTCACCCTCTGATTTTTTTCAAATGACAAGATCGATAAATGGGAGGTCATTCGCTCCCCGATACGAGATAATGCAGTAATGTCTATGCAGATATCAGGACAAGTCGAGGGTGCGATAGCTAGGAAGTATCATCCCTAACGAGCGCCACGGCAGGGTGTATGTTCAGGATCATGTAGAAGGTCATCCTGCCCCTAGAAGGTCGTGATATGGTAAAGGACGAATCGTGCGATAAGGATGAGAATGCTAGTTCTGCGGGAGTTAGCGCTCTGTTGTCAAAGCCTTTGTTGCCTTACACTCTAGGCATATTGCTCTTCGAACATCCATTGATAAACATCACGGTCGGACCTCTCATCTTACATTCATTGGCACTGTCCTTTCTCCGGGGTCCCCGGCTTCCTAACGGCCATAGAAGAAGATGAGCCGGGTCCCAGGGAGGCCGCGGCGGGAAAAATGCTCAGATCGCCAGGAGATCGAGCCCGCCGTACGGACGGTCAATATACACCCCTGAACATGCCGTCCGATGGAGCAGGAATGTAATGTCGGTCATTAGGAAAGTAATGATCTTTCCGCCGAGCGATCACACCAGCTACCCTAGGCACGTTAACATTCGAGCATCTAAAGATAAACCTTACTATCGAACGGTGCTGCTTGTATCCTTTGATGTAGGTAACGGTGTCCTATCAGCAAGATAAGATATCCTTACGCCATCCGTCATCCATGATCTTTGGATCCTTTTTAACAATGCATAAAGATCATATCGGACCCAAGGAGGCCGCGGCGGAGGATCTTCATTGGGATACGGAACGTTATCGTTCCGCCGCTCGAACGACCTTGAAATGACATTAAGAAGGTCGTCCGATAGGCTATACGGACATCTCTTAGTTAGTAGGGAGCTGTGTTCTTAGGTGAGGCTTTCTTATCCGATATCCTAGGCGCTCTCAAAATAATTATTTCATTAATAAATTCTATTGTCGGATGTATCCTCCTTCTTCCATTGATACATTAAATATTGTCCTGTTAGCAAGTTTGTATATCTGCGCTCACTGGTATATCGCCACTTTCAGAAAATATGCTATGGTCGGAGCATTGTGACGAGAAAAAAGGTGATGATCAGCGGTTCTGACCCTCTTCACGATGATATGAATGGAGTTTAAGGGCCACGGCGGATGACGAGAATGCTATGGTGGGGAAGTTGTTCCCGCCGTTCGGACGGTAGATCGCCCGATAGGATCGGAGGATTTTAATAACGACCCTATATATCCTAGGCGATTTAACACCTGATGATCAATATATTATCTTTATCCCTGATTTAAACCTTCTAAGATACTGGAAAGAAAGAACATTGTTCTGCAGTAGCGTTTGTACATCATTTGGTCATTTGCGTAGGGGTGCCGTTCTCCATGCTTGCGCAGATACGTTCGCAAAAGTCGCAGCGGCCGGACCGGATATCCTCGGTCTTTGAGGATGCCCCAGACTGAGCATATCTCCATAATGGTCATGGCGCATAAGAGAACGACCCCGGTGATCAAAGCGCATATGATGGTACGGCGCTCGTTGTGGGACAAAGTACTGATTCTCGGACAAAATGCTGGCATGTGCCTTGTGTACATGTTGATCTTCGAAGGTCCGTTCCCGCGAAAAGGCTAGCAATATCCTTTTATCGGAGAATAAAAGTGGGCTCAGCCGGATTTTATAAATAACTTTCATCTGGATAATAAAGGAAATGCCGTAAAAATCGTGGACCTTCTTGACAGTACGAGAGCATGGATTTCCTCTAATAAGTTGCTTCATGTTCGTGCGGGGGCTTGCCAATGACCGACAACATACGGTCCGATTGCTGCGACCTCTGCAAGTTGGTCGACGCCACCAAGGAACATAGCGCCTGCCCGGTAATGACGAAACGGTGCAGGGGCAGTTCATGCTCTGAGTGCGTCAAGTGTTATACTTTCCGACCCAAGGTCACTTTCGAGAGCGCCCTAAGGATATATTCTGAGAGGACGACGGGCAGAAACTGCCCGTCCGGGGCCGAGAAAGGTCAAAGTCGAGGGAACACATGTTCGTCCGCAACAAAGGGCCTAGACTCGTTCGGCAAGGGGGCGGCCTGATGTCCGAGGTATCGATACCTTTCCGCGAGGACATGACGAGGGCGGTCCTCGACGGCTTCAAGTTCTGCACCTCGAGGACCAAGTGCTATGGGACCCCGGGCGACACGTTCGTCCTCGAGGGAAGGACATTCCTCATCAAATACGTCATGCATGCGACCCTGGAATATGTCGCCAGTAACCTGTATGGACGGGAAGGGACGGCAAGCCCGGAAGCGTTCATAGCCCTATGGAACGAGATACACCCCAGGCGAGGCTTCGACCCTTCCCAGAAGGTATGGGTCCACTTCTTCGAGGAGGCGAGATCATGACCGACGACAAGAATAGGATAATCGTCCCACTGAAGGTCGCCCGCCCCTTCTGCCCTCAGTGCATGGAGATCTGCTCTCACCATCGGGACTACGAATGCTTCCGGCGATGGTCCAGGCCGATACCTCGGGACATAGGACGGAAAGGCTGTCCCGGCTTCGTGCGCGATGCCGTGCGCACCAGGGCGGTGCTGCTGGCCGAGCGCATATCCGGGCAGAAGGCCATGACCGTCAGCGAGGCGATGCGCGAGCTTTCGATGGCCCACCGTCTTGAGGACATCGAGGAGGCGAGCTCATGATGGCCGACAAGAAGGAAGCGGTCGCTCCTCGTGCCGCTCCTAAGGACGATGCCGAGCTCGATCTTGCTCTGAGCATCCTCGAGGAGCTCAAGGCTGACGGCCTGGGCACGATGGATATCTCGGTCGTCGTCGGCCACCTTCAGCTCCTTGTCCTCGACGAGGTCAAGGAGCACATGTTCGTGAACCGTCCTATCATCAAGGGTAAGGAGCGCAGGAGCAGAGCTCCGATATTCGAGGATGCCAGGATAGTAGGGAGGAAGCATGACCTCTACGACGTATGCGCCGAGCTCAGCCGCTTCGATATCCCTGACATATGCAGGGCATTAAGGGACTTGGAGGGCAAGTATTGGAAAGAGCAGCCGACCGAGGCCGAGGTCAGGAAGCTTATCACGAGGACCTCGTTCATCAGGAAGGACGGTCTCAAGAAGGGAAGGCAGGCGTACATCCTTGTAAGGGAGGATCGCGAAAGGACGGGCGATAAGGAAAAAGCAACAGCAACACCCGACCGCAACACACCGCAACACGCTCTGGCAGTTCCAACAACAACACTCAATAGCAACACTTCGGAGCAACATGTTGCTTTAAGGGGGTCCGACCCATGGCACGAGTGACCTTATCCTCGACCCGCCTCAAGGTCTACAAGTACCTAGTAGACGGGCTAGCTCCGAACGCGGGGATGACGATACCCAATACGGCAAAGGAGCTAGGTCTTACAAGGCAGGGGGTCGACCGGCAAGCAAAGGAGCTAGAGGCCGAGGGAGCGATAATGCGCATCCCGGGCGCCAATAGCCCTGTTCTGTACAAGAGAGGCCCGCGCTCTAACCTGCTGGATACTGCATATAGCAACACTTTGCCCGAATTTCACGGTGGGACCGTCTATGACAACACGACCACCGCAACACATCCTAAAGCCTCGGAGCAGTACATCCCGACAGCTAGAGCTCATGTGAACGGGCGGTTCATCTTTGATGTGCTCAAGGTCGGAGATCTCGGAACACTTAAGATAAAGAAGGACGGGACGGAGGTCGAGCTCCGGGTGTTCGATCCCAAGCCGTACAACGACCACAACAACGTCCGCATGATCAAGGGCAAGCTGCCGTTCAACGGCATCACCATGAGCATCGAGTACCTCGATAGTCCGGGCGCACAGCAGCTCAACGTGTGGCCGCCTGAAGAGGAATTGGTGCCTCAGCAGTACGACCAGGCTGTCAGCATCTTCCAGGCCAGAGCTCAGCAAGCCGTTAACATCCTCGCCAGGTACGGAGGATGGCAGTTCGGCCTTATCCAGTTCATAGGCAAGATAGAGTTCGCCAGTACGGAGGAGCGTATACTCGCCAACATTCCTGAGGACATGAGATGCTCGCCGGGCTCCCCTCTCTGGATAGATGAGTCATTGGGAAAGAGGGAAATAGAGACGGACGACCCGGAGGTAGCGAAGGCGGTCTTCGACTTTCCCGGCACCGTCAAGGACATCAAGCGCGAATCGCCGAGGTCAAGGCGTCCGTATCCCGTATCGATGAGGTGGATACGAAGGCCGAGCGATTGATAGCCATCAGCGACAAGCTGGAGCGGGCGATAGAGAACATCACTGCTGCGGAAGCTACCTTGATCGAGCGCGGAGCTAGGGAGGTCGTCGAGAAGGTAAGCAAGGTGCAGGCCGACATGGGGGCGATGTACCAATGAGCGCCTGATTTAGATAGACATCTACTATGCCCGATAGTAAGGTTTATCGTTAGAAGCTCAAATGTTAACGTGCCTAGGGTAGCGTGTGCGGTGAGCTCGGCAAACGGGATGTCCAACCTCATAACGATCGGCATCGCACCTCTGCTCCATCGGGCGGCCTGGAAAGGGCTACTCATAGGCCGTCCGGGCGGCAGGACATCATTCTCTATGATTCTCGAACATATCTCCCGCCGCGGCACATTTCTCGATAGATCTTGATTTTGAAAGTTTATTGGTCGTAGATATACTACTAAAGGAGTTAGTAGCATTTATAAAGCAGAAAAAATATGTCACCTCGCCTGGGACCCTATACTTAGACCAACTATGCGTCTGGCCATCAACAGACATTATACAGGACGCCATGAAGGCGAGCACCCCGGTATCGTCCCATCGACCGAGATCGTCCGCATTCACAGAGAAGACCAACACTACCCCTCGGTCGAGCGGCGGGAGAACGCTTTTCCTAGAACATCATCCATCCCCCGCCGAGGCTTTCCCCATCATAAGAGGTCCTCTTCGGACCTCCGATACTTTACTTCCGAGCGGGGCCGCTCGACCGATGGGACGTGACCATTTCCGTTGTCTGTGTGGTTCATATATGACAATTAAGAACTGTGATCCAACGCAGGGAACGTCTACCGCTGGATTACACTTGGAGGGAGCGTAACTGATATGAGGGCCGCTCTTTATGCCCGGGTATCGACCGAAGGCCAGGACCCTACGGGCCAGAAGCTAAGGCTCTACGACTATGCAAAGCTCCAGGGATGGGAGGTCTTCGATTATTACGAGGACAAGGCCAGCGGCAAGGACGATTCGAGACCTGACCTCGACAGGATGATGGGCGATGCGGGCATCCGCAGGGAAGGTCCGAGGGTCCGGCCAAAGTTCGGCGTCATCCTGGTGACAAAGCTGGACAGGATGATGCGCTCGCTCGTGAACATGGAGAACATCGTTAAGGACCTGGAGAGCCAGAACGTGGGCCTTATCGCTTTCGACCAGGGTATAGACACCTTGCACGAGGACCCATCGAGGAAGATGGTCCGCCGAATGATAAGCTCCGTCGCTGAGTGGGAAAGGGAGATAATAGTGATAAGAGTGGTAGAAGGGGTCGGCAAAGCCCAGAGGGTAGGGACCCGCTCCGGTCGCCCTTTCGGCAGGCCGGTTCGGGGGACCGAGCTCAAAGGAAAGAAAAAGAAGGCGGTAACCGAGGGAGAATTGCGTGTAATATTCGCCGAGGACCCCAGGATTCTCGATAAAGGCTCTGTCCGCAAGGTTAGAGACTCCTCGATCTACCCTTTACGACTATCTAGACCGCTTCGGGGGTGTCGATAAACTACGGGGTGCTTTGCTTATAAGCGAAGCCTCGAAAAGTGATGATGTCGGTAAACTACAGTTTAGCGACACTTCCGGCGCTCAAAAGGAGGGGGTAGTGATCATCTCTTAAATGAACCCCTAGAGAACGGGGATGTCCGAAAGGATGTCCTTTTGAGCAGGGACGGAGGCGGGTCGGCATGAAGGTCCTCAACCTCTACGCGGGCATAGGAGGCAACCGCAAGCTGTGGGATGGGAACATCCATGTAACGGCGGTCGAAGATCGAGCCGAAGATAGCGGCGGTCTATCATGACCTCTACCCGGATGACGAGCTCGTCATAGGCGACGCCCACCAGTACCTGCTCGACCACTTCGGCGAGTACGGCTTCATATGGACGTCGCCGCCGTGCCAGAGCCACTCGAAGATGAGGCAGAACGTATGCGTCAGGCTGCACGGCTCGAGGCCGGGATACCCGGACATGAGGCTGTACCAGGAGATAATCTTCCTGCAGTACAACGCCCATTGCCGCTGGGTCGTAGAGAACGTCGACCCGTACTACGGCGAGCTCATCAGGGCAGCGACGAATCAGGAGGCATCTGTTCTGGTCCAACTTCCCGCTGCCGATGAACGACGGCGAGTGCATCGAGACCATACGCGAGGACCAGGTGCCTGACCTCGAGGAGAAGTTCGGCTTCGACCTCTCCAGGTACAAGATCGCTAACAAGCGCCAGGTCCTGCGGAACTGCGTGGACCCCGAGCTCGGCAGGATGATCTTCGATGCTGCCATGAGCGGAGCGGTGCAGAGACGGATAATGGACTACGGCGAGAAGGCCCTGTCTGAGGGGGTGAGGTCGCCGTGATGTCCCGCATCGCGAGGAAGGACGGGACCGTCCGCGTGCATGTCGACCTCTCGGAAGAGCAGGCGGGCCGCCTCGAACAGGTCTACAGGATATCGAGCGGAGAGCTCCGCAAGTCCGAGATCGTCGAAGCGGCCCTGAGCGACTTCTTCGCTGCCAACCGGACCAAAGAAGCGATAGCGGCGAGGATAAGAAGAAGAGTATCTCAGGAACCGACCAAGGTGGCGGAAGAATAAGAGGGCACACAATCGCTATGCTTGGCGTTTTAGCATTTATATTGAACTATCCTGCCCGTTTAAAATATATCGTCGTGAGGGGGTTTTTCGGCGAGCTGTCGGTATACTTTTTATATAAAATATGAAGTAAATACTATACTATGGCGGCTACCACAACTTATCGATGCACGGACTGTGACACGATATTAGTAAATCCATCTCACGAATGCCCCAAGTGTGGTTCTCATATGCAGAATATAAGTGTTAACATATCTGATAGTGTGGGAATCACGCAGATGCTAGGGGCTGATGTGAAAGAGGATGGTTTCCATGAATTCAGCCAGCATATACAATCAGGCGATAGGATAGGAAAGAATGGAAAGCTTGCACACATCGAGCTTAGTATCGATAAAAAGAAAGGAGTAAAGCATCATCTCGTTCTCGAAAGGGGCGATGATGGTAACTGGAATAACATGCACGAGGAAAATGTGCCACTTAAGAACTGTGAAAAATATAAAAAATCGTAATTATGATGCCAGATATTATATTTTCCAGAAAAATGATGGTTTCTCTACACACTCCCACCTGCATGGATTAATTTAGGAACTACTTTAGTAAGTAAAGTGAGGCGTCCTCTCTAGGACCAAAGTGGGTGAGTTGAAGTCCTAGAAATCTGTATAAGTTGGTACATAATGGCATGGATAACTATCATACTTTTTAGGCCCTCGATTTAATCCCTAAATAACTAAGGTTAGGCAAAGCGAAATAAATCGGTAAAAAACCATTATTAAAATGGGCGCCATGGGACAATTCATTGGTCCCTTCAGTCATAGAATGATATCAGTCGAATCTTTATCAATATTATTAAATATATTAATACATTGACTTCATCTCAGTGCTATTGATTGCTTCCAACACCAAATAAAACTGAGTCATGGGATTGCTATCCCTTGAAATCAATTTACAGCTATCACTAGATATACATTCAACCCTTTTTTTTGCCCTTTTAATTGCACAATCCCTCTTATCGATTATTTTGTCATAAACTTCTAAACTTTCTGTATAGCCAGGGATATACTCCTTCAATCGTTCTTTCATTTCTTGGCTAGAATATTTACAATCACAATCTCTAAAATGAAGGAAATACCAAAGCTCTACGCATGGGTTTGATAACGCAATCTTAGCCTTTTTGCCACAAATGGCCAGCGCATCATCCAAATCATCATTATTGTTGTTATCCACATCGAAGACGCACCATATTTGGTCCCCGTTCTTTAAATCAAGGCCGTGATTTTTCTCTTCTCTTATTGCCCTTTGCGCGATACCTTTTGCATGTTTATCTCCTGATGAGATGGGGATTATTTTTAAATTATTCATCCGATGCTTAGTCCTCTCTCTCTCAAAATACAATATCTCAGTCTTACTGCCTTCACATACTATCAACATTCTTTTTATTGGCTCTCTTGTTGGTCCTTTTCTTTTGTTATAGTCTGCCAATCAATTACCTTCTGGGTTCCAACGAATGGTAATGCTCCATATCTCCCCGTCAGGTAACCTCTTTGTATATCTTTATCTTTTCTGGGCTTATATTCCGATAGAGAATAAAGTTTGGTGAATCCATACTTACTATCTTTTTCAGTGAACCAGATTTGATCTCTTCTGAATAATTCTTGTGTTAGCAAATTTGTGTTATGAGTAACAAATATTAATTGGGCGTTTTTCCTATTCTCATCTGGATTTTGGAATAATGAAATTAAATAGGTAATCATATAATTATGAAATCTGAGATCGAGTTCATCTATGAAAATTAATTTTCCCTTAATTATGCCATTGATCAAGGGTCCAATTATGTTAAACATTCTCTTTGTACCATCCGATTCCTCATCCATATCAAATGGAACAGAAATCGTATCACCAGACTTGGTTAGAGAATTATGAGATGTTGCTATTTCATAATTAGTTACTTTTTCAAGTAATGCCTTCTTATTTGGGTTAGGAATTAAACTCTCCTTAAGGGGGGAGTTTTTTAACCATTCTTCGAATGGAATCTCAGTCGATTTTACATTAATTCCAGAGATTCCAAAATCAGCGTTAGCCATTGCCCTTAAAATTGGTCCTCTTAATTCTTCTTTCTCGGAGTATAAATCAGCCGAGAACCCCTCAGAATCCCAACTTGAACTTATGCCATCTAGATCATGACTGAACCAATCAAAAACTTCGGATAGATCACTATAATTTAGATTTGAAGCTCTTGATAAATATAGTACATTTTCTGCCGTTTTCTCAGATATTTGGCTCTGCTCACGTTTTTTCTGGATAAAATAGTACTTTTTCTCTGCATTTATATCTCTTTCGAACATTATACGTTTGTATCCGTTTGGATAACTGTATAATTTTTCAGATATGACCGCATCATTTGTTAACGAAACTTCATAACGGTATCTTACATCATTTTTTATAAAAACAATCTCGAATGTCGATGGTTTTTTGCAGTATTCAGGATCAAGTTTGAATGGAGTTATTTTCAACTTGTCTCCAATTTGATTTTTATGAGAGAATCTAACGAGCGCCCTTAGTGTAACCAAGGCATATAGTATGTTCGTCTTACCGGACGCATTTGGGCCATAAATAGCTGCAACTTTTAACAAATGGTCATTTTTTAGGGCTTTTGTTGAATAAATATTATCGCTATGCGATTTATCGGATGAAGCAACCATACTAATAGTAACTTTATCTCGTATCGAGCGGAAATTTTCAATACTAAATTCAACTAACAATTTTATCAGCCTCTCCAAGTAGATAGGGCAATTTTTGTGATTTATTAACATAATCTCTCTCAACAAGATATAATACTATGCAAGAATACCCGTTTCTTGGAATATGCATTTCAATTTATTAGCAAATAATAATTATAAACAATAGGTTATTAGTTTTTTAAAATATCACTCATCTTCTCCAATCCTGAATTAATCATTCATTCGATGACAATATTATCACCAATATACTCTATGAATCGTAAATACAAATTGTTAAGATCATTTAAAGTTATGTATGTCAAGTGTAGTCAGCGGCTGTATTTCCTTGCTACTCCAAGCATCGCCACACCATGGTCCTTCTAGAATCGCTAACTACATTTTGGAATGTCTACTAGCAATGGGGCCTGCATATAAGGCAAAAGAATTTTGAAAAGATGTGACCCGCATTTCCCCGCTTGCTAAAAGGACTTTGGTAAACGCCTTACCTGTTCAGTATGCCTTTTTCTTAGAGCTATATGGGGTAAACTAAAGTTATTTGATGTGCGCCCCATCTGTCATCCAGATGTTCATCGCTAGCTCTTTTTAGCACTGTGATATCATGCCTAAAGAGCTAAAGGAACTAACGTAAAGCTGCATGAAGAAACTGAATGGCACTAGGCTCAATTGATATCCGATTATCACCCGAATTTAGATGCAACTCAACCGCATATCGATGAAAAGCGATCATAATTGACTATTCTCGTTTTCAATCCCTCGGCGGCATAATTCGCGGCATAACTCGACGCTCATACATGTTATGCTCAAGGAATTATGCCGCACTTTCTAATCTGGAATGCTCATTATTGCACACTAATCCACTTAGCAGGACGTATGCCGTTTATTCCACGTTATTAGGTTGTTAACGTTAAGTTGTAATGTTCGCTTCTTTAAATACTACGGGCATAAAAAAGGACCCTAGCGGCATAGTTCTTTTCTTGATAGATTCTCCTTGAGAACAAACTCTAGTAAATTTCTTCTAATCATACTGCATCAAGCGCATATGTGCCGAGCCCCATCTCAACAAGCAGAGGTCGATCCTGAAAAGCTTATGAGCGAGTACTCCGAAAAGGACCTTAAACAGCTCGACAAGATGTATATGGAGCTGAAATCCAGATATAGGCAGGAGGAATCAAGCAGGGAGGTCCGTGTCGCAGTATGGAAATCAGCCCCTTATTCACTGGTCCCTCTATTCTCGGCATCTATATTGGCCGGGTTCCTGACCTTGCCTTCTGGGGATTGGTGGATAATACTGTTACCTGTATCCGTTACATCGACCATCGGTTTGATTTCTTATTGGTGTTGGAAAGGAGCTAAAAAGTTCGACAACAAGATTGCTGAGACAGAAGTGCGCCTGCAGCTCGTAGGGAACGAGATACAAGACAGGGAAGCAATATTGAGAGGCAATCTAGGCGTATTACTTAGTGAAGTTGGAAATATAAGTGTGAACAATTACGATTTTATTAATTTCAATTCTTATGCGTTCCAGCACCCTGAAAGATTTAAGGACGCACGAGATTATTTTAACGGTCCCTCCTTGAACGACCTGTATCATAGATATCCTTCCTTAATGACCCCCATCGAGGGGCTGAAAAAGCAAAAAGAAGATTATGTGAGATTTGGCGGTGTGATATATGGGTCGATCAAAAGCAGGATCCAGGATGCATATCCGAAAAGCGGTTTGGATATATCAAGGCAAGATAGCAATGACATTGATTCAAGAATGTTAACGGCGCTTCGCATAATGGCCGGAGAAACGCCATCAATGGAAGCGTTCGAGAATAAGGTCAGAACAGGAAATATGCAATTTCAATACCAGGCACACGCAAATGTCCTTTTTTCCAATGATGCGAAGCTAAAACCATTCAATGATGTGATCGCTGACCCCAGCTTGATCGATGCAGCACAAAAATTTGAAGAGAAGCGGGCAAAATTGGCTGAGTCCCAAACAGAGCTCATATCAAGAATGCGTTATATGCTCGGGAATGGGGGCGATCATACTGCGGGTTCACTCATATGAGAGATTTTAGAAGACGATAGAATACCGCACGTGTTAAGATATTCCCTGCCTCCGGCAATTCAAACGACGGAGCGGGAGTGCTTCGTATATGCTACTACGAAATGTCGATTCTTGTGATACGAATTTCAACGTCCATCAACAAAAGTAAATCGTTGTGTGACTAACGCGGCGGCGATATGTTCGAAGCCCGTTTTCTTAACTAACCTCCAATCTAGAGATAAATGAAAAAGAGCCCAAAAAGTCGATTGATAAATATATTAAATATGATAGAACCATTAAGTTTAATAGATTTATCAGATTCGACAAAATCGAAGAGTCTTACAAATCTATTAAATATGACTAAAAGGATATGATTATAGTGAGTGATTCGCCTTCGGGCGAAAAGTTAAGGGGATGTGGGTACTGTTCCCACTCACCCTTAATATCTTATGGGAATATTTTTAGGCCAAAGTTTATTACTTGCCCATCTTTAGATTTATCAAATTTGGGATAAATCATTTCATAACAATCATTTACAACAGCATCAATTTTCTTATCTGCAACCTTATGTTTCCGTCTAACACAATATGCTACACAATCGACTAGCTGAGACAGATTTCTGTATGATGAGTTCACGAATATGGGATCTTCGATTATCGAATGGTTCGGACAGTAGGTCGTCCCGTCACGAATCCAGGGCAACAACCTCGCTCTAACCTTTTTGTCATAGTTGGGGTCGATTGAATCGATTAGCAGAATGGCCGATTCGGACGGTTTCGAACTTTGGACTCTCTCTTCATTTACTTTGTCAAGATATTTACACAATCGCTCAAAAAGAAGCTGCATGCACCATGCTTCGCAGTCAAAATTATTATTATATCTACGTGCTTTATCGATAAGAACGCTGATTATCGTACAATCGATATTCCCAACAAGCTGGCAAGCATCCGAGAACAAAGCCATTCTTTGCTCCCATCTGAGGTTCTTGAATATGTTCTGTCCAGATACTATCTCCTTGGCGTGTATCTCTATTTGATCTGGGTTGATAGCCGGAAAATGTTTGATCTTTAACTGTTTCACTTGATTATCTATAGCTTGCCAATTAGTCTCGTGGATCGTGAGGGCGGAAAGGACGTAATTTTCAGGATCACCATAATTGGGCTTACCTGACTCGTCCATGTAAATAAGAAACATATGGACATATCAATAAAATATGATAAATAACTTCCTTTGGTTTTATATAAAAAATATTTAAAATCATGTCGAGTGAATTCAATTTCGATTTGCATTTTCGGGGCCATTCTCTAATCATTCTCACTTCTCATGTCCCGGCGATTTCATTTTGTCCAGCTTACTTTTATAAGAATCAAGAATATCAACTTTTTAGAGGAGCAATCTTCGGGCACCTCCCCGGTAAACGATAATACTTCTTTTCTGTCTCCTTTCATTCAAGGAGGAAATAGATATGAACGAAAAGGACATTGAGAAAGTGGTCATGCTGGATACCATCCAGGCCCAGGCTTGCCATGTGATATCATCTGAGGCGCTGAGGATGTGCCCATATCACAAGTTAGTGAGCAAGGCGAAAGATACCATCCAGGCAGAGATCAACGCAGATGTGGCGCGTGAGATCGGCCTTGTATCGAACGATTGGCACGAATGCCCGGCGAACAAACGTTAAGAAGCGAAAGCTCAGTGGCTGAGCACCTTTTCCATGGCCGCTATGTGGACGGCCAATTCTTCACCCTTTTTAGTTAAACTTAGCGCTCTATATGGTGGTTTGTTAATGGGTACCTCTTCAATCAATCCTACATCCGTAAGTTCGTTTACCCTGTCAAGCATGGTTCGGTTGGAACTTGTCACCATTCCATAAAGAACCGATTTCGAAGTAGGACCCTCATTATGGAGAATAACGAGTATTTTCATCGCATGAGCTTCTTCCAGTAATCCGATTTTAAGCTCAGAGTATTTCACAAGCAGAAGGACGTTTTTCATAATAAATTCCTTTTGATAGGTTATAGCTAGTGAAACATAATAAAGGTTAATCATATTTCACTATGCATAACGAAATGTATTAAATGCTAGACCGATATGCGACCTTGCAGTGCTTGATGAGCCCAACGGTAGCAAGGAGTGATGAGCCAGCTACCCCAGGACATGAGACAGAAGAATGAAAGGAACTTCACGCTGATCGCCGCCAGGCGAGCTTACTGTTCTTCTATCTCAATCGGACCCTCATCAAGTCCACGCCTGGCGGCCCTAGTATCTTAAAAGATGAGGGGTAGGTATGGACGAGACAGTTGTAATGTCTACAGGGACCAATGACAACCTGGATTATGACGAGTATGAAGTGAACTGCATAATCAAGGCTGTAAGGTGCGGATTAAGGAGAGACAACGAGCTGAGGGCATGCGGCTGCTCCGATTGTATGGAAGCACTGCGCCGCCTGAACAAGGAGGCATCCCAATGATAGAAGGTGTCAAGGATCCAGATAATCAGCATTATTCTGAGAAGCTGGTGAATTCCATAATGAGGAATGTCTGGTCTGGGGAAAGGACCATCGATGAGCTGAACAAGTGCGGCTGCGAGTCCTGCAAGGAAGCCGTCAGAAGGCTTACGAAGGAGGGCTTGGCATGATGGAGTCCGGCATTTTCTACTATCGCGAGATAGGCAACGCCATCAGGGAAAAGGACGAGCAGCTCGAGCGCTTCGACGTCAAGGTCTTTCACGACGAGACGATAGGCAAATGGCGCGTCAGGCTGACTGAAAAGAGCCGGGCAAGATCGACCACAACGGGGGCCTGAGCTCATGACCGATGACGCTTACAAAGAGCCGATCGAGCGCCCTAGTGAAGAGGATGGGAAAGAGCTTGAAGTGCTGGCCGAGAGCATCGCTCAGGCCGGATGGGACGATATGTTCGCGATAGTTCATCTCGACAAGAAAAAAACTGTCCGCATCAGGGCAGGCGGCGGCGCATACATAGCAAAGGGGCCGGGCGTGCTCTTCGTCGCTTTCCTGCCGTCGGAAGCGTTCGAGGAGGACGACGAGCGCAAGGGAACGACGGAAGCGGCAAAAGCCGAGCAGTACGAGATCACGGACGGGTGAGAACATGCCTAAGGACAAGAGGCTAGAGATACCGGCGTTCCGCGAGGCGCACAAAGAGGTCTGCAATGTCTACCGCGAGATAAGCAAGAGCAGGTACGTCCGCATACCCGAGCTCAGGATAGCGGCGAGCTCGGGCGACCCGGAAGCTGTCAGGCTCTTGAAACGGTACGAGGACGCGATCGCTGCAAGACGAGCGACCACGGCCAGGGCGGGGGCGTGAGCATGTCGAGCGATACCATAGCTTCGTCAGAGAAGTCCGGTCGCTGCGAGAGATGCCACCGCAAGCTCAAGGACCCCGAGAGCGTGAAGCGCGGCCTCGGTCCGATATGCGCCAAGAAGGTCGAGGCCGAGCTGAGGGAAATCAACGATACGAATGCAGAGGTCCCGGGCAGGGATGCGGTCGGGATCTCAAAGGATAGGAAAGGAGCTCAGCAGAAGGTCGATGATCCAGAGGAGGCTGAGCTTTTGGGCTACAGCTCGGCGGTGGGTCTATGACCGCCATCGAGAAAATAAGAAAGGACGATGCCCAGGATGTCATTATCGAAGTGTCCAGGACATACAAGAGCAGGCCGGAAGCAGTCCAGAAGATAGTCAATGAGGTATTGGTCGATATTAGTCTAAGAATAAGGGATTTCAAGGAAGCGGAGGATGCGACCAATTATTGTGAATGCTTTGCTGGACGAAGGACCGACTATGGGTTATGCAAGGAATGCGATAATGGGTCAAGATACGAACCGGACCCGGTCATATCGTTCGAGGCGGAAGGCGTCGTAGAGAATTATCTCAATAGACTGACCGGAAAGGATCGGTATGGGTTCTTTGCTGATATTGGGACTGTGCCATACTGGCATAGATCTTTCTAAGTTCCACATCGAAGGGGGGCCATTGAACGGCCATCGCATAAGCATGGAAGTGAAAATGGTGGACCATGGTCCCGCCAATGAGGCGGTAAGCCCCATCCAGCCATTGCTCGATCAGGTCCAGCACGATCTTAAGCGACCAAAGGAAGGACAAAAGGAGAGCAAGGACGGTGGTCAGTGATGGCCGACATATCGAACGATAGCATCGTAAACGGCATCGATGAAGCCAGAAGTGCAATGCATTGGGCCGATGTCAACTATCATCGCGCATATGAGGACCTCAGGCTCGCTAAGACTACCCAAGCCGAGCGCGAGCGTAAGGATGGGAAGATGGGAATGGCGGAGGAACGAGTGCCTTGCCATGATCGATGCTTACTGGCATCACATGAGGCACGTGTACACCGCGTCCGAGAGCAAGGGGGCCTGAGGGATGGATGCCGGACGAGGAGCGTTATGTGTCGGAGCTGATAGACGCCTATCTGGCAAAGAAGACGCGGAACGGCAAGCTGAGCAAGGAGAACGGGGAGCATTATCGGCCAAGGCTCCTGAAGGCGTTCGGTTCGCTCAGGGAGGCGGGCCTGAGCACGACACCAAAGAGGATAGGGGAGCCGGAAGAATTCGAGCATCTCCTGAACTGTGACGTTCGCCAAGGAGCGCTGGAAGTCGAAGCGGTGGGACATGTCCATAGTGAGCGGCTTCCTGAAGTTCTACAAGAACACGGTCATGGAGGACATGATGCTGACCTGGCCGCAGGAAGCGAGGGTGAACGTGGACTGGCTGACGTTCGAGGAAGCTGTCATGATGCTGGAAGCGGCCAAGGGGCCGGAGAGGATAGTCATCCACCTGGAGCTGAGGCTCTGGCTGCGCAGGTGCGAGGTCAGGAGGCTTACCCAGGAGGACATCCAGCCGCTGAGGATGTACGACCCGAGGACGAACCACAGCTTCGACGGCATAATGAACGTCCACGGAAAGGGAAGGGCAGGGGGCAAGTGGCGAACGCTGGCATGGGCTCCCGAGACGAAGGGCGTGGTCGAGGAGTACGACCGCATCCGGCAGGAGCTCATACATCATGCCCTGGCAAGGCATCCGGACCTGATGGTCCCGAGCGAGTACATAATATACGAGCACACAGGAGGACTGGCACCATACGGGAAGAGCGGGATAGACAGCATAGTCCAGAGAGTGGCGAAGCGCGCAGGGATAAAGCGGAAGATATGGAACCACACCCTGAGGCGGACGGGCGCGAGGATCGCGTACTTCGCGGGCGTGGAGCTCGTGGAGATAATGGAGGGTCTGGGGCATTCCAACGAAAAAGAGACGATAAAGTACCTCGGGCTAACGGTCAACGAGCTGGGCTCGGCGCAGATCAAGGTGTACGAGTTCCTGAAGGGGGTCAAGCAGAAGATGGAAGCGGAGGGCAGAACGGAGGAGTCGATATCGCCGACAAGAGTGTCCTGGTAAGCGATGTACAAAAATGCTCTGGGCAAAATGAGGGGGTAGCCAGATACGTTGAGTGGGCTCAGCCGGATTTGAACCGGCGACCTTCGCCGTGTAAGGGCAACGTCATAACCGCTAGACCATGAGCCCGAGTATGTGGAGCTTGAATGAAGAGATGGTATTAAAAAGTAGTCCCCGTGCAGGCCCATGGAGGGATGGGGCTGTTCCACGTCTACTCGGCTCAATATGATCCCATGGTACATCATCTGACGATAAGAGGGTGACCATGGGTATCCCTGGTCGATGAAATACTTCAGCCTTCATTCGATGACCGTATTTTCTCTTTGAATCTTTCCCAGGAACGATGATGATCGATGTGGCGATCGAGATGGAGGCATTTTCACACATTCATCGCGATCTCTCCGTTCCCTTTCGGCCCCAGGTACTAATGTTAGAAGATAGCATGATCTCATGACATCTTCCAAAAAAAAGGGCTCTTTAAGGCCCGTTGATCACTATATCAAGTTAAAGTGTCTCACGTTCGCTAAAAAGAAGGCAATAAGGATAATGATGGTTGAGCATATTACCCTTCTGAATCACTATGGTAGATTTTAGGCCATTTCACGGGTTACTTCCTGATCTTTCTAGGAACGAGGACATCTTAGATAGGGTCTCTCCCCCCTATGATATCATTTCACCAGAAGAGCTAAAGCGCTTAAGGTCAAAACCTTACAATATAACGAATGTGACGCTGGGTGGCGTCGACGGAAAGTATGATGATGCTTCTGCTACTCTTGATTCGTGGATAAGCTCTGGAAAGCTTGCTTCCGATGAAAAGGAATGTTATTACATATATCGTCAAAGTTTCCAGGACAATGGGCAATGGTTCCAGCGCAATGGTATAATAGGCATACTAAAAGCTGAGAATTATGAGGCGGGCAATATCATCCCCCACGAGGAAACCTTCCCTAAGATCAAAGAAGACAGATTGAATCTGCTGCGAGCGACATCTACACATTGTGAATCCATATTCGGACTTTATGACCGTTCGGATATAGATGTGAATGAGATCGCAAAACGCTCTCCTAAGCTTTTTGAATGCACCGACCTATCTCGAACGGTCCATCAGCTCTTCCGTGTGTCGGATAGGACAGTGGTCGATACAATAACGAGGATGATGTCCAATAAAAAGATCCTCATTGCTGACGGGCATCACAGGTACGAGACATCATACAAATATTCACAGGAGAACATGCTAGATGAAAGGCGCGCATATGTTCTATGTACGATGGTGTCCTCTCAGGATTCTGGCATGTTCGTCCGTCCTACACATCGACTTATCCAGAACTTGAAGGTCCAGGAAAAGGATCTACTAGATGCGCTTGGTAAATATCTGACCATAAGACAGATGAAAGATGTCCAATCGACGACCGAAGCAATGGCTAAGGCCACGATACCAACGTTCGGTTTCTTGTTCCCTTCTGGGAGGACCTATGTTGGTGAGTACACTGCTCCGCCAGGTGACATTCTGTGGTCGATCGATACTTATGTTTGCCAAGAAGTGATAATGAAAAGCGTGCTGTATGCATTCCCTTTCGGGAATGAGCTTACGGTCGACTATGATCATGATATCGGGTCAATAAACAGCAAGATAGCTGCTGGGCAAACAAGTCTTGCAGATCCTTGTCCGTGCGCCAACGCTTGACACAGTCTGGAAGGTAGCACAGAGCGGAAGGAAGATGCCAAAGAAAACTACCTACTTTTGGCCAAAGGTCTGGTCTGGGTTCGTTCTATATCGGATGAAGTGATCTATCTGCCGTTCTGATAGGGGCTCTTGTTCCACACGAATGACCTATGGATAGCTCGATGGCATTCTTGATGAGTGGACCAAGATGACCTAGGACCGCCCTCTCATGTCAGATACATAGCCTTAGAGCAAGGGTCGCTGGTACTGTCCATCCTCTGATCCACCCAACTGCTTGCTAGAGATGGTCTTCTCTCTCCTTCTGATGGAGGTGCATCTCGACCGATCACCTAGTATGGCATGATACCTCTACTGCATTCTGGCGTTGGATGAAACGAGCGGGATTGTTCTTGAAAGCGTTCTCGCATGCTTCCGAACAGAAATAGTAGACCACACCATCGATAGTGAACTGTATAGAGGGCGGCCCACAGATCTCAGCGCCACAGACAATATCGGCCCGTACATTCCTGGCCTTGATCACCATGGCCCTTGCACCAGCCTCATGGCTGTGAACTATCTCATCAGCACCGGCTGCCTTTAATTTCTCAAGGTCCCTGCTTTCCTCTATCTCCGTTACGATCCTGATATCCGGATTGATAGTGCGCGAGGTGATGATGACCATGACATTGTCAAAATCGGGCATCGTTGTAATGATGCATTTTGCCTTTCCTATATTGGCACGCTGCAGAACGTCCTCGCCCTCAGCATTGCCTTCAATGACCGGGATCCCTGCATCCATGAGGTCCTCGACCTTTTCGTGATTACGCTCGATGACCACTACCTTCTCCTTCCTTTCTTTCAGTTGAGCAACGATGTGCTTCCCAACATTACCATAACCGCATACGATGTAGTGATCCTTCATCATTATACGCCTCTCTGGAATCCCAAGCTCTCTACGCCTTTCACTACTAATGAAGATCTCAAATGTGATCTGAAAGAAAGCCAACGCTGTTCCGATGCCGAATAATATACAGAAGATAGCGACTATACGTGATGCATCCGTGGTAGGGCTATAGCCGCCATATCCCACCGTTGTTATTGTGACAAGCGCCAGAAAAAAAGCGTCCAAAGGGGTATGAACAGTTGGCTCTGTGAATAAAAAGCCCACTGTGCCTAACCCGAGGATACATAGGAATGCGATCAGTGTAAAAAAGAACTTCTTCTTGATCGGCATCGGGATATCGATGCTAACCATTGACTCCCGTTCTATTTAGCTATTGAGAGGATAGGAAAGAAAAAGTGCTCGCCCTTTCGGGCGAGGTAGTTCATAGCCGATGGTCGGTCTTATCCTCTTTATCTTTTTCCCATCTTCCCTCGGCTCTTTCGCTCTCAGCTTTTTCACGCTTTTCTGAATCCTCTGCGTCCCTCCAAGATTTGGAGTTAGCTGCCGGCCCTCTTCCTTTCTTCCGGTTATAGCCGACGATCACTATGATGACCACTATCAGTACGGCCAGCCCGGCGATTATCCATCCAAGGGTCGAGAGCAGATTGCTCTGTTGAGAACCTGCGGTGCTGAACGACCAATTATAGGATACCCCACGTTACCTGCCTTATCCTTGGCCGTTATGTTTATCGAATATGACTTATCATATGCCAGGCCATTGGTCGGTACGATCGTGACCGTAGTATTCCCGTTCGACCAGATCTCTAGGCCACTGACACCTGTGATGGTAAGGTTCGATATGGCCTTGGAGAACGTGATAGTTATGTTCTCACGAGGGTTTATGCCAGACCCCGCCGGTGTATATGCTTCGATGATAGGTGCCTTGGTATCTACTGTGAAGGTCACATTCTGCTCTGCCGCAAGCCCAGCATTGTTAACCGCGATCACAGTTACGTTATATTCTCCATCCTTCAACGAAGGGAAAGTATAGTCAGGAGTGCTCATATTCTTGAGCAGCTCACCATTGCACCATAGATCATAATAAGCGATGCTATCATTCTTGTCGATACAGTTCCAATTTAACTGAACATTGGGATCATTCGTGTAACTTCCATTCGCTGGGGATGTGGATGTTATCGTTAGCGTTGGGGGGATAACATCAACGAAGATCTTGCACGACTCATTCGTATTATTACCATCACCACTGTAAGCAGCGACAGTTAACGTGTGATCCCTTCGCTAAGGCCAGTTAGGTTAAATGTATTTACACCTACACTTGCATTGTAAAGCCTGGTCCAATTCCCATCTATGCCTACCTCATAATAGATTATCCCTGATGGGTCATTTGCGGTCCATTTAACTTCCAATGATGTTGTGTTCACGTAATATCCATTGGGGTTAGTGATGGTCAAAAATGGAGCGCTTGTTTCAACATAGAAGACCACAGACGCCTCGATAGTGGAACCAGTATCATTGAAACCAAGAATTGTAACGGTATGTACATAACTGCTGTTCAGACTGGTAAATACATGCGAGTTGTTCGTTCCAACATTTATGAAGTTGCCAGAATCAAGCTTTACTTCATATCTGAGGATACCGCCGCTCAGATCAGTCCCGTTCCAGTATACCGTAACAGAGCTTGAATTGAATATCTGATTATCATAAGGTGAGGTGATACTTAGGTTCAACTGACCTTCAGTAACATTCACACCAGAAGCACTGTTCGAAGAGAGCCCTGAACCGGACCCTGCAGCTGAACAGTATGATGTAGATGGTCCTATGACAATCACACTGCTAGCTACGACCAGCAATGCTATTAACAAAACGAATCGACATGCCCATCTTGATCCCATCCTGTCCCTTTGGACGATCTTAAGGGATTAAGATATTTACTATTTATTTTATACGAACGAAATGTACCTTTTGCGAAGGATGGAGATAAAGATCTATGAAGAGGTAATGGGCCTGCCATCCTAGCATGCCCGATCAGATATGACCACCTGATATCCCTTTTCCCTTGTATGGCTGCACGCTCGGCACTGCCATTAGCGGCATGTGAAATGCCGGCACGGTTCAATATTTCCATGAATGCGTAATTCATCAGCTTCCTCGCTCTTCTTACAAAGCGATCATGATGGCATGTAGGGACGTCTCGATGATCCACCAACAATATCATATCATCAGATCATATCCGACCCTTGAGTGTGGAAGAACGCCTTCAGCGAGCTCGTTGTTACTTTTCATTTTTGTATTGGCTGCGCTGACGACGCTTGGATGGATCCTTTTTAAGAACAAGGACGACAACATCAGGGAGGGCTTAGAACAGAACAAGACCCTGATCGTGGCGTTCGTAGCACTATCTATACTTCTTCTCTTGATAGATAAAGAGGTCAAAAATATAGGATCAATAGGTCTGACCAATGTAGAGCTAGGGTTCTTTGGAGGATCGATCATCCATATTACAAAAATATCTAACATCCAACATTTCTGACGATCATATCGTCCGCCATTTACATTTGGGGCCTTCCGTTGGTCCTGATGCTCACACCCATATTGCTCATAAATAAAAAGGGCCCACTTCGTTGCTATTGTACAGCCATCCTTCTATCGTTCGGCGTGCTGATCATACTTCATCTGCTTTTCAATGCTTTACGTCCAGGATTCTACGACGGCTCTAATATCTCCCCATTGATATACAATGTGCCGGTCCTTGACAATATCGCACAGTCCATTTACGGTTACGATACCACAAGTTTTCCAAGCATTCATATAACGCTCTCTTTCACTGCGCTTATGATCGTGCTTCGTACATCTGGAATGCGCAAATGGTCATGGGCACTGTCAGCATTGGTCGCGCTCATGGTGTTCTCAGTGATATATCTTGGAATGCACTGGCCTTTGGATGTTCTGGTCGGGCTCGCCATTGGATATTCTGCAGCAATGGCCTCAGAGCAGATATATCCTAAAGATGACCGATCCGCTGACATTATGGAAGAGCATACTTGAGACAGGTGCAGTAAAATGAGATCATCAAGAGGCTTTCCTGAAGTTCATATCCGCATATCCAGTAATACGCGCTAATCCGTTGTTAAATAATGAGAAAAAAAGGTTTAGGACGATGTCCAGCTTGCTGAGGCTATACTAGTGGTAGTGGATCCAGACACATACACTAAGTTAAGCTGCAGAGTATCCGAAGGGTTCGTATCAGTCACCACTACGTAATCTCCGCTACTGACCTTTCCATTATTTGTCAGTGAGATATAGCTAACTTGAAGATTGTTTGGAAGGCTCATGTTCGTTGACATGTTTCCTGACGATACATATGCGCTATATGCTGGATGCGACCCATTGACAAGGGATAACTTCATGTTAGAAAACGACTGCGAAGAACTTATTGAATCGATCTTGATCATTTCAGAATGAGCAGCAGAACCACCTGTTGCCGTCATTGAAGCTGTTGGAGCATTTGATGAACTGCCATTGAACCCCATGACCATGACATATAGAACAGCGGCCAACACTACAGTTATTGCGACCATTAAGATCGTGGCGATGACCGGTGAAACAGCCCTTCGGCTTTTCCAATTTTTCTTGAAGATCTTTCTCATTTCCATCCTTCCTAGCCTAGGAGGCTGGCTGTGAAAGCCGATTTTACACTTATAAAGATTTCTCAGATGTACTGAGGATATTGCTTTGATTGGTATAGGGGAGAACTATTTTCTGGGATTATCCAAGGAAGGAGAGAAAATGTTCTAAAGAGTATACCCTTACAGCTCCGTCGAGCGAATGATCTGTTGACCGGGTCATCATGGGATATGAGAAGCAGATATTGCACTTGACAATGTCGTTCTGCTTTCTCTCATAAATAGGACCATCTATTTAGTCTCGGATCGCTGACACGAAAATGAATTATATAAGCACATGATACAGGAGAATGCCCGAGTGGGGTAGCTTGGATATCCTAAAAGATTGCGGATCTTTAGACCCGGGTTCGAATCCCGGCTCGGGCGCTTCGCTCATATCTATGACCCTAAGTCGATATCCTTCGTATCAACGATCTCAATATCGCCTGGTGGCATTATTCTTGAGATCTTCTTCTGGGACCTCGAACGCCTTAGCGATCTTATCTGACATCTTACTTCTATTCCCCTTGCCTGGCCTTATCACAACATAATGCTCGGACCTGCTCTCAACGCTGATCCTTGGACCGCACATTATCTTTCTTTCGCCTTCGTAATCTATCTCACCGATCGCTAGCTCCAGAGGGACGTGATAGATGTAATTCCTCTTTCCGCGGATAATGAATGCCCCCCTAGGAACGAACTCCCCCGCCTGGGCCATCTTGCTCACTTGGTCCGGTAACACCCAGTATGCCGTTCCCTCTGTCGCCCCGGCCATCCAAGCCTTAGAATGAGATAGTGCGAAGGTGCAAGTTTCGGTCATTTCTTCATCTGTCGCCTCCACACCATTGACGACCACTACGCTTGGCGCTCCGTGAACATCAGCGTGAGCGAACCGTTCTGTGGCCTTCAGATGCTTCTTGACAAGCTGGTCGTTCGTATGCACATCACGGCCGGCCAGGACCATTCTCCCTTTGGATGTGATGAACCACTTATATCTCTCGAACCAGAACTCCTTGGTCTTTTTTGCTCCTTTCTTCTGGGAGAGCTTCTTTGCTTCACCTTCCTTAATGACCTTGCTCAACTTTTTCTGGGTCTCTGTGAGCGCTACCTTTGCTCCATCCGTCTTGTTCTTTGCTTCCTTGGCCTGTGAGTATAGAGAGTTAACGTTCCCGTCTACCCCCATGGTATAATCCAGCGTAACATCGTTCCCTTGTATCGTTGCAACGAACGAGTGGGTTTTTGGATCTATCTCCTTTACGGACGCGATGTTCGTCACGGAATTTTTTGCTTCCGTCCAGTCCTTTCCGCTCACGGCGTCCCCAACTTTCTTCAATAATATTTCGACGCCTACATAGTCGACATACAGGGATTCGGCCAGTTCGGAAAAGCGCTTAGCCTCTATTTCCGTTTCAGCTATCGCCTTTTTCTGCTGTTCCAATTGCCTATGAAGCCTTTTAGCCTCAGGGTCCTCCGATGGAGCTACCTCATGTTTTGATGTGATGTAGCCATATAGCGCATCGGACATGGTCGGCCGCTCCTTGATGTCCTTGTTGGCATATTGTAGCAAGGGTATGGGAGTTACATCAATGGCCTCCCCGTTCTCTATTATCTCTCTGGGCCTGATGTCCGTCCTTGCGCTCTTAAGAAGCAGTGTCAGAACATCGAACATTGCATGGATATCTGCCTCGCTGAGCTCTTTGGCTTTCGAACCTTTCTCCACATTCGTTCGAAGACATACCTCTTCTGCGTACTGGCCACCTATATTCACTGTCGTGGCAAGTGTCCTGACAACATCCGTATTTGAATTCAGCATTGTCTTTCTGAAGGACGCTTCGTCCATCGTTAATGGGTTGAACCTTGAGGATGGGAAAGAATAATCCAGACCAGGCTTGACCTCACGAGATTTCCATTTCCTGGACAAAAGTGAGTTCAGTATCTTTCCTTCAGATACAAGTATTATATTTCCATCACCAAAAAGTTCGATTATCAACTGGAACTTACCATTGCGCTCCAGCTCAAGGACGACGATCCTATCGAACTCCCTCATCTGTACTGAGTTGACCCTTGAGTTCGCTATATATTTCCTAAGATTCACAGCGAACTGGGATGGGAGGTCTGGAGTCTCAGGGCGCTCTGGCGAAAGATACAGCCATTTCATATCCTGAAGGACCAGCTCCTTCTTTCCGACACCTTGGATATTTATTCGGAGCAGGACGTTCCTAGAATCCCAATGGAAAACCTTATCCAGATAACCGCCTACCAATGATTGCATCTCTACAGTAACTGAGAGTATGTCGAACGCTCCCATCTCGTCCTTCATGTCCTACCCTTACCTTTGCAATGCAAATAAGCTTTCGGTTAGAAACCTTTATCAAGCTTAAGGGGATTGAGGTTGAATACCGCCACTGTGGCTTAGTGGTATAGCGACGCCTTGGTAAGGCGTAGGTCGAGGGTTCAATTCCCTCCAGTGGCTCCATTCGCTGTTCATATATCCTGACATCTGGATCGTGAGGATGTCATGCAAGTTATTTTTTCTGAACGAGCGGAGGGAATTCCATCGCGGTAGTATGGATACAGAATAGCAAGCGATTGGTCGGGCACATAAATTCCGATACATACATATGTTCAAGGCCTGATCCGGACCACGCTCTTCGTTACGTACGATCTACGGCGAGATGGAGGGGAAATGAGACCTCAGGTAGTAAAGACCATTGAAGGTGTCATACTAGGCACTGCGCTTGCATTATCGATCATATTGATCGCATATGGGTCCGCGATGGGGAGCCTCTTGATCGTAATACCCTCGATCGCGGTCGAGATGATCTCAATGGTCATGCTTTTCAAAAGGGCCTACGCCCTTGCCAATGCTAAGCGCAAGGAAGAGAAGGTCGAAAAAAAGGAACTCTCCTGATCATATATCTCTTCGACGATGCATACTTTCTAGTGCGGACGATCGAGATCGACAGCGAATGACCAAGGAAGAAAGAAAACTTGCTTTGTTAAGCCTCGCGGTCAGTATCAGCTAAGCTAGCAAGCTACCGCTTATCAGGTCGTGCTCTAGAATGATCTTTTTCTACAAAACGCCTGGACCAAAGACCTGACGGACCAATATGATCCGAAAAAAGGTATTGTCTATGTTTCCATATGCTGCCAGTACCTTGTTACGTAACCAGCGATACGGTTCCTCATGGTAATGGATTCGACAGTTGGTCAGCTTCGATACTAACATCTTGTTGTTCTCAAAATCATCGTTGAAGACCGTTGGGTACTTCTGAACGAGATCAACTGCTATTCTTTTAATGTAAGTAGGCCTGATGTTGCCCATAGCACGCACCCTGTGAAGAAGCAGTTAAGCCGCATGCCTATTTAATGTTTTTTAGCTCCATGCGCGGTTTGCCACAGCTCATCTTCCCCTCTGGGCACTTGCCTTTGGAGATACATGGTGGTCCAGCGTCACTGAAGATAAGCGGGGATATCTCCTTTACTTGCCGCAGCATCTCATCTGCGACCTCGCGTATCTCCCATTGCGCCCGTCTACAGGTCCTAAGCTCAAAAAAGTGAAGGAGCTCTCTAGCATTCATTGTGACCGTTATATTGGTCATGCATGCATTCGGAAGGACATATCTTGCATCCTCTGACGGGACCTTACAATTCAGATATTCATACTCTGCCCAGATGCTCTTCATGAGCGCATCGTACCGTGCAGCCGCCTCCGGGTCATTCGCGATGCTCTCTGGAACTACATAGCTAGCATCCTTCATGTCGACATATCGTTGAGACATTTGACTGTAGGATGCTATTCTATGACGGACAAGCTGATGCGTCAGAGCCCTAGATACACATTCTATGGAGAATGTGTACGATGCATGCTCTATCACAGATAAATGACCTGCCGAGATAGGTGAACTTAACCATCTGGCGCCATGCTCTGGATCCCACTCGTCCATTAGCTGGCTTGCTGATTTTTCACTATAGCAAGAGTGTGCAGAGGAGGAGCATAACCTTTCGGCATCCTTTGTATAGGAAAGAAGAACAACCCGCATCCTGACCGCATTGGACCCTTAGGATAAAAAGTCAATGGGCAGTCTGCTCATAATGGAAATGGACCTGTACATTATTTGATCGTGATACTCCATCAGGGGTCTTTTTTTCATCCAAAAGCTCACGAAGGCGGTATATCTTGATATCGTCCCTATCGAGCAATCCGACGATCGACTCCACATGACCATCACCTACTACTGCTAGGACGGATGGGAATTTCGATGCTGCCATATCAATACGCTTGGCCATCAGTTCATTCCGTTCATCGATGAGCATACGCTTAAGGGTCGGGAACTGAGAAGCTAGTTCATCCATGTAGGCGCCCTCGTTCTCCTGGAACGATTGGAGCTCCTTCTCCACCCTTTTCTTGCTGATAAAGAACGAAGCGAACGCAGATAATGCAAGGCTTACCTTTTCCCTCAAAGGCATCTCTTTGTTCATTCTCTGGAATATAGCATTTGCGTCCGCATCGATGAAAAGTACATCGGCACCGATCTCCTGGGCTGCTTTTGCGGCGGCCAGCATCTCGCTCCCGACCTCCCCACCATACTCGTGGGCAAGACGTTGTTGGAACGACGCGAGCATACGGTACGTTATTTGAGTGTTTCTTCCTTGACCCTTTTCATCTGGATGAAGGAGACCCTGGTAGCGGGCCACGTCCAGTTCGATGCAGACCGCATCTGGATGCTCCTCTTCAACGATACTGCGGACCTGCTCGGCGATCTTGAACATGTGGCCTACTCCCACGATAGTTATCATCACAGAATCATGACATCATTCTTTTAATAATCTTTTGTTGTTGTTTGCATTATGGATTCTAACGGCTATGCACTTGTAGCCTTTGATATGGACGGGGTGCTTGTCAAATACAGCAGCTCTTGGGCATGGGTGCACGACCAGCTTGGGGTGGACAATAAGGACTCTCTGAAGGCTTTCATTGAAGGCATCATCGATGAGAAAGAGTTCATGCGTCGTGACATATGCCTATGGCGGAACAAAAGGCAGGACATCTGTATCTCAGATATTGCGGACCTGCTCAAGGACCTACCTTTGATAGATGGCATTGGCGAGACCATAGATGAGCTTCATGCCAATGGCATTAAATGTGTGATAGTGAGCGGAGGATTGGAGATCGCAGCCTCTCGAATAGCATCAATGTACCACTTCGATGGCTATGCCGCGAATAGTCTGGAATGCGATCTGGGTGGCCGCCTGACAGGAGAGGGCCTGATAAATGTGAACCTTTCAGAAAAGATCAGAACGCTCATATATTTCCAAGAAAGATATTCAGCATCGAAGGAACGGACCGTTGCTATCGGTAACAGCTTCGTCGATGTGTCCATGTTCAACGGCTCAGCCATGTCAATAGCTTTCAATCCGATCGATGAGCTTGTCGAAAAGAGCGCCGACATAATCATTCGCTCTTCTGACATACATAACGTTCTAGGCCCGATAATCAAGGGCCGACAGTTCATTGACCATTGTAGCCCGACCGGCCTATGAGGGGAACGAACATTACATCCCCTAGATCGTGCCGTTCGATCTTATTTCCATGTTTAACAAAAAGAAGAAGTTCTTGCACTTCGCGCTCCCCCGATGGTATGAGCAGCGTCCCATTTTCCGAAAGCTGGTCCAACATCCTCTGAGGGACATCTGGAGCTGCCGCGGTAACAACGATCCTATCATATGGGGCGTATCCTTCCAAGCCTTCTGAGCCATCCCCTATGAGCACCTTTACAACATCCCCATAGCCTAGTTTATCGATCATTGACCTGGCAGTCCCGGCTAGCTCTGGAACTCTTTCCACAGAATAGACTTTTCCTGGCCGGACAAGCTCCGCAATGAGACACGCATTATAGCCGGAGCCGGTCCCTATCTCAAGCACCTTCATTCCCGGCCTGATGTCCATGGCGACCAACATGATCGCGACCATGTGCGGGGCAGATATGGTCTGTCCGTGTCCTATTGGGACAGGGGTATCAACATATGCACTTCCGCGCATATTCTCAGGCAGGAACTCATGCCTTGGAACATTGTTCAGAGCGCGTAGTACGTTCTTGTCCTCTATACCGAGCTCATCATGCAGATGCTGTACCATCCTTGCCCTTTCACGCTCGTACGTGTTCATACGATGCTAGTTGTTCTCACTGCCTTGGTATATATTCTTACGATATCACGGGCAGCTACACTTCCACGACGGACCATCCCATCACTCGATTTTATGGTATGAATGACCACACTATCCTTTCCGACGGTCATCAGGTCCCCAATAAAGAACTCCTCGTCGGGCAACGCTTCGACCTGAGTAGGTATGGTCTTTGTGTGCTTGTTCACTGATATCTTCACGATTATCTTGTCGAACCTTTTCGCCCAGATGGTCTTTATATCCTGGACTTGAGCGATGGGTACTCTCTTTTCGCCCACTTCTATTGCGGTCACGATCAAATGCTCATCGCCTAGCATCAGTTCGTTCTCCAATCCTAGCTCCTCACCTGACTCAAGCTCGATCTCAGTTTTCCTGGACTTCCCCTGTTCTGAGATGATGATTGGGACCTTGATAGGTTCTGGCTCACGGACCACGGTAGTATATACGCGCCCACATTCCTGACATTTTACTGTCGCTTCCATTGTCTCCTGTTTCCTGCCGATCTTTCCCTTTAATACTTCATGAACAGTGTGTTCCCCACAATCGGGGCAGTCCAGATAAAGTGCGTTTGGAACTGTCATATCGATTCAATCCTATCCCTTAACGATTAATAGAGATAAAGTTATCGTTCATTCGAACCTTTCACTTCGAAAGGAGCGCCATGGCCTGGCACTATTATGTCAGCCATTTTAACAATGGCGGACATGCTTCGCAATGCAAGCTCCGGATCATAATTTATGCCTGGTGGTACCCATTGATCGTAGTTGGCCTTTGTTGGGATGGCATCACCAGTGATCGCATAACGAGCATTTTCAGCATCAACTATCACGCTCATGCTACCTTTCGTATGCCCTGGTGTGTGTATCAACCTTATATCCGGGTGCACTTCAATATCACTGGACACGATCTCGTACCTCTTATCAAAGGGCTCACCGACGTGGCATAGTTTCGTAGCATGAGGAAAGAGATCAATATTAGATGTATGGTCCTGATGAAGATGCGTACATATCACCAGATCTATTTCTCTTGGAGAAATGTCCAGCATCTCAAGACCCTCGACCAATCTATTTCGATAAGCAGTACTGGATGTATCGACTATCACCATAAATGAACCGCTCATGACCAGCGTTGAGGTGGAGTGGGCCTCTACCACCGCCCCGTTCTCCTTTCTCAAGAAGCCATTGCACAGAACATTGACCTCGCTCATTTAATATCGATTATGAAGCCGCAATCACATTTAATAGATCTTCCTTTCGACCTCAATCTGCTCCCACATTTCGGACAGCAAGCATGCTCGGCAAAATATTCTAGCCATGCTTTTCTGACATCTGGATGGTTTTCTCCTCTTATATGCTCGAGGGCGTTCCGGAGCTGCGGTGTGGTAGCTAAAGGCTCAAGCTGCGACGTGTCGATGGGTTCCACTGAGCCAGCCCTCTCCTTATCTGCCCTACGTATCTGGGTGGACATTGCCCATGCAAGCGCCATACCTGTGACAAAGCCTCCCACATGAGCCGCGTATGCCACACCCCCGTTCGGCTCTGTGAACGCGAACAGGACCTCTACACCGAACCAGCTTCCAACAGATAGCCAAACTGGCACCCTGGGAAGGAAGAGAATACCTATGAAAAAGGGGATCTCATCATGTGGGTACAACAGGAGCATGGCCCCCATCGCTCCAGATATGGCCGCTGATGCACCCAATATCATGACATAAGGGGACCCTGAGACCACTAATGTCTCGACCATAAGACCTACTAGACCAGCGACAAAATAGAATATGGCGAAGCGTACCTTTCCTACCCTTGCTTCCAGAGGCACTCCTATCAGGTAGAGGAAAAGCATGTTCGTTATGACATGCAAGAAGCTTTCATGAACGAACATCGATGTAAATATGGTGATCAGGTTCTGGCCCGAGCTCAAGAAAATAGGCTGGAAAGAGAGGTCTATCTCCACGCCTGGAGAGAAAACCTCGATAACGAAAATGAACAGCATCCCGATCACTAGCATCGGGACGAGATCGAACCGCTTCATCATCCCGACGGCTATTGATATGATGATAATGGCGATCGCCACATAAGATAACAGCTCCAGAGGCTCACCCGCTAATCTCGAAATGGCTCCTTGGTTATGTTGATTTCGTTTTTTAGCTACATGCAGAACTGTCCTACCCTTAGGTGGGAGTGCGGCTTCATGCATGACCCGCCACAAAAGTCCTGCTTGATCCAAGGTCCTCGTGCTTAGGCGACGGGACATGCATGGGCAGATGGGCCGAAAAAAGATCCAAGATCCATAATGACCGTGCCAAGCGGTCAATATCAGAAAGCATAAATGTCCTTAGCGTGGTTACGCTGAACTAGAAACCATAACGCTTCACTTGTGGTTTTATCATATCTGATCATCGAAGGTACGGTCCGGACGACCGGAACTGGTGCTTGTGGACAGGCAGCGTATTGGCGCTAACGAGCGTTCGATCATTGCTTTGATCAACAAGAAGCCTTGATATACAGCAGGGCGGTCCATACAATGAAAACAATCACATGATGGTGCAAGCGGATGAGCTATTCATCGTACGTTCATGATATACTGGAGATATCCGGTGCAAAAGAGGGAGACCTACTTTCGATAAAGGGCGAGGGTCAGGAGCTTATGGGCACTTTGATGCCACATCATGAGTTCAGCCATCCAGACATCTTGATAATCAAATTGAGGAACGGCTATAACTGTCGGTGTCAGGATAACGCCAGGGACGAAGGTAGAAATGATAAGCAAAGGGTCCCCAAAGGCTAAGGTCTCGCGTGAGCAGCGTGAGGCCAATGGTAAAAAGGAAGTATCTTTCCTCGGTACAGGGGGTACCATTGCAAGCTACGTCGATTATCGTACCGGAGCTGTCCATCCCGCACTCTCAGCAGGGGAGCTCATGGCTGCGGTCCCTGAGATCGCGGATATATGCAAGGTCAAGGCAGAGGTCCTTTTCTCCATATTCTCCGAGAATATGAAGGTCGAATACTGGCAGACCATGGCCGAAGCAGTGGCAGATAGGATCAACTCTGGTACGGACGGATGTATCATTCCACACGGAACGGATACCATGGGGTATACTTCAGCAGCCCTCTCCTTTATGTTAGAAGACCTTACAAGACCTGTCGTCATTGTAGGTGCGCAGAGATCATCTGACCGGCCATCATCCGACGCATATACCAATCTGCTTTCCGCAGCAAGGTTCGTAACTTCTACCGATGCAGCAGAGGTCTTTGTACTGATGCATAGCTCTATTTCTGATACAGTCCGCAGCGATACACCGTGGGACCAAGGTCAGGAAGATGCATACCTCAAGACGGGACGCTTTCCAAAGCATCAACGCGCCAATGGTGGCTACCGTGGATTTCGAAGGGGACATTAAATTCAATTCGTCATATCGTAAACGATCATCCGGGAAGGTCAAGGTGCGCAAAGATATGGAACGGAACGTTGCTTTGCTATACTCCTACCCGGGCATGTCACCGACCATCTTTGGGGAGGTCATAAGAAAAAGCCGGGGCGTAGTTATAGCTGGCTCTGGACTTGGGCATATCCCGTCCGAGATCGTACCTGAGGTCCGTGCTGCTGTAAATGGTGGTACCGTAGTTGTAATGACCTCACAGTGCCTCAGCGGGAGAGTGAACCTCAATGTGTATGATACAGGGAGGGACCTAGTATCTGCAGGGGTCATATCTGGGGAAGATATGCTTCCTGAGACCGCCTATGTAAAACTGATGTGGGCGCTAGGGAACGCATCATCGGATGATGAAGCGAAGAGGCTGATGACGACCGACCTAAGAGGAGAGATAACTTCCAGGAGGGAGATCGATGAGTGAAGATGTCATAATCGGCCTGGAGATACATCAACAGCTGGACACCAAGAAGCTCTTCTGCGATTGTGAGTCGAAGTTCGTCGAGGAGAGCGGGAGCTCCTTCCTACGTCGTTTAAGACCTACACAATCGGAACTAGGTGAGGTTGATAGAGCAGCTTTAGTGCAGGCTGAAAAAAAGATGCGCTTCAGGTATCAAGCACCTAAATGTTCCTCTTGTCTTGTAGAAGCCGATGAGGAGCCTCCACATCAAGCAAATCCAGAATCCATAGATATAGTATTGACCGTCGCAGCTCTTCTTAACGCGAAGCCCGTGGATGAGATCCATTTCATGAGGAAGATCGTCATTGATGGCTCTAACACCTCAGGTTTCCAGCGTACCGCAATGGTAGCCATGGGGGGTCATATAGAGGTCAATGGCCGAAATATCACCATACCTACATTCTGCTTAGAGGAGGACGCTGCAAGGAAGGTCGATTCAACAGCAGGCGAGATAACTTATCGCCTTGACCGTCTTGGCATACCATTGATAGAGGTGGCCACTGGCCCTGATATGCGCTCTGCAGAGGAGGTAAAAGAGGTCGCCCTAAGGATCGGCTCGATCATGCGCGCTACCCGTCATGTAAAACGCGGACTTGGCACGATCAGGGAAGACGTGAATATATCCATACCCGGAGGCGCAAGGGTCGAGATAAAAGGTGCTCAGGACCTACGCCTTCTACCAACATATGTAGAAAAAGAGATGGAGCGCCAGAGGTCCCTTCTTAAGATAAGGGACATCCTGAAGGACAGAGGGGCTGAACCGGTCGACCCAAGCATAAAAGATTATTCTGAGATGTTCTCGACCTGCACCTCAAAGGTGATCGTAGGCGCTTTGAAAAAAGGTGGTAAGGTACTGGGCGTTGACCTAAGGAACTTCGCTGGTGTGCTTCGCTCGGAGGATGCAAAGCTTCGCCTTGGTGCGGAGATGGCCCAACGTGCAAGAACAAAAGGCGTGGCTGGTATATTCCATTCTGACGAGCTCCCTGCGTATGGTATCGACAGCAAATATGTCGAAGAACTGCGCAGGGACATGTCCTTAGGTGAGAACGATGCCTTCATATTGTGTGCTGATGAGGCAATTAAGGCCACACATGCCCTGGAGGCGGCTGTCCGGCGCGCCAACGATGCGTTGATAGGCGTACCCGAGGAAACGAGGGACCCGCAGCCTGATGGTAGTAGTACATACTCTAGACCATTACCTGGAGCAGATAGAATGTACCCTGAGACGGACGTTCCCCGATCCTTATTTCCGACGATCGGCTCTCTCGCATATCCTCTGATTCTCCCTGAGCTTCCCGAAGAACGCATTTCTCGTATGTGCCATGAGTATGGAGTGCATGAACAACAAGCGAGACAGCTTGTAAGGGAGGGCTGGGATGATATCTTTGAAGATGTCTCAGCGAGCAAGGAGCTTGCGGCTATAGCCGCAAGAACTTTCTGCTCCACCTTCTCAGAGCTCGAGCACGAGGGTGTGAAGATAAGCGCGATAAGTGAGGGTTCGGTCCGGACAATATTCTCTGCCCTCGAACATGGAAAATTCGCTAAGGAAGCTCTGCCAGATATTCTTCGTCAGATATCAGAGGGCAAGGATGTCGAAGAGGCGATAAAAGCCCTAGGGATCAAGGTCCTAAGCACCGATGACGCGTCCGCCATTGTATCAAGGATCGTCAATGAGCGCGAGGCATTCATCAAAGAGAAGGGACTAGAAGCCATGGGCCCATTGATGGGCCCGGTAATGACCGAGCTCCGCGGGAAATTGGATGGCAGGGCCGCAAGTGACCTATTGAGGAAAAAGATAGAGGACCTTCTAAAGAAAGGCTAAGCTTTCTCTAAGAGAACAAGAACTGTCCACTTACTTTCCAAGAGAAAGCTTTTCCGTCCACAGTTCTTCAAAGAAGTATCGTCTGGATAGCAGACGCTCCCTTCTGAAAGTTACCAAGGAGGCATCCAATACATTGTGGTCCATTTCAGATGAAAGAAGCACGATCACCATGCCATTTGTGGATAGATGCTCAGGTACCTCCATAAGGAACCTATCCAGGACCCTTACTCCATCACATCCCCCTGACCATGCCGCTTCTATCGTGCCTGCATCGTCGACTGAGAGATATGGAGGATTGAAAATAATGATATCGAACTTACCTTTGACCTCCTTGAACAGGTCGCTCTCTATGCCGGTGATCCTCAGCCCGTTCTTTTCAGCATTCGACATGGTACATCTGGTCGCGTTCGGATTTATATCGACCGATGTCACCTCAGCACCTGCTTTTGCACAATGACAGGATATCAGCCCAGTGCCACAGCCCATTTCTAGTAATCTTTGCCCAGGGGTAACACTGACCGACTCCAGCATGAGGAAAGTATCTTCCAGTGGTGGATAGACATCAGGGCATTCCGAGATGCTCAGATTTTTTCCGTACCTCATCGCCGTACACCTAAGACAGGATCGACATTGAAGCTTTGCATGATGACCCTTAACTGGCGAGATGCCTACTAGAAAGTTGGAATGAGGACGGACAGCTGGAATGATCCTTGAAGGATGGCTGGACAAGGATAGCAAGAATTGCCGGCGCCAAGATGCTGGACATGTGACCACTAATGATATTGGCGAGCGTGCCAGAGAGCCTTACATCCATTCCTGGTCCGCTGATCATAGAGGCATGATGACCGACCGAGGTCCATAGGGGAAAATTGTTAATTCGATGGTCCAATACAGTACCGTGCACAAGGTCACGGACATCAGTATCGAAGCTGACATATTGGCTGAGAACAGACGATTGGCTCATGAGAACTTGCATCGCCTCAGATCACTTGGTATAAGATCGGTCGATGTTATGGGCGCTATCGGGTCTGGAAAAACTCTTCTAATAACCAAAATGGCGGCCGAGATGAGGGAAAAGGGCATCCGCTCAGCTGTTCTCGCCGGAGATGTGACGGGACAGGATGATTTCGATAGGTTCCAAGCCGCAGGCATACCTGCAGTGAACGTGAATACTGGCAAGGAGTGTCATGTGGATGCTCATCTTGTGGAACATGCACTTGATAAACTGGACCTGGATAAGTTGGATTTCATCTTCATTGAAAATGTGGGTAATCTAGTGTGCCCGGCTGATTTTCCCCTTGGGACAGATATGAGGCTAGTGGTCATTTCAGTAACAGAAGGCGATGACATGATACGCAAACAACCCATGATATTCGTGGAATCGGACATCGCCGTTCTGAACAAGATCGACCTACTAAGCCTCATGGATATCGACGCTAACTTGCTGGATAGGGATTATGCAAGAATAAAAAGGGGCGCAAAGCTGTACAGGACGAGCGCCAAGACCGGAGAGGGATTGACCGAACTTTACAAAGCGATGAATATACAGCTCTGATCTGTTCGACCTGCTTTGTACAATGTGCGCGCCCACCTCCCTAACGGCCAGAGCTTCTTGCTTAGGCCAAGCTACTCGAAATATGCTGATCGGCGTTCTTACTTAGAGCGTGCTGATCTTCTTACGCTCCTTCTCTCGATCAATATGAAGATGAGATCTCTAGCCGGGAGTATGACCATAACTCTTCTATAGTCATCCTTGATAGGGGAGCCAAGGACGGTCGATGGAGCATGACCAACATCTGAGGCGGCTCTTGGTCCACTATTGAGCTATTGCGGTTGCCTGGTGTATTGCTTTGTCCTATAAAGATCTGGATAGCCTATCGAACGTCCCCATGATATGGTCCAGGTGCATTTTATGAAGGTCCTAGTCGTCGGCGGAGGCGGAAGGGAGCATGCTATTTGTACTGCACTTGCGAGCAGCGGGGCAGAGATATATGCGGTCCTGAAGAACAGGAACCCCGGGATAATAAGATTATCAAAGGACTATTCCTTGATAAAGGAGACCGACTGTCGAGAAGGTAATGAGCTCAGCCCAGAGGTGGGGGGTTGAACTAGCCATTATAGGGCCCGAATCACCGCTGGAGATGGGTCTGGCGGACGCGATGATATCGGTCGGTATAAGATGTGTCGGTCCGACAAAAGCTGCGGCCAGATTGGAGACCTCCAAAACATTCGCTAGGAACCTCATGAAGACCCACAGAGTGCCTGGTAACTTGGATTATGTAGCGTTCAACGATCTCAAGGACGCTAAAAAATGGGTAATGGACAACGATAAAGAAGTAGCTGTCAAACCGGTTGGCCTAACGGGTGGAAAGGGAGTTAAGGTCCAGGGAGAACAGCTCAGGACAAAAGATGAGACCATCGCTTACATTGAAGAGATATTCACTAAGAAGATCGGTGGCGGGGGTGTCATATTGGAGGAGAGGGCCATAGGTGAGGAGTTCACATTGCAGGCCTTCGTGGACGGCAGGACCGTTGTACCGATGCCTCTGGTACAGGACCATAAACGAGCATATGAAGGTGATATCGGGCCTAACACTGGTGGCATGGGCTCATACTCAATGCAGGATGGTCTTCTTCCATTCGTTAAAGGAAAAGATAGGGACACCGCCCTCGATATCATGAAAAGTACCGTAAATGCCATGAAAGAGGAGGGCTGGGAGTATCACGGTGTCCTTTACGGTCAGTTCATGCTCACGAAGAATGGCCCAAAGGTCATTGAGTATAATGCACGTTTTGGGGACCCTGAGGCCATGAACTGTGCTCTCAGCGCTTGACGGCGGGTTCTCTGATATATGCACAGCAGTGGCGGATGGGGGGTTATCAAACAAGATGGTAAAGTTCCAGCCTATGGCCACCGTATGCAAATATGTCGTTCCCATAGGATATGGATCAGAACCACAAGCTGGAAAAAGGATCACGGTAGATGAGGGTGCATGCCAAAAAGCAGGCGCAAAAGTATTCTTTGCAATGGTCGAGGAAAAAGATGGCGTGATCTGGACGACCTCATCTAGGTCTATCGGGATAGTAGGGGTTAAAGAGACATTAGAGGAGGCAGAGGAGGCGTGCGAGGCCGCACTGAAACATGTAGCTGGAGAGGCCATCTATGTGCGACATGACATAGGAAAGACCGATGTCGTCCAAAAGCGTGTAGAGCACATGAAAAGATTAATGGCCGAGTGACCTCCCGACCATATCTCTCATCACGATGGAGCTCCATGACACGGAGCTACCGATATGCCTTGGGATCTCGATGAACAGACGATGCATTGACGCCTGCACCTGCATATATCCGCATGACGCCATGGTCATATCTTGCCATTTGCACACTGTGATCAACCTTCGCTCGCTTAGTTAAAATACCCCAGTGTGATTCTTTATCTCATATGAAGAGCTTGGAAGACATCGCGAATGGTATCGAATTAAGATTAGAAGAAAAGGATCAGGTCCGCGAGGTCGCCATAAAGTCATCCAGAGCAATCATTCGACTATCTGGTACTATCGTTCATGCCATTCACAAGGGCGAAGATGTAAAACCAATGCTCCATGAAGCGCTCGATGAAACACACCGTCTCAAGAGCCTACTAGATGATTATCCAGACATATGGGAGTCTGGACTTGTGGGAGATGCGCTGCAGGAGGTGTCGGAAGCGACAATCCTCTTCTACCTCGTTACAGATGATACATTCCCAGACCCTGATGAGCTGGGCATCCCAGGTAATGCATATATCATGGGGCTCGCCGATGCTGTCGGTGAGCTCAGGCGGTTCTCCCTAGAGAAATTGAGAGAGGGAAAGATCGAAGAGGCAGAGAAATATCTGGATCTCATGGAAGAGATCTTCCTGGTCATAATGCGGTTCGACTTTCCAGATGCTCTTGTTCCCATACGAAGAAAACAGGATGTTGCTAGATCATTATTGGAAAAAACAAGGGGAGATGTTGCACTTGCCGCAAGCACAGCGAAACTGCAATCGAGAATGGATGATCTGATCAAAAAACTTTGAGACAGATCAGAAATGATTCTTCATGATAGATTCTATTGCTTCTTTGGAAACTAGGCCGACACAGTACTCGACCTGGACCCCATCCCTGAAGAATAGCAATGTAGGTATAGCCATTATATGGCATTGTTGAACGATCTTTTGATTGCTGTCCGTATCCAATCTAGCAAAGAGCACTTTCCCCTTGTATTGCTCTGCAAGCTTTTCAATAATGGGGGAAAGCATGCGGCAGGGGCCGCACCACGGAGCCCAACAATCGACCACCAAACTGTGGATTCTCCTTTACTAAGTTATCAAAATCATCCTGAACGACCGTCCTTACATCTTCAGCCATCGTTGATCGTACCTATGATCGAGCAGTCGCTATTTCTCATTATCTGAAGGCTATGATAAAGAGAAGGAAAAGGATTTCACTGAAGTATCCTGCTCATTTGTTCATGAGGGTTGACTTTTTCTTTCTACCCTTCTTCTTGCGATAAACAAGGAATGTTATGATGATCAGAACAATGAAAGATACTCCTAGAACTATGTCAATAACACCCCATCCTCCATCACCGATGTAGAAGTTGGTCGAATAGGAGTTAGTGTTATCGTTGATCCTAAGGAATGTATTGTTGGAATCCAGTGTAATGACCACAGTGTGAGTACCGCTCGAAAGCCCTGAAGTGGCCCAAGTGTAGGATACAGCCGTCGTTTGGCCAGCTGTGAAATTATAGTAGCTGGTAGCTACCAGATTGTTGTCCACATAGAACTGGACAGGCACATTCTCGACAGTAACATTTCCGCTATTATATACATTTGCGGACATTGTAATATTATTTGTCGAATCCGCAGATGCAATACCGAATACCCCAGCAAATGAAACGAATGCAAGGGATGCAATAATTGCCGCGGTCAGGATCACCGCTTTTTTCTGCGTCCGAACACCCCCCTATTAACTGTTAGTGAGACGAGCGCTAGAAGCATGATCATGATGCCTGCGAGATATAACCAGGTGACCAATGGGATAGATGGTGCTGTTGTTGAGGCCCCACCGCCGCTTACCGATATCCCATTACCAGTTACTGCTACTGACAGCTTTTGCAATGCGACGCTCGTCTTTGCGTTCGAGGTACTGTTCACGTCCGACTGTGCTGATACGTTGGCATTCACGCTTGAAGAGGCCGAACTACTTGTTTTTGTCAATAACATATAGACGATACTGCTGGATTGAGCTTGAACGCTCACTTCCTTATATGTCACATTTGTCCCTTGGATCGTTGCATTCCAACCGGCATTCATCAGATATTTGGCATTGGTTATGGTGACATTGTATTGATCAGCTATGTTGCCTGTGTTCATTACGGTCACGGGGACAATATACGACGTTGTGTTCTGCACCTGCGTTCCAGATCCGAGGTTGATAGAGTAAGATGGTGTTATGTTCACATCTTTGCTAAGAGTTTCGTTCGCAACAAGGGTGACGGTAGAATTATAGATATCCTTGCCGCCCTCCGATACCGAGAGCTCATACACACCAGGCCGGCTCTGTATATTGTAATTGCCAGTAGTATTTGTTGTTGTTACTTGCTGGTAATCTATTGTCGAGTTCTCTAATGTGACCGTAGCATTGGACACGGGCGTCCCAGAAACGGTATCATATGTGACCTTACCAGATATGGTGGAGTTGGTTAAGGCCACATTAACCACGTATTCCCCATGTGGTCCCTGGCTGCCTCATGGCCTCGGCATATGTGAAATTATAGTTCGACGTGTACAGTATATTTGAGCCTGTCAGCGTTGTAGCATTAAGGGTTCCATTCGAGAATATTACTTTGGAGGTATTGAACGGAACTATTACGCTATAGTATCCTGTCGAATTGGTCTCAACGAGCTGATGGGGTATACCATACTGGTCCACTACGGTGACATATGCGTTCGAATATGCTGTACCATTAGAATGGGTGAGATTCCCAGATACGATGACGCCATCGTAGTACTGAAGGAACACCACGCCAGATTCAAGCGCATCTGCAGATAGGTCTACCGTTCCGCTCATCTTTCCTTCGTTGATGAGCTGCTGATACACGAGCGCCGTGTCGTATGATATCGCTACCCAAGAGCTACTGTGTCCCGTAGTATCGTTGTACGGGTTGTAGTACGCCGTCCGATAGACTTCCATAAAGTGGGACAGATTGTATGCTGGCTCAGGATCGTAGTTCTCCAGAGAACCCGAGAGGCCAGGTACGCCCTGCGAGGTTGAGTTGATATCAGCCGGGCTTATACCGAATAGCGTCCTGTAAATCATCGTCTGGTAGAAGAGGTTAGTATACTCAATGTAATAGTATATGACCGTGTCCGTCGAGGTTATGTTGTTCAGAGTGACGACGTCGTAATTGCCATTGGTGTCCTGGACCAAAGCGTAGATCTGATAGTAGTCAGTTGGCGCATTTGACGTCGGATCGATGACACGATTGTCCAGACTTGCTGGAGCGTAGAATGTTCCAGTATCATAAGCACTGAACGGGAATAGCTCTGAGTCCACAGCGAAATACCCGATGTTCACGCCGGTCGCCTGAATAAGATCCTGATAGAGGTTCACTACACCTTCAGTACCAAGCTTGGATAACACATACATACCAGCGGCATACTGGGCGATAGTTGAGGTCAAGCTCGACGTATAGTTACCATATATGGACGGGTTCGCAAGGATGACACTTATATAATTAGATGAATTATTTATTATATCATATAGTGTTGTAACATCCACTCCGTTCTCGCGGAGTATGTTGGTTATCGAGCTGTTAGATGTTCCCGTATAATCAAGGGTGCGTATTACGAATAATGATATCAGCTGCGTCTCGTTAGTCGCCATTAAGGCTGCCGCTGCGAACTGATATGCGTTCTGGAAGTCATCAGCCACTGTTGGGTGCTGCCCCTGCTCGACCTCCTGGAACCCATAGTCCCACCATGACAGGAAGGCTGGTCTAGCATTATCAGAGAGGTTCGCATCTTGTTGGGCGAACCAAGAGAATGCTGCTGGCCAATAATTAGTTGGAAGGTCAAGATCGTATGAGAACGCTCCCATATACCATGACGTCCCGTTAACAACATCATAGCTTGATGGATGCAAAATACTCGGTAAGGTGTAGTATATTTCTGCATCATATGCCGTCTCGGTGTTCGATGGTATATCCGCATCTATAGAAGACCAGACGTTCGGAAGTATGAGTAAGAATGCTATTACCAGTATTGCTACAACATACTTGAACTTGATAGCTTTCCTGAATGTTGACCAAGGAGCATGCCAGAACCCTGCGAATGGTTTTGTCATGTCCTCGAAATGAATTATTGATATGAACCAGGCGATCACTACGCCGGCCATTATGGCCATTGATGGAGTGGCTAGTACGATGAACCTCTCTGCATATGCGGTCAATATCAGAACAATGGCTGACCATACGACCAAGAATACCAATGCTGGAGATTTATTATTCCTGATCATATATGCAGTAAAGATTATGCCTATTATCGAGATCCAGAACATCAATGCGCCGAACGACATTGCGAGGTAGGACATGGTCGGTGCCTGAGCCTCTCCAACGGTCGCATATATGGCCGTCTTGATGAAATATCCCTGTCCAGAGATTATCGAGTTGAATGCTCCTGGGATAATGAAGGATAGTGCCAGTGCCCCCACCCCAAGGATAACGACCATTAAAGGTATAGATAGGACCCATGGGCGGTCCCTCATGACCACGAAATACCCAGCAACTATGGTCGTTACGACGAATAGGTAGAACGGCGTTGTGAACCAGCCTTGCCAATATTGTAATTGCCAGTATGCTGGTGCGATGAGAGCGAACGCGACCAGCATCATAACAGTGACGATCATGAACGGACCCATCGGGTCTTGCTTCCTGAACAGGCAGATCAATACCTGAACAAGTAAGAACAGCAAAATTATTACAATGATATAATCATAACCAGTCCATGCATAGGCTAGAGCGGCTAATATGACCCCGACCAGTGCAGAATAGATCATGGGAAGTCGATTCTGTGAGAAATAGGATCTTAGTCCAGAGATTATGCTTTTCCCGGATGTCCAGCTAGATACCCATTTAGTTCCTTTTTCTGCTTTTAAAGCCTTGATGAAGAAATAGACTGCCAATGTGGCTAAGAATAGGCAGAACGCATGATAATCTCCTTCTCCAAAGAAGGACTCTGAGATGTTGGCTGGCATTATTGCTAGGACTAGTGCAGCCAATATGCCAGCACGATTTCCGAACATATTCTTGCCTATAAGATAAACTGGAATTATTGTTAGTACTCCCCACACGGTTGAGAAGGCGAGGAATGTGTACCCAGTGGTTGTTGTAAGTGAGATGCCAGTTAGCTGGTTAAGCATCATTGCTGTCACAGCTATGGCCCAGTTGTACATTGGCGCACGTTCAGTCCTTACGCCAAAGGGATAGTTGAGCATGTTATCGAAAATAAGACCCGTACCATGATTCGTCTGAACTGTACTGGATCATACGCAAATTATAAAATGGATCTGAACCCCCACCCGTTGCAAAGTTGTTGTCGACCGTGGTAGGATATCCAAAGTAAACACGCAAGAATATCGCGATACAAATGATCGCTATCAGGACAGTGATCGTCCCAGCATGTTCCTTGAACCAAGAAGATCTGACAGGTGAGCTTGAGCTAGTTTTTTCTGGCTTTTTCTCCTTTTGGGATCGGCCATCTGGCGGATCCTGGTTTGAACCCATTCTTTTATCTCCCAGTTAAAACGCTCTCAAATTACTAGTCGACTATTTATAGTCTGTTATCTCGGATGATAGCTTGAACAAATTGAGAAATGCTTATCCACACATTGGCGTTTCCGGCCGGTTTTATCGTTCAACTGATCAGACGGAAAGTATGCTGCTCTGCAGGGTGAGATCGAGCATTCCTCCGCTCAAACGCTCAAATGCAGCATTTTCACTCGGTCGCTCCCTCATTAGCTCCGTACTGTAGTTCCAGACCTCATTATTTCAGTCATTCTAGGATATCGATCTTTTTTATTGCCTTTATTTCACTTATCACTCTTTCTGCTGCAGCTCTTGGGTCCTCGGATCCATAGATCGATCTTCCAACTATTACATAATCAGCTCCATTCGATATGGCCGCGGACGCTGACCCTCCTTGAACACCTACCCCCGGTGATAATATGAGAAGATCACCTATTATCTTACGTATCGTTCTTATTCTTTCAGGCCTTGTTGCTGGAGCGATAACACCTGAAGCTCCACAATCTACGGCCATCCTTGCGAATGCTTCGGCATTGGGCGCGGTGAACTCACTCCCTCCCGGATGTGACATTTCTGTCACTACGAACACTAAGCGGCCCTCTGAAGCCGATACCACGGCCTTAAGTGAATCACGACCAGTAAAGGCATGCGCGATTATCCCGCTGGCCCCCCTTCGTATCGCTTGTTCCACGATGAGCCTGTCAGTGTTTGGTATGTCCGCTACCTTGAAATCACATATAATATCTGAGAATTTAGAAAGCTTTGTTATTATCTCTGGGGATGATGACAATACAAGTGGCCAGTTGATCTTGATCGCATCGACGATATCACTTAGTTCCTCGGCCATCTTCATGGCCTTCGCTTCATCCGTCTCATCGAGGGCCAATATGGTCCTGGTCTGCTTACGCATGGGACAACACCGTCCATGCATGAGATGTCATGGTAATAAATATGACTGGATTGCTGATATCGCACTGTCAACCATTCTACGATATTCATCATAGACAATATTGCTAGAACGCTCGCATGCAGATCAACAAGTGACCTAAGGATCGACATGTAAGCTTGCCTTTCCAATGTCATGTATCGACCATGACGAGCGACCATATGCTGGCCGATCTAGGCCCCTGTTCTCCGATTTGCACTAGATGGATCCATGTTCATGCTCGATCTTAACAAAGCGAAGAGATGGGCTATTGTTAGTAAGTCACAGATAGAAAGCTGACCATGATCGTGCAAGTTTCCTCTATGAAATAAAAACCCGCCGATCAGGGCGGGATCGTTCACTGATATTTAGAACGCCGACTAAAGATCGAGCGATCAAGATGTAAAGATCATGTGAATCTAGATGACATCAATCTTGCCAACTTGACCAACCATACGTCAGGTATTTGTCGATCATCAGAGCTTGATGCCATTATGATCCCTATCACATTATTCTGAACGAAAGATATAGCCTTGAATCTCTTGGAAGGCCTGTCATTCGTTTGGATCATCACGCCAATATCCCCAACGTCCAACTTGCTTAGCGAGAGTGGACCAAGCTTAGAGACCATAGTTCCGAACATGCTCATAGCGTTCGCCGCATCTTTGTATACTACAGTCTCAAAACTTATCGTCGCCTTTTGTTGTCCTGCATTCACCAACTTGAAATTAGAGGCTGCATAATCCCTTTGCCCAAAATTAGGCTGCCCCATCACCTTACTTCGTTCGTGCTCCCATACCAACGGCATGTCCTCAGAAAATATCGACATCCTGCTTGCCGGAGTCCTTATTGGGCCGTTAGTTGGCTCTTTCGATGACAACTCCCCTTCCATCGTCATCGACCCACCGTCGTTCGAATCCCTTCCCGTCAAAATATTTTCCCCCTAGTCAGATTTATTATACAAAGAACTATTTATTTATTAGGTCTAGATGTCCACATTCACATCTTTCGGGTGAGACCTCTTGCTTATTGGATAGATCAATCGGCCTTTCATAACATATGTAGTATGAGCTCGTAAACAGGATAATTCTCTACTTAGCGAAACTTGCAGATCGACCGTTGGTGTGCTTGCCCTGAAATGACTTAAGGTATATGGGGAGTTCTGATCGTTCAAATAGAAATGCCTCGGTACAATATGGATAGATTTAATATACCACTGCTCTTGCGTTAGCCAGATGACAATGGAAGAGATGGAAGCCAGATCAGCTTACTCTGGAGAGCTTCCCATGGGCTGTGAGCTTTGCCAAAAAGGGGCGAAGATGGTGCTCCTTGTGTCTGGCAGATGCCCCAGTAGATGTTATTATTGTCCCCTTTCCTATAAAAAGAAAGGACACGATGTAATTTACGCTAATGAAACGAGAGCGTTTTCAGACAGGGATGTGCTTAAAGAAGCTAGAAGTATTGATGCAGAGGGCACAGGGATAACTGGGGGAGACCCCCTAAGTTGTTTGGACCGCACACTTCACCTGATCAGGTTGCTGAAGACCCGCTTCGGGGAAGAACATCACATTCATCTCTATACTGCAACGATCGATATGGTATCTTTTTTGAAGCTTGAGAATGCGGGTCTCGATGAGTTACGGATCATCCATCTCTTGGCATATGGTCTCAAATGGAAATGACAGGGCTACAGGATTTTGTCCGCCGCACGAAAATGAGCGTAGGTCTTGAGGTCCCTTCGATACCTGGAAAACAAAAGGCCCTCTCTGATCTTATCAATTATGCTGAAAGAGCTGGGTTCGACTTCGTGAACATGAATGAGCTGGAGTTCTCAGAGGGCAATTGGAACGCCCTGGAGAAGAAGGGCTTCAAGATAAAGGATGATATCTCAAGCGCGGTCAAAGGAAGTGAGCAACTAGCACGAAGATTGGTCGATAAGATCTAACCGTATCACGGTACATTACTGTTCTTCAAGCTACAAGGATAGTGTACAATTACGGAACCGTCTGCTCAGAAGGGCGAGCAATGTCGCTCGTCCACTTGATGTCATAACTAAGGATGGTACATTATTGAAAGGCGTTATTGAAGGTGATGTTGATGATATATTGGAATTTCTCAATAAAATATCTGTACCAAGCGAACTTGTAAGAAAAGATAAGGAAAAGAAAAGGGTTGAATTGGCTTCGTGGGTGCTGGAGGATATTGCTTCCAGCCTCCCATTCGCCTCGTTCATAGTAGAGGAGTACCCTACCTCTGACCGACTAGAGGTAGAGAGAGAACCACTTACGCGACGCTGATGCTCTGGACATTGTGATGCCTGTTGACGATGTCCCGGGCTATTTTCAGGTTCCTTCCGTTCTTGCCGATCGCTCTTCCCTTTATCTTTGGATCCACTGTCACCGTGGCATGAACGATATTTCCTCTTGTTTCCATCACAACGTTCTGCACGTTGTAATTGTAGAAGACATTCCGTATGAATTTCTCGGCATCGTCCGAGTATTCAATGACCTGAATGTTCTTCCCGGTCTGGTTCTTAAGACGAATGACATGTTCTCACCGCCTTTGCCAACAGCCCTGTTCGCCTGACCAGGCTCGACCACGAAAACCAATTTCTCCTCGGTCTCCATGCAATCCTTTACCCTGGTCTTTGTAACCTGTTCGAACAGGTTGATGTATCTCAGGGTGTCCTCTGTGAAAGTGATTTCAGCCGGCATAGGATCACAGCGAAAGTATGTTGGAGGTACCCTTATCAATGACCGCCAATGCCGACACCGAGAACGGCTTCCCGCAAAGAGCCCCTAGCTCCATGTTGGTCCCCTCAAATTTGACAACCTTGATACTGTGGTTTCCTGATTTGAGGAATTCACTCGGGCAGTTCTCAGCAACTATGACCATCTTGGCCGCACCGCTGTTCACTGCCTTCTCTGCCTGCTGCACGCCGTAGACCACCATTCCGGTGGTCGCAGCGGCCTTGATTGCTCTTCCCAAATCTATCATTTAACTGCCTCCTTAGGCTTGGGCGTATAAACTAGGTTCACCGCACCGGTCCCTAATGTCACCGGCTGCCCAACGATGATATTCTCCGCCACACCGTCCAAATGATCGGTTTCACCGGTCAGAGCAGCATGTAGGAGATGTGTAGCGGTTATCTCGAACGCTGCTCTCGCCAATACGCTGGACTTTCGTCCAGATATTCCGTGCCTACCTATGGCCTTGACGTCCCCATCATTGGTCATAAGGTCTGCCACGAGCATGATGTGTCGTATATCCACTGTTAGACCTTGTTCTTCCAAGGTCCTTGAGGCCTCATGTATGATCGAGTTCCTCGCCGCCTCTACCCCCAGGACATCATATATCTCCTGTATCGAGTTGGTGGTGGTTCGGGTCCGGTCCACTTTGTCCTCTGAAAGTACATCTTTCAGATTGGAACCGGCAGTGTATACAACATACTCGTTACCCTGCTTACGCAATATTGCTCTTTCTATACCGTCGAGACCTTGGATAACTGCATCCCTGGTAGCCTGGACGACGGCTTGCAACTTCTTGAAGGACGGCTCGTCCGATGCGATCACTATTTCATCGCCGACTATCTCCACAAGCCCACGCAATCTTCTGTCCTTCGAAAGACGTTCCTTGATCTGTTCTAGGGTTATGTCCTTCTGTTCCATCTTCACTGGCTCTGGATGGATAATGACCTTCATGTTCGTTATATCCGTCTCTATATCGGCTATGTCGAGCAGGGTGGTCTTCTCTATCTTCGACGCTACTTTCCTGACCACATCTACGTTGCCCATGTATTTGGCTTCGATATGGACCTCCATCATTGGGGTTGAAGGGACCCTTCTTGCGTCGACGATCTCTATCAGACGAGGCAATCCTAGCGTAACGTTCGATCTCAGCGACACCAGCATAGTGGAAGGTACGCATGGTCATTTGTGTACCTGGCTCACCGATCGATTGCGCTGCTAGGATGCCAGCAGATTCATTGGCGTCCATCTTGTGCTCTTCGTACTTCTTAGAGCTCGTCTTCAATATCTGCCTGACCTTATCTTCTGGAATAGCTATGCCTTCGATGCGCTCAGCGATATCAGAAACTACCTTCTCCGGCAATTCAATTCCCATATCCTTGAGCATCCCCCTCATCCTCTTCTCCATGGGGGTCATGGTCAGCGACTTGTCGACCACGTGATATTCGTGCTTTTCTTCTGAGACGGATGGCTCTACCTTTTCGGCCTTCTTGCCTTCTTTCTTCGTGGGAGCCTTACCGACCTTCTTATGGACCTCTGCCGCTTCTGTCTCACTTAAGCCCAAAGACTGGAGCTCAACAGTGCCAGCAGATGATACTGCGCTTATGCTCGAATACTTAACTAGCAGCTTCTCGATCACAGCATCAGATAGCCCACGCTTCTGAAGGGCGTTCATAGTGTCCTTACGCGCCATTACTCCTCACCCCCGCTACCAGCGTCATACTCAGGCTCTTCCAGCTCTTCTTCCTCAACAGTCTCCATCAGGTCCTTCTCGATCGTGGCATATCCAGCCTGCTTCTTCTCCTCTATCTTGGCCAGAAGATCTGCCTCCTCACCAAGGACCTCAGCAAGAATGTCGTCCACATCGACCGCATTACCCTGAATACTGCGTGATGGATCGACGCCATCCTCACCGTACTGTAGCTGAACGAGCATATCGGCTGTGTTCCGGACCGTTCCATCCTGCTTTATCTTCAGGTCCTCTAAGGCATTGATCAGACGGCGCTGCATGTAACCAGACCTTGATGTCCTGACGGCGGTATCGACCAGCCCTTCGCGTCCACCCATTGAGTGGAAGAAGAACTCTGTCGGTGTAAGTCCACTTTTGTATGAATTCTGGACGAATCCTTTGGCTTGTGCACCGAGGTCACCCTTCTTGAAATGAGGCAGCGTGCGGTTCCAATAGCCTCTCGAGAGACGCTCACCACGGACAGCTTGCTGACCTATGCAACCAGCCATTTGTGACAGGTTAAGCATAGACCCTCTTGCACCGGACCTGGCCATTATGACCGCTGAGTTCTCAAGACCAAGATGGCGCCCTGCGATCTGACCGGCTTCATCTCTTGCCCGTCCAAGCACCTTCATGACCTCTACTTCCAGGGTCTCTTCAAGTGACCTTCCTGGCAATTGTTCAAGGGTTCCATCACGATATATCGAAACTAGGTCCCCGACCTTGTGTATCGCTTCGGACAATACATCCTCGATCTGTTTCGTGGCTTCCTCTGGTATGTCCTCATCATCGATACCAGTAGTGAACCCTTTTACCATGATCGCCCCAATGGATATCCTTGTCACATTGTCAAGGAACTCCCTAGCCCAATTGGAACCATAATCACGGGTGATCTTATCGAGTATCTTCCCTTTGAATGAGCCGATCGCTTTCTCATCGATCGTGCCCTGCAGAAGTTTCCCGTCCCTGATCTTCACATATGCATCAAGGTCGCACTTTTCTTTCTGGCATTGTGCGCAGTTCCTACATATGGATGCACGGAAGGTTAGACGGAAGTCCTCAGGAAGAACTAGAGAGAATAGTTGCCATCCGCCCCAATATTCAACACCGTTGATTATCTCTGGTTCTGGAAGTCCGCGATGGTTCACCTTAGTAAGTATCTGAAGCGCATCTTCCTTGTTGAACTTAGGGTTCAGATGTGTCAGGAGGAAGGTACCGGTGATATGATCATGTATAGCCCCTATAACTGGGCCTCCGAATCTTGGTGAGAGTATGTGCTCTTGGACCCTCATCAATATCATCGCTTCTGCTCTAGCTTCATCGCTTTGCAGAACGTGCATGTTCATCTCATCGCCATCAAAATCTGCGTTGTAAGGCGGGCAATCGCATAGATTGAACCTGAATGTCTTCCATGGCATCACACGCACTGTATGTGCCATCATTGACATCCTGTGTAGCGAAGGTTGCCTGTTGAACAGGACCACATCCTTGTCCGTCAAGTGCCTCTCAACAACATACCCTATCTCGAGACCATCGGCGATCGACTCTGCATTACGGTCGGTCACCTTCATTCTTCGTCCGTCAGGACGAATAACATAGTTGACCCCGGGATAGTACTTGTTGTCGACCAGTGGTGGATTGCATCCCCTTTTTACTAGGTCCTTCAGGATAGGCATATTGGACTTAGTGACATGTACCGGAACAGTAAGCTCCCTTGCAGCCTCATACGGGACGCCGACCTCATTTATAGATAAGGCTGGGTCTGGCGAAATAACGGTACGCGCAGAAAAGTTGACACGCTTACCAGAAAGGTTCGACCGGAACCGTCCTTCCTTGCCTTTGAGCCGCTGGACAAGTGTCTTCAGAGGACGACCTGACCTGTGCCTTGCCGGAGGAATGCCTGATGTCTGGTTGTCGAAATATGTCGTGACGTGGTACTGAAGCAGTTCCCATAGGTCCTCAACGATGAGCTGGGGTGCACCTGCATCACGGTTCTCACGAAGCCTCTGGTTGATCCTAAGTACATCCACAAGCTTGTGCGTTAGGTCATCTTCTGACCTGTCCCCTGATTCCAATGTTATGGAAGGTCTCACCGTTACAGGTGGGACAGCTAATGCCGTAAGTATCATCCATTCGGGACGGCAAGAACCAGGATCTATGCCAAGAGGTGGAAGGTCTTCATTCGGGATCCTCTCGAGCCTCTCCCTGACCTCCTTGGGGGTCAGCTTATGACCGTCCTCACGGAATGTGGTAGGCTTATCTAGAGTGATCTTTCCCTGAACCGCTCCACAATGAGGACATGTCGTATTCTTTGCGGCATCTTTTGCCGTTTCCTTGGCCATTAGGCGATAATCTATCGCATCGCCACCTAGGTCCTCTACAGCCTCCATCTGTCTTGTCTTCTCCAGTGCCTCTTCCTTTGTCATAAGGAGGCGGCCACAGGAGCGGCATGTCGATTGGAGCAGCTTCTTGATCTCTTTGACCAGGCCTACATGAATGACCGGCATAGCGAGATCGATGTGCCCAAAGTGTCCTGGGCATTCATCGACCTTATTACCACAGGTCTTGCATCGCAGACCAGGCTCGATCACACCCAGATGTGGGTCCATCAGTCCCATATCAATAGGAAAGCCATCATCATCGTATGTGTCTGCGGTAATGATCTTTGTCGCAGACATCTTCCTGACCTCGTCAGGAGATAGGGTCGAGAATTTGATCGACCCGATCCTCTTACTGACGCCTCGCATCATCTTAGATCCTCCAGTTGAAGGCGCATAACTACGCCAAGTGACAATAGCTCGTCTAGAAGCAGTTTGAAAGCATATGATGTCTGAACCAGGTGCACGTTCGTATTATTGCCACATACCGGGCAACGTACTGCGCCACGACGGTCCATCATAGCTATATGGCCACAATTCGTGTTGCCACAAATGTAGAGGAAAGTACCGTCGGATTCATCCAATAAACGGTCCTTGATCACCATTGCAGCTCCATGGCCAATAAGACAGTCCCTTTCCATCTCACCGAACCTTAGACCACCCTGACGAGAGCGTCCTTCTGTCGGTTGACGGGTTAGTATCTGCACTGGGCCACGCGACCTTACATGCATCTTACCAGAAACCATGTGATGTAGCTTCTGGTAATAGATAACGCCCGTGAAGATGTTGGCCTCGAATTTCTTTCCGGTCATACCGTCGTACATTACTTCTTTACCGGTATGTTTGAAGCCGTTCCTCACAAGCGATTCCCGGAGAGCTTGTTCTTTCTCACCAGAGAAAGAAGTACCATCTATGGCCCTTGCTTCCATCGACCCTACTTTGCCTCCGATCATTTCTAGCACGTGGGCGATGGTCATACGAGATGGTATAGCGTGCGGATTGATGACGAGGTCTGGTGTCACACCATCGCAGGTGAAGGGCATATCTGCCTGTGGAACGATTAGGCCTATGACCCCCTTCTGCCCGTGTCTTGATGCGAACTTATCGCCAAGTTCTGGGACCCTTTCATCCCTTACCTTTACTTTGACCAATCTGGAGCCATTCTCTGACTCGGTCAACATGACAGAGTCGATCCATCCATTCTCTCCTGGACGGATGGTGATCGACGTTTCTCTTCTCTTCTGCGGTGTAAGGAAGTCGGTCTCTTCCTCAAGGAACCTAGGTGGTGAGGTCTTTCCGACCAGCACGTCACCTCCCTTCACTAAGGTCTCTGGGCTTATCAGACCATCCTCACCAAGATTGGCATATGAAAGGTCTGCACGGGCCCCCCTGACATCAGGGGATGGTATCTCGAAGTGGTCCTCTTGACCTCCTGGATATCTCCGTTCCTCAGCCCTGTAGGTCCTTAGGAAGGTTGACCTTCCAAGACCACGTTCGACGCTAGCCCCGTTCAGTATGAGGGCATCTTCCATATTGTATCCATGGAAAGATATGACCGCTACTGTAAAGTTCTGACCAGCAGGCCTCCCATTGAAGGAAACGAATTCCATCGGCTTTGTCTGCACCATTGGCTTCTGCGGATAATGCAGCAAGTGACCACGTGTGTCTGGCCTCTTACGATAGTTCGTGCAGCTCAGGCCAAGTGATTGCTTTGCCATGCCAGATCCCATGGTGACTCTTGGAGATGAGTCGTGCTCTGGATATGGTACAAGAGCAGCAGCTACACCCAGGATCACCATTGAATCGACCTCAAGATGCGTATGCTCCTTGTTCAATAGGGATGGGACCTTGGTCTCACCACCGCAATGCTTGCACTTCAGAACAACATCCCTGCTATCAGCGCCAGGGTTCATCCAATCTAGGTCAGTTGGCGAAAGGGCCCTACCACAGTGAGGGCAACGCTCTGGTGGATCGTACGGTTCGACAGAGATGAAGGTATCTTCTTCCTCTTCTGCGTCTATCCATTCCATTACGCCTTCCCTAAGCAGGTCGGACCATCTGATCTTCCCTTCGCGGATATCGTCTATATGTTTCCGCGTGAGAGTAGTGCGTCCATCCTGAACAACGAGGAGCGGCCTTCTTAGCCTACCCTCATCGCAGTTGATGATGACCTCGCCCATCTCCTCATCATGGCGAACATTGATCTCGAAAGATAGCAGACCTTGCCGTCTCCCGGCCCTGATCTCTGAGACCAAGAGCTTGGGGTTTTCGGTCACTCCTACCAGGTCACCATTCACATACACCCTTGTGCCGGTCTGGTTCTCGCCCGACTTGACCTCCACTACACCACGGTCACGAAGCATCCATTGAACATCTTCTTCTCTGAATCCCTCGGATACATCGATGATCAATGCAGCGTTCTTGACCAGACCGCAGTTCTGACCTTCAGGCGTCTCGTTAGGGCAAAGCCGGCCCCATTGCGTCGGGTGCAGGTCACGGGCCTCGAAGTGAGGCTGCGACCGAGTAAGCGACGAAGTGATACAGTCTTAGATGTGAGAGCGTGCTCATGTTCGAAGTGCGGTCCAGTAGCTGAGATACGCCTGCTCTTCCACCTACCCAGTTACCTGTTGCAAGTGCATGCAAGAGACGGTGGGTCATTAGGTCTGGCCTAATCGCAGATGCTATGCGCAGGTCCTTCTTCCTTGCAAAACTCCTTTCAAGCTGATATTTGAGGTCCTTCATCAGGTTCGTAAAGGCTACCCGGAAAAGGTCCTCCATAAGGTCCCCGGAAAGTTTCAGACGCTTATTGGCATAATGGTCCTTGTCGTCCTCTTTGCGGAGGCCCAAAGAGAGTTCCAGAACAGATCTGGCGATCCTTCCTAAGAATATCGCTTTCTTCAGCCTGTCCTCTTTGGTATCCCCGAGATGCGGTAGCAAAGAGCGGTCAATGATGGATTCGACCTTTTTCTCACGATATTCTTTAGCCTGACCAGTAGCGAACTTGCGCTCGAGATATGTAATGGCATCCTCTGTTGTGAATATACCATTTGGAGGATACAATTTCTTATCATGGCATTCCTCGATGTTCGCGTAGACTATGTTCGCCATATCATCAACACTGACTATGGCGTCATAGATCTCCTTGTCGTTCTCCATCCCAAGCGCTTTCATCAAGGCGACCAGTGGGATTTGCCCCGAAGCGGCTGGAACGGTCACCATAAGTATGCCGTCCTTCTTCTTTTCTACTAAGGTCAGAGCTCTATAACCTTCCTTCTGGGAGAATACCTTAGCGACCTCTAACTGTGTGCCGTACCGCTCATTGTATTCAACCATTACACGGTTAGGAGCAAGATCCTCTAATGATATCAAGACCCTTTCTGTACCGCCGATAATAAAATATCCGCCTGGGTCAGCAGGATCTTTCGCTTGCCTCCATGAGCTTTAGCCTATATTCATCTTCATTAAGCTCCCGCTCTTCCTCCATATTCTCTTTATGAAGATTGCAGCGCTTTGAGCGGAGCATTATCGGAAGATCACCGATGTGTACTCTCTCTGGTTCCTTTTCGACCCCATCCTCGATTATAGTGAAGTCAAGGAAAATAGGGGCCAGATAGTTCAGGTTCCTCAATCGTGCTTCCATTGGTGTGAGCGGATGCGTTGCACCATTCGCCTCTCGCACTACTGGTAATTGCACATGGACGGTCGGACGGGCCTGTGGGTCCACATTCCCGCTCTTCTCGTCTCTTCGCCTTCCAACACGTATCTCTACTATGCGGCCTTCGGTCCTGTCCGAATCCAATCGTATTATTCCACGATCAATGTCATCAGCGGATACTCTTAGGTTATCCACTATCTTCTGCATTCGGCTATTTGGATTATCCAGGCTTGAGAGGAAGTCGTTGAAACTTGAGATATGATGGTTCACGATGCTTCGCTCTTTAAAGTAAAGCTCTATAAGATCGCGCACTATTTTTCACCCCTTTACGTCTTTTATGACCAGACGATAGACCACAAACGATTCCGCGGTTGAGCTCTTACGTACAATCTTGACTATCCTTCCCTCGCTTATTGGGCCATATATCTTTTCAAGATATTTGACACAAGCATCGCACTTCCTTATCTTTGGAAGCTGGTCCCTGGTAATCTTAAGTTCCTTCAATATTTTCTCCGCCTCTTCTTCAGAGAGCAAATCGTGCCCAGGCACGAGCTCATGTTCCAGGACGTTAATATCGGATTCTGCCAACTAAACCACCTCGTCCTTGTTTGCTGGACCTGCAATATTTTCAATCGCACTATATATAAGCATAATAAAAGAACGCTGCATTGGCCTTACGGATCTTTTGCCTTCCATCATTCAACCTCTTACCAAAGCGGGCTCGCGGGGATTTTCGGAGTGTACGGGAAGGCCGTACCCTTTTCGAACCCCGGACCACCTGGTTAAAAGCCAGATGCTCTTTCTAGGGAGTTCCGCTTTCGCGGAAATCCTACCTAGCTGAGCTACGAGCCCATGGCAAGCTAACCCGGCATTGCAGAAAATCATGTAAAGGCTCTGCATATTTAAACATTCGCTTCATTGCTATATTGTACCTGATCGGTGTATCAATGCGGATCATATTTTCCGCCGATGATCCGAACAATATGGTTACTTAGCTTCCTTCCGCGTTATATCCTATGACCTTGACTGCCTGGCCCTTCCAGGCAAAGCCCCTTAATCCATCTAAGCTGTTCACAAAGCACTTGGTTGAAGTTCATATCTGCAAGTTGACCACTATGGATTCAGCTCTCTGTTCTATTTGGAGTAGCACGTAACTTGTGGACGAGCATCGTTCCCTTCCCACACCGCTTAAGTTGATATCTTGAGCTCGATGTTGGATGACCGAAAGGTGGACCAGGTCTCGCTCTTACATTCATGTCCTCATCCTTACCCACCAGATCATGCATGGGGCTTCTCGCGCGCATGGTTAAGCCGCTTCTTCACCGGTTCGCTTCGCAACTCTCTTAGCGCATCGGACGCTATCCACCGAGCTGACCTATGGTCCAATGCTTTTATCCTTTCTGCACAAGCTATAGCTTCGATATTAAGGGCCTCATTCCTTTTCCCTATCTGTCTCAATGCCCAGTTCACTGCTTTTTTGACATAGTTCCTTTCATCGACGGCCGCCCCCTCTATTATCGGAAAGAATTCGATGAATGCTCTGTCAGAAGCCTTTTTATCATGTACAGCCAGAGCGGCCATCAGTGTGAAGCCTGCCCTTTTTACGAATTCTTCATCCCGGCTTGCCCAGTCCTTGGCCTTTGACCAAGATAACTGCGTCTGGTCGAAAAGATTTCCACAGCAAATGTCGCAAATATCCCATGAATCGAAGTCCATGACCCATGCTTCCATCTGACTCCCGTCCACCTTTTCTTTTTCATCGGTAAGTACCGCTAGCATCCTTGCCTCGTGCCAGCCAGTCGACCAAAGGTCCAAAGATAGCTGGTGGTCCTTTCCGAGCTCCTTGGCGATGGAGCGTAGGGTAGGAATGCTTACCCCAAAGGCCTTCTCGGTAACGATCCCATATCTTAACATTCCATCAATATTATGCTGATCATAAAGGGCTCTTAGTCGTTCGATAATGGCGTCCACATTGTTGTCTGCGACTACCTTGGGCATATCCGACATTATCGCTTTCTGAGATATTATCTTCACGTGGTATGCAAGTGAGGAGACCGTGTTCCATGGACCGATCGAGCGATTGGTCTCTCTAACTAAGCGGTTCGACATTCAATGCATCAGTTCGGGCGAGGAACAAATTAATTGCCAAAAGAGCGATGGAAAATGTCAACGAGCAAATTTAACTAAATGAAGAAAAATATAGGAATGACGCCGAAGCGTCGATAGGAACTGATCTATACAAGTGTCAATGTGACACTTTCAACGCCCTGTATCCCAGGGATATTCCTTAGAGCTTCTTCCAACTGATCTACGAAGCCCTCCTTATCCTCCATGATACAAGTAACTTCTATTATCTGAAGGCCGAACGCGAATGGTTTAACATTCATAGCGTGGACCTCGACGCCCTTGGGCACGTGCTTAGGAATATCTGTTTTTATTTTATCTACAGATATCTCTGGGCTTTCTGGTATGACATTATATACTGCTGCTACCCGCCCCATGAGAACACCTAAGGTCCGGTGAACCCGCACTTACTGCAGGTATACTGGATGCTCTGATCCCTGCACTGGGGGCATCGTCCATTTCCGTCTCGCCGCAATTCGGGCACTTGAAGAACATGTCATGCCATCGTTCTTGCCCAACCTTATGCCACATGAGTTGCAAATTTTCTCAGATTCCATATCTGTCACCGGATTTTGAGGCGATGAACGCCCATATCTATAACGAAATGCGCCCTTTCAGGGCACTTGCATCATCCATTGAACACACCTAGTGTGCAATGTCAAACAAGTATTCTCTCGGATCGTTCGACCCTATGTATCGCCTCATCTCAGGTCTTGTTTATATAATTATGCTTGTTGATCCAGCCCCTTTCCGATAACTTCCAGCTTCGAAAAAGATACCTTCGTTATGTCAGGAACCAAAGTTATCTGCTGACGACCGTACAATGAATGTAATGATGATCATATGTCCTGAGCTTGTATTTCTGGTCCTTCTCCAGTTCCATAGAAGGTATGCGGCGATATTGCCTAGTCCGAGGGCAGCTCAACTGAAAGGACGTTCCTTCTTTCCATCGTATCCGATTCGACCTCTGTAAGTGATAAATGGCCATCCTGAATATCTATCAATCCAAAAGATGGATGTGAATGACCCTTTAGTCTTCTTGTTGTTGCAGTGCCCGTAGTTACCATGTACATGCCATTCAGGTTCCATACCCATGGCAGATGTTTATGGCCTGAGAGCACAAGGTTGACTTTCGCTTCTTTACATATACCGAGCACATCACCAGCATCGGTCGGTATCTGCCGCTCTCTGCCGGTCCCAGGTATGGGTACAAGATGATGGTGAAGGGCCAGTATCCTGACCTTCCCTTTTGGCAAATTGCTAAGAATGGTGCTATAATGTTCCCTTCCAATATGGCCATCATCCACGTCCGGCTCTGTGGAATCAAGTCCAACGATGGCTATCTCGCTATTGGAATAACAAGGGAAACGGTCCCCGAACATCTCTTCGAATATGGTGTAGCCAAGATTTCGAGCGTCATGGTTGCCTGGCAGAATAACACGTTCCTTAACCTCTAGCCGGTCAAGAAAATCCCTTGCCATCTCGAACTCGTTGACATATCCATTATCCGTCAGGTCGCCGGTCAGGATCAATATGTCCGGACGTTCACCGTTGATGATATGTACGACATTATCTGCCCATTTCTGAACGAAGAACGAGCTAGCAAGATGGATATCAGAGATATGTGCGATCTTCATCACTTTCACCATTCTTATTTTATCCTTACTTATCAAATATGAGCCGAACAGCCTAGAATGATACATCCATCAACGGATATCTGTTATTTTCGTAGGTATTCTCCGAATGACCCATATGTTGATGGGCGCACCATGGTTGCCATCCCTCGGTCGAACGCGCCTTCTTGCCGCGTACACGAGGATATCACGTAGTTCTATGACTTGTTCCACACACCCACGGATCCTTTCGTGGGTAGTTGACTACTTTGTCGGTGATGGTTCAAGTAATTCGAAACCGGTGCTCTTATCGAATATCCTTTTCGGGTCTGAGCCGATGAGCTCTATCAAAATGACCTCTAATATCTGCCAAACTTTTACTCCGCGTCGTGCGCATCCTACCGAAGCTTTTCCTGCTCTGCCTGCAGCGAGGTGCATATGTAATCTGGGGATGCCACTCTCATCGGGGAATATGGTGCCGAACCCTGTCATTTCATGGGGATCCTCAAGCAGATGCTCCATCGGAATAACTGGACGCTCATCTCCTTCTTTAGGTCCTACTATCAGCTTGCTCCCTTTATCTGCAGCACCTACTGCCATTACTGCTGCTGACATTATCTTATGATCGCTAGCGAACTTTTCCAAGGATTCGTGTATTATCTCGCCTTGCTCCAATCTAACGATGAAGATCCTTCCTGCCCTTGCTTCTGAATATTTCATAATACCATCGCACGACCATTCTGTAGATCCTAGCAAGCCATTATGCTATATCTTGAACGGGATAGGAATGGTAATTTACATAGATATATGCTAGGACCGACGAGAGCCATGAGCCTCATCCTCAGTCCTTAGGACATGCTCAGATACTAAAATGCGAATAAATATGAGCCGCCTTGTCATTAATGTAGCTCTTCTTGCTTCATCCAGGAAGTTCGCATTATGCTTGCTGACGTATGTCGGGGGCTTCCATATTTTCTTAATTCCTGTCGCCCCCACCACATGTTCTGCAGCTTCAACATATCACTGAGCTAGCGCTATGATAATGCTGTCGCGATGACCGAGATAAGGACCGTAATAGGGCCGTACAAAATTATAACGGATAGAGAAAAAAAATGATATTTGCATTCCTTCGAACACGGATCATCGCTCTATTGCTCAACTTGCGTTCGAAAACTTCCCCTGAACTAAGATATAAAAATATAGAAAAAAAGTTTTGGATGAGGATGGCTCATGCCGGGGGCGCTTTGATAAAGCCTTCCTTCATCAAAAGTTGGGTCTCGCCCCTTGCCCGTTTGATAGTTTCCTCAGCTCTATGAGAAAGCTCTGCGCGCGACATCTTGACCCTTGCTATGCCGGTCTCAATGGCCTTCATACCAACTGCAACGGCCTCACGCGGGAAGACCTCCCATTCATCCATTGTAGGTACGATGTATGTCTCGGACAGGCCTTTATCATCAGCTGTCTTCGCTATCTCGTTAGCCGCAGCAATGCACATATCATCGGTGATCGTCCTAGCCCTAACATCAAGAGCTCCACGGAATATCCCTGGGAACCCGATCGAGTTGTTGACCTGGTTAGGGAAGTCCGATCGACCGGTAGCAACTATTCTTGCCCCTGCCTCCTTTGCCTCCCAAGGCCATATCTCTGGGATGGGGTTAGCTGTAGCGAAGACAATGGAATTATCCGCCATACCTGATATCCAATCCTTTTGGATGACACCTGGCCCAGGGCGTGATGCCGCAACGACGATATCGGCACCTTTCATTGCCTCTTTGATCCCTCCGACAATACCTTCAGCATTCGAATGGGTCGCCATGAACCATTTCTCATGATGCGTCTCTTTGATATCTGTCCTTCCTGGATGTAATGTGCCCTTACTGTCGCACATCACGATGTTCTTGATATTGAACCCTGCAGCGATCATTACCCTTGATATAGCAATATTGGCGGCTCCAGCCCCGACCATAGCCACCTTGGAATCCTTCAGCTTTTTCCCAACGACCTTGTGGGCATTTATCGCACCCGCGGTCACTATTGTCGCTGTGCCCTGCTGATCATCATGCCAGACCGGTATTTTCATTTCGGCCTGCAAGCGGGCAAGTATCTCGAAACACTTGGGGTTCTCGATATCTTCCAGATTGATACCGCCAAAGGATGGAGCGAGGTACTTCACGGTCTTGATTATCTCCTCTGGGTCTTTGGTGGCCAAACATATTGGAACTGCATCTACGCCTCCAAGGTACTTGAACAACAATGCCTTTCCTTCCATGACCGGGAGACCGGCCTCTGGGCCTATATCGCCAAGACCGAGGACCCTTGTACAATCCGATACGATCGCTACCATGTTCCCTTTGCTAGTATGCTCATAGACCTTCTCTGGATTCTTCTGTATATCCTTGCATGGCTCGGCCACACCAGGTGTGTACCAGATCGCAAAGTCCTGAAAATTCCTTACAGGACATTTCGCTGTGATTATCTGACTCTACCCTCATAAAAGGGGTGATACTTCATAGCAAGCCTAGCAGGCTCGTATGCTTTCTTCAGCAATTCCTCCTCGTTCTTCTTGACCTCGCCCATAAACTTCATGCTCCAATAGACATATCCTTTGAGACAACAGATGAGAATACCCTGTTTGATGGGTTTATTCGGAAAATGCCGAAATCTTATTAATAGTCTTCGTAGGTTGGACAACGATTTCCGTAGCTTGGTGGTAAACAAAAATGACCATAGTGACGATCATAGACTGCTTCATAGATGAGCCAGCATGCCTTGGAGTACCGCCATTCATTTCACCTCAGGTAAGAGCCATAGTTGGGGCGACGAGAGATGCTGGGTCCGAAGCGAATTATATTACCATCGACCAAATACGCAATGGATCAGCCATCCCAAGGTCTGACATCTATGTTATTATGGCTGGCTCCGCCGTACCTGGTAAATATATCAGGGCCGCTCCAGCCTCTCGACCTGAGATCGAACGCTTAGCCGGCTCGCTTCCCGGTAAAAAGATCTTGGGTGGACCTGCGGTCCTTATGCATGATCTATCTTCGGATCTGTTTGATCTTCTTGCCCTGAGGGACCCTGCGTCAATGACCTTTGATGTCCTGGAAGGGAAGACCCCTTCGCAAAGGTGGCGTACATCTGAAGAATGGGACAGATGGTTGATGCTTGGTGCCGATTCAGTACTTCATCATCCAGACTATCCCATGCCGCTCATTGCAGAGATAGAGACATACCGTGGCTGTGTAAGATATGCATCAGGAGGATGCTCATTCTGCGTAGAACCTATGAAAGGCGAGCCGGTATTCAGAAGACCAGCTGCCATTATCGCAGAGGTCGAACGATTGCATGAGCTTGGCGTCAGGAATTTCAGGCTTGGAGCCCAGACCTGCATCATCTCATATATGTCACACCCATCGAAGGACGATACACCTACACCTGACCCTGATGCGATCGAAGAACTCTTCTCAGGGATATCATCCATAGGCGTCGATGTTCTTCATGTCGATAATGCGAACCCCGCCGTGATCTCCGACCATCCGGTCGAGTCCATGAAGATCCTTAGATCCATCGCCAAGTATTGCACTTCCGGCAATGTTCTGGCCTTGGGATTGGAAAGTGCCGACCCAGCGGTAAAGACGGCAAATAATCTGAACTCAAACTCCGCACAGACGATGGAGGCTATCAGGATGATCAATGAGGTGGGAAGGGAAAGAGGTAAGAATGGCCTTCCGCTCATGCTACCTGGCTTAAATTTCATCATTGGTCTGGAGGGTGAGACATCAAGGACCCTGGAGATGAACCTAGCCTTCCTTAAACAGGTCATGGAAAATAACTATCTTCTTAGGAGAATAAATGTTCGCCAGGTCATACCCGTCCGAAGAGAGTTCAAGCAGACCATCACACACTCGCAGTTCATCAAGTTCAAAGAAAAGGTCAGAGAGGAGATAGACCGTCCGATGCTTATGCGATTGGTTCCTGTCGGTACGGTCCTCACCGGTATTTTCACTGAGATGGTAGAAGGTAGCGTGACGTTCGGAAGACAGAATCGGATCGTATCCGTTGCTTGTGGGGATCCCATATCGCTTACCTTTATCGAAGTTGGTGGACGTTGTAGTGGTCGAATGGGGCTACCGCAGTATTACAGCAGTCGAGTATCCTTTGGATGTCAATCATTGTCCTTTATCGGCGCTCAGCTCTTTGCCGAACATTGGAAGGAAAAGGGCGATCCGTCTTTTCAATGCAAGACCAATGCATGGGCCTGACGATCTTATCAATGCACTAGACGATAAGGAGGTGGCTGACGCCATCCTGCCATATCTGGAGTACAGCTAGATCATACCATCCATTTTATGGAAATTATTTAACTATGCAGAGACGTGGTTCCTTTCAATGGACTCCCTCCATTTCGCGAAATATCCTTTCCTAAGAGATTCCTCAGATTATGTCAAAGACTCTGGGGTAACGCTAGATGACCTTCTAGCTAGCGAGATATGTCGGCCCGCACGGGTAAGAGGCAAACAGCGCGTCATTGACACATTGGACCTAGGTGAGGTCCAGATAAGACCAATGCGTACCGAGGAAGAAAGGCTTGAAGAGACCCTGTCCTACCCAATGGCCAGGATATTAGTATCGTGCATAAACGACAAGTTCTTGATAAGGAGGTATGCGCTGGCTGAAGGGGTGGCCATGTATGAACGCCTACAGACCGATGAGCTTGACATCGTAGAAGAGGTCGCATATCAGTTGGACGTAAAGGCTCTGAGGGATGAGGACGACCTTAGAATGCACTTCTCTGATTTTCTAAGATTTACATCAAGGATGAGGGAGAAAGAATGGAAACTTGTGAACACCGAAGTGAGACAGGGGTTCGTAACGTTATCGAAGAAACATTTTGCTAGGGTCCTCCAACAGGCCTTGCAGGATAAACTTGAATCTGAGCTGCCTATCCAGGTCACGAACGATATATCAAAGATCCTTGCTGAGGATCTTAAAGAGCTCAAAGCTAGGACGGAACTTCGCCGGAACCAATACAAGGCCAATGACTTTGGGAAAGTCCATATCGAGAATTTTCCCCCTTGCATGAAACATCTGATAGCAATGGCGCAGGTCGGTGAGAACATGCCTCATTCTGGAAGATTCTCACTGACCGCATTCTTACATCATATCGGGCTCTCAGCTGAGGAGATACTTGCTCTTTTCTCAAAGTCGCCTGATTTTGATGTTGGTAAGACGAAATATCAAGTTGACCATATAACTGGAGAGACCTCGGGAACAGAGTATACCCCCCCAGAATGCGCCACTATGAAGAGCTATGGTATCTGCTATGAGCCGGATAGCCTCTGTGATAACCCGAGGGTAAAACATCCGTTGACATATTACAGGATAAAGAACATGACCAAAGATGCAGCCATCACCGATCAAAAAGGATGAGAAAGAGGGATAAGGGCGCTTATGTGCCAAGCGCCTTCCAGATCGCTATAGCTCTCTGTATCGCTGTGACATTACCTACCACTGCAAAGTATAACATCACTATCTCGAACATCGAAAGACTGACAGTGCCTACAGTTAGCCATCCGTTCGTGAAGGTTAGGAGCACCATTTCAAGCAGGGGTGCTAAGCATAGCAGTACAAGCCGATCTGCCCTCCCAAGCAGCCCAGAATATAATCTTCCTGCGCCGACAGCCTGGGCTTGAGTGCCCATGTAGCTGGTCAGAAGGACACCTGTAAGTGCCAATAACCCAATGTATGGATTGCACCATGCAGAAACTGCTATAGCACCGATCATCACGACATCGGAATAACGGTCCAATATGTGATCCAAAAGGTCACCGCGCTTAGATGTGCGGCCAGTAAGCCTAGCTACTTTACCGTCCAATGCATCAAAGAACCCGCTTGTTATGACCAATGCTGAAGCAAGAGGGAGCAGCACCCAAGGCGATCTTGGTGAGAAAAATATGGATATTCCAGCAGCCACGGCCAATATGAAGGAAAGCCAGGAAATAGTGTTCGGGTTGAACCTTGAGAATGCTCTTGCGACCGGCGCCACAATGAACTCTACACTATCCCTTTTCGAATCTAGAACCATCCCAATACCTCATCGCTCCAGTCAACATGCCCTATGGCGTACTTTTCCCTTTCCCCTTCCAAGATCTCCTCGATAGAGCCGGCGACCTTCTCTGGTGATAGCTCCGTAGTATCTATCTCGCAAACATCATTCACAAGTTCGGTCGACTCGATAAGAATGACATCACACCCTTCAGCCTCCATATTCTCCTTTACCTTGGCTCGTGAATAGCCCCTTTCGCTGAGCCGGCTAGCAAGCACGGACGGCCGGCACCTGAGCACGATCACAACATCAACGCTCACCAGGTGAGAGAGATGACCGACGAGAAGTACTGTCCCGCCTGGAAGTTTTTGCTTAAGAACAACGTCGAGCTCCTCAGGGTCGACATCATAGCTTCCACGCTCCTCATCAAGCTCGCCGTAAAGCTCATTCTCTTTTATGAACTCTCCAAGCTCGATAACGTTATGTCCCCTGGACCTGAGGATATCGCCAACGGTGCTTTTCCCAGTGCCAGGTGTGCCAGTAATGGATACTATCATCGTTAACGATATATGACAGCTGCACAAAATGATTATGGATGAAAAGGAACCATCCCGCAACATGGAATATATGACGATGACCAGCAGGTGTCCGCATTCCTTCTGAGCACGCACCTATTTTTGATCGATGGGCAGACCTTCTATGAACGCAAGGCGATAGAACGCGTCGCGACGATATTCCCTGGCCTTTCTTAGAAGTGTGTTCGGAACGCAGATATTGAAATCGAACCCGTAATCTACATCCATTAGGGTGAGCCCTTCCGCTGGCGCAAGACCGAATGAGCCGTCCTCCCCATTGAACGAACCATTTATCTCGTCCATGTCCGCTCGCCCCTTCCCGACCTCTGACATAGCGGAGACCATACGTCTGACCATATTCCTAAGGAACTCTCTGGCATGCAGGTCGATCACGATCATATCGCTGACCGTTATGATATCTATACTATCGATGGTCTTCATCGTCCCACGCCCGTCGACCTTGCAGAACCTTCTAAAATCATGGCGGCCCTCGAACATCTTGGCGGCCTTGCACATCAACTGGACATCTATGCCATCGTTCGGCAGTAGGTATCTATACCATCTGCCTTTGGCCCGTCGAGGCACGAAGTTCGCTGGCACTTCTGCCCATGCGTAATAGAATATATCGTCTGAAAAAGCGTTGATGGCTTTTAGCAGGGAACGCTGGTCAAAATCCGTATCGAATGCTAGCACGTTCCCAAGGGCACTAACGCCCCGGTCCGTCCTGCTAGCGAACCTGAACCTGGATCCAGTAACTGATGATATTGCACCGATCCGCTTTAGGGAAGCTATTGTATCCGACTCGACGGTCCGCACTCCTGGTTGGCGCTGGGAACCCATGAATGATCTACCATCATACGCCAATTTTACGGCTGCGTGCCATACCACGTTATCATTAAGTAGGAACCAGATATTAAGGGCTTTCTAGGTAGCATGCCTGCATACAGGGTAGTACTGGTCTCGCCTCAGACCGATGGCAATATAGGTGCTGTAGCAAGATCAATGGGTAATTTCGATCTGAACGAACTTTATATGGTCAACCCATGCCAGATCACAGATGAAGCGTACAAGCGCGCGAAGCATGCGGGGGATATTCTTCGCGAGGCAAAGATCGTAAGCTCCATGGAAGAAGCTGTTTGTGACTGCGATCTGGTCGTCGGAACATCTGGTATAATCACTGAAGGACAAAGACATTTTGTTAGGATACCAATGGAGCCAATGGAATTCGCTGAGAAAGCAAAGGACCATGAAGGCCGCATCGCACTCGTGTTCGGACCTGAGGACCTTGGGCTGTCGCAAGAACAATTAGAAACGTTGTGACGTCCTAGTGCACATACCGGCGTACGAAGGATACCCGATCCTTAATCTATCACATGCTGCAACAATAGTCTTCTACGAGGTTTTTCAAGTAGATAATAAGCCACATAAACCAACGCCTGCCACAGAGCATGAGAAAGAGATGCTCTTTCAATATTTCGATCGCCTTCTAGAGGCTGAGAGCTATCCTGAGTTCCGTAGAGAAAAGACAGAGGTGATGTTCCGCCGATTAATGGGACGGGCAGTCCCCACAAAATGGGAATATTACACGATCATGGGCGTGATCGGAGATGCCGCTAAGCAACTAGAGAAAAGCAAGAAAGACAAGGATCAATGAAGATATGACACTGTCATCTCTTCTAGTGCCTCATTTAATCTCATTTTATCCTTTGATCTCTTTGTCACATGCTGCGGTACTTCCTTTATCCCTGTAATTACCGCCATCACACGGATCATATCTTCACACTGAGGGTCTACCCTTGCTCCGAAAATGACCTGTGCGTCCTGATGCAGTGGCTCGCTCATGCCATTGAGGACCTTGTTGACCTTTCTCATGCTCATGCCCTGGCCGCCAGTGATGTGGATGAGCGCTCCCATCGCTCCCTTATAGTCTACTTCTAGCAAGGGGTTGCTGAGAGCGTCTCTAACAGCCCCATCCGGAATCGGTGCTCTCTCCATAGAGTATCGTTGAGACCCCTTTGCATCTCATTATTGTTTTTAGGTCCGCAAAATCAAGGTTCACCAGGGATGGTACCGTGATCGCTTCCACGAGCCCCTTGATGACCTCGGATATAAGCTGGTCCATTACCGCAAGCCCTTGTGCCATTGGCAGATTGTTCACCATCGATGCTAGACGGTTATTATCCAGCAATAGGAGCATGTCCGAGTTCTCATTGAGCTTCTTTATCCCTTTAAGCGCGATCTCCATCCGTTCGCCTCTCTCGAACTCGAACGGTGTGGTCGCCATAGAGATGACAAGGGACCCTTTTCTCTTAGCATGCTTAGCTACAACGGGAGCGACCCCTGTCCCCGTTCCTCCACCCATACCTGCGGTGACGAATGTAAGGTCAGCATCTTGCAGGATATCTGACAGCGGCCCGATGGAATCTTCCATCGCCGCCTCTCCTACCTCAGGAATGCCACCAGCGCCTAAACCCCGCGTCTTCTCTCCGCCTATCAATAATCTGCTATGTGCATTGACGGTCCTAAGGTGACTTTTATCTGTGTTTATTGCAACTGTCCTGACGTTGCGGACGCCGATGTTCATAAGACGATTAACGCTGTTGCAACCGCCTCCTCCACATCCAACGACAAAGATGTTGAGCTGGGCACATTCCTGCTCGAGCTCCCTATCCAAACACTGGCCATCCCACCCGGTCATCCAACCCCACCTCTGACCTTTACATTGCAATAGACAAGAGCTAGTGCATTTCTTCCAGTTCTTTACTTATTCTCTTCCTGGTATATTCACGGACCGCATTTCGTATAGCGTCATCGATAGAGACGGAATCGCCCTCTTTCACTAAGCACTCTAATTCGATCACGTTACCCTTTGGCAGCTCTACAGTGATCCTTTCGATATGCTCAGGTGTAAAGTGGCTTTCCACAAAGCTATCGATCGCGGCCCGTATCGCATCGGATATGGTGGGATATTTTCCCTCCTTTACTAACGTGTCAAGGGCACCGACCTTATCGCTCGGGATCCTGATTGTTATCCGCTCTGTATCGCTCATGACGCTGCCTTTTGGGTATATTTTGTCCGACGTTTTTAGTGTATTTGTCAGACAAATGTCATTATGCAATGGGTTGTATTTAATATCATGCGCTCAGGGGATGACATAATAAATAAAAAATAGCCGCCAAATAACGGTTACTGGCTAGTTCGATGCTGCTTGCTGATCTTCGACCGGGGACAAACAAAGTGAGTTGATATCTTAGCTCACATAAAGATAGCTGAAGATGAACCTAACTTCCTTTGTGGAAAGCCACTTTACTTTTGACATTTAGAATGCTTCCTCACATTCCAACGTGAGCTGGGAGGTCGTTGATGATTTTGATCATAATAAAAAAGACGGGCAAAGAGCCCGTTCGCCATGCATTGACGGTGTATGCCGTCAAGCACGGCTTGGTGTCGTTCAACCGAAGAGAGCGCTAAGGCCAGCGGCGGCTTCCTCTTCAGAAACCTCTGGCTTCTTCTCTTCTTTCTTCTCTTCTTTCTTCTTTTCAGCGGCTGGTGCGGCGGGAGCAGCTGCTACGGATGCAATGGCTGCAGAGGCGATGGCCTCATCGATGCTGACACCTTCAAGGGATGCTGTCAAGGCCTTTACCCTGGCTGCATCAGGCTCGACACCTGCGCTTTTCAGAACGTTCGCAATAGACTCTTCGTTAACTGTCTTTCCAGCGGCGTGAAGTACTAGGGCGCTGTATATGTATTCCATTTTTATTCCTCCTTTTATCTTTGATCAACCGAATAGAGCACTGAGGCCTGCAGCGGCTTCTTCTTCGCTGGGCTTCTTGTCCTCTTCTTTCTTTTTGTTCTCGTCATGCTTCTCTGGAGCTGCTACTGGAGTAGCTGAGCTCAGCTGCTTTTTCAGCCTTTCGTCTTCCAAGCCTGGAACACGGGCGGCAACTGCGAGCATTTCTGCATTCGCCTTTGCCAGGAGAAGCTTAATATTATCCTTCGTCGGGATGGCTGCCTTTATGCTAAGAGCGGTTGCTTCGCGATATGCCTTCGCCAGCAGCGGGTTGATCGTCTGCTCGGTCGGATACGCTAGCTTAACTCCTAATGCGATAGCATTACGAGACGCTGTAGCAAGCATCATCGGGTAATAGTCCTTCGGTACGTTCAGGACGTCCCTTCCGTACACTATTCCCTCTTCATAAGCTGCCACGAGGTTCATTCCAACGATCATTGGGAAGATCTTAAGCTTCGGAAGGATCTTTGCCAGGTCATCTGAGACCTTGTGTCCCTTCTCTACCAGGACCTTCTCCTTCCTGATCACGATCTTTCCGCCCTCGATGGCTGCCGGGATACCTACCTTCTGAAGCTCACCCACTATGGGGCCTGGCTTGAAAGGGGTCTCTCCCTCTTTGACAACGATGTCCTCTAGAGCTACATCGCCAGGTTTTGCAGGGGCTTTTGTCTTGGATGCCTCCATCTCCTGGAACAGCTTGAACGGATTCATCGGGGTAGCTACTATAGCGCATTGCCCTGCGATTAGAGGTTTAAGCTTTTCCAGCCCTGGTTTCTGCTTTGCAGCCTCATCCAATGCGATGAGCACCAGGTTGTTCCTGGTCATGAGCACTGCTGCGCTTTTGCGCATGCTTCGCCTGATCGCTTGCATTTGAGGCGAAGGGATGCCATGAATATCCACAATGGCAACGACCTGGTTCTTGACCATTATATCGGCCAGCTCTTGAACCTTATCTTTCTTCCAAGATGCTACGTGTGCCATATCGTGCCCCCCTTACATGAGCCTCTCAGCAGGTCCCATCGTCGTCTTGACGAAGGCTGTGTCAATGTTCATCTTACCTTTCTCTAGCTTGGTTAGGATCCTTCTTCATGATCGCATCGATGTTCTCTGCAATCTCTTCCGAGGTCATGTCAGCCGTTCCAACTGGTACCTGGAACGTTCTCCTATCCTTGCTACGCACAGATACTGTCTTGCGCAAGTTCTCGATCATTGGCTTAGGGTCCGCTCCTGGTGGGATCGGCTTTGGCATTTTGCCGCGTGGTGCGAGGACAATACCCAATCTCTTACCGATCATGGGCATCAATGGTGCCTCGGCGATGAAATAATCCATCTGACGAGCCACTGCCTTCGCCTGCTTTTTATCATCGGCTATTTTACCAAGCTCATCCGGAGTGATGATAAGATCAGCAGCTCCCTTGGCCTTAAGGGCCATTTCACCGCCACCTATCACACACACCTTGAGGGCCTTGCCACGACCATGAGGCAAAACAATATCATCCTGGATCCTGTTCTTCGGAATCGACAGGTCCACGTCCTTCAGGTTGATGGCCAGATCAACAGTCTCTCGGAACTTCCTTTTTTTGGCGCTCTCGAGAGCCTTATTGACGGCCGTTAAGGTCGATTTTTCTACCAAATAACATTCCTCCTGTAGTGCAAGTGAGCATAGCTCTCCTACAGAGTGATCCCTCTTAATGAATCATTTATTTATAATACTTTTGTAGGAAGGTCAAGCCTTCGCCTACTCGGCGAAGAACTTGTCGAACTTCCCAGCTAGAACATCAGCACGGACTGCCTTTGAATCCTGCCCTTCGATCGTCACGCCCATCGAGGTGCATGTACCAATGACCTCGAGCGTTTTCATCTTAAGGTCCTTCCCCATAAGAGAATCGCCTTTCATCTGAGCGATCTTCGTGGCCTGCTGCATTGTCAAGTTCCCTACCTTGTTAGCCTTAGGGGAACCTGATCCCTTCTCGATACCCAGCTCCTTGGATACCAAGGAGGATGTTGGTGGCGTTCCGACCTTTATGTCGAAAGCCTTTGTCTTCGAGTCGATCGTAATCTTGACAGGGACCTTCATTCCTTCGAAGGCCTTTGTCTTTTTGTTGATCTCTGCAACGATCTGAGGTATATTCACTCCAAGCGGACCTAGCGCTGGACCGAGGGGCTGGCCACCAGTGGCCTTGCCGCCTTCCACTAACACTTCAACTGTCTCTGCCATCTTATTCACCTTTCTTTCTCGAGGACCCTTACATGGTCCCCTCTAACTGTAACTGGGATCGGCACCATGGCCTCAAAGAGCTCCACGGTGATCTCCTCTTTTGATTCGTCTATCTGCTGGACCCTAGCCTTTTCACCTTTGAACGGTCCAGCTACAAGCTCCACGACATCCCCTTCAGTGATACCTGAGACAAGGGGCTTTGGAGCAAGATAATGATCGATCTCTGAAAAGTCCATCTCTCCTTCAACGAAGCTATGGGCTTTTCTCACGCCCTTAACGGTCTCCCGCATATTGTTCGTGTTCATACCCTCTATGAACACATATCCCCTTAGGTTCGTAGGAGCCAGGATAGCAGATATGTCGGACTTTCCTGCTTTTGCCCGGCTGGCGATACCATCGGCAACATCTCTCTCGTGCCCGATCGATGTCTTAAGGGCAAGTATAGATTGTCTTGCCTCGGCCGAGAACTTAAGACGGCTACAATCCGAGGGCACTTCTACCATGCATGCTTCTAATGATATGCTGATCTTATCCTGGAAAGACGCTCCTACGGGGGAGTGGGCCTCCAGCTTAAGCTCCTTTGACCTGTTGCCTTCGATGAAGAACTCGAACTCGGGTGTCGAGCGTGAGCTGTGATTGTCGAATAGGGACCCGCCCTGAGCATCCAGAAGACGAACGTTCCATTCCGCTGCCTCCGCTGGTACCAGTGCGAGAGCTATCTTCATTTTAACTTTCTTTTTACCTGCCTCTTTACCTTTCAGCTGGAAGCTCCAGCTAGCAGTGCTGGAGGCCGGGACCTTTACATCCGATCCCTGCCCAATAAAAGTGATCATTCCCTCGCCTCCTACTTGTGGGGGAATAGCTTGGTTATCTTCTGTCATGTCTGTCAATCCCTTTTTTAACCTTAGATATCCGCATCAGAGGTAACCTGGCAAATAGTTCATTAACCAGTATATCGCGAAGCCTATGCCACCTACTAATATCAGGCCTAGGCCAGTGATCTCAACTACCCTAGCATACTCTTCATGAGTGGGCTTACGGGCCATCTTGATTACACGGCCATATTTACCTTTGCCGATCTTCTTGAACCTTTCTTCGATGTTCTTCTGTATTTCCCAGGACTTGTCGACGATATCCATCTTAATACACTCTTGAGATCTGTTCTTTGTATTTATATCGTTTGTATCGTTAGACATCTACTTAATAAAGTCGACGTCCATCATTTTCTTCTCTTTTTCCGCTTGTGGCCCGATAATGTTCTTTGATTTTACGCCGGTTATTACGACCATTACTCTGACCTTTTCTTTTAACATCGGGTCTACTGCTGCACCCCAGATTATGCGTGCATTTGGCGATACCTTAGATTGGATTATTTCCGCGACCTTCTCTGCCTCGGATATTGTCATGCTCTCGCCACCGGTAACATGTTAACAAGGGCACCACTGGACCCAGTTATATCTACATCGATCAGCGGTGAGTTGATAGCATCATTAACAGCATGCTCGATCCTCTCATCAGCTTCGCCTTCCCCAAGACCGATCATGGCTACTCCAGCGCCTTTCATGATGGTCTTTAGGTCATTGAAATCTAGGTTGACAAGGCCTGGCTTCGTAATGAGCTCGGTGATGCCCTTTATGGCACGCACTAAGACCTCATCCGCTACCTTGAAAGCTGCATTCAGAGCAAGCCTGGGACATAGCTCAAGAAGCTTATCGTTCGGGATCACTATTACGGTGTCCGCTGAGTTCCTAAGCCTCTCCAGGCCTTTCTCTGCATTTTCTGCTCGGATTATTCCCTCCGCTTTGAAAGGCATAGTGACGATAGCTATCGTAAGGGCGCCCATGTCCTTAGCTAGCTTAGCTATGTAAGGTGCAGAACCGGTTCCTGTGCCCCCGCCCATGCCTGCTGTCACAAAAACAATATCAGCACCATTGAGGATCTTCCGGATATCTTCTTCCGCTTCCCTTGCTGCTTCCTCTCCTACTTGTGGAAGGGCCCCAGCACCTAGACCTCTAGTGGATCTTCTGCCTAGAAGGATCTTGTGCGGCGCTCTTACAGCTAGCAAATGCTGTGCATCAGTGTTGGCGGCATATATGTCAGCACCAACAATGCCAGAATCGGACAGACGGTCAATAGTATTAGTGCCGCCGCCCCCGCAGCCAATGATCTTGATATTGGTCTTTAGACCTTCCAGTATCTTTACAAGTTCCTGATCGGCTGCGGAGTACCCCTGGTACGGTGCACTAGCGTCTCCACCTTGAGCACCTGCTCGGGATATGGCGTCGCTTAGGAATGATTTCATGATAAGCCCCCCTGGACGCTTTGCAGCATAGATACTGAATAGCCGTCCGGGCTAGGGGTTAACATGCATCTCTAGCTTAAAAAGTTTCGGTGCCGTGCAACCCTAAAATATGTCTGGAGGACAGGGTGTGCACGGGGACCGAGATGACCCATCATCTCGGTCAGTATCTCGTATCACCTGATGGCGACCTTTTCATTTGATTACGTCGACATCCGTGCCCTTAAGTTTAGATCCTCTCTCTGGACCGACCCAGGATCTGCTTTGACTTGACCCCGGTAATGACCATCATCACCCGTATCTTGTGGTCCAAGCTAGGGTCCACCCCCGCACCCCAGATAATGCGTGCATTGGGTGATACTTTACTATGAAGTATATCGGCTACCTTTTCCGCCTCTGAGAGGGTCATATCCGATCCTCCCACTACATTGATGAGCACACCACTAGCTTCAGAGATATCTACGTTCAATAGCGGTGAACTTAGTGCATCCTGTATGGCCTCTGCAGCGCGGTCATCGGTCTTCCCGTTCGATTCTCCAAGACCGATCATGGCTACTCCAGCGCCTTTCATGATGGTCCTCAGGTCGTTATAGTCTAGGTTGACCAGCCCTGGTTTGGTCACGAGCTCTGTTATCCCTTTGATGGCCCTCATGAGGACCTCATCAGCTACCTTGAAGGCCGAATTGATAGACAGCCTAGGACATAGCTCAAGAAGCTTATCGTTCGGGATCACTATTACGGTGTCAGCAGAGTTACGGAGCCTTTCTAACCCCCATTCTGCATTCTCCATCCTTAATTTCCCTTCTCCTTTGAACGGCACGGTCGTAACAGCGACCGTAAGCGCACCCATGCTCTTAGCTAACTGAGATATTACCGCTGAAGAACCTGTACCTGTGCCCCCGCCCATGCCTGCTGTCACGAACACTATGTGTGCGTCCACCAAGGCTTTCCGTATATCTTCTTCTGCTTCCCTTGCTGCTTCCTCTCCTACTTGTGGAAGGGCCCCAGCACCTAGGCCTCTAGTGAATCTCTGCCTAGAAGGATCTTGTGAGTTGCATGTACAGCAAGAAGATGTTGTGCATCTGTATTCGCTGCATAGAGCTCAGCACCTACTATGCCTTCTTCCGATATTCTGTTCACTGTATTACAACCGCCGCCCCCGCAACCAATGATCTTGATATTCGTTCTCAATTTCTTGAGCAGTTCTAGAAGCTCCGCGTCCTCCGAATTTGATTGCTCGAACGCTGGTTTAATATGAGCAGCTTTCTGATTTGTCTGCCCGCCCGCCGCGCCATCTCTGGCCAGCGCCTCCTCGACCAAAGACCTCATGTGCATCCCTTACCTAGTCAAATGGTGATTTTTTATGTTGTGAACTACTCCGCCCTTAAAGGCGACGCTTCTTGCTTCAACCAGCCGGCTTGCACTGCGCTCAATAGCTTGTGCAGATGTCCGTCTGTCCACGAGCTTAAGTTCCGGTCGTTCCGACCGTACTGTCCGCGAATCCATCGTAATGGACCAGGAACAAGCGGGGATGGTCATGAGCATTCTTATAGCTATTGGCTAGCTCTCATCCTCCAGCATGCACATCGGGGACTTTTGGCTCGCTTAGCTGAACCTTTGTGAACATAGTTAGCGCGACCTCGGACCGATCGGCAATCGTACCCTCACTATGCTCTCTTACTTCTCCAGGTAGAGTTATAGAACTGAGGATAGGTTCGAGTACCTTCATGGCGACCTAGCAAAAACAAAACTTTGATATTATGGTCGGGTATTGAGGCCCATGAAAGCTAGAGCGGAGGCAAGCTTCACGGGGAAGGTACAGGGTGTCTCTTTCCGTGCATTCACCAGAAGATATGCTATCGCTCAGAATGTTAAAGGATGGGTAAGGAATCAGCCCGATGGTTCAGTATATGCCGTCTTTGAGGGCGAAAGAGTCGATATAGAAGAAGTTCTTCGTCGCTTAAAAGAGGAGCACCCCTTTGCCCTTGTTAACAAGGTCGTCATACGGTGGTCCGAGTTCACAGATCAGTTCGATTCATTCTCAATAAGGCGCTGATCTCGCCATTCATACTTCTATTTTCACATTGTATATTTTTTCTGGGTTATCCTTATGTATCCGGAAAGCGGCCTCTTCCGTCATCTCCCCACTAGCTAGCAGTGCAGCTGTCCTTTTTGGGACCGTAGTGATGTTAAGTACTGCTCCTGGACGGGATGGCTCATCCAGAAAATCAGTCTCGAGCATCATCCTGGACCCTTTTAACAATGCTTCTTTTGTTGGCTCTTTACTTGCGAGGACCGAGGGAAAAAGGCCATAGTTCTCTTCAGGTCTGATCAAAGGCGGGCAATAGTGCTTTATCACCATTCCGCGGTCCAATCCAGACCTATCCGCCAGAGAGGCCAGGTCCTTCATTACTTCCGGTGTACCTCCCTCAGTATGTAATAGGACAGGACAGGAAGCCTCTTTTGCCAGATGCATGCCGTACGACATTATATCATTGGATGCATCCCAAATGCTCTGTGGGACAGGAAAGTGTGGACGTCCTATCTCGCCTATTCCAACAGCTTTGCCTTCTTGCACAAGCTTCTGTGCGACATCCATGCCGCCTTTCATGATATCCACGGCCCTTTGAAGTCCGAATTGCTCAGCCAGTCCGATAAGAAGAATGGGATATGGTCCTATCATCGCGAATACCTTGACGGATGTCTCCTTATTGGCGCGTTCGGCCATATCCAATGTTATTCTATATGATGCTGAAAAATCCTCAGGTGCCGTTATGGGGACCGAAGGATATGGTACATGACAAAGAATGCAATGCGTACCGCCGGCTTTGCTGAAATCACGAAGTGCCTCCAATCCCCTCCCTGTGGGCTGGAGATGGAGATGATCGTCAAAAATAGGGTTTTTCATGCTTACCGAAGCAGGCCCGCTGCCTTAAGTTCCTCAGTGATCTTGTTCACTGCATCGTCTACATCAGAAGGTTTGCGCGCACCTGTACAGACGAGTTTTCCAGATCCAAAGAGCAATACGACTACCTTTGGAACATCCAATCTGTAGACTAAGCCGGGGAACTGTTCTGGTTCATACTCGACCCTTTCAAGTCCTAAGGACATCGCAATGGCGTTCAGATTAATTCTCTTGACCAAGATCGGAAGAAGCTACAATGTTCTGCACTTCTATCTTTGGCTCGACCTTGATCATTATCCCAGCCTTTTCGATCTGTTTGGCGACCTTGCTTATTGCGACCTTAACCTTTCTCTAGGCTTTTTGCTCCAGTACAGACAACCTTTCCGCTCCTGAATAGTAGGGTCGCGGTCTTTGGCTCCTTAAGCCTATATATTAGTCCCGGGAACTGTTCTGGTTCATACTCTGCGCCCTCGAGGGCCAATGCGATAGCCTGAAGGTCTAGTTCCTCACCCAGGGATGTTGAGGCCACAACGTTCTCTATCTTGATCTTAGCCACTTGGTCACCAGGTTGTGGTATTTAAACGCCTTTATAAAGCTTTTGCGCCGCGTCATGACCCATTCTTTTCGATCATGGCCTTATTTCGTCCAAACTGCTTCCATTACCCTCGCTGCACATTCAGCGATAGTTGGTTAACGTGAGCTTTAGTTCAGGTCGTTCCGACGCCCTTTCTGCCACCCTCTTTCAATGCTCATGAAAATGAAGCATGATGATCACGGCCATAGTGATATTCGCAGCAGGATCTTAATGAGGTCCGTTGCAGAACCAGATATGAGATGAGAAAAAGTACAATGCCCTTATCGTATCAGACGCTGGCCCCTTTTCCAACTGTCCTGACAGGGGATATTATTGCTAGCTTGGAAAAGGTGCGGATGCCGGGATTTGAACCCGGGTTTTAAGCTTGGGAAGCTTAAGTCCTAACCAGCTAGACTACATCCGCTTGTCTGCTTGATAGCGCCTTTGGTCTTAAAATCTTTGGCAGATCAGATCACTTGATCGTCTCAAGCTGGCTAATTATATTCCAGATCAGGGTCCTTCCATGCAATGGGATGTTAGGATCGTTCGCAAGCTCATCAAGAATAAAGATCGCGCTCGCGGCCTTTACATCCATAGCTTCATTTTGTTGGAGAAGACGCTCCTTTGCATCAGTAGCGCCTCGCCTAATGTTCCTAGGCACTGAGGTGTCCTCTGCTAACTGATCCAATACATCCATTACTTGTTTAAGTCTAACATTATCAACCATGCTACACGCCTCCGCGTTATATAATCGGGGAACAGAATTAGATCATTTTTTCGATTTCGCTTTGTCGATCTGTTCTCCGGATTCGAATATTAATTCATTTCCCTCTTTGAATGTGGTCACTACCATGGAGGTCTTCGATTCTCTTATCCCTGGTATGTTAGTGATCTTCTCAACAAGGAATCTTTTCAATTGTGAATAGTTCTGAAATTTGACGACGGCTACTATATCTGTATCTCCAGTCACTAAGTAGACAGTCGCTGACTGCTGGATCCTTCGATATATTCTCGGCGATTACATCTGCCTCTTTTGTCTCTACCTTTAGGTTTATCAATGCTGTGACCTGTTCGTTCTCGAAATATGACGATATGACATTGTCGTAATCGGACTTCTCTCGGTTCTGCATGATATAACCTCTAGCTATGCGATTTATTCGAACATGTTCCTAGCGCGACAAGAACTGATCACTGAGCTCAGATTGCGGATTTTGGCGATTAGCCAGCAGTCTCAAATTCTTCTTGAAGATCAATGATGACCTGTTCAAGAACCTCTTCAAGAGAGGCACTGCGATACTCTCTGAGACCGCCAATCTCGCTCTGAACCCTGGCAATAAAGTCGTTGTTGTCCTTAATGAATTCAACAGTTGCAAAGGGTCTCTTCCATCTTCTACACCTCTAGCTAACATCCCTATAGATGACAGCATCGCGAATACGGCATTCTATATATATTGATTTCCGCACGAACTCCTGGCTAAATAAGTGATATCTTGCTATATAGAACGCTCCATGTAATATGCATCCCGGCCCGGCCCATAATAGTCCTTTATCGTCCCTCTTATTCTGAACTCATAATGTAAATAAAGGTTCAAGGCCGCGATATTGGTCACGTCCACTTCCAGGAACATATACTTTGCCTCCAGGTCCTTAGTAGCTGATATCGCTCTTTCCAACAGAGCTTTTGCTATGCCCATGCCTCTATGCTCGGGCATCACTGCAATAGATACAAGCTGCCCTTCTTTGGAATCGCTTTGAACATATATCGTCGCGGCCCCTACCGGCGAACCATCCTCTGCGAGGAACGTTAGAAAACCAGGCCCTGAGAGCATGGACTGCAGGACTGGACGCGGATAGCGGTCCCTTTGGAAACAGGTCCTTTCGATCAGGGATATCTCAGGAAGCTCTTCAATACCAGCAGCTCTGATCCTCACGAATCTAGCGCCTCTGACAGTTATATCTAAATTAGTTGATCTATTTCAAATATCTAGCCATATGCGAAAGGAGATCATACGCCCTATATATCTGGGCCCTTTCGACATACTCATCCGTTATATGAGCCATATGGACGTCACCTGGTCCGCATATATAGACACGCGGATTGAAAGCCGCATACTTTGGCGCTTCTGTTGCATAAGGTACGGTTATCGATGGGGTCCCTAAGAAGTGTGACATCTCATCGGTCAGAGGTGCATGCGGGTCCGATTCAAAAGCTACCAATATGTACTCTACATCAAGGCGGTAGTCCTCACCGCGAAGCTTCTCATTGATCATTAGTTCGATATCCTCAGGTGTCTGAGGCAATGGAAACCTCACATCTATCTCAGTAGTACAATGGTCAGATACGACATTGTTCTTGGTCCCACCTTGAATCGTCGAGAACACCATTGTGACCCCATCCTTATGATCTATAGAGGTATTGGCCATATCCCTCAGTCTTTCGATGCACGAGTGCATCTTCAAGATAGCATCCTTTCCAAGCCAAGGCTGAGATGCATGTGCTGCCTTCCCATTAGTCGTCAATCTGAACCTGAATACCCCTTTCTCCCTATAGGCAGGACAGAGACCCGTAGGTTCCCCGATCAGCACAGCGCTCGCTTTTGATACAACTTCCTCCTTTACCGCCGCGGAGGTGCTATGCATTTGTTCCTCCTCATCGGTGGTGAAGCATATGGAAAATGGAATGTTATCTTTCACCAGTTCTTCAGCTACATCTATTACCGCTGCGCAATCGCCTTTCATGTCAGCGGTACCACGGCCATATATGCGATCTCCAACGATCTCTCCTTGACCCTTTGTCCATCCGGAACCGATAGGTACAGTGTCTAGGTGACCAGAGAATAAGATACCACCAGTACCATGGGATGCTATGATCGCAGGGTCCTTGAGAGTACCGACCGTATATGGCTCTAGACCCGCCTCTTCTAGTCTTTTCATTGTATAATCTATGATCTTTTCTTTATCTGAATGGATATCGCTGTCTATAGAGACCAGGTCCAATAATGTTTTAATCACATGATTCGCGCATAACGATCCCTTCAATCTAATGAACGCAAGTATTACACCGTCAGGCTGATAGGTCCATTGGACCGCTCTACCCCTGCAGGCAGGGTTTCTTGATCAGATCAAACTACTTACTTAGCAACGAGGACGTATGTAGCGGTAGTTTGTCCACAAGCATAAGTTCCGGTCGTTCCGACCGTACCGTCCGCGATCAATTATCACGGACCACTGACAAATGGGCATTGTCATGAATACTCTTATAGCTATTGGGCCGGTTTTTCAGGCTTTCCTAGGTGCTTTCGGCTCGCTCAGATAAAAAGAGATAAAGGCTTGAATGGGGATGCTTTGACGATAGTATGCGCATGGATGACATGTATCGTCTAGCAGTGATGGCGGCTCTGAAGGTCGACCCGCGTCATGGTGCCGATATGAACATGGAGCTCGAACGGAACAAGATAGCCTACGAGAAGTTAAAAACCAAAGATAAAGAAAGGTTCGATGTCGACTCTTTGTGGAACCCATACGATGATTCTAGGATCCTCTATGGTGATGGAGAGTGCCAAATTAAGCGGGCCGTGTGGGGTATAGACATATCTCCGGCTGAGGTAGTGCTCGTGGACAGGCTTAAGGAGAAGGGACAACAGATAGATGCTATCCTGTCACACCATCCACAGGGAAAGGCAAGAGCCAATCTGTTCAAGGTCATGCGCGTACAAGAGAATATGATGGAATCCTGGGGTGTCCCTATCACGGCCGCAGAATGGATCATGGGACCGAGGATGAAAGAAGTACAGTATAGCATGCACTCGCTGAACCACAATGAGAGCGTGGACGCCTGTAGAATGCTGGATATACCATTCATGTGCATACACAGTCCTGCAGATATGCTGGGCCAAAGATTCATGCAGGACCTGATGGACAAGGAAACCCCGGAAAGATTAAACGATGTACTAGAGATATTGTCTAACATCCCTGAATATGATGTTGCTATCCGCAATGGTAACGCACCAGAGATCTATGTTGGCGGGAGAGATAGTAGGGCGGGTGTGATAGCTACTAAGTTTGCGGGAGGGACAGCTGCACCAAAAGAAATGTATGAACAACTATCCCGTGCTGGCGTAGGTACAGTGATATGTATGCATGTCCCAGATAGCCATATCGAAGAGGCTAGGAAGAATAAGATAAACATAGTGGTGGCAAGCCATATGGCCTCCGACTCCATTGGCCTTAACCTCTTATCAGATATGTTCGAAAATAACGGAGTAAGCATAGTCCCCTGCTCAGGGTTCATACGGGTGAAAAGAAATTGAAAGAACAACATACTTCGGTGGCTAGGGTTCTAAAGGACCCGACAAAACTTTCCTTCGACTATGTTCCAGATCATCTAGTGCATAGGGAAAAACAGATGGAACGTCTATGTACGATATTTCGTCCGGTCATTGAATCTGGTGTGTCCCAAACTGCGCTTTTGATAGGTAATGTTGGAAGTGGTAAGACCGCCACTTCAAAACGGTTCTGTTTAGATATCGTAAAAGAAAGTAATGAGAAAGGCCGTCCAATGGATTTTGTTGTTGTTAATTGTCGTCAGAGAAGCACGGACTCTAGCGTGCTTCTACGGCTCGTGACCCATTTTGATGAGCACTATCCGGATCGCGGGTTCAGTAACTTGGAGATGCTTCGTTCGCTACACAAGCATCTGGAGAGCAGAAAACTTCATCTTATCGTTGTCCTGGACGAGGCTGATGTATTACTCAGGAAAGGCGCTGGGGACCTGATATACCAGCTTTCGAGGTTCGATGAAGAGAAGATGAGCGGTAGGGCATCGATGTCCCTGATCCTCATCTCGCAAAAATATATGTTAGATATGTTGGACCCTTCTGCGCTCTCTACTTTCAGGAGGGCGAATGTCATTACTTTCGATAAATATTCGGCAGCTGAACTGAAGGATATTGTATCCGATCGAGTTCAGCTAGCGTTCTATCCGAACAGCATTACCGAAGGTTCGATCGAGCTCATATCTGATATCGCATCTGAATTAGGCGATGCTCGGTTCGCCATTGAGATACTGGAAAAATCTGGAATGCTAGCAGAAGAAAGCGGGTCCAAAGAGGTCTCCCCAGAGAATGTAAGAGCTGCAAAGGCGCTCACCTATAGCGTAGTCACTGACACCAAGATAAAGAACCTGAATCTGCAGAAGAAATTGGTCCTTCTTGCGGTCGCTAGAGCACTAAGGGACCGTGCATACGTTCCCACGGGAGAGGTCGAAGAAGCATATCGTATCGTTGCTGAGGAGTATGGCGAGAAGGCGCGCGGTCATACACAGTTCTGGGCATATCTCCAAGCGGTCGCGAACGATGGCATGATCGAGACAAAGGTCATAGGTGACCCGGCTGGAGGAAGGACGACATACTTCTCCATACCAGATGTACCTATCAAGGAGCTCAAGGAGCTGCTAGAGAAATTGCTTCAGGATAAGGATGAAGAATGAATAACCTCTTCCAAGAATAGCCTTTTGTTTTATACAGGAAACTCGAAAAAGATGGCAATCTGTGTCTTGTCGCCTATCGATGAGATTAAGACCAGACGTGGGCGGCGTATCTGAAAGCGATATATCGTTCACATGCTGTTCGTATTGATCAGCTCAGGAAACTTTGCTCGTGTTTCAAAAAGGGAGATCACCACATCTTATATCCCTCAGTTCACGGATAAGGGCGCTCATGAAGGAAGAGAATCAGGGCCCTTGTAGACACAGTGGCCTCAAGACGCGTTACATTGCTCAAAAAACAATATCCATCTTCTGATATCCGCTACACGATGGACCAGGATGTTCCACGGGCAGCTGTGACTGTTATAATTGATGGACATCCAGCCTGGATGGAGTTCGTTGAATCCCGGGATACCGCTGGGAAAGAAGATATGCTGGATGATTACATATTTTGCGCTCAGCAGTTCAGTATGGTAGTGATCTTATTCCCGGAAGATGGCTTTCCGACCAGGGACTTCGCTCACACGGTCATGAACGATATTTTTCAAAAGGTTAAAGCCGTCACTAGTGAAGATATCAAGTTCAGCGGATATCTGTACGATAGCGTAGCGACTTTCAAAAAGGTCATGTGATCGAATCAAAACCCTTTCCAACGCTCCCTATGCGTGAAAGTCTGGGATCCTGTCGTCTCCGTCCGTGGACTTACTGTTATCTCTGGTCTCGGAGGGACCTTTAGGTTCTTGGAATGCTTGAGATACTTTGAATCCTTGCATGTATAATCATAAGTTATCTTCATGAAGAAGACGAACCATGCTATATATGCCAGTATTATTATAATTGATGACGGCCAGTAAATAGAGAATAAAAATGATATCGACAGGCACATTATCATTGATATAAAGACAAGGGACGCCACATATCTGCTGATGTAGATGTTCCTACCTGTCACGGTTCCAAGGTTCAGATAGTTGATCTGTTTTACGACCGGCTCTAGTTTACGCTGCACCACGATCCAAGCTGATATGGTGATCACTACCCCAACGAGCGCTAACGCTAGGTGGGCCGTCCCGGATGTGAAAGCGACCAGCATTACCACAAGGAGATATCCTGATAGAACAACAACGAGAGCTCTCGAGCCGTGGTATATACGATAACTGGATGGTATGATCATTTTGCTCAATGTCCGCCCTATCACCGCTGCACTATACCTGATGAACTTTGGCATACGATGCGTAAAGAAATCCGCTAACTTGGCAGAACGCTTCATGAGCAATGGACAGACGGCGCTCATTATGAACGTGAATGCCCCCGCGAATGGGTACAACTGAGCACCTTTCGTAGCTCCATTCGCATCGCTTCCAACACTCGCATATAATATGGATTCGGCACCTCTAGCACAAAGCGATGAGCTTATGGCAGTGGACTGCCGGGCCGAGAATCCCATAAAGAACGAGATGGAAGCTGTTATCAATACATCGTCCAGTATTACGAGCACTACGGCTACCACAACGATCGACATTATCGATGGGAAAAGGAATGGATCGATCATCATACCGAATGCTATGAAGAATATGGCCACAAAAGCATCCCTGAACGGTGCCATCTTCTCAGACATGCGCTCAGTGACCTTGGTCTCAGAGAATATCATTCCTATGAAGAACGCCCCTATCATATCTGATATGCCACATACCTGAGCCAATGCAGCACATATGCATACAATGCCAAGGGCAAAGAGCACAAAAAGCTCATCGCTCTTCATCGCATTGATCCTGACGTACCACCCTGGGTATGACTATCAATGCTAAAAATATAAAGAATATTATAAAGATCACAGCGCCTATTATGAAGCCCTCTATATTCGTGGATCCACCCGAGTTCACCACTAACCCGTCAACAGCAGCCAAGAACACCGCAGAAATGAAATCTTCAACTACCATTACGCCAAGGAGGAATTCGGTCTCTGGATTACTAAGACGACCTAGTTCCATCAATGATTTCATGGCGACCGCTGCACAGCTCATTGCGATCACAGCGGAGAGGAATATTGTGTCTACCACCGGCCAACCGAGAGCGAAGCCAAGTAGAACGCCCGTGAACATATCCACGCTGATATTGATTATCGATAGTACGATCGCTGGAGAACCGACCTTCTTTAACTTCGATGCAGAGAACTCTAACCCAACAAAGAACATCAGAAGGATCAGACCAAGATCAGATAGGTCTTCTATGAAGCCAGTATCGTGTATCATGCCCGTATAGGTGAACGAGCCTATTGACACTACCATGTATGGTCCGATGATTATGCCAACGAGGATGTAGCCAAGGACAACACTTTGCTTAAAGCGATTTGCCATAGCTGCACCTATAAAGGCGACCGTCATGATCACCCCAGATCCAGCATAACATTGCTTTCGGTTATGGCCATCCTATACTCCCCTTCTGGGGTATACATAACGGCCGACATCTGGAAAGACTTCAATGATCATTGATTGATCTGCCGCGGTCCAGATATTTGCCGCCATAGTATATTGGGCGGTTAGCCCAGTGCATCCCGTGGCCGATAAACTGTGGTGTATACTTTAAACTTTCTAGATGCGCATGACCTGGCCATAATATATGTAGCGTCGATGCATAACGTTTCTCCAGGTCATACGCTTGCTGAACATTGATGGTTCTTATGGCGAGGGCGGTGGACAGGTACTGCGAAACTCAGTAGCTCTTTCTGCGTTGACCGGAAAATCTGTTCATATTGAGGACATACGCAGCAAACGCAATAAGCCTGGTCTTGCACCACAGCATATGACGGCCGTAAAGGCGGTTGCTGAGCTCTGCGGTGCAGAGATAGATGGGGCATTCATTGGGTCGACCGATATATCCTTTCACCCTGGGCAGATCATCGGCGGGTCCCATTTCTTTGATATTGGAACGGCCGGTAGCATAACGCTCGTCATGCAGGCAGCTGTCCTTGCGTCGATAGGTGCTCCCACATCTACCGAACTTGAGATAGTTGGTGGTACGAACAGTCCGGATGTCCCCTCCTATCGATCATTTCATCAATGTCCTTTCCCCCCTCCTTGGGTCGATGGGCATATCCATGGAGACGGAGGTCATTAAGAGGGGTTTCTATCCACAAGGCGGAGGTATCGTCAAGGCCACAATATGGCCATGCTTAATGCCAGGACCGTTATGCATTGAGGAGAGGGGGCCCCTGGAAGGTATTGTTGGAACAGCCTTCTCGCAGAATCTACCAGGCCATGTAGCGCAGCGAATGATAATGAGCGCTGAGAAGGAACTTTCTGGAACTAGGTCAACAATACGACCCATCCAGAGCGTAGGATCATCAACAGGGGCTGGAATCTTCTTATTTGCAAAATACAGGAACACCGTGCTTGGCGCTGATAGTCTAGGTGAGAGAGGAGTATCATCTGAAAGGGTAGGCGAGGAAGCTGCCCATCGCCTTTTAGAAGAGATGGGAGGAAAGGGGACGCTAGATGCCCATACGGCGGACCAGATCATCACATACATGGCTTTAGCGTCAGGGCCATCATCATTCACAGTCAGGGATGTCACAGAACATCTGAGAACACAGATATGGCTTGTGCAACGTTTCCTGGATGTAGACATACGAACAAAAAGAATAGACGCGGGGATGGAGATAGTTGTCCATCCTAACCGTACATCCCCGGTAAGGTGATCGTTTTTCTTAGTTCGTCCTCTTTCCCTGCACGATCATAGATGTCCTTAAGCCCTTTTTCTATGTTCTCCGCCTCCTGAAGGAGCGGTTTTATGTCCAAACGATTTTTTAGGATCAACTTGTTAATTCGCCGCTGTAACGGCCGCAGCGGCCCTTGCATCTGGAAATTCTGTACTTGCTTCAGACAGAAGCGTGATCACATCGAACGATCTGTTCACTCCTTCATTAAGGAGCACGCCGGACAGCCCGACGATAACGCCACCGTCGAAAGGAGTTATCCCATTGGACCTCAAGAACGCCCTTGCCTCAGGGGTTGAAGCGACCCCCAGGACGCGAATCGCTCTCTTCTGGAGCGCGATGCGTCTGCTTCGTGGTTATCCCTTCTGGCGTGATCAGCATTTTACATTTATGTTCTTGCACCCAGTCCATCATGGCTTGACCTAATGGTTTCAGTATATGGGGCGGCGGCTGGAACTCAGAAGTGAATACGACGATCCGATCACCTCTCTCAATATCGCCTGCATAAACCCGTACAGGGCTGTGTGGTGTACCATCCTTGATCATCGATACCGTTGGAAAATGGTCCGAGTCAACAACTGCGATCTGGCGAAGTTTAAGTGTGGATGTCAGATAATTCGCGACTATGCTTCCAACAAGACCTATCGAGGGGAACCCATCGATCACATAGCTCCCCCTGATGTTCATCTCCTCTATTTCGACTATCCTGATATCGCTCATGATATTGCAATTTCAATCGATCCATTATAAAAGAGGCGGACGATCGGCTGGCAAGTATTATGATGACCTCATGATATGTTGACACGATGAGACCTTTCGTGACCGTTAACTGCGCGATGACCGCAGACGGTAAGAATCGCTGGCAGGTCGCGTAAGCAACTTAGGATATCATCCCAAGAAGATATGTCAAGGGTAAAAAGGCTACGCGCCAGTAGCGATGCGATCGTTGTTGGTATAGGAACTGTTCTTTCCGATGACCCTCACCTCACGGTCAAAGAACCTCAGCCTGGTAAGGTACCTGTAAGGATAGTAATAGATTCCAATGGAAGAACACCAGAAAGTGCAAAGGTACTAGATGGAAGGGCTAGGACTATCATAGTCACCTCTGTGGATTGCCTTAGGACATGGACCAATGCAGAAGTGATACGCGCAGGAAAGGAAAGGGTAGATCTAAGAGCCATGTTAGAGGAGCTTTATCGTCTTGGAATGCGCAATATATTGGTCGAAGGCGGTGGAGAAGTATTGTTCTCTTTCTTCAACGAAGGGTTGGTCGATAAGTACTGCGTTTTCATAGGAAGCATGATCATCGGCGGCCGAACATCCCCTACCCCAGCAGATGGTGATGGAATGGACACGCCATTGAGCTTGAAGTTAACGGAGATAACTAGATCGGAGGACGGCGTACTTTTGATCTATGAGGCGATGAATGGCAAGTGACGTTCAACGATTCATGGCAGACGAGATGTTGGGTTCCCTGGCTAGATGGCTTCGTGTGCTTGGATATGATACATCGTATCAGCGAGGGAATACCGATCTCGAATTGTTAAGAACGGCACAGCAACAACGTCGATCGCTTATAACGCGTGACCGCCAGCTCGCAGAAAGAGCCGGGGATGACGGTTTCCTTTTAACAAGCCATGAGACTATCGAACAGCTTTACCAGGTCATCCGACGGTATGATCTCGTATTGACCATGTCCGACCCGAGGTGCAGCCTATGCAATGGTGAGCTCACCATAGTGGATAAGGTCGATGTCATTTGTAAGGTCCCAGAAAGGGTAGCTCAGCGTAATGACGAGTTCTTCATATGCAAAGACTGTGGGCAAATATATTGGAAAGGGACCCATTGGGAGAACATGAAAAGAACAATAGCTAGCATATCTGAGAGGATAGACGAGGAGAATAGGTTGGCATCTAAAGACGATAGTAGTCCTCGCTGACGACCTTTCCTGTACCAGCATCTATGATCATTACACCGTGCACGCCCTCGACGCACCATATTGGCAGATAAAATATGCCCCTATCCTCTAAAGATATCTCCTCCTCCCTTGGTGATACCTTCTTCTTTTCTGTAAGAGTAACATGGTTCTCTTCATGGATCTGTTCTTTCTCAAAGGTATGGACCCTCATTATCTCTTTCAGGGCGACCTTTTTGGCATCCTCGATACTTATGGTCGGCTCTAGTCTTTTATGGATTATGTCAAGCGAGAAGACCACATCGTTCCTTTCAGACCATGACTCCACCTTATGTGTCAGTCCATTTACCGCTACAAGGCCTTTCTCGACACTGACCCTGTTGGCATCCATGTACATAGGGCATGTGAAAGAATATACAAAATGAGGGACCAGCTCAAGTCTATGTCTAAACCCAGCGACTGTCTGTCGGGATATCTCTTTTACATCCTCCAGGTTTATTATCGGACGGATTATCCTTTCTCCCACGGCAGCATCCTGAAGCTTATCCAATTGCTCAGGGAGATCATCTTTGGGAAATCATCAGCTATGAGCTCATCTACTAGCCCATGGTCCTTCTCTCCTAATGCTTTCTCGATATGGGTGCGTCCTATCTCATGAGCTAACGCATCCTTATCCCATACGATTATCGAATGATCTAATTGCTCTAATATGGATGGGGGCATTGTCTCTAAGGTGGCGATGACCTTCTTACCTTTGAATCCCTTGAACTTTTCTAGGAACTGATCTACTTTGACCTTATCCACGGGCTCCAATAGACAGAAAACGACCTCACTGTCGCCATGCTTCGTATAGAGCATACCGTTTAATTCGTATGTACTAAGGTCCCTCGACCCGAGTATCTCCGTGAGAAGGCTGTTTAAGGTTGTCAAGACTCACCTGGGCCTTAAGCGGGCTCTGATCATAAATATATTTCCAACGCTGGCCTCATCGTACCGTCAGGACCGAGCACGGAAACTTCTGATTTTTCTTTCTCAGATAGTAGAGAACATATGAAAAAGGGAGGTCTTGACATCAGCTAGATAATGGTCCGGGCCATTCTATCGATGCAAGAAGTTGGAAAACCGCGCCTACGGCCCTTGCTATAGGTCGTTCACATTGCTCAATGATGATTCCACTCACTGACGGTCCGAAGGAAATTAGAGAATATCTCGGAGCCATGCTCAGTGTTCTCCACCTCCGGATGGAACTGGACTCCATATAATGGACGATCCTTCATCTTTACGGCCTCTGTTAGACAACTCTTAGAGTGCGCCAACACCTCGAATGCATCAGGCACTTTGATCACCTCATCGTTATGGGATTCCCATACCGTGAACCTTTTTGGAAGACCAAGGAAAAGATCATCCTCTTGATCGACGGTGAGCAATGACCCTCCGAACTCAGGCAGCTTGGCGGGCTCCGTTACACCACCGAAATGGTTACACATGAATTGCATGCCCGCGCAAATGCCTAGGATGGGAAAGTTTGCCCTATCAAGGTACTCTCCGTTGTTGCCCATCCTACCTTTTTCTGAGGCCACGTGCGGTGAGCCTCCAGAAAGGACGAGCGCATCAAACGTTCAGTGAATCGAACGGCGTAGTATTCGGAATTATCTTAGTATCTACATCTAGATATTTCAGGACCCTCCATTCCCTATGGGTCCACTGACCTCCATTATCAACAACTGTAGACGCGCATAATGCTTCTACAAAAGGGTCTTATTTATTATAATTAGCGGATGAGAAGATCTTCTATGAACTTATGCCCTTCCGGGAGCATGGCTTTTTGTTGATCTAGGATGCTTGTATCACGCTCGATGATGTGGTCTATATCCTGATCTTTTGTACGATATTCCCCGCTCCATCCATGCGGCTTGCTATGCATTCGCCGATGCACATTATGGTCGGTCATTAACGAGATAGGGCTCCGGTCATTCCGTCCTTATCTTCCATGACCTCATCTAGGATCATCAGCTCCTATGCGCCCCATTGAGCATTGGTATCTCGCACTCATATTGCAGCTTCCGCGGGGGCTTCTCGCATACGAATGATAAAAGGCACACACCTGTTCGGGATATTTCTTAGGTTTTCTTCGTGCAGATATGCATCATCTGAATGAAATATAGCTCAAGCTAACCGTAACATCGATCACAAAAGTGGTAGCGGCCAGATGTAACTGCTCTTTTCCTCTTGCTCCTTCCCTGCCCCAACGCTTTCAAAGTAATCTGCTTGCTTGCTCAGATAAATTATATCATAACAATGCATTCACGAGGACATGAAGGCTGTCCTTTTCGATCTAGGGCATACATTGATAGATTATTGCGATGACTGGAATGTCGCGGAGAGATCCGCCCTGGACAGTGTATTCCCGATCATCTCTAATAACTCCTCAATGAAGATAGCCCAAACGACTTTTGATGACTATCTGTTAGGACTGCTACATGACGCTCAAAAGAGAAAAGACACGGAGATGATCGAAGTCCCACTGGGAGAGACCCTGTCCATATGCCTGAACAGATATGGGTGCCTAGAAGAAGATATACTGAATGAGGTCATGGAAGCATTCTATCATGTTCTGAACGATGCTCGCAGGCTGGTCGAAGGGGCTCCGGAGATGCTTTCTAACTTGAAGGACCGCGGACTGGACATAGGCCTGGTGTCTGATGTCGCATGGGGGCTGCCATCGGATTACCCCAAAGGGGATATGGTATATTATGGGCTGGACCAATATTTCGATGATATGGTCTTCTCGACCGATGTTGGGCTAAGAAAACCTGGAGCCAAGATATTCAAGGTAGCGTTGAACAACCTTTCTGTCAGTGCTTCTGAGGCGATCTTCGTAGGGAACTCGTTGCATCATGACATTAAAGGGGCTAAGGGCGTTGGCATGATGACGGTCCTGAAGAGATCTCAGTTCTGTCCACAGGATAATGTCATACCGGACCGTACAATAAGTTCATTGAGTGAGCTTGACGAAGTACTGGATGATCTGGGTGTGGATTAGACCATGTACTTGTCATATTTTTTTGAGAGACATGTATTGCGTACGACCGTAGAACCTTCAACGAAGGCTGGATACTACGATATGCCGGCTATATGATCGACGGCATGAGCCCCATCGTGTATATGATCTCAGGGCAGAGTGTTCGTGAACAACCTGCCCCTTAGCAGATCATCAGTGGCTCATTCCCATTCAACAGTTGCTGGGGGCTTGTTAGTGATATCATATACGACCCGGTTGACATCATTCTTCATCTCATTGGTGATGCGCACCGTTATCCTCTCTAACACATCATAGGGTATCTTAGAATACGCTGCGCTCATGCCATCAATGGATTGAACTGCACGCACAGCTATTGTACGACCATAGGCCCGATTATCACCTTGAACTCCAACAGATTGACATGACAAAAGAACCGCGAAATATTGCCAAGGCCGCTCCATCTTGCCATCTGCTGATGCTGATTCCATCTCCTCTTCAACGATAGCACATGCCTCTCTAACTATCTCGATCGAAGAGGGCGTTGCCTCACCTATGACCCTTATAGCAAGCCCTGGACCTGGGAACGGCTGCCTTTCTGAGACTGGTATGTTCAGGTATCTAGCGACCTTTCGGACCTCATCTTTGTATAGGTCCCGAAGTGGTTCGATCAATCTCATCTTCATATCTTTGGGCAGACCGCCCACGTTATGATGGCTTTTTATCGTATCCCTGACACCATCACCGCTCTCTATCCAGTCCGGTGCGATCGTACCTTGGATAAAATAATCAGCGTTGAAGGCCTTAGCCTCGACCTCGAACACACGGATGAATCCTTCTCCTATTGCTTTGCGCTTCTTCTCCGGATCAACGACCCCCTTTAAAGAAGAGAAGAACCTATCCGATGCATCCACTAGCCTGAAGTTCACGTGCATCGCAGAAAATATCTTGCCTACTTCTTCTGTCTCGCCTTTCCGCATGAAGCCGTTGTCTACATAGATCACCAATAGGTCGTTGCCTATGGCTTTTGATACGATAACGGCCGCTACCGTGCTATCGACGCCTCCAGAACAGGCGATTATCGCGTGGCCCTTTATCGTATCCTTTAGCTCCTGGACCTTTTGATCTACGAACTGTTCAGGATTGAACATCCTTGATCACCTCTTCAGAGTCATTTATGATGGTCTCCGACATGGACCTCCTGTGGTCCTCTAGCCTCTTAGATATTCTAATGTCCTTAACGGCAAGGATCTGCAGTGCCAATAGGGCAGCATTATCTCCTCGGTCAAGGCCGACAGCTGCTACGGGTACTCCTCCTGGCATTTGAACTATTGATAATATTGAATCCAGGTTCAACTTTCCGCTCACAGGGACCCCTATGACCGGTCTCACTGTGTTCGCGGCAACTGCACCAGGTAAGGCGGCGGAAAGCCCTGCGATAGCTATGAAGACTTCAGCATCACTCTTAGAGACCAGTTCCTTGACACGATCTGGTGTTCTATGCGCTGATGCAACGACCACCGTTGAACTGACGCCAAAATCTTTCAGGATGTCAGTGGCTTTCTTTGCCACTGCAACATCGCTCTTGCTTCCAAGGAGTATCATAACCTGGGGCATACTTCATGCAAACGAGAACCGATAAAAAAAGGTTGTGATGATATGTTTAGAAAAGGAAAGGGTTTGGCTGGCTATGCCTTGCTTAGGATTTCATTATGGCCAGCAGGAACACACCAATAGCGATCAACGCGCCGATCAAAGCGGCCAATATGTTGATGAACGCTGTCCAGATCACAGAGCTTATTGATACGTTTATGACACCAGGGTATGCAAAGTGTAAGGCTATCCAGAGTATTCCAATCAGAAGTCCGACGACAAGCAATACAACGCCGATCGTCCTGCTCTTTCCACTTCCGAAGTAGGCAGTAAAGATACCCGCCAGTATAAGGAATAGTCCCAACGTCATTAATAGTATCGTCAGAAAATCCATCAATCCCATTTTTTTCACCTGTCTTCTAGAACTTAATCCCTGTGAGCGTCTTGGTGTCTATGACCCCGGGAATCGATCTTATCCTGTCGACCACAACCAGGCCAAGAAGATTGAAGTCAGCGGCTTCTATCTTAGCGATAAGGTCATACTCCCCGAATAATGGGTGGAGCTCAACCACTTCCTTGACCTTGAGAAGCTCGTTGTAAACTTCGTGCTCCTTTGCGGGTGCAGTGCTAATTAAGACGAACCCCACTGCCAAACTCTCACCTTGGGCCCCATTACATTATTCCGGATATTAAATGTTTTGTCAAGAAAAAATGCTGGGTGACCAGTATATTCAACATGTTCATAGATCAAGATCAGATATTATCCCTTCAGCTCGTTCTTTGACTTGCTCCCAGTTAGGGATATTCGTCACAGATCCCTTGGCTTCCAAGATGAATGAAGCTGCTGAATTACCATAGGCCATGGATTCGAGCGTGTTGAATCCGTGGTACCTTCCTGCATAATACCCAGCTCGGAACGCATCACCCGCCCCTGTAGGGTCCACTATCTTACTTGGGCATGCTGATGTAACTAGCCTTGATCCCTCCGATGAGAAGAGAACGCTGCCCTTGGCCCCCCTCGTGTTTATTATCATAGGCACGCTGGAGAGCATCTTTTCCGGCATATCCACCTGCATGTATTGCATTGCCGCCCTCATCTCGTTCTGATTGCAAAAGAGGGTACTGCAGTATTGTAACGCCTGATTGAAGGTCTCCTTCGACCATATCCTGTGTATCTCTTGTGCGGGATCAAAGGATATTTCCTTTTTCATACCTTTACATTCCTTCATTAATCTGAGATAATACTCAGGTCGGCCTGTAGTGATATGTATCATCTTCGATTCGCTGGCCTTTCCCATCCTTAATGGAAAAGAACCCATGTCCTTCATTGGCCCCTGATAGACATATGCTATCTGCGACTGTGCTTTATCCGTTACAACGATGACCGTCGATGTACCGTACCCATCGACGACCACTGTGTCCGAAAGGTCTACCCCACGTGATTCCATTATCTCCCTGAACTCAGAAGGTAGATCTGGACCTATGAACGAACATAATGCTGTGGGCACCCCAAGCGCAGCAGCTACCGTTGCTATGTTGGCTCCAGGCCCGCCAAGATACTTATGTGTCTCATTAATGTCGACCGATGTATCTGGCTCTGGAAATCGGTCCAATGAGATTATCTGATCGATATTAACATGACCGTAGACGCATAAGAAGGGGTCCGTCATGTCCCCCTCTTGCCATCCTGCGAGGTAGTCCTTCTGAGCTTCAGAAAGTGAGTCTATCTCCACACCAATGGTCCTCAGTTTTGTCCTTGCTACGGCCTGATCGAGCTCCTCTGGCACATTGTATACCTGTGGTCCCATTGTGCTATAGTTCTTGACAAGGTGCTCAAGGCTTAGTGCCTGGATCGCGAAACTCATATCCATTATCTCCACGGGGTGTCCTTGGCCAGCTGCAAGGTTCATCAAACGGCCCTCTGCGATAAGATACGCCTTCCTCCCATCGTTGAACCTATATTCGTCAACGAACTCGCGGACTCTTTTGGGTTTTCCACACAACTTATCAAGCGCCGGTTTGGAGATCTCATTATCGAAATGGCCTGAGTTACCCATGACGCAGCCGTCCTTAATGACCTCAAGATGTTCAGAGCGAATGATGTCCCTATCGCCTGTTGCACTGATGATTATGTCAGCTATCCTGGCCGCCTGAAGCATTGGCATTACTTGGAACCCATCCATCTTGGCCTCTATCGCTCTCACTGGGTCAACTTCTGTAACTATAACGTTGGCTCCAAAGCCTTTTGCACGCATCGCTATTCCACGACCGCACCATCCATATCCTGCCACTACGAGGTTCTTCCCTGCGATGAGCAGATTTGTGGCGTTCATGAAACCATCGAACAGTTGATTGCCCTGTACCATAACGATTATCGAACATGAACTTCATATGTGCATCATTCACAGAGATTATTGGGAACTCCAGCTTGCCTGCTTTGGCCATTGACCTTAGGCGAACGACCCCGGTCGTTGTCTCCTCATTGCCTCCCTTTACATACTTCAACAGGTCCCTCCGCTTCGTGTGAATAATGGTTATTAGGTCAGCGCCATCATCGATAACGAAATCCGGCTTAAGGTCCAGGACCGAGTCCAGGTTCTTGTAGTACTCCTTACTGTCCTCACCCTTTTTCGCATAGACCTCAAGGCCATATTGTTCCTTCAATGCAAGAGCAACAGAATCATCAGTTGACAATGGGTTGCAACTTGCTAGCCTTACCTTAGCACCAGCTTCCGCAAGGGTCAACGCAAGAATCCCAGTCTTCGCTTCAACATGCAAGGCCATGCCGACCTTTATCCCTTCAAGGGTACGTTCCTTGATCGAGTCTCTCCCTGACGTCCTTAAGGACAGCCATATGAGCCTTAGCCCATTCAAGTCTCCTTATGCCTTTCTCAAGAAGTTCATCCAATTGAGCACCATGATACTGATTAATGATGTTGTTTTTATTTTTTTTCTGCGTATGAGCGTTGAAACAGTGCTCATCCTACGTTCGACCCATCATCTTTTTCCATGAGCCCCATCCGACCCCGTAAAAGAATATGTTCTTCTTTCCACATCAGATATTTTCTCTCAAATACCTTCAATTATAAATGACTGGACAAGATAATGGCAGATACCCATGTTAGATTTCTCAATGAATTACGGGGCCTTCCTCCCTCAACATCATTGGGTGGAATGGTATCCAGTTCCGCTCAATATCTCAGTCCCGGGAAAGGATCGCTATCATTTCGCTCCTGGATATTCTCAGGTTCTCCTTATTATCGAACGATGAGATCAGTGGGGTCCATTCTTCTGGACGGTTTTTTAATTCTCCTATGAAACGTAAAATGTTCGGTACTGCCCTTGAGACCTCATCAACGACCGTGACTGTAGACTCCTTTGCTGTTCTGGAGAGTGGGTTCAGATCGATAGCTAGAACGTTCTTTCCTGCCTTTACGAGGGCGCCTGCTCTGTCACCATCCTCTAAAGGGATCAGGACCGTATCCGAGATGAATATACCATCCTTCGAGCACATTGCACGATCCGATGCTATATTGCTCAACTGTGCATTTTGTTCTCTTCCCAGAACGCTGGTCGCGCCAAGGCCGATCAGATAGTCTATCACTAGACCCATCCTTTCTGGTGTCCTGTGAAATAGATTGACCTCCAATTTTGCTGGTATCGCCTCTGCCAATTGGATCAGTTCCTTGCCACAAAGCCCTGCAGCGTTCCCATTGACAGTTATGACCGGCCTATCTGCTTGAAGCAGATATGCAGCTACAACTTTCTCTGCCCGCAATGCGTTGGCGGTCGTGCGCTCTCCTAAGAGGTAATCGAACGCCTCTCCACGACCATGTGCTATCAGGCCGGTAGGGGCCACAACACCATCATGGACCAATCTTGCCATTTGTTCTCTTATGAGAAGGGAATGATATCTTGGATGATCCGGAGATATCTCCATATGAAATATGGCATAGTAAGCTTCGATTTTAACTTTTGCGAGCGGAACGTCCGCATACTGAGAGCATGAATAGCATGAGCATCTGGAGATCATCATGATGTGTGGTACTTTGGTGACCCTTTTGATCTTCACTCCTATGCTGGACCCACGACCCCCTACCCCGTCCATCATGATGGCAGTGACCATAACTCATGCTTTGTTCATTTTTCTTGAAGAATGTAGAACTACGGTCAGAAGAGACCAGAAGGTCATCTTCTGGACAAGTGCCGCCGTACTCTCGTTGGCTAACGATAAGCATATAGCTCAGATGAAGCAAGAGGCTCTGCCTAGGAAGAGGAGGTAGTCCGTACCTCCCCTAGGAAATTTATACTATACAGCTAATAAACAATTCGGTAACTATATATAGTGCTTATCCAATGTACTTGAATATACCGGTCAAGGTGCTTAACCTGGTGATCAAATGAAGTTTTTAGGTATGATCCAGGATATTACATACGATGGGAAGTTAGTTGTCAAGGGTTCTTTCGCGCCTAAGCCAAGAGAAATGGTCGTGGATAACCGTAATAAGCCACTGGGCCAAGTAAGGAGAGTTTTTGGTCCGGTCGACTCACCCTATGTTCTTTTGGACCCTACCGGTAGCAATAGCCTGCTTGCAGCTGTGGGGAAGCAGGTATATGTCGAGGAGGTCGAATACAATGCCAAAGATAAGAGAAGGGACCGAAGAAATTGAAAAGTGTCCAGAGTGTGGCAGCAAGCACTTAGTCCGAGATTATGAGCGGGGGGAGCTCATATGTGAGGATTGCGGACTTGTACTGGATGACCAGTTCATCGACCAAGGACCCGAATGGAGGGCGTTCGATGTCGAGCAGGGTGAGAAGAGGGCTAGGACCGGAGCCCCGATGACATACACCATACATGACAAGGGACTGTCCACGGAGAATTCATGGAAGAACAAGGATAGCTATGGTAAGAGCATCCCTACACGCAATCGTGCGCAGTTGTATAGGTTGAGGAAGTGGCAACGAAGAATCAGGGTATCCAATGCAACTGAAAGGAACCTTGCATTCGCGCTATCTGAGCTTGACCGTATGGCATCGTCCATGGGCCTTCCAAGGAATGTAAGAGAGACGGCCGCGATGGTATACAGGAAGGCTGTCAATAAGAACCTAATTCGTGGCAGGAGCATCGAAGGCGTAGTAGCAGCGTCCCTTTATGCAGCATGCCGTCAGTGTAATGTACCAAGGACATTAGACGAGGTGGCGAACTCTTCGCGTGTAGGAAGAAAGGAGATCGGCAGGACATACAGGTTCATGACCCGAGAGCTCAAGTTGAAGCTCATGCCTACTCGTCCGCAGGACTATGTCCAAAGGTTCTGTTCCGAACTTAAGTTAAGCGGAGAGGTCCAGACAAAGGCAGCAGAGATTCTGAAAGATGCTGCAAAGAAAGAGCTTACGTCTGGAAGAGGTCCGACCGGAGTAGCGGCCGCTGCAATATACATTGCTTCGATACTGTGTAATGAGCGCAGGACACAGAGAGAAGTAGCAGATATAGCAGGTGTGACAGAGGTCACGATAAGGAACCGCTATAAGGAGCTGACCGAGAAACTTGGCATCGAGATACAACTTTGAAGATCGAGACCACTTAGTGGTCTTCGCCTTCCTTTTTTCCTTTTTTTATAACCGCGTGTTAATATTTCACGGCCTTAATCTACTGAACCGAAGATATTCAGTTCTATCCGACATGGTCCTAGCAAAAAGGATCTCCTTCTTAACTCCATGCGCTAACCTTACCGCTCTTGATATCTCAGCCCATATGGTCTCGTAATCCTTTGGTACGGCATGAACTAGATATCGGGCATGCCCTTTCTCGGGATCGCCCTCATATACCCTGAAATGAGAACCATACTTGAAACCGGTCTTCACGACCATCCCTCGGCTTCTTAGATCACGATATGCCCTAAGTCTTAGATCGAAATCAGGTTGAAACTTAAGAGCTCGTTTCTTGAAATGATCTAGCCCGACCGCCCTTGCGGTGGCGATAGTACTCACTTTCAAGATGCCTTCATCCATAAGATATGCGGTCTCGATGAGGGATAACTGAAGTGACTTTCCAAGTTTTTTTCCAAAGAAGCCGAAGGAGTAAAGGCGATCCGCATCAGAATCGTCGAACACTAATACCCTATCTTCTAGTAGGGACGCTTTGACCGGCTCACCGGTCCAGGTGGTCAGGGGCACTCCTTTCGGATCGCTGAAGTTCGCTTTGTAATATGTGATGTCCCCCTCTTCATCCACGACGGCCAATAAAAGTTCTTTCCGAGTCTTATCCGATCTTTCTACTTCTCCAGAGAAGAACGCTATGCTGAAAGCAGATCTTTCAGAGATGGCAACGACCCAATGCTTTGTCTGGGAACTCGCAGGGGTCCCGCCACGTGGAAAGACCCGGAAGTCGAATTCTCCTCCAGCTGCCTTAACGACGTACCCTCGTTGACGAAGGTCCCGATATACAATATATTTGATCTGAAAATCCCGGTGGGCCAGGGAAGCCGAACCTACCAATTGAGCAATTGTCATCTTCTGTCCGTTATTTAGGACCTCAAGACGGTCCGATTCGACAAGATATATAGCTTCCAAAAGGTCAAGCTCGAGTGAACCACCAGAGAGCGGATAGCCATAGAAGCCCTTGTTGTATATTTGACTGGCCTCTGTCTGATCTTTTATTATGACGCTATCCTTCTCAAGCTCGCCAGGCATGGATGTGTCAAGTCCATGACCATTATAAAGGCTTTGCTTCACATCCGTTATGGGAACGCCCAAGGGATCTGGACCATAAAGAAAATGACTCTGGGTCCACAAAAGCGGCGACCCTTAGAATTTTTTATTCTTTATCTTCAATGATCAACATCCGGTTTGCCATCATCTGTGCGATGAACAGCGGACGAAACGGACGGCATATTATACCTCCGATGATCGAGACCAGGGCTTCCTTGCGTCCACGGCCTGTGATCCTCAACTAATATGGAAGGGTATAAATCAAACGACATTAATATTGTATACAACTTATGGTTAAGTAGTCGGTGAAAATAATGGTAGACCTTGATGAGGTCCTTTCTGTAATAGAGAATCCCGCTCGAAGGAAGATCCTTGAAGCTCTTGTGAGAGAGCCGCACTATCCCTTGCAGTTGTCAAAAGAGCTCGGGATGAGCCAACAGGCTGTAATGAAACATCTTAAGGTCCTTGAGAACTACCATCTTGTGGAGTCTTACAAAGAACCTAGCAACCTTGGCGGACCGATGAGAAATAAATATTATCCTGCCCTTAATTTTACGATCATAGTGGATTCTGGGACCTAATCTGTTCAATGCTGAGATGGTCTCCAGGGAGTGTGAATCTCGAGGTCTACAGGCCGAAGAGACAGAGGACCTGTCGCTGGAGAAATTTGATATCCAAGTGAAAGCGCTAAGAAAGAGCATCGCACACACGGATGAAGAACTAGATAGGCTCCAAATAAAAAGAGACCGCCTCATGGATGAGAAAGAGAAGACCATGGCAGATGTCGGAAGACTTATGGATAGGATGCAAGACTATCAGATCAGAAAGATAATGTATGAGTTCATAAGCCGCCCAGAACTAGATATCAAAGAGATAGCGAAATTGCTATCCATAAGGGATGAGATAGTGGCCAGGGCGTTAAGGGACCTGATTAAGGAGTGATATTATGGTCAGCCAGGATGATCTGAGGAAGACAAGCGAGAAATATGCCGAACAAATGTTGCAGATGGCTGTTGAGACCGGGACAATGCTGGACGCAGCTTTTGACACCATAAGGAAGAACACTCATGAATTGGCATCTTCTTTGTCGGAGGACACGAAGGGATACTCCAAAGAGATAAAGAGATTGAGCCAGGAAATGTCAAATAATGCTATGAAAGATCTTCCAAAAATAAGACAGGAACTGAAGGACATGGAGACCAAGGCAAGAGAGCGATTAAGAGAGCTGAACGAAAAGATGTGAACTGCTCCCTCCTTTCATGCAATGCTTCGTGCTTTCATCTAAGGTCGAACTTCCATGGCAAGGAAACGGTCGCGGACATCCCTACTAACATCAAAAGTCCATGACCGCTCAACCACCTTTTCTATTTTTATTGGGATATAGGTGGAACTTGTAAGCGAGCATCATTCAAGTGCTCTGCAAGCTAGTATGAAAATGTCACATGCCTACGACCGATCGCTTAACTTCCTTCTGACCGAAGCATGCTAGCCCTCGTCCACCCAGCATACATATGGAGCGCTCTCTTTCGATCAGGTTAAAGATAGTTTTATATAGAAGGGCAAGCAATATCCGTTTTGCAAGTACTCAACAAATGGTTGTATACTTGAAATATGGAGATGGAAATGAACGATATGCCCGAAGAGAAACAATCCCCAGTTCCAAAGCGCCAATGGAGACCGATCAATGAGCCTGAGAGAAGATCCTCGTTCGATGGGTCCATTCTAATGGACCTGCCAGCGACCTATACCCAATATGAAATGGAACTTTCGATGGGTTGGCTATAAGTAAACGAAGATTGAGTAGTACAAACATGAGTATTATAACTGATTTGAAGGTGGGATGAATGGACACTTCATCAGAAAAAGTATTAAAGGTATCCGAGGCAAAGTCAAAAGATGCTGAGAGAGGTATCGCAAGGATCGACCAGGCTGTAATGGAAGTGCTTGGTCTGACCGCAGGTGATGTGGTCCAGATTGAAGGGAAGAAAAGGACCGTCGCTATTGTTTGGCCTGGATATCCTGAGGATTCTAATAGGGGTGTAATAAGGATAGACGGTACCATTCGTAGGAACGCCCAGACCAGCATAGACGAAAAGGTCTCTATACACAAGATCACCATAAAAGAGGCAAGGAAGATAACTTTCGCACCTACCGAGCCCCTTCGCATAATGGGGGGAGAGGAGTATCTGTCCCAGACCCTTGAAGGAAGAGCTGTTACTCGCGGTGACGTCATTTCAGATCAATGTCATGGGGCGTCGCATAGATCTTGTGGTCATCTCTTACACACCAACTTCTGACGCAGTTCTAATGCATAGAACCACTGAAGTAAAGATAAGTGAAAAGCCAGTGAAGGTCGAGATATCGAACATCCCTAAGGTCACCTATGAGGACATAGGCGGATTGGGCGACGAGGTCAGGAAGGTCCGTGAGATGATAGAACTTCCTCTGCGTCATCCAGAGCTGTTCGAGCGCCTTGGTGTAGAAGCACCGAAGGGCGTCCTATTGCATGGCCCTCCAGGCACTGGTAAGACCCTTCTTGCTAAAGCGGTCGCAAGCGAGACAAGTGCTAACTTCGTCTCCATCGGCGGCCCAGAGATCATGTCCAAGTTCTATGGTGAATCAGAGGAAAGGTTAAGGGACATTTTCAAGGGCGCCCAGGAGAACGCCCCAACGATCATCTTCATCGATGAGATCGATTCGATAGCGCCTAAGCGGGAAGAGGTGACAGGCGAGACAGAACGCCGCGTCGTTGCTCAGCTCCTCTCGCTCATGGACGGACTGGAAGCACGTGGAAAGGTCGTTGTGATAGGTGCGACTAACAGGCCGAATGCTCTTGACCCGGCCATACGTAGACCTGGAAGGTTCGATAGGGAGAATCGAGATAAACCCACCTAACCGTGAGGGCAGGCTCGAGATACTCCAGATCCACACAAGGGGCATGCCTATAGAGAGCGATGTAAGCTTAGAACAGTTAGCAGATCTTTCCCATGGCTACGTTGGCGCGGACCTCTCAGCGCTATGCAAGGAGGCTGCGATGCATTCTCTGCGCCGCATATTGCCAGACCTAGACCTACAATTAGAGTCCATACCTAGGGAAGTCCTTAACAAGATCACCGTTAAGAAGGCTGATTTCTTTGCTGCTGTCCGTGAGATGCAACCCTCCAGTCTAAGAGAGGTGCTCATCGAGTCACCCGATGTGCATTGGGCCGATATAGGGGGGCTTAATGGACCTAAGCAAGAACTACAAGAAGCTGTCGAATGGCCACTCAAGTATGCAACTGTCTTCGATTACATGAGCGCTACGCCCCCCAAAGGCATACTGCTATACGGTCCGCCAGGCACTGGTAAGACAATGCTTGCAAAGGCTGTCGCTACAGAGTCACAGGCCAATTTCATCAACTGTGAAGGGGCCAGAGTTCCTAAGTAAGTGGGTGGGAGAGTCCGAGAAAGCTGTGCGTGAGACCTTCCGCAAAGCTAGGCAGGCATCACCCTGTGTCATCTTCTTCGATGAGATAGACTCCATAGCTGGTGTAAGAGGAGGGGAATCTGACTCACGTGTCACTGAGCGCGTGATATCACAGATGCTAACGGAGATAGATGGACTTCAGAGCCTGCATAACGTTATCGTTATCGGGGCCACGAACAGACCAGATATGCTGGACCCCGCACTTCTGCGCCCTGGCAGGTTCGATAGAGTGGTCAAGATACCATTGCCGGACCTCGAATCTCGGAAACAGATACTGAATATACATACGGAGAAAATGCCTCTCGCTGATGATGTTAACATCGATGACCTTGCAAAGCGCACCGATGGATATTCAGGAGCTGACCTCTCATCGCTTGCGAACGAGGCGGTGATGTTAACGATACGTAAGTTGGTATCTAGCGACAAAGATATTTCATCGGAAGCCCTTAAAAAAGAAAAGATCAAAATGGAAACGTTCAGCCAGGCAATGTCAAAGGTCAGACCGTTAACAAGGACGGAGCTAGGAAAGAGCGACAAAATAGCGAACGATTTCATATATGTGAGGTAAAGACCATGTCATATGAGCGTAGAAAAGGACGTAGATCATCATGGGATGATCTCTTCGGTGATTTCGATGATGATTTCGAGGAAATGCGCCAGAGAATGGACGAACTGATGGAACAGTACATGAACGGGGACGTTGACGTAGGTGCTGAACAGCCGATGATATACGGGTTCTCCATGAGGGTCGGACCAGATGGAAAACCTCGGAATCCAGGAGTTCGGTAACACGGTAGCTCAGAGAGATACACCTGAGGAGGTGGGCAGAGAGCCTCTCACCGACATAATCGAGGATAAAGATACCGTACGCATCATAGTAGAAATGCCAGGGGTCGAAAAGGAAGATATCGACCTCAACGTAGAGGACCGATCGCTGGAGATCCAAGTAGACAAAGAGGGACGCAAGTTCTCAAAGAAGCTGGAGCTTCCATGTGCGGTCGATGCCGATTCCACCAAGGCGTCCTACAAGAACGGCGTTCTCGAGAATCACATTGAAGAGAATGTTACCGAAAAAGCGTGGTAGGTCCGTCAAGATAGATAGCGGATGATCAAGCTTCATCCGTCATATCTCTTTTTCTTTATCCATCACATTCTATTTGTTGATAATGTCTATATAGACGTATAGGGGTATGAGACGCGTGCGCCGAGATGAGCTTATAGGGTCGGTTAGACGCATATTGGCCAGATCGGGCTTTTATGTTTCAAGGCCTCTTGGGATGAAGGGGATCAGCTTTGACATCGTAGCTAGATGTGATCGTAAACTTCTGATTATCAAGGTCCTGAGCAATGTAGATGCGTTCTCTAAGGAGAGCGCCAATGAAATGAGCGTATTAGCAGAAGCCTTGGGTGGTTCCCCATTACTGATCGGGGAACGTTCGGGCGCTGGCAGCATAGATGAGAATATCGTCTATTCTAGGTTCGGTGTACCGATCATTTCACTTATCACACTATCAGACTATCTCATTGAGGGCGTACCGCCGTTCATATTCGCAGCGCCTGGTGGACTATACGTAAGGCTGGATAGCGACCTATTACGCAAGATCAGGGAAGAGAAGAATATATCATTAGGAACATTGGCAGAGATCGCTGGAGTGTCCAGGCGTACGATCCAGATGTATGAGGCCGGAATGGGCGCAATGATCGATGCGGCCATACGCCTAGAAGAGTTTCTGGACATACCGATAGTGACCCCCGTCGACCCATTCACACCTGCCCCGAAAGTGAAGTATAAGGAACAGGGCGGTAAGAATGGCACAAATGAAGGTGCGGATAAGAATGATAAGGACATCTTTGGCGATGAGGTCTTCAGGACGCTCAAGAACGTCGGCTTTTCTGTCACGATGACCAAGAAGTGTCCGTTCGAGGCCCTTTCGAAGGACGACCGCATAATGATATTGACAGGGCTTGGCAATGATGACTCAAAGCTCAAGGACAAGGCATTGGTGGTCAGTGATATCTCAAAGATCACCGAGAAACGTTCTGTCATTTTCATAGAAAGGTCCAGGACCCAGCACAATATTGGCGGTACCGCCATAGTCGGAAAGGACGAGCTTAAGCGGATCACGGACTCGTACGTCCTGTATGACCTGGTCAGCGCCAGGAGTGATGATGATGAGAAAGATAACAATTAACGGTTGCTCAGTGACCGTTCTACCAGTGGTAAAGGGATTAGTGTCAGAAGCGGATGAGGTCTCAAAGGCATTTGAGGAGGTCATGCCTGACGCGGTCGGCATGTCAATAGGAAAAGAGGAATTAGCTGGTCTTCATAAAAAGGATGAATATGAGAACTATGAACAGACCGACCTCGAAGAGATCTACGGCGCTATACTAGAAACGTTCGGTAAGGTAGAGCTGCCTCCACCTTGCTATGTTCGTGGTATGGACATATGCGAAGAGAACCATATCCCGCTAATTCCAATCGATCTTAATGATGAAATGTATACAGAAGCATATTGTGGCAACTTAACGACCTGGCAGATGATCAGGGAGTCATTTTTTGCAAGGAAGGCCCCCAAAAAGAGATGGGATGTAAGCACGCCACAGAATTTCGTAGTTCAATGGGATAGCAGGGTCAATCGTGCCAAGGGCTTCCGCAAGCTCGAGGACATACGAGAAAAACATATGGCCTCAACGATACAGAATATGACCCGAAAATACCACAACATCTTAGCACTGGTTGAGTGCGAACGAGCAGAAGGTGTGATCAGATCCCTATCAATTGTTACTGCGACAGCTAGCTCACAACCTAGTGTGACAACAAGTGGCCAAGCTACTAACTGATAGAAGCTCACCACATGAAGTTAATTATCTGATCTGCTGTTCCTATTTTCATGCTCGAGATCGAGATCAAATCCCCATGCGACGACCTTGACGCCGTTGAAAAGGTGTTGAAGGACAGAAATGCCAGCTTCCATGGAGATATAGAACAGTATGATGTTTATCTTTCACACCCTTCCAGAGATTTCGGCGTAACTGATGAGGCCCTGAGGATCCGGACCGAAGAAGGGTCACGCACCCTGTATTATAAGGGGCCAAAGCTTGACAAGGATACCAAGACCAGGGAAGAGATAAGCACTCAAGTATCCGACCCCGCCTCAATGGACCTTATTTTAGAAAGACTTGGCTTCAAAAAAGTTGGAGTCGTCCAAAAACATAGACGAACATACATCCTGAATGATATAGAGGTCTGTTTGGACCATGTCAAGGACCTAGGGAACTTCATAGAGCTAGAGATACAAGGTAAGGACCTTGCCGAAGGGAAGGCGAAAATACTGCAGATGATGGAAGAACTAGGACTTAAAAAGAATGAAAGGAGATCATATCTTGAGCTAATAATAGAAAAAAAGAAGAGTGCTCAGATATGAGCGAGCTTCTCTACAATAAATGATTTTATCGCAGGATCATCTGGGATGGTCAATGACTTCTTGAACCGTTCGGAACCATCCTGTAAGTAATAACCTCTAGTAACAGAGATGAATTGGCTCTCTCCTTCCTTTGTGACCGCCCTCTTTCTGGCGACCTCAATGAAATTGTTCTTTCCGAACTTTATCTTTTCTGAGCTTATTGTCTCGAACTCCACATTTCTCTGTGAACCCATCTCGTTATGTGAGGTATTTTCATCATCCATTCATGTGACCTCCATTATGTGAGAGGGTGGGTAGCCCTAAGCTCCGAATATATTTTTTGGTCGGTTACCCACGAATGAATCCATAGCATCGACCGCCAGATCTTACACATCGAACACATTATAAATGATCAGGCTGGCTAAGCTTAGTTCTTGCTCTGTCTAGTACGTTCTCAGCAGCATTAGGTCCAGGATCATGGCTCACGGACCTTATCGCACAGTAGTTGACCTGCTCGATACTTGATGGACCGACACCTCACTTGTTCGATAGCACTTCAACTAGATGTCAGTGACAACAGGTCATTATTCCATCAGGTACTTTCGATTTCTAGACGGTAGGCCAAGAATATACGACCCCTCTGAGCTTCAGACCATAAGGTTCCTTGCCAACACGAGCTATGATTCCCCCTAGAAATATAGTGGATTTATAAACCCTCAAAAACAATTCGACAAATAGATATACCAATGTATGGATGAACGAAATATGAGTCCTGATGTTGGACAGGCACCACAAGAAGGACAGGTCCAAAAAAGATTTTGCATTCATTGTGGAAGTGAGATGCCTGTTGGTGGGAAGTTCTGCCCGACATGCGGCAAAGCACAAGTGATCGGACCAACGACCGCATCACCAAGCTACGCCCCGCCCATATACCCAACAACAGATGAAGGCGCATCATTAAGGGATTTCGGGAGAAGCCTAGGGGCCCTTGGTACAATACTTTGGGTGATCCTTCTAGCGATCAACCTTTTTGTATGTCTTTGGGGCATTGGACAGATCTTCCCGCATACTGAGGCTGTTTTTGGGCTCTTCGTTATCTTTCCGTTCGTTGTAGAGCTCTTCAATATCACGGGGTACGCCTTCGTAGGGTTCTATGTGTTCGTGTCGCTCGCCATAACGGCATCTTATCTTTGGATGATGAGAAAGAGCGCAAGAACGATGAAAGAAGAGCTTACTGGCAAGAACCCTAAACAAGGGCATAGCCCTGCCTATGTGATAGGCACGCTCTTCATGGCGGTCTTAGCCTTCCAGATAATATATTATTTGATACTCGGCACGTTCGTTAGTGTTACCTCCCCGATAGGCCCCAGCACACCACTTTGGGCACTTCTGTTCGACTATGCTGAGGCATCGGTCTGGGAAGAGGTCATTACCCGGATATTATTGCTGGGCATACCCCTCTTGATCGTGGATATGCTTCTGAATATCAGCAATCCAGATAATAAGATGAAAAAATTATGGAGATATGTTCTAGGAGGTAACTTCACTATCGGAAAGAAAGAAGCTGTTTTCCTGGTCATTTCCTCACTTGTATTCGGTCTCGCTCATGATCCATCATGGGGCCCTACTAGATCTTCCCGGCCGCCATCGCGGGTCTTGCGATGGGATATGTGTTCCTGAAGTTCGGCATATGGGCATCCATATTAACGCACTTTTCATTTGACTATCTAAGCATTCTAACTAACGTCTTCCCTAGCAGCAATTCAATAGCTATCGGGCTCTCTCTTCTCATATGGGTATGGGTAGCCATTGGTTGCATCTACATGCTGCTTTATGCCTCCAAAGGGATCGGTTGGCTTATGGGCAAGCGGATATAGCCAGATATACCCATTCCAGTTACTCGGCAATCTATGGTATATTATCCAGTCGGCCAATATCAATATCCACCATACCAGGGTCAGCAATATCAGGTAAATCAGCAACAACACACATATCCACAACCTCAACCACAGAATACACCACCTGTGAACGATCAGGTCCAGCAGCCATCTCAACAAAGCCCTGCTCCTGAGCAGAACGCTCCTCGACCTGCAGACTGGAGAACAAACCAAAAGTATGACCCTACAGCGATAGGTTTTGTATGCAAGTATTGTGGAAATACTGAAGCAACATACCATGATGGCAAGCTTGTGTGCAACAAATGTGGGAAACAGCAGAACTAAGGAAGCATTTTCCTTAGCCGCTGCTCGCTGATGACCGCTTCATCCATACACCTACACTCAATGACATATTTGCCTGAATAGGATGAAAGGCGCCTAAGGATCTTGTTGAATTCAACATTACCGTCACCAATGGTAAGATGGTCGTCTTTATCCCCCTTGTTATCGTGTATGTGAAGATTCACGAATCGAGGTAGTAGGTCCAGGAACTCGTTCTCTAGGCCCATGGTATGAGCATGCCCGATGTCAAAGGTGATCCCGATATCGAACCCCTCTAAAAGCTCAAGGAGCGACTCTGGCGTCCTCCCCTGCATGGTTGGGATGGACGGCATATTCTCAAGCCCGATCTTTACACCAGTGTCCGCTGACATGGATGCGATGCGCTCTATTCCTTCTCTTGCCTTCTTTACTGCTATGTCTGGGCGTACTGAGCCAAGCGGGCTGTTAATGCCCGGATGAATGGTATATGTGTCAGCACCTACACGATAAGCCGCCTCTAGCCCTTCCAAGAGCTCACGTATCGAGGAGTCCCACATCCTTGGGTTTATCGCGGCGATGTTAATGTCGCTCATTGGCGCATGTGCGGAAAGCTTGAGATCGTAAGAAGGGATAAGCTCCATTAGCTTATCCTTTATATCTGGCAAACGGTGCCTTCCTTCGCACATTATTTCCCATCCATCAAAATGGCCTGATACCTTTGTAAGCATCTCCTCGACATCTGTGAAACAGAAACCTGGTGATGATACGTATATCATTCTTTGACCTCCACTGTACTTTGTGCCAAATAGTCTATCGTGCCTTTAATGTCCGGGTCTTGCACTTCTATCTCGATCATAGTGCCCAAGGGGGTCTTACCTTCAGCAAAAGATCTTTCCAACGAAAGCCGCCTGCTTATTGACCTGGAATCTAATTCGGTCACCGTCCACGCCTTGGAGCATTATGGATCTTACTGTATCCCTGATATGAGCATCGAGTATCATCTGTCTTAAGTTCTCACCAGAGGTTGTGGTCAGTATGAGCTTTCCATCCTTTTCCTCGATCTCACCGCCAGGGAACAGATTGAGGAGCGCGGTTCTCACCTTTTCCGTATCCTCTGTCGGATAACAGTTCGTGGACGCGGTGGTCCTGGGCATAGTGTGTAGAGTGAATACCGCTCTATAAAGGATTGGGGCGCAGACCATCCGCTCTCTTGGGAACGATGCTCATCGCTCCGACCGAGCTGCTTGTATTGAGTTCACTGATATGGATAGGTCGCCCATCCACAAGCTCCGGTCAGGTCATTCTTACCGGATCTGCTGATCCTCTTTCAGATCCCTATCGAAGCGTTATGATCCTGACTATTGCCATGGATCCAGTTGGGACGGTCGTGAGAGATCGTACGAAGCTTGCATGAAAAGGCGGCCGAAAGTAAGGAATCTTCCATCAGGAAGATGGATATATCGCGCCTGTTCCCAAAACTTCACAGTGGAATTTCTTGCTCGCATAAGCCAAAGTGAAGGTTTTTACGCACAGTGGTGATCTGGTGGTTTAATGAGAGATCAGGTTCTAGAAAAGCTTGCTAATGAGGGTATACTTCTAGAACCAGATGCTGTTGGATATATTATGGGAAAGGACGATCCCATAGCTTTCTGTCACGCTGCCCTTGCATCGATGGCACAACACCCTCTGGTGATCACCCTTGAGGACCTGCGCTCGGTAAGAAGCATACCTGCCGCCGCCATACTGTCGGAAAAAATACTCGAAGAGGTCCGCGGCTCTTCTCCGGCCCCATTACATTGTTCATATGATATAAAAATAATTAAGGATGTTACAGGGAACTCGACCTGCGAAGGGAACATCATTGATTTTGCCCGTTTGTTCAATGACCGCTTCAAGAAGATCAAAAAAATGCTAGTTCATCGGAGGGAGCTCGTCGGTTGTGTTTCTGTAGCAAGGGCCACCAAATTAGATAGGGAGGTCCGCATGATCGCAATGGTGAATGAGGTCCGGACCACTAAGAACGGCCATAGGCTCCTAGAAGTAGAGGATGAAGAGGGTCGATGTCCGGTATTGATATTGAAAGATAGTCCGCTTGCCTCTGAGCCCATAGTGTCGGACGAAGTGATCGGCATCGTTGGAAAGACATCAAAAAAGGGAGACATGGTAGTCATGAACGAGCTTATACGACCAGACGTCCCTCTTCGCGGTAATATTTTCGAGCGCAGCGATTCAACATCATCCGTAGCTTTCATGTCAGATATCCATGTTGGAAGTAATACTTTTCTTCATAAGCAATGGGAAAGTATGATAAAATGGATAAGGACGGATGGAAAAGAGGAGCTTCAATATCTCGTTATCCCTGGGGACATGGTCGATGGGATAAGGATCTTCCCAGGTCAAGAAGAAGAGCTTGAGATTGAAGATATTTTTAAACAGTATGAAACATTGGCTGAGCTCCTAAAAGAGGTGCCAGACAGTATACAGATCATAATGCAGCCTGGGAACCATGACGCTGTTAGACCGGCAGAGCCTCAGCCAACCTTTCCTAAGGATATTTCGAAATTATTCGACTCTAAGATAATGTTCATAGGGAACCCCTGTACGCTCGATATCGAAGGAAGGAGGATATTCTCATATCATGGCCGAAGCCTCGATGATTGGATAGGCGGTGTGCAAGGCCTAACATACAATAATCCACTCGATGCGATGAAAGAAATGCTAAAACGTCGGCATGTAGCACCAATATATGGGGGGACGTACACCTTTGGCCCCAGAGAAAGAGGATTACCTGGTCATTGAGGATGTACCGGACATATTCGTGTCCGGGCATGTTCACGGTGCTGGCATTAGCGAATATCGTGGAGTGAAGATAATATGTGCCTCAACTTGGCAATCGCAAACATCATTCCAACGAATGCATAATTTCAATCCTGATCCAGCAAAGCTCCCTATTGTCCACCTCGGAAATGGGAATATGAAAATGCTTGATTTCAATAAGGTTTGAGGACGAGATCCCGGACTTAGATATCACTGTATTCCAACAGCCTACCCGTAGATCAAGAAATAAATGATAAGTATCCATCCGAGGGTCAGCATCCCCAGAGATATCATCCAGAACATACGAAAAATCCTTGCCCTGGATTTCGGGTCCTCCCAATTTAAATATTCAAGAAGGGGTTTCAACTGCTTGCACCTCGCTCTCGGCCTTGGCCTCTGACTTGTGCTTTACACGTTTCAGACGGAAAGTGTTCTCTCTTTCCATTTCCTGTAAACGAAGCTCAATGAATGCTTTGGCCTCTTCAAGTTCTGGTATCACTTTGTATTCCAGAGCATTGACACGGCGTTTTGTCTTTTCTATCTCATCAAGCAGCCTTTTCATTGTCGTTTCTATCTCAGCTGCCTGAACAAGCGTCTCGACGAGGTTCTCAAAGGCCTTGGTCGCCTCATCGATATAGACGGATGTCCCGATCACACCATATCCGTGTTGGTCGATCGAGCTCTTCATAGAGGATGTTTCAATCTCTGGTACGACTAGACCCATGACGTTCTTTGAACTGTAGGGTCACTTCAGGATGCAGGTTGAGGGCGAAGGAGGCTGATTTGACGGCGATCGCACCATCAACAGCCATGGCTACCGATATCCTTGACATCGCTTCCTCGTAGTCCTTCTTGACCTTCTCACGCACTTGCTTGGCCTGCTCAAGGATCTTGAAGAACTCAAGTATCAGACCATCCCTTTTCATTTTAAGGATCTTATAGCCTGATTGAGTAAGTTTGATCTTCCTCTTTGACCTCGAGCAGCTCTGAGCGTGTAGGTTTTATCTCAGCCTTCGGCATCTTTACTCACTCTTTCTGTGTGCAGGATGGTACTTCTCTATGTACTTCCTGTCTATCCTTGTCAGTTGGTTCTCTGGCAGTGCAGCTAGGAGCTCCCAAGCGATCTCAAGCGTCGTCTCGATATCGCGGTCCTCGTCCTTTCCTTGGCGGACGAACTTATCTTCGAAGGCATCCGCGAAATCAAGGAATTTTTTATCCCTCTCGGACAATGCCTCTTTTCCGACGATGGCGACCAGACCTCTAAGGTCACGACCTTCTGCATATGCAGCATAGCATTGGTCAGATACCGCCTTATGGTACTCTCTCTTGTTAGACCAGCGCCTATGCCATTGTTCATAAGCCTCGATAGGGAGGCACCAACATTAATTGGCGGATATATGCCTCCACGATGTAGGTCCTTCGAACAAACTATCTGCCCTTCCGTAATATATCCCGTAAGGTCCGGTATCGGGTGGGTTATATCGTCACCTGGCATAGTAAGAATCGGGATATAATAATCGAGCCTTTCTTACCCTTTATCCTGCCAGCCCTCTCATATAGCGTAGCAAGATCGGTGTACATGTACCCTGGATAACCACGACGACCAGGCACTTCTTCTCTCGCTGCGCCGATCTGACGAAGTGCTTCGCAATAGTTGGTGATATCAGTTAGTATGACCAGGACATGCATATCCAGTTCGTATGCCAGATACTCGGCTGTTGTAAGTGCCAATCTTGGTGTGATTATCCTCTCGATCGCAGGGTCATCTGCTAGGTTCATGAAGACGACCGCCCGCTTTAGCGCGCCAGTCCTCTCGAAATCGGCCATGAAGTACTGCGCCTCTTCTGCTGTGATACCCATAGCAGCAAAGACGACAGCGAACTCCTCGTTCGAACCACGTACCTTTGCCTGCCTTGCGATCTGCAGGGCGATGTCATTATGCGGAAGACCTGCCCCAGAGAATATTGGCAGTTTCTGCCCTCTGACAAGCGTGTTCATCCCATCGATGGTGGATATACCTGTCTGGATGAACTCTTTAGGATCTGCTCTTGCCCATGGGTTAATGGCCGATCCGTTGATGTCAAGCCTTTCCTCAGGGGTTATAGCTGGGCCACCATCTATTGGATCGCCAGCACCATCTAGTGATCCTGCCTAGCATATCATGGGAAACTGGCATTTTCATTGTCTCACCGAGGAAACGGACTCCTGCCGCCCTCTCGATGCCCGCGGTCCCTTCGAAAACTTGAATGACGACCGCATCTTTGGAAGTGTCCAGGACCTGACCTCTCTTCTGGGTCCCATCAGGCATGGACACAGAGACCAGCTCATTGTAACCTACCGGCTCTGTCTTCTTTACAACGACCAGAGGACCGGCTATCTGATCTATCGTGTGGTATTCTTTGGAAACGATGCTCATGCCTTACCCCCCAGGGATTCGAACTGCTTGTCCATCTCATTTGCGATGGCCTCAAGCTCCTGGTCAATGTTATCTTCGAACTTGGACTTTGCCAGGCGGTTGCGTACTGGTAGACCTACGATCGTGTCTACGTCCACCTCGTTCTCTACTGCCTTGGCGGACAGCTCCGCAAAGTGCTTTATCAACTTCATGTAGGTGTACTGTCTATTGAGCGGGGAATATGTGTCCACCTTGTGGTATGCATTCTGCTGTAGGAAGATCTCACTGATTATCCTAGCTACCTCGAGGGTCATCTTCTGCTCATCCGGCAGCGCATCCGAACCAACTAGTTGAACTATCTCTTGTAGCTCTGCTTCTTTTTGAAGCACTTCCATTGCCCATTGTCTTAAAGTGGGGAAGTCCACAGCTACATTAGCCTTGTACCATGCATCCAACTGTGCAGTGTATAGAGAATATGATGTCAACCAGTTAATGGTCGGGAAGTGCCTGCGCTCACGAAGCTTTGAGTCCAATGCCCAGAACACACGTACGATACGAAGCGTATTCTGTGTGACTGGTTCGGACATATCTCCGCCAGGCGGAGATACCGCACCTACCACAGATATCGATCCAGTGCTTCCATTAAGATTCTCGGTCCTTCCTGCCCTCTCGTAGAATTCTGAGAGCCTAGCTGCTAGATATGCCGGGAAACCTTCTTCACCAGGCATCTCTTCAAGCCTAGAGGAGATCTCTCTCATCGCTTCAGCCCATCTAGATGTTGAATCGGCCATCAAGGACACATTGTAACCCTGATCACGATAGTACTCTGCGATGGTCATTCCAGTGTAAACAGAAGCTTCTCTTGCTGCTACTGGCATGTTAGACGTGTTCGCGATCAATACAGTTCTCTGCATCAAAGGCTCACCGGTCTTCGGGTCTTCTAGTTCTGGGAAGGAGGTAAGCACCTCAGTCATCTCGTTGCCGCGTTCGCCACACCCGATATAGACGACGATCTCAGCGTCAGACCATTTTGCAAGCTGCTGCTGTGTGACCGTCTTACCAGTACCAAAAGCACCTGGAACGGCTGCTGTGCCTCCCTTAGGAAGCGGAAATAGAGTATCTAGTACCCTTTGACCTGTAACAAGGGGGATATCAGGCAGTAACTTCTTGGTGAAGGGGCGGCTATACCTAACCGGCCACTTCTGCAGCATCCTGATGTCCTCTCCGCCCACCGAAGCTATGATCTCATCAACGGTGAAGTCTCCTGAGCTGATATGTCCAAGGGTACCACTTATGCCACTAGGCACTAGGATCTTATGCTCCATATAGTATTCTTTAACTGTACCAAGGACAGTTCCTGGAGCGACCTTATCGCCTTTCTTCGCGACAGGTACGAAGGTCCACTTCTTAGTATGGTCAAGACCAGGAGCAGATACGCCTCGCTTGATGAAGTTCCCCATGGATTGCATCAAGACTGGAAGGGGCCTTTGGATACCATCATACACACTGCCGAGTAGACCAGGACCGAGCTCTGCCACAAGAGGCTGAGCTGTGTCAATGACCTTCTCACCAGGCTTTAGACCAGAGGTCTCCTCGTAAACCTGAATGACCGTCTTGTCTCCGGCTATCTTGATGACCTCACCCATTAGGCCTTCCTCGCCTACCTGCATAACATCGTACATGCGTGGTGAGACACCTGTAGCCGTTACCACCGGTCCAGCTACTCTATAGATCACGCCTTGCTTTGCCATTTTAATCCCTCTCAGTCTTGTATAGATCAACGCCAATTGCTCTCTTGACCTTCTCCCTTAGGTCACCTTCTTCTCCACCTACCGGGACTACGACCGGCGATATGCTTTCCAACGCCCTCTTCCTGACGTTGGGTGATATCTTGGTGAGGTCCTCTGAATTAATCGCCAGAATACCTATTGAAGAGTCAGCGATTGTTTCTAGGAGCTTTTTCTCTAGTTCCTGCTGCTGGACAGTATACACGCGCCGGATGCCAGCTAAACGGAACCCCAACACGAACTCCTCACTTCCTAGGACCGCAAACTCCATTAAATCACCAACAGGTTCTTTATTACGTCAGGGTTCATGCCACTTGCTTTTCCTCGGGCGATGATCCTGATATTATCTACTTCGACCTTTTTACGATTAATATAATCTATAACTGGAAGCACAGACAAAGGGTAAAGGTGAGCGAATTTGTCCGACTCCTTAACATGATATTTCTGGAGCGCTATCATGACATTCGATAATGAGCCACCTTTCTTTGCCTTTTCAAGAGGTTCCTTGATATCATCATAGAACGGATATTTAGAGAGCTCATCTGCCATTGAATCAAATGTCTCTATCGAGGCTAGCCTCGTCAGCTCTTCCTCTTTCAGGGCCGCTCCGCCCGGAATAAAGTAAGTCCTGATTTTCTCTAAGGGCAGGCCAGCCTGTTTCAGTTTCAAGATCGTACGAAGATTAGCGATATCTATCTCTTGTACGATGGACCGTAGGAATACCCTCTTGGACTTACTTGTCGGTTTAATGGCATCCAAGAGATTTGAATAATAGACTTTGTCCAGATAATCCTCTATAGGGGATAGCGTATCATTTTTCTCGTATGCCTGCATGACCTCAGGAGGTATGGATATTCCTTCTTTCTTTCGAAGTATGTCCAAAATGTCTCCTACATTATCCTTGGACAAAAAGGTGTTAATGGTCTCCTCGCTCAAGTTCCCAGCCAGGACCAGATCTTCCTGTATTTCCTCATTGGGGACTCCTGCATGCTTGCCCCTTAGGATCGTCTTAACGTTCCAAATATCCCAGCATCTTAGATATGCAGAGACCATCTCACTGAGCTCACCTTGACAGAAGCTAATTATATCCTTATACGTATGGGCCAGGTTCTTTGAGGTGCCAAGCTCGATAAGGTCTACCCCACTATATCTGGAGCCGAGCTCGTTCATCTCTGTCCTATACTGCGTTTCACCCATGAACCTGCCTATTTCGTTCAGGTCCATCATCAAGAGCTTTGGGTAGTTATCCTTTGTTAAGAGATGGCTCTTCTTGGCTTTGGCCCTCGCGCTCGCATAAGCATAATTGCTTCTTCCAAACATCTGGTCACCCAAACAAGCTCACTCGAACAATATTTTCGAGATGTTCTTCAATTCGCTATCCCATATCCCCTCTAAAATCGTTTTGAAACGAAAATCCAAACGGACAGACCCGTCCTCGCTCTCAAGTATGAGTCCACTCTCCATGTCGGTCTCAATGGGATGATCAAGACCACGAATACCAGAAAGAAGGATTGCTTCGCCCTTTGGACAATATATCTTTGGCTTATGCAATATCTTCTTACCCTCTACGACCATCTTTTTGTATATTGCCGACTTTTCCTTTGGTTCCATACTGGATAGTTCACTCAGGACTTCTCCAAAGGTCTTGCCGAGGAGGATCTCTTTGACGTTCAGTACTATCTTTTTGGATTCCAGTTCAGCACTGGACAGTTCCTGTCTCCTCATCCGGTCAAGGGTATCCTGAAGCTCTTTCTCTCCTCCTTTTTGAAGCTTTTGGATCTTTTGGTCCGCCTCAAGCATGATCCTTGATCTTTCATTCTCTGCATCTTGGATACGCTTCGCTGATTCGATCTTCGCACTATCCACGATGTCGCTGGCTACCTTATCCAGTGCCATTGATAAGCCCTTCCTGCACCGCTTATATCAATATCCAGAGCAGGATTGCCATGACCAGACCAAAGATAACGATTGTCTCTGGGATAACAGTTAGGAGAAGTCCCTTACCGAAATTCTTTTCATCCTCGGCCATTGCACCAACTGCTGCCGCACCGATGCTCCCTTCTGCAATACCAGCGCCCACTCCTGCCAGTCCAACTGCAAGCCCAGCGCCAATCGCGGTCAATCCAGACCCAACCTGTGTAATATCTACCATTTCTTATTCCTCCATTGTTTCCATTGTCGTATGCTTTCTATTTATCTTAAGTGGGGTGAAATCGTTCCCACCCCCTTCATAGAACTTCGTGAAGAGCTCAACATACTGTAATCTTACAGCATGCAGGCCTGCCGAAATTATTGCCAATATGAATATCATCAGATTGCCCACAATGAAGACGAGCAGACCCAAGATGATGAAGAGCACAGACGCGTGCCCATTGTCGGCCAATAACACGACAGAAATATATGTAAAAGCCAGGGACAGCCCTGCCTTTGACATTCCGATACCTGCCAGCCTTGTATAGGATAATACGTTGCTCAATGTTTCTGGAAGGTCCAATAAAGATTTTCCACCCTCCCCCATCAGCGCGATCGCAAACCCAGGGAAGAAGAGGATGATGAAACCAATGACCCTCCAATCCGTAATACTTACTGGCTTGTTCTCTATCAGTAACTGGACCATTACTGAGAACAGTAATGCTCCTGCTCCAAGGATCATTATCCAAGAGAACTTTTCTCTGATCGCATCCTTGATACCATGCCTTATGGCCACATTGTACATTCCTAGGAACAGTCCTACCATTAGGTGGATGAACCCTATCCATATTGTGATGTATAGGAGTATCTGGATATCATCTATCTTGTCATATATACCCAGATGTGGCCATTGGAACCCAGTGATCGATGTCCAGGTAATGAGGTTCGGATCTGTGACTGGGTGCATATTCCAGAATGGGATTCCCAACATATCGCCGAACAGGAACAATCCAAAGATAATGGAGCATATCCCGCCAAAGAACAGCATTGTAGAGATAGCACGCCAATCCTTGCTCTTGCATCTTTTTAACCCAAGGATGCCGAGTATCGTAAAAGGAACACCGAACCCAACATCGCCTACCATGAACCCAAAGAAGATAGGGAAGAATATGGCCACCACAATTGTTGGGTTAACCTCATTGTACCTAGGTGTAGAGATGATCTTAACAAAGGTCTCGAACTCTTTTGTCACTTTGTTATGCTTCAGATCTACTGGTGGCTCGTCCTTAGTCTCCTCCTTTACATTCGCAGCCACGGTCAATGTGCCAGCTTCTTCTTTTTGCGCCTCAGCCTTCTTTTCGGGCTCTACTTCTCTGGATTTTCTATCTCTAGTTTCCAGCACATCTACATAAACTCCTTCTCCGAGTTTCTGGCTCAAAGCGCTTTTTATTTTTTCTAGATCGATTGAGGGCGTCCATCCCTCAAGTATGAAAGAATGCTCCGACTCCCCCATTCGTAATGGGAGCTCAGCTTTCTCAACAATTATGCTTAGATATTCATCAGCAGCAAGTAATAAAGACGCGTTCTTATCACGAAGATTGATCATCTCCGCGTTCACCTGTTCCAATTCCTTTTGCATGGCGGATTTGGAGCTTTCCAAGGTTTTTATTTGTTCAGAGGCGGACCCGGTCCCATCTGGGATTGCTATCTCGGTATATCCATTCTGAACTAAAGCTCTCTGTGCCGCCTCGGCATCCTTCTTTAGAACGAAGAGCGCTATACTGGTCTTATCATTGCTCTTGAATAATTCAAAGTCATCTTTTAAAGATTCCCTAAGGGACTTCTCAGGGTCTGACCGAACATTACCGACTAAAACATCAAGTGATTGATAATCATGATATAGCTCAAGATTAAGCGGGAGGTTCTTGAAAGGCTCAAGGAGTCTGATCTTATTCTCGACCTCGGCCAACCTCACCTGTTTTTCATTCTTTGATTCAGCAAGCTGCATTACCTCCGACTCTATCTGAGGAAGAAAAGTCCCGATCGAATCTCGGACCTTGCTGACTTCGATCTTATCCTTATAATTTTTTTCTACTACGTCGAGCTCCTTTTCGACAAGTCTCAACACTAACAGTTTCTGAGATGCTTCCGATGCAGCCGGGAGCGGCTTGCCAATATCAAACCCCTCTTCTGAAGAGAAGTCTATTACATGAATATCCTCGGAACCATACAATATGTCGATAGCTGTTGGAAGCTGGTCCTTTGTACCGACGACCAGTATCTTACTCATTTGTTCCGGTAATAGCATCTAACGCCCTCTCGAAATTACCCTCAATGTAGGTCTTTGCTTTCAGTATTCGTTCATTGGCTTTTGACGATATGGCTGAGGCTTCTTCATTACCTTTCCGAAGCAACTCAGCATGTTTTTCGGCCAAGGATTTTTTCTCTTGGTCGATAGTGTCTGCGGATTTTGCTCTCCGAGCAGCTTCAGCGCTTTGCACCTTTTCTAAAGCTTCCTTTCTCGCAGCGGCGATGACGCTCATACTTTTCGCATCAGCCTCAGCAAGCGTGCTCTTAGCCTCGTTCTCAGCCTCTTTTATTCGAGAAAGCGTATCGACTTTACCCACAAATCTCTCCCCCGAAGATTTCATATGTATAGTTTCGTAATATTTAAAATATTGTGAATTGGAATGCGTATGGACCCTGTGTACCATTTAGCTTTTCAATGTATCAAGAAATGGTAATTGTGTCGGATAGCACTCATATTGGTCCTTCATTGAAGAACGGACGTCCTTGATCATGGACCATTGTTCGTCTCGTTGCAACTTCATGGCTTGCTCTCATAGCTAGGTCCTGCGTACTTTCGGACATTCATCTTACTTTCCTCAAGCACCTTTTTAGAGAGCTCGTCGATGTACTCATCCTTGTAAACTATCTCACATATTCCCGCATTGACCAGTATCTTTGCGCACATCACACAGGGGTAATTTGTTGTATATATTATGGAATCTTTGATACTTACACCGAAATAAGCAGCCTGTATCACCGCGTTCTGCTCTGCGTGAACACCCCTACAAAGTTCATGTCTTGTCCCAGATTCTATATGGTTCTCTTGACGAACGCACCCGACCTCAGCGCAATGCCGCAGTCCTCTTGGTGTCCCATTATATCCGGTTGTCAGGACTCTCTTTTCTTTTACGACGACGGCACCTACGTTCCTTCTAAGGCATGTAGAGCGTTTTGCGACAAGTTCAGCCATCTCCATAAAATATGTATCATTGTCGGGTCTGCTCATCTGATCCTCCATCTTCAAAGTGATATTTCGAACTTTTCATAACTTCTAGCTGAACTATCTTGGTGCCGTTAGGCCACCTTACTGCAGGTCCACGCTTCTTAACGGTCCTATGATGCATTCAAAGATCGCTGATGGCATAAGCCATCATAGGCACCAGGTTGCTCGATGCCCTATTTACCCCATGATCAACTAAATGGAGAACTACCTTTGACATTTTAGATCAGATGAGCGTTGTTTGGTTCTTCGGCTTATAGTTCTTTATAGCCTGTAGGATCTCATCCTCTTCCAAGACCTTCTTTGTTTCAATGACCGGAACACTAGATTCTATTTCTTTTGTCCGGCCTCCGCGACCGAACGATTTAACACGGGCGTGTATAATGCCAAGCATATCAAGCTCTGAAATAAGGTCGGTTACTCTTCTCTGTGTCAGAACAGTCACCCCTACCATCTGGCTAAGTATCTTGTATGTCTCGTAAACGTCCCCTGTTGTGAGCTTTCCGTCCTCTCTCTCCTCGTTCAATATGATCGACATTAGAACGAGCTTGGATTGCGTTGGTAATGTCCTGATGGCTTCGGTCACACAGTCCAGTTCTAGTTTGTTCTTGGCCTTGTAAATATGTGCATCGGTGATCTTATCATCGCCATTCCTTTCCGCGATCTCTGCGGCAACCCTAAGAAGGTCCAAGGCGCGGCGGGCATCGCCATGCTCCTGCGCTGCGAGAGCAGAACAAAGTGGGGGTACTGCTGGATCCATTACGTTCGGGTAAAATGCAAGAGTCGCTCTTTGATTCAAGATGTCGCGAAGCTGCTCTGCATTATATGGCGGAAATACCATTTTCTCTTCCCCCAGCCTGCTTTTGACCCTGGGGTCCAAGAACTCAGTGAACTTGAGGTCGTTCGAAATACCAATAAGCGATACCTTTGCATTCTGAAGGTCATCATTTATCCTCGATAGATGGTAAAGGACATCATCTCCAGATTTGTAGACTAACTTATCTATTTCGTCCAAGACTATTATCACGACACGATTAGTCTCATCGATCTTTTCTCTCAGTATGTTGTAAACACGTTCAGTACTCCAGCCTGTGAAGGGGATCCTATCATCAAAATTCTCAATGAACATGTTCCCGATGTTCTGAAGGACCCCATATTGGGTATCGACGACCTCACAGTTCATATAAAGATAGTTAACCCTGTTGAATTCTGAATCTGCTTTTTTGATCTCTTTTCCTAGATATTTAACTGATGCTGTTTTACCTGTGCCAGTCTTACCAAAGATAAGGACATTGGATGGACGGTCGCCTTTAAGCGCGGTCACTAAGATGGATGCTAATTGATTTATCTGTTCCTTTCTATGCGGCAGCTCATCAGGAATATAGGATGACCGGAGTATCTCGCGGTTGCGCTGGAAGATGTGTTTCGTGTTCAGATATGGTTGAAATATATTATCGGTCAGTTTCCAAACCCCCCAGCGGATTTCAAAAGGAATATTACGACGGAGCTACCCCTTTGTTTCCATTGGAAAATATATACATTGTAGACTCGCTGAATATAAGATTTACCTCAAGTAGTTTTCTTCTTGCTTATTTTTCTTGCTCATCTCATTCGAAATGAGGTATATCCCTTAGATGTCGATACAAGAACGATCCACTACACATATCTGGACCGCCTCCTGTTCATGGATATCTTTTGCTCATGACCATAGCCTCATATTTTTGGATCGCAAGGAATTCCCAATGGCTCGTCATCGAGAGCATCATACTTCTCTGACCGATCAGTGTAAGGTACCATAAGAACGTGATGATACGACGACAGGCGATTATCGACCGTTAAGTTGAAGGTGCGACGAGCAAGAGTTGCTGTCTCGCGTGCACCGGTGCCTCCCCCAGCTAGCGTTCCTGATAGAACCCGGTCAGGAATCGAGGGGAACCCAGAAAGTCGATGTATGCCGGTCATGGTCGTTGGGTCTCCAAACTTCACATGGAATTCTGATCATATGATGAAAAGACCCTGACCCCTTCATTTCTATTGGAACTGAATTCTTGTGTTAGGAATGAAGCTTGGTAAAAAAATAGATGATGACCAGCCATTTTTGCTTCGTTCATCATACTTTTTGTATCGATGATTATTCCATAAGTAGCTGATCCTTAATCCATAGTAAGCCATTTGATCAAGAGTTAGATATGAATACATATACTGAGAAAAAAGATAAAGGCGATAGTTAGTTAGTAAAGACAATAGTCATACGTATAATATATAAGAAAGAGATTAGAGTAGACGAAGAAAGATGAGAACGAAGTATTCTGAAAAAGAAGATAAAGATGTAGATGTCACCTTCTGTGATAAAACATCCGAAACAAAGAGTGTTGCCTTAATTACGTTAAACGAAGACATATCTGAGATCGAAGAGCTTGCCGCTTCTGCTAATTTTTCGGTCGTCTATGAGATGATCCAGAGAAGAAGCCACCCAAGTGCGTCAATGTTCCTTGGGAAAGGTAGAATAGAAGATCTAAAAGAACTTCTTAAAAAATATCCTGTAGATGTCGCTCTTTTCAATGGAGATCTCGAAACCCTCACAACATTATGCCCTTGAGAAAGAACTGGGTATAGAATGTATAGATAGAATAGGTCTTGTTCTAAGGATATTCTCGTCCCATGCTTATTCAAGAGAAGCCCAGCTTCAGGTACTAAGAGCTAGACTACATTATGAGATACCTTTTCTGAAGGAATGGATACATAATTCAAAGAGCGGAGAACATCCTGGTTTTCTGGGCTCAGGGGGCTACGAGACGGATGCTTACTATGAGCTCATAAGAAGGCAGCTAAGCAGGATAGAAAAGGAGCTAGAGAAGCTCAAGATGGATGGCGACTCGAGACGGCGCCAACGAAAGAAAAGAGGTTTCCATTCGATAGCGATCGCTGGCTATACGAATGCAGGAAAATCATCATTGCTGAATGCTCTTACTGGAGAGAAGGTCATTGTAGAGGACCGTATGTTCTCTACTTTGTCCACAACAACGGGTAAGATCGAGAATAGCAAGAGAAAGGAGATACTTCTCACTGATACTATCGGGTTCCTTCATGGGCTTCCGCCCTTTCTCATAGAATCGTTCATGAGTACTATCGAAGAGATCTATCTTTCAGATCTTATTTTGTTAGTGATCGATTCATCCGACCCTATGGAAATATTCGAGAAGAAGTTCAAAACCTCCTCATCTATTTTATTTCCTACGGCTGATCCAAAGAACGTTATAGTCGTTCTAAGTAAGAGAGACCTGTGCCAGGATATCAATGAAAAAGAAGCTTTCATAAGAAATAACATTCGTTGCATGGGCATTATACCGATATCGGTCATATCCAATGAGGGTCTCGATATTCTGAAGGGATCGATGCTTTCAGCCTTTGACTTCCCGATAGAAATGAGTTTCAAGGCACCGCAATCTGGAGACCTAGAAACTTTGATATCTTGGCTATATGACCATGAGGAAGTATTGAGTGTGGACTATGATTGTTCCACTATAGTCCATTTGCTCTGTCGTGAAAAGGATCATTCTTTGATCGTTAGAAATATCTGCGCTCTTGGCGGTGTACCGATCGTTTGAACATCTAACGAGGTATCTGAGCGGTTATTGACCAGATATGAGATAAGGACCTGGTACCGATAAGGTTAGCTTTGGTTCCAGTGGAAATAAAGGGGTCTCCCCCATGAGGTCTCACTTCAGACCAAATCCTTTCTTTTTATCTGCTAATCTAGATTCATACTTCATAGGTAGCTTCCAAGCTAGGTATTCAACATCATCAAGCTTCTTCATGAACACGGCCTTACTCTGTTCCGTGATTATTTTTTTGAACTTACTGACTGTTGATACATATGATATCAGCCAGATAAGTCCCACGATTATGATCATAGCTCCTATTATTATAAGCCAGAAGCCCCAATAACCCACGTTTACAAAGAAGATCTGAAGCATAGCGAAGACGCCAATAACAAGCAATGCTGAGCCGATAGCGGTCATTATCGTCGACAATGGACCTGCTTGACTTACTAAGATAGGCTTTGACATGTAAAGAGGAATCAGTGAATGAATATTCAAGTCTTATCTTTATTTTTAGCGAGCGCATGAATGAATGAAGGATAAGCAAATCACCTTTGACCTCCCGCTCGAGCTCTGACCTCTATTGTAAAAATATATCAGCATCATCTTTTCCGACAAGATGAGCTGTTGGTAAGGAACGTCTCATGACCCCTTCAATGATCGACATATGGGCTTCCCTGCATACGCAGCCCGTGAAAATACTCTTCACAAGGTTAGGATACTGCCCATTCACTTAGGGAGCAGTCATAACATATGCAGGCTTATTATTCTCACAACAACTTTTTGAGCGATCCGTTGTCATCGTACAGAAGGAACTCGACGTCCAGATTGCAGTGGTCCATAAGCTTTGTCTTAACCTCGATCGCCTTTTGCCGCCCGTCCTCCGGGCAGACGACCGAGATGGTCACGTTTGGCCTGCCGTCCTGATCGGTTATGATCGTGCCCAATATGTCACTTATTATGTCCTGGTCGATGAATTCTTTTCTAGTAATGATCTGATCGAGATGAGCTGGGTAGGGCCCACAAGAACCATGCAGGTACATGCCATGAAGGTGTGGGTCGTATCTAATCTGGGTGCATTTTTCCTTGATCGTTCCGACCCTCTCTTCGATTACCTTGTCTACAACAGCACCGTAACCCATATAAGGCGCATAAGATACACCAGTACTATAAATCTCCTAATCAGGGCCCAGGTAATGAACGGGGCGATTCACCGATGAGCACTGACAGTAGAATGACGTAAATCAATACGAACGTCAGATGATTGTAATCTAAAGTTTACGTGTGTTAGGAGAATATATTAATGATCAAAAATATTTGCGTGCCCCTAGGGCAACTGACGCCAAAGTCTGGTATATGGGGAAGATATCTGACATCATTACTGGCATTCTTGTACCCTATCGGTCGGTCCTCTCTTGATCGATCGTGACCGCCCGAGCGGCGGAAGTCTTGGCTCCACAATGGACGGCATTACCCGCCATGGCCTCGTATGGCCACACGCTCTTTTCTTCCATGGCCGTCAGGAAGGCGGGACCCTGGAGAGAGAACTGTGCTAATGAATGTGGTATCACAGGTCCAACAGTGAGTTTTATCAATAGATGCTCAAATAGTAATATGCCTAGGGCATCAAGCAACAAAGGCTCTGACAACGGAGTGCTAACTCCAACAGAACCGAGCCTCCTAATGCCCTATCGGACGGCCCGTTATCGGTCATGCATTGACCGTCCGAGCGGTGGGATATCCGTCTATAGGATCTCAAATGTACCTCCCGCCGTGGCCCCTCTTTGTTTTAAAGTGTTTCCATAAACAAAAGCATTCTGGGTATCGGTCCGTTCTTTTTATCTCGGCGACAGAGGGGATATTGATGTTCGGACCCCTCCCTCAGGGAGGATGATCCAGATCGCATAGGTGCTTGTACAATGATTGGCGAGATCGGTCATCATACGGGTCCTATTTCGGAGACCCTTAGGAAATATCACTGCTGCCTGAACAGCATATTCCCGACCCATCGATAGCTCCTACCATTGCGTGATCAGTCTTATCAGAAGGGTGTTGCGGGACAACAGGAACTGTCGAAGATCGAAGGCTAGCTGAGGTCAGAGCTCTGATAGGGCTTTCTCAGCTCTACGGATGTGTTGGTGAACTACTCCGCCCTTGCGGACTGTGGGCTATAGTTATTCTTGATAAATGTAAGATTTTATACGTGTCATTCGATTAAAACCAAAATTTCATCGAAGATCCCTCATCCAGTAGCTTTAGATCTGCTAGACGATCTATCAACGAAGATGGTCCTTAGCCTTTCCTTAGTTTTTCAACAATCTGAGATGAGCTCCTAGACAACTTCCCGACCTATCCATCTCTTCGACAGTTGCAGGCTTTATGCAATACTCGACAGCTCCAAGGCCTCTAGCCCTCGTCTCATCCTCCTTCTTCAAGGAACCCGTCATGACCACCACGGGGACCGTCCGCAGCTTATCGTCATTCTTCAAGATCTTCAATATATCGAATCCGTTCACTTTAGGCAGGTTGAGATCAAGAATCACGAAGTCGGGAGCAGTGTCGTACGAACTATCCTCCCCCCTCAAAATGTCCAGTGCCTTTTGACCATCCATCGCTAAGGTGACGCGAAGAGGCAGCCCCATTTCATCTAGCAGCTCGGAAATGAGATTTGCGTCCCCGCGATTATCTTCCACAATCAGAACTTCGAGCGGTTTGCTCATCTCATCGACCCTTTAGGTATAGTGAAGAAGAACGTCGTTCCCTTACCTAGCTCGGACTCGAACCAGATCTTTCCGCCATGTCTCTCGACGATCTTCTTAGCGATCGCAAGACCTATGCCTGTGCCTTCGTACTTGTCCCTAGTATGCAAGCGTTGGAAGATGACGAACACCTTATCTTTGTAAGCTGGGTCGATGCCGATCCCGTTGTCCTGGACGGAGAACAGGAATCGATCGCCCATGTCCTCACAGCCGATATGTATGATCGGCGCTTTGTCCCCATGGAACTTGATCGCGTTGCTGATGAGGTTCTGCATCACCTGCATTATCTGAACGTCATCAGCGTAGATCATCGGCAGTTCATCGTGAGTTATGGTGGCATGCTCTTCTTGTATCTTGATCGAGAGGCCGGTCAGTACCTTTTCCAATGCTTTCTCCATATCGGTCCTGGTCATAGGCCTGGCCTGTGAATCGACCCTAGTGAAATCGAGCAGGTCGTTGACCAGGTCCTTCGCTCTCAGACCGCCGTCGATAGCGAAGTCCATATATTTTTTTGCATCACCGTCCAAGCGGTCAGGGTACTTCTTCTCCAAGAGGCTTAGATAGGCGGTCACCATGCGAAGCGGTTCTTGAAGATCGTGACTTGCAACATAAGCGAACTGCTGCAGCTCGATGTTAGAAACGATATCAGCTCATTATTCGCTCTCTTCCGGTCGGTGATGTCGATAGACGGGATGAAGATGCCCTCAGGAACTGGTGAGACCTTCAATTCGAACCACCCGATGGTTCCACCTGGAAAGGCGAACTCGTTCTCCATTTCCTAGAGATCTTTTCTTCCATGCACCGTCTCAACACGATGAACACATTCGTGGATTCGATTCCTGGCCACATATCCATGTACCGATTGCCCAGCAACTCTTCCATAGGCCTCTGGTTCTGTTTCTCGGCTGCTTCATTGATGTAGATGTAACGCCAATCCCGACCAATTATCTGGCACCCCTCGATCATGTTGTCTAAGGTGCTATGGAACCGTTGCTCGCTCTCCTTGAGAGCATCTTCCGCCCTCTTACTGTTCAGTGATATCGATGTTGACACCGAACACTCGTCTAGGATGCCCCGCAACATCATAGACCGCTGCACCGCGAGTGAACATCCATCTGACATCTCCTGTGGGCCGCACGATACGGCAACTCGATCTCAAATGACCTGTGCTGTGCGATCGCCTCATCCCGTTTCGTTTCCATTATGGAGAGGTCCTCGGGATGGACGCGAGCTGAGAAATCCAGATAGGAACGGACGCTTCCTACCTCCAGACCATATATCGTTTCCAGCTCTGGGGTCCAGTGGACCCCATTGGTCCTCAGATCCCAGTCCCAGATACCGATCTTAGCTGCTTCCTGTGCTAAAAACGTAGCCTTTCTTCGCTTTCCTTTAGTTCTTCCTCGGCCTTCTTGCGGGCGGTGATGTTGATCACAATACCATCACGACAACGGCCGTCCCGAACCGTCCTTGACCAAAGAAAGATGGTTGGAGACCCAACGATACTCGCCGCTCTTGTCCCGAAGTCGCAATACGGTACTGGTTGAAGCGGCAACAAGAAAG
>CAVSDP010000006.1:0-9189 GCA_963726655.1 Methanomassiliicoccaceae archaeon
TCACTTTCCCGGACGGGAAGATGCCACATAGAGCAGACTGCCCACTTTATCGTGCGGCCCATTTTGGCGAGGAGACCAATAACCGTGAGTTCCTTATAAGAAGAGCTGATGGAAAGATGATACCGATAATCGTCAGCGCCGTACCTATCAAGGACGATAAGGGAGGCATCGTAGCTGCTATCAATGTCTGGAGGGATATCAGCAAGATCAAGAGGACACAGAACGAGCTTGAAGAGGCAGCGTAGAAGAGCGGAACTGTACATCGATCTGCTGACCCATGATATAAACAACTATAACGCAGCAGCGATGGGCTATCTGCAGCTCGCAGATCGAGGCTCAATCTGGACGATAAGGACAAGAATCTCATCATCAAGCCCCTGGAAGACCTGAGCAATAGTACAGAGCTGATCCAACTCCAAGGGACATCCAGGAGCTGGAGGAAGGGAGCAGAAAGATGAGCTCATCATGTATGTACCATACTAAAGAAGAATCGAGGAGGAATACAAGCACCCGGTAGGCCGAGAGGTGACTATAGCTTTCAGGGAGAAGGACCATTGCTCCGCCAGGGCCTCGAACCTGATACGGTGAGTGTTCTCGAACATCGTAAGTAATGCGATAAAACATTCAAGCGGTTCTGTGAACATCCTCATGACCTTGAGCTCAGAGCTTCATGAGGGAAGGGACTATCTGAGGGTGAGCATAGAGGACAACGGCCCTGGGATACCTGACGAGATGAAGGAAAAGACTATTCACAAAGTCGCTTCGCGGCCTGACAAGGAGGACGGGGCACGGTCTGGGTCTTTATCTGGTAAAAAGGATAGTAGAGGACCATCACGGCCACGTCTGGGCCGAGGACCGTGTCCCAGGCGATCATACGCGGGAGCGAGGTTCGTCGTCCTACTGCCAATGACCTCGATACTGAGATTATGCCATACTATGTTATATGAAGCCACGCAGGGTAGTCACTTCTTCCGGATATCGATAAGGTCCGGATAGGAAGTTTTTTCATCAGTATATGCGCGAGATCGAGATTTCATCGGGAATCTCCGTCAAGTCTCCCATATAAATGATATGGACCACGCCTTGGTCCAACCTAACAGATGAGGTGCCTGTCGCCACGGGATATCTCAGCATCTTCAGGACCGCATCCTCTTCGTTAACTTTTCTTTTTACGCTCATGATGCTAGAACTTCATCGCCGGCATCGATTTCTCATGTATATACATAGGCCCATGCCTTGGCTGGACCGACGGGTCCCGCCATCACTGTCCAGCCATGACGCGAACTGTCGTCCGCCGCCTTACGCGCCAAGACCTGAACGCAGAAAACCGCCGTTACCCCTGACCTTCGCAAGGTCGGATGCGATGTTCAGCACATCTGCGATGAATGTTCAAGGCCGTTCCCTCAGTGAGATCGTTGACGGAACTTGGGACATACAACCGCTCCTCAGCAGGCTCAACGATCTGGTCAAGAAAGAAACTGGTCTCGAGAACCTGAGCATAGAGATGGCCATTCCTACGCTCGGAAAGGGGGTGGTGGAGTCAACCGCCCGAAAACTGCTGATACCTTCGGGGAGGTCAACGATGATATTGCTCAGTGTCAAGGTGAGAGAATAAGGTTGTGGGTCCAGCGGAGCGATCTGATAATCGATCGGGAGAGGCCCAGAGTAAGTCTGGTACTGGATGAGGACTATGATGCCTTTCCCTGAGGTACAGATCGTCCGCTTGCCATCCCAGCGTCACGCGCATCGGGTACACTATGCGGAAAGGGCTCCTGACAATGAACTCCTCGTCCACGCCTCATGGATATTATGCCTGCTCGTGCACGATTCATTCATGTCAGGACCTTCTCGGCGTTCTCGTGATTGGACCGCATCGTTATCTCCACCATTCTCACCACAAGAAAGATCATGACGGCTGGCGCTTTTCGGATGCGAGAACCACCAACCCAGGGATCGCACCCTTCTGGTAAAGTCCCTGTAAAGTGGCGTTATGGTCGTTGAAACGGTCTTTGCATTAACTGACCTTCACCATTCGGTCATTGTTGCATTTTCGAATTATTAAAAGAAACCAGGACATCGGACATTCATCTATCCATACTGACTGTTCAACTTTGCATGATCACCCTAAGAGCGAGGTCATCAAAGCTTATGATCTGTACGCTATAGAACAGATATGGGTAGGAAGTATTATCTATCGGGATAAACGTGATGATGGCTCTTGATGGGGTGAACCAATGAAGATACTATTTGTCGATGATTTCGCACCTTGGACAGAGCTAATAACGGAATTGTTCAAAGAGGACGGGTCGGACTATGAGATACGTCATGCCGAGGACGGCGTTGAGGCCATGGGTATTCTTTCTCAGGAGTATATGCCAGATATGATCATCTCAGATATGAGAATGCCTAGAATGAATGGACACGAACTGTTGATGAACGTGAGGTCCAGCGATCGTCTTAGCGCCATTCCATTTATAATGCTCTCCTCTGCGCCATGCGATAAGGTATTGATAAAAGATCATGATTGTAAAGCGACGACCCATATCCCTAAGCCCCAAGATATTGATGGAATGCGGTCTTTCGTCTCAAATATCAAAAGAATAATGACCGAACAAAGAACCAAAAAAGTAAATGATGTTCAGCAAATAAATCTTTCCTAGATATCATGACAGATCCGAAAGTGGATAATCTTGCGTATCATCTACCAGTGAATCATTCATTACCGTATAATTTAGGGATCTCACAATGGGCGACAGGACCAGGGGTTGACGGTAGTGTCGCCGTCCCACGGTCTATACCATTTTCGTCCCGGCATCGTGCCCGAGACCTTCGTTCCAGACCTCTAACGGCGATAGCGTCCAGACGCCCTGCACCCTCATTCCGTTCTTGTCCATTCTCTCCTTTATGCCGGCCTTCTCGAGCATATCTACCATGGCGTCGAACGATCGGCCTGATGTCTTATATCCATCCACTCTGGCCATTATCTCGAATGACGCCATCCCGTTAGTGATCGAGACAGAGACGGGTTCCTCTTTCTCCTGCATCTCCATCAGGTTCTCCTGCGTTCTTTTCATAAGTACATGCGCGAGATCGAGCTGGTGTGCCGGAACGCTCTCAAGCTTCCCATGTAGATCGTGCGGACCGTTCCCAGGCTGGAAACGGTGGATATCGTTCTTGACGTACCAGGGTCATTGAGGAGCTTCAGGACCACATCAGGCATATCGACGATTCTTGTTACATTCAAAAAGCTTGTCATGATGATGAAATATCATCGCATCATACATGATCCCATGCCTGACGTGAGCTCAGCACGGGGCCATCGCGCTCATTCATCCCAGCGGTTTATCCTAAGCGCGATGCTTTTTGAACGTGCATACTTTATGAACGATGTCATGGAAAGCAAGCGATATGGACCTCTTCAAGAAGATCAAGGAGGAATATGTTCTCATCCTGAGCACATTGGACGATCTTGTAGGCAGCGACCCCGAGACAAGAATGAAAAGAATGAACGATCTTAGCATACAGATACTAGCTCATATGGAAGCAGAAGAGCGGTCGATCTACAAGGCTTTCGAGGATATGGACCCGATAGCGCGGTCCTTGGCGCTCCGCAGCGAGGAAGAGCATAGCATGGCAAGATATATGTTCACCAGGCTCAGGGAGAAAGGCATAGAGCTTGAATATTGGGCGGCCAGGCTCAAGGTGCTCCAGGATTTCGTTAGAGCTCATATCGAGAAAGAGGAGAGAACGTTGTTCGATATTGCTCTGGATCACTTCAACGAGGAGGAGATAGGATCAATGACGAATCAGTTCACGGATATCGAGAATGGTTTGATTAACGAAAGGCGGATAGAAGCCATCAAACGTGCATGAACTGCAAAGCCGTGCAGTCCGTCCGACCATCGTTCTGCGTATCTGACCTCCTCAGGCAGGATAAGAATGAGATTTCAAGATCATTTTGATCCCCGCATGTCAACCGATTAATAACTATGGCACGGTAGTCGAACGGGGTAGAGCGTCCATTTGGTCCAAATATCCCGTCATATGCTCTCGCTCTACCCTTTTTACTCGATCGTACGCTACCTGCTGCAGGTTAAGCAAGGGACCGACAGGACAATGAGAGAATCCAGGTCGCCTAGGGACTGCGCGATAACAATGCCGCTAGCAGGGGCCGAGAACAAGGAAGTGGAACTTAGAACTTCTCGGCCCCGCTATCGACTTTCTTGCAACATGTTGTCATGATATTTAGTAACTAAGTCGGCTGCTAAGAACACTATGCCGCTAGGTGTCCGGTCTTATGCCCGCAGTATTTAAAGAAGCGACCAATACAACTCATAGTTCACAACTTAAGAACATAGCATAAACGGCATACGCCCCGATGAGTGCATTAGTGAGCAATAATGAGCATTCCAGATCGGAAAGTGCGGCATAATTCCCTGAGCCCTATATGCAGCAGTGTCGAGTTATGCCGTAAATTATGCCGCCGAGGGATTGAAAGCTAGAATAGTTGAATATGATTACTTTCGCTTGATGAAGGGCCTTAGAGCTCATCCTAGTCTATAAAAAGTATTGAATAGTAAAAAAAAGGAAATTGGAAAAGGTTTACGTGCTTGCGTTCACCGTGAAGAGCGTTCTCGGCATGTACTGATAGCTTACTGCAGCATTGACCGTCGAGGCGAGTTCACCGCTCGGAAGCCTTGATGCCAGCCTAAGAGGTTTCCGATCACGCAGACATCTGTCTTCTCTTGAAGAAGATGTATGAGAGCACCAATGCCACTACGGTGTAAGAGACCATCACCGCTATGGAAATCCCAACATCAGGGATGAAAGTGGTCATCGTAATTCCCTGCCCTGCACCTGCTAATGCGCTGGCCCCTCCCACGGGATATGGTACCTGGGTGATGTACAATATCGTCTCACCTGCGAACGTCAGGACGAACCACGGGTTCACATTGCTGAAGCTCAGTAGCGAAGAGATGATGCTGAAGATGAAGACGAACAGTGCGAAGGTGAGTATCAGCGCTCCGGTCGAACCTTTCATCAGCGAGCTTATCAGGTAACCGATCGAAAGCGCTGCTACCGAGTACAGCATCGCAAGTAGAAGCGACTCGACACCTAGCGTTGAGAAACCTCCGGTGATCGACACTCCCAAGATGAGCGCTACCACGTAGTACACGATGAGCACCAGGAACATCGCTCCCACGGACGCTATGAACTTCCCTGCCAGCAGTGTCCACTTCTTGACCGGGGTCGGGAATAGCAGGTAGCCGGTCCGATTCTGATACTCCGAGACTATGGCGTCCCCTGCGAACAGCGTAGCTCCGATGATGACGAGCAGGCTGGTAAAGTTCGCATAGAGATTGACGAACGCGTCCGCGTTCGTTGGATAACCGCTCCCCAGCAGCGGAGGAAGAGCGGTGATCAGAGCCAGGACCAAAGCTTCAATGGCGATGATCCCGAGCAAACGCCGGCTACGCATATGCTTCACTATATCGTACTTGGCGACGATGCCCACCTGGTGAAGGTCAGATGGCGCGTTCACCACGATCCTCTTCCTCTTCTGAAGAGCTTTCTCGGTCATCTTGATCACCTCGACTCCTTAATCAGGGACATGTACAGGTTCTCTAACGCAACACCGGATTCCTTGAAAGAGATGACGTTCAGGTCCAGCCCCAATAGTTCAGTCAACAGGTCCGCCTGAACATCATCGCCCCCGCTCAGGGATAGGACGAGAATGTGCTCACCAGCCGGCTCCAGTTCTGATACCTTATCGAGTTTAGAGATCTTGTCCAAGAGGCCCATGGTCACGCGCTGCTTAATCTTGACCTCGATCCTTCTACTATTGTTGGTAGCTACCAGCTCATCGACCGGCCCGCTCCTTAGCAACTTGCCACGATTGATGAGAGCGACATCGTCGCAAACGTCCTGGACCTCGTTCAGCATGTGGGAGGACATGAAGACAGTGTAGTCCTGCTTCTTCAGGTCGACGAGTATCTCACGGACCTCGAACATACCGCGAGGGTCCAGACCGGACGTCGGTTCGTCTAGGTACCATCGATCTCCGGTTCGTGTATGATCGCCTGAGCTATCGCGATACGTTGCTTCATGCCCTTCGAGAACTTCCCGATGCGCTTGTCGGCCCACTCTGTCATCTTGACAGTTTCCAGCACTTCCTTGCTTCGATCCTTGATGTCCTCTTTCGACATTCCACGCAATTCTCCCAGATATGAGAGCGTTTCGGTCGGAGTGAGGAACGGATAGAACTCCGGTGTCTCGACGACCGCACCTATCTGCGCCAATGCTTCCTTCGGATGCTTGGTCACATCGATGCCGTTGAGGTCCGCGGACCCGCTGGTCGCTGTGAGCAGATTTGTCAGTATCTTTATCGTAGTTGTTTTACCTGCCCCGTTGGGGCCGAGGAAGCCGACGAAAGAACCTTTTTTGATCGTTAGGTTAAGGTGGTCTAACGCCATGAATCCCGAAAAGTCCCTGGTCAGGTCTTGAATGACTATCGGTTCGACCATTTTAATTCCATATATCCTAGACCGATGAGATATAAGGAAAAATACCAGGATCACACCCAGATCTCACCCGGATCACTCCTTCGTGACGCGTATCAGAACGACCAGAGCGAAGGTCTCGAAGATATTGAACGCGAAGGGAAGTAATCCAGGAAAATTGTTATCTCCCGGTGTCAGGTTAAAGATGATGAAAGTAAAATACCCGATGCTCAGGAGGCTTTGCAGGAAAAATGCTATCACGAAAAGTAATAATCCTCTGGTGAACGGTGACCTCAATCGGCGATAGTTCGTCCAGAACGTGTGCATGAGCACCAACAGCAGGCAGAGATTCACTATCTCGATGCCTAACGGAATCAGCGCTCCAACATCTTGTAGATCCATTTTCACTCCTCCACGGTTCGATCTTTTTCCATCGGTTCGGTCCCGACCTTGCTCCAGATGTCCATAAAAAGCGGATAGCTTTCTTCTATGTTCTTTGACAGGAAGTACATTGTTCCGTACTTCTCGCCGACGTTCGATTCGATGATCCGATTGTCCATAAGGATCTTCAAATGATGCCTTACGGTCTTGTAGTCGAGACCCAATCTTTCTGAGATCTGGTTGGCGTTATACGGCCGATCGTGCAGCTCCTTGATGATCTTCGCCCGGTTCATCTTCCTCCCTTGGAACCAGCGATCAACCACCATAGGATCGATTTCATACGCCACCAGGTCTGACCCAAGATCCATCGGCGACCGTTCTTCGCCGATGTATGCTAATATTCATTCGATAGATGGCAGATCGGATTAAAAATGATATCTGTGCACGATGCCGAAGCCTGAACAAGGCCAACGGGGATCATGATCATCCTTGATCACCAAGTGCGAACGAGCATATATCTCGATGAGCCGTTCGATATGGTAAGGTGGAGCGGTCTTCAGATCTAGGCCCCTTATATGCTTTAAAGGCCGCTACCTGATAAGCATGATAGTGGGGAAATGAACAGCTCCAATGGGCCCAAGCTAGCACCTTGCAGACCGCCCATTGGGGCACTTTTTAGAATGTTCAAGCTCTGATCAGCTTGAGAAAGTTAGTTGAATAAATACGTGCTATGAATCATGTTCCACGCTCATAACTTGCTCTCCGAGATATAGAACAGGTTCTGAGTGCGCAACAAGATGAGACGAGGGATCTATTCAACTTCGCTGTCTCGCATGACAGTGCAGAAGTTTATACACATTGGAAAAATGACATACCTTATATTATCTCAGTGCGGTCGATGATTCGCAGATATGTCGTTCAAATGATGATCAAGAAAATCAGATATTTATCCAGCAAGTCCCATTCAGCGTCCTTTGGCTGACCCCAAGGACGGTGTTCTGGTCGAGAGTTCACAACAGGGGCCCTCTGTAAAAAGGAGGTCGGGGCATGCGATGTAGATGTTATCATGATCTCATTCCATCATCGCGCAACCCGCATATATTATATGAACTACCGTTACTTATATTCAGATATTACCTTCCCTTTGCTATCAAAAATGGCCACATCCTTTTGCTTGTCAACAGGGGAGGCCCTCGTGCCATCCAGGTCCGTGGATGATGTCGCATGGAGCCTATGAACGAACCATGCTATGTTCTCACCAAGCTGCCTCATGGTGTCGATCTCCTCCTCATCTTTCTCGACATCGCCGGGAAAGAGTCCCTTCGCATTGTTCCAGTAGCGAGACCCGGCAGAGAACATGCCGCTGATCATGAAGTAGTGGTCGATGGCGTCCACCGCGCAGACCGCCCCAGACCGTCGTTCGGCCGCGATCGCTGCGCCCAGCTTCCGCCGGTAGAAGTTGCCGTTGGCCTGCCCGACCAGGAATGCCCGGTCCATGAACGCTTTGATATCGGGAGTGATGCCTGCAAAATATGTCGGGGTCGCGATGACGATAGCATCAGCTTTGGCCATCTTTGATATACAATCGTTGACCATGTCGTTCTTTATAATGCACCTCTGATCATGATTCTCAAAACACTTCGCACACCCCATGCAGGGATGAACATTCCTTCCACCGATCTGGATGAGCTCCGTTTCGATGCCGGTCCTCTCAATTATATCTAGAGTGTGCCTGATCAGGCGGTAGGTGTTACCATCCTTGTGCGGGCTGCCGTTGAACGCCACTACTTTCATCTTCTTTTCCTCTCCTATAGACATCTTTTCATTAAGTATACTATAGTAAGTCAGTTAAATATAGTAACCAGTTATCTTACTGTAACTGAATATAATGAAGCGAACAAAAATAGAAAAAGCATATCATTGCGAGATCGAGGCCGCTTTTGCCATCGTTGGGGGAAAGTGGAAGGCTGGCATTATCTGGCATATTGGAATGGGCCGACCGCGGTTCAATGAGCTCAAGACCCCGCTGGAAGGCATCAGTCCTCGGATGCTGGCAAAACAACTACGAGAATTAGAGGAGGATGGATTGGTGATCCGGACCATGTATCCTGAGATCCCACCCCGTGTCGAATATGAGCTGACCGAGTCTGGTAGAGCGCTCATGCCTATCCTTGAAAGTATCAGTAATTGGGTCGTCGATTACTGTCCCGGAGTTGCTAGTAGAATAGAGAGCGTATCTGATCCTTGAACAATAAAAAAGGAATCTGTCATTCAGCAATACGTAACTGAACGAGTTAACCGTAAGTAC
>CAVSDP010000007.1:0-76228 GCA_963726655.1 Methanomassiliicoccaceae archaeon
TAATGATTAGATATACGATGTTATCCTTGTGGTCGATCAGTGGCCCTATCGCTGGTATCTCCCTATACGAAAGATATGTAGGAATATATGGGAAACGGACCTTGCTCTCAACCACCTTGGTCGCGACCTCTTTACCGCTCAACATATCAAATGTGGATGAGGCCGCGAATGCATGTTCACCTGAGTATGATACTGTCCAGACCAGCGACGAACTGAAACTCATTGATACCATGGCCGATGACCTGGCTCCCTATGCTATCCTGCTGAACCTTCAACCATTTCAGTATCGGAGGTATATCGAACCTGGTGAACCTAACCCTTGGAAGGCCAACTATCTTACCGTTCTCTATCTCTATCCCTTCAGACCTGAGAAGCTCTACTTTTTGTTCGCTGTTGTTCCCGAAACCGATGTACCATCCGACCGAACCGCTCGAGTATACGACCCTATGACAGGGCACGGTCATTGGAAGAGGATTATGAGAGAGTATCTCGCCGACCGCTCTTGCCGCTATTCGGTCCCCCAGCGCATCCGCGATGTCACCATATGTTGATACCATCCCCTTTGGTATCTGAGATGTGGCATTGTATACAAGTGAGGCAAGATTGAGGATCTTGTCATCGATGTTATGAGGGCACATTCGACATCACGACTGTTCATTGATCAATATAAAGATAATGTCAGATGGTCGTATCATCGATCATATATACCCACAATGCCAATTTCAAAAAAGGAAGAAATGTACTTATTTCGAGAGGAAGAAAAAGGATGCCGCATCTTATGCTAGAAATTGCAGGAATATCTATTCCATTTTCTCTGCATTGATCGAAATGTGTGAGCCTGGAAGGAATTCAGGAACCTCACCCGAAAGGGCAAGGCAGTTCATCGCTACTATCGGTAACGTATCTCTAGCATACTTATTCCGTTCCTTGTCTCAAAGTAATGTTCTTCATTGCTTTCGAACAAGAGAAAATCCCCTGCTCCAAAAGAAAGCTTGTCCTTACCGTTGGTCACTATCCCCTCTCCTTCAAGCAATGTAGTTGGCCTGTTTAAGTTCATGATGATGTGGCTTCATGGGGACAGTAGAACCTGGCTCGATATATCGTAATCCCAGTAAGAAATCTGGCTCATCGAGCAGGTCAGCCGACGTTCACGAAACCTTTCTGACCTGGGTTCCGGACAAGAAGGTATATCACTTCCGTGACATACTTTCAATGCTCTACCCCATAATGATTCCAGAATACGAGCTCCTTAGCTGTTTTCCTTGGTCTCGCTTCCGGCTTCTCATCTGGATAACCGAGTGTCATGCATACGGATACTGATCTCCCTCGGGCACTTTGAGGATTCTCCCTACTTTATCCTTATCGAAGGCACCTATCCAACATGTGCCAAGACCGTTGTTGACCGCTTCTAAGCTTATGTGGTCCATCATGATGGTGCAATCGACCTTGCTCCACTTCTGGGAGGGGTCCTCCACAGCTACAAGGAAAACTGAACATTCTTCAACGAACTTTTGGTTCTTACATATAGGAACTAGCTCTTCCTTTAATTTCTTATCATTGACCACGATGAGGTTCCAAGCTTGTCTTCGCGGCAGAAGGTGCCAGCATACCTGCTTCCAATACCTTCTGAAGGACCTCTTCTGGCATATCCTTGATCTTGTATTTCCTGATGCTCCTTCTTTCGGTGATGGCTGATGTTACATCCATGGTATCCTGCGTCCAGCTAATGAGTTTTTGTTCATTAGCTTAATAGGGATAAGTCCGGACATTAGAAAATGTTTTGGTAAGCGTAACAAAGATATCGAAATGACATGATAAATGAACAGGCCGTTCATCAACCCTTAGCACTAAGAATTCTTCACTGCCAATGTGGAGTCAGACTTTATATGGATGTCTGACTGGGGGAATGGTATCTCTATTTTCTCTTGGTTGAATTGCTTGTATATCCCTTCTCTTATGTCAGATAAGGCTTTCCACTGGTGCAGGACCTCGTCCACTGTAAAAAAGAGCTTTAAGTTAATGGCTGAATCGCCAAACTCGGAGAATCGAACATATGGTTTGTTATCGTTATCCTTCAACACCATTGGATGAGCATTAGCTACCTGAAGCATTAATGACTCTGCTTTTTCGATGTCCGTCCCATACGCTACACCGATGGATATGGAAAGTATCCTTTTGCCGTTCGGTTGTGTGATGTTGCTTATCTTCGTGGACGCTACCATGCTATTCGGAAGGATTATCTTTTCATTGTCCAGTAGGTTCAACAATGATGTCGTCCTCAATCCTATTTTTTCGACCCTACATGTCTCTCCATCAAGGTCTATCAGCTCACCGATCTTGAACGGACGGTCCATGAGTATCTGCAGTCCTGCAAAATAATCCCCAAGCGTGTTCTGTAATGCAAGACCTAAGACTATGCTGATAGCACCAGCGCTCACTAGCAGATATGTAAGATTAACGCCTACTTCACCAAGGATGATAAGGATGGCTATCAAAGGTATGACTATCATACCGATCTTGTCGAGGATCGGTACAAGGACATCATCGATCTCAGTATCTGTCTTCGCGGCCATCTTTGCTGCATAATATATGACCACATCCCGATAGATACGATATGCCATCCAAGCAAGTAGAAGAATTAGGATTATCCCATAAGCTTGTTGTATACTGGCGAATGTTTCCGGTTCGAACTGAAGTATATCCAGGGACGATACGATACCATATATGAGTATGAGCATGAATACAGGAAGCTTACACGCTTGAAGGAGAAGATCATCAAGCTCGGTCTCCGTTCTCTTCGTAAACTCATAAACAATAGGGTCAGCGATAAAATAAACGAACGCCGAGATGCCCAACCACATCATGCTAGTAATAAAGAAAGACCAAAAGTTAGTATCGAACGGAGATGGAAAATTATTGTTCCATATTCCCAATATCTTGTTCTGTCCAGCTTGGGTGCTATAGATCGATGTCACATGAAGGGCTGCCGTTTCCTGTATGGTCGCTACATTTGATCTTGTTACCATATCTGTGGCATTTATGGTCAATATGAAAGATAGGTCTGATGTTGGCTGGTTCCGACCAGTGTTGACCTGAAGGGTAACATTATCCACTTGTCCTGCGGTTAGCGTATGGTTCGCTATATTCTGTGATAATACTGTAGACCACTGGCCGCCATTATTTAATCCGCTATTTACCTCGATGACCGATAATGTGATCAACAGTGGGTCCGTTCCATTATTATATATGATCCATGAATAAGTTGCATCGTTCCCAGAAACGACCGATTGAGAACCATTACTGACCGAGAAATCGTTGACTGAGGCGGCATTAACGGACGACGCAGCCACGGCCATGGCTGTAATGAATGCTAGCGCCATTAACAGCATGAGGCCGCTTTTTCTCATCGTTTGGCGAGCATATACTGATAACTTAAAAGATCTTCCATGGAAAAAGGTTTTAGTTCCGAACCCGATCAGCCCTTTGTATGGACTGGCTTCCAGCGATAAAAATAGCAATAGCATTCATCATTCTTGCGATGGCTTCTCGTTCGGACTGGCTCACTAGAGAGGCATCGGATAAATACTGGATTCTTATCGGACTGGTTGGTCTATTGTTCCTAGGGATTCAGATATACTCGGACGGTGTGAATGCACTATATTACCTTACTCTGATCCCTATAGCCATCATATTTCTGGATACTTTCCTGGACCGGCCAGGCCTCTTTGAGGATGGCCTCAACCTTGCCCCGGTGATAATGTACGGGACGGCCGCATGTATCCTTGGTTTCTTGTTGTATGAATTTGGTACCGCCCCATACCTATGGCAATTGCTCATTGCGCCAATAATGATGGTAGTCTTCATTCTTCTATACAAGATCGATATTATCAAGGGAGGAGCTGATGCCAAGGCTTTGATGGCCCTATCTATTCTATTCCCTACATACCCTGTCTTCAGCAATTTCCCATTGATATCCATTCCAACTAACATCCCTCAGTTCGTATTCCCATATCCACTGCTTCTACTGTTCAATGCAGCGATACTTGTCCTAGCTATACCATTGGCCATGTTCTTCTACAACTTAGCTAAAAGGAATGTTAGATTCCCTGCTATGTTCCTTGGGTACCCAATGTCCACTAGCGATGCCAAGAGTAAATTCGTTTGGCCGATGGAATATGTTGAGGATGGGGAGATCAAGATGACGCTTTTCCCAAAGGATCCTGAAAGCACGATACCGATGATCGATGAGCTTGAAGCTGCTGGGAAAAAGGAAATATGGGTGACACCCAAGGTGCCTTTCCTGATTCCTTTGACCGTATCCATCATATTCTCTGCTGTGGTCGGGAACATCCTCTTCCTGATATTGTGACCTGGTCGACATGTCATTCACATGCCGACTTGGTCATTGATCGCCGCTTCAGGATCACAGACGCCCAGCATATCTAAGACCCTGTGTCATCAGGTCAACAGATCGTGCTATCGAGCAGTATGTCCAACATATCTGGTCGAACAGAAGATCATAGTGTAATGAACCCCACCCATGTGGTCAAAGTGGAACACATCAGCATATACTGATATGTTTATATGTGTGTTATTTTAATACGGATATACTCGCATGAGCCAGTCCACCGAACAACTCGAAATAAAAGCTAGAATGTTCAGGGGGTTCGCCGATCCGACCAGACTTGGCATACTTGAAGTTCTGAGGAGCGATGAGCGGACCGTTGGTGATATTGCAAAGACATTACAGTGCTCTCAACCGAGCATATCCAATCACCTGGCCTGCCTAAAGGAATGTGGACTTGTGGTCCCAAGACGGGATGGCAAGAAGATCTACTACAGGATCTCCTCTGATGACATCATAGCCCTTCTTGAGCATGGAGATAATATTTTAGCTCAGTTCGGGGAGGATATGCTCAAATGCTCAAGATATGAAAGAATATGCTCCTTGAGGAGAGCATTATGAGCGAAGATACCTGCCCAGAAGACGCTATCGATACAAGCGCCGCCAACATCATTTGGTACGGGTATCCGCCCGTCCGCAACTCATTGATAGCGGCGGTCATAACCATAGTAACATTTTCCTTTGATATATCGGTCCATCTTCCGTGGTATATTTCGATCCCCGCATACCTGGTCAGCATAGTGATCGGTGGATTCTACTGGATGAAAGAAGGGATAGAGGAAGTTACCGAGAAGCATGAGGTCAGCATTGGCGTCCTGATGATATTTGCTGCTGTAGCCTCAGCAGTGCTGGGACTATGGGAAGAAGCTGCGTTCTTGACCTTCCTCTATGGTGCGGCTGAAGGAACTGAAGAATACACCTTTGCAAAGACGAGAGGTTCGATACGCAAGCTGCTCGACCTTGTGCCTAAAGACACGATATTGCTTGATAATGGAGAGGAACGTAGAGTACTGGCCAGTGAGCTGAATGTAAATGACGTGTTCCTAGTAAGGCCAGGGGAGTCCATGCCAACTGACGGCACCGTGATAAAGGGCTCGTCCAGCGTTGATGAAGCAGCTGTCACAGGAGAGAGCATACCTGTTACGAAGACGCCTGGATCAAAGATATTCGCTGGGACACTGAATAAGGAAGGCTCGATGGAGATCAGAGTATCAGCCAAGTTCTCGGAGTGCAGCCTATCTAAGACAATACATATGGTGGAAAAGGCCCAAGAACAAAAGGGTAAAGCCCAGCAATTCATAGAAAAATTCGGCAAGATATATTCACCGATAATATTGACCAGTGCATTACTGATAATAGCTGTCCCCTTTGCCCTGGGCATCAATGTCTCATCATGGGCCACAAGATCCGTAGTGTTCATTGTGGCCGCCGCACCTTGCGCTTTAGTGATGAGCACACCTGTCTCGATAGCTGCAGGTATAGGTAAGGCTGGACGAAGGGGGGTACTCATCAAGGGTGGGGTCCATATCGAGAACCTTGGCAAGGTCAAGGTGGTCGCTTTGGATAAGACGGGTACCTTGACAACGGGGAAACTTGAGGTCACGGATACCATAGGTCTTGATGGAGAGGATAATAACACAATACTTCATTTGGCACACAGCGTAGAGGATTGTTCTGAGCATCCTATCGCTGTAGCGATCAACCTAAAGGGTGCGAGCTGCCCTATCAAGGCTTCTGAGATATCAGAGTTCAAGGCAATAATCGGCTACGGCGCAGAAGCTAGGATCGAGGGAGAGCGGATATATGTTGGACAACCAGACCTTTTTGAAAAGCTTGGTATCGATCCATCTGGATTAAAAGATATAGATCGTCTTCGCTCCGAGGGCAAGACGGTTGTCCTAGTAGGATCGGCTTCAAAGATCCGAGGGATAATCGCGGTCAGGGACCAATTGAGGCCTGATGCTAAAAAGACCATCGAAGATCTGAAAGCATTAGGGGTCAGGACGGTCATACTCACAGGTGACAACTCCATAACGGCTAATACGGTGGCCGCAGAACTTGGTGTGGATGATGTTCGAGCAGGTCTGAAGCCAGAAGATAAGATAGCAGCGATCCGCAGCCTTACTGCCGAGTATGGACCTGTCGCAATGGTGGGCGATGGGATAAATGATGCACCAGCCCTCGCAGAAGCAGCCGTGGGGATCGCCATGGGCGCTGCGGGGACCGATGCTGCGATCGAAGCTGCAGATGTAGCGCTGATGTCCGATGACCTTACCCGCCTACCTTACGCGCTAAGAATGGGAAGACGATCTAACCAGCTTGGCCGTGAGAACATAACCTTTGCCATCATCGTACTTTCTATCATGATACCTGCTGCACTGATCGGGATATTGAGCGTAGCGCTAGCGATCATATTCCATGAAGCATCAGAGCTCATCGCCGTAGGTAATGGACTACGCATAGGCAGCAAGCAGGACCCTAGTAAGTTGATAGAAAAAATAGAAAAATAGGAACTTGGGATCGAATCATTTTCCGATCCCAAGTGCTTTATCCGTCTTGTGGATAGACCTCATAGCATCCGATTCCATCTTCATCATTGAACGTATACAGTCTATCGATTCTGGGACAACTGTCAGATTCCTGATGGACGGCTTGGTAGTAGTACAGAGTGTTTCCCTCGATCTTTACTCCATCTTGCCACACGATTATTTCCATAAAATCACCCCTGCTACGCCCCAGGTCCCTTGCCAGTTCCAGGATCTGCGATGTGCTTTTGATGCCATGCTTCCCGCTAACGAACTTTACTCTTGGCACACTGTCCCACACCGAAAGTATATCCTGCTCCTTGGCCTTCTTTTTCAGGTCCGCTGTGATGCAATGCACATGCATCAGAGTGGTAGGTGCCTTAACGGCCATGGTGGTTATGTTCAACCACGGCATGATCGTCTGAACATCGGGTCCATGGTGTGTAGGGAGCTTGAGGGATGGTTCAAGCGCATTGAGCGCTGACCCCTCTATGTCAGAAGGGTCCGCGCCCCTTCTGACAATGGTCGCAGAGATCCGCTCTATTCCAAATACGCGATCAATTGGGTACAAAGTACGTACGAGCCCTGTCGTATTGCATGAAACTATCCTAGCGTACTGAGCCCCCCATGCTTCGCTGTAGTTCGCGAACGCATTAAATGACACACCAGCAAGACCATGATCCTCTCCACCCTGGAATATGGCCTTGACACCCGCTTTCTCGTATATCTCCTTGTACGCCTCCCCAACACCACCTGGGGTGGCGTCCACCATTATGTCCACTTTCTTGACAAGGTCATCGATAGAACCTTCGACCTTGATGCCTTCCTTTTCGAAAGCCGGTATCTTATCGCTAGAAGCTACATACAGTGGAAAGCCTTCCATTGATGCAAGACGGGCCTCATATGTTGGCTTTGTCTTTGTTACGCCAACGACCTCCATATCATCCTGCGCTTTGATCGCACACGCAACACGCTTTCCTATCGTTCCGTATCCGTTGATCCCTACTCTTACTTTCATCCTCTTACTCTCCCCAGCCATACAAATGATATTATCTGATATTTGGTTTGTTATGGTATACAGTTACCCCTCATTCAGATGGGACAATTTAGCATTATTGTTCGAAACCTTGGATTTTATGACATTTTCATCTATGCAAGCCGAAGGTCCCCCCTGAGCAAGCTAGATAATGATAACTTACCTTCTAACGAACAGGCGTATGAACGCTTTTGGTCTTTTCTCCATGAACTAACTGTTGCGAGCGAGAAGACCCCCAGCTTTTGCAGGAGAATGATCGCGCACGAATGATAAAATGTAAACCATCAGAAAAAACCTATTAGTTGCAGAACTCTTGCTCTTATTGACAATGACAACATTAGCAGATCTGGGGGAGCGAGAGATAATAAAACGTCTAGTGAAAAATATCAGGTCCGATGCTGTTGTTGGCCCAGGGGATGATGCTGCCGCTGTAGATATCGGGGATTCATATCTTGTAATATCTACTGACCTCATCACCAAGGCTGATCATGTTCCAGATGGCATGTCCTCTTGGCAGATTGGATGGACTGTTGCGGCGGTGAATTACAGTGATATCGCAGCGATGGGTGCCAAGCCTCTAGGAATAGTCGCTGCCTTTGCTCTCCCTCCAGATATGGCATTCAAGGACCTTGAAGAGATCATGAGGGGCATGCAGGACTGTTCCACATTCGCAGGCGGCGGGGTCCTTGGCGGGGATACAAAAGAGTCCAGCGAAATGACGATAACTGGTACTGCTATCGGTGTCGTCAGGAAGGACCAGATCCTCCTAAGAAGAGGAGCAAGACCAGGAGACCTGCTGGCAGTTACCGGTAAAATAGGAATGGCTGCCGCCGGTTATATCTCATTGAAGGATGGACTGATCTCACGATCATTGGTGCGCTCGCTTCTAGAACCTATCCCGAAGGTCAAAGAAGGGATGGCACTAGCTTCCACTGGTGCGGTCACATCATGCATGGATATCACCGACGGTCTGGCCTTCTCGGTCCACCAACTGTCCGAAGCTAGCAATGTATCTTTCAAGATCGATCTCCCTGCTATTCCCACCGATAAAGAAGTGATCAATGTATCTGAAGCTCATGATGAGAAGCTTGAAGACCTGCTGCTATATTTTGGAGGGGACTATGAGCTCTTATTCTCTTTTAGACCGGACGAGATGATAAAGATCAAAGAGGCATTAGGCAACGATTTTGCGGTCATAGGGCAAGCTTCCGCGGGGGGCGAGAACGTGTTGATAAAGAACGGTAGGACCGCCCCGCTTCTGAACAAAGGATATGAGCACTTTAGGAGGAAAAAATGAAAGATGCTAGATTCTGGGTGAAGGAAGGAGAAAAGGTAAGATGTTACCTTTGCCCACATCATTGCAGCATTTCAGATATGGGGCGAGGAATATGCGGTGTAAGGGAAAATAGAGATGGAAAGCTCTATGCAATGAGCTATGGAAAGGTCTCATCCGCTAATCTGGACCCGATCGAGAAAAAGCCACTTTTCCATTTCAGGCCAGGTGATCTTGTATTCTCAGTAGGAAGCATAGGATGCAATATGAGGTGCCTCCATTGTCAGAATTTTACTATCTCGCAAGCTTCGTTATCTGAACTATCCATCCGGGATATCATGCCAGAACAGCTGATCAAGATATGCAAGGAGAATGAGAGCGAAGGTATTGCTTTCACTTACAATGAACCGTCGATCTGGCATGAATTCACATATGATACCTGCAAGGCTGCAAAAGAGGCTGATCTTTATACGGTCTATGTCACGAACGGCTTCATAGAAACAGCACCATTACAGGAAATAGCGCCGTACCTGGATGCAATGAACATTGACGTTAAGGGCTTCAATGACGAGTTCTACTCTAAGATATGCAAAGCACCTCTCGGACCTGTGCTTAGGACCATCGAGCTAGCATACCGTTCTAACATCCATATCGAGCTAACATATCTGATCATACCTGATCGGAACGATTCGATGAGCGAGATATCAGATTTCGTCAATTGGGTGTCGAAGTTGGACCCCAAGATACCAGTACATTTCACTAGGTTCCATCCGGATTATTTGATGACGGACGTCCCAGCAACCCCCTTAAGTACTATGAACATGGCTAAGAAGGAGGGCGAACAAGCTGGTCTGAAATTCATCTATATCGGCAATACGAGCGTCCCCAATGGCGAGGATACGGTATGCCCGCGATGTGGAAATGTGGTCATCAAGCGCTCTGGATTCACTGTCATCAATGTTGCAGCAAAGGACGGCCATTGTGATATCTGCGGGGAGGACTTATATATGGTCCAGAAAAAATCATGATGAACAGTTCGGCTATCTTTCATGCACATGGGCAGACCTGGAACACTGCGGTCGCTCAATATCTGGCCATTCTTCTCCTTTGCTAGGTCGACCATATGAATGAAAATGCTAAGTATGCCTTGGCCACGAATGGATCGCGTCGATCACCCTTACGGTCCGGACCGTCTCAGCGACATCATGTACCCTTACAATATCCACGCCATTCATGATGGAACTTGATACTACGGCAAGGCTGCCTTCCAATCTTTTATCTGGGACTTGCTCCCCACTGATCTTGCCGATAAAGGCCTTCCTAGATGCACCAACAAGTATCGGGTGACCCAATGACCTGAATTCAGAGATCCTTGAAAGTATCTCGAGATTGTGTTCCAGGCCTTTTCCGAAACCTATGCCTGGGTCAAGAATGATCTTATTGCGGGCAATGCCATGGTCGATCGCATACTTCGTCCGTTCATTCAAGAAGGACATGACCTCTCCAACAACATCGTCATATACGATGTCATTCTGCATGGTCCGTGGCATCCCTCGCATATGCATTATCACTACTGGAACGCCTGTCTTAGCCGCCAGGTCCACCATCCTGCTGTCCCTTAGGCCGTTCACATCATTGATCATGGAAGCACCAGCCTTGATGGCTGCAGTGGCCACCTCTGGTTTCATAGTATCTACTGATATCGGTACCCCTTTGGATGATAACTGTCTAATGGGAAGTTCCACCCTTTGGATCTCCTCATCTATGGATAAGGATGCAGAACCAGGACGAGTGGATTCACCTCCGATGTCGATCATATCCGCCCCTTCCTCGATCATACGCATAGCATGCTCCACAGCTGCATCGGCGTTGAGATACCGGCCACCATCTGAGAAAGAATCTGGTGTAACGTTCAATATGCCCATTATCTTAGTGCTTTCAAAGGACATCCGACAAGCTGGAAGTAGTAGGTCGTCAGGTCGTTCCATGAAGTAGTTCTGGACGGCCAGCTTAAGAGCGTTACCTTCCTCATCTTTGGAGTTCAAGGGGAGGCCGTCCAACATTTCAGCCTTGACCTGGACCAATACCTTCCAGGGATATTTCGTGAGATGGATAGTCCCCCCAATTAGACTTATCACCTCTTTCAGACGGTCTATCGAACGCGTGTCCCCTTCAACTACCACATATATACTGGTATGTAGGGAGGCGTTGGTAGTAGGCTGTTCTTCAACATCCCAACGAGCCCATTCCGCAGATGCTTCCTCTACGGACCTGTATCTTCGCACCCTTGCGAACATTTACAGGAGCGGGTCGATAAGCTGGACAAGGTCGATGACCTCCACTTTTGAACCTGTCTTGTCCTTCCCAACCTTCAGATTGTTCACGCAGAACGGACATGATGTCACAAGGATATCAGCGAAGCTAGCTTCAGATATCCTCTGCCCGGCGATATGCTCAGAAAGTTCTGGGTAAGCGGACCTGACGCCACCACCACCACCACAGCACCTTGCCTGGGCGGAATTGTTCGGCATCTCCTTGAACTCTACCCCTGGTACCTTTGCTATCACAGCCCTGGGGGCCTTATAAACTCCAGAATGCCTGCCAAGATGGCATGGGTCATGATATGTGACCTTCTTATTGAGCGCCGATAATTTTAGGTTCTTTTCTGAAAGATACTCGGAGATATGCTTCACCTTGAACGGGACCTCGACCTTCTTTGGATATTCCTCTTTGAACATCCGATAACAACCAGCGCATGAGAACACGACCTCATTTACGCCTAATGCAGAGATCTTCTCGATGTTCTTTTTCCAAAGGGCGACGATATCATCATCGTTCCATCCAACGCGCTCCATTACTGAACCACAGCATGATTCGTCAATGAGCGTGAAGTCCTCCCCTAGCTTTGTCATTATACTGATGGTAGCTTTTGCTATCTGTGGATTGCGATAAGCTGACGTGCATCCAACAAAATATCCGATATTGGCCTTGTGAGGTTTCTGCCCAAGTACCTCTGGCACGCTCTTCTTTTCTGCGTATGGGTTTCCGAACCTGAGTATATTATCTATCACTTTCTGGTGTTGAGGAAGGATGAATCCATTTTGTACCAGATCGTGACGTGCGAGCCTCAACTACAGTTCACGACCGTGATATTTGATGGACATCTCCGCTCACAGTCTTTGCAAGTAGTGCATTGATACAAGGCCTCTATGACCGAAGCATCAGCAGGAATATCCTTTTGAAGTAGACCGTAAGCGAGTATCATTCTTCCTCGTGCTACGCCATTGTCCCAGCCTATGCATTCGAACGACGGACATACACTTTTACAGAATCCACACATGGTGCATGTCATCATTTCCTGCTTCATGCTCTTTAGGCGGTCCGCTTTGATGTGATCTGCCATATTAACCAACCCTTGGAACGGTGATACTTCCATCCATGCTCACTAGCACCTTAGCGTCCGGAGCATCACCAAGCGCTGCATCCACAGCTTCTTGGACAGTGGAAAATGGACGTATGTTCGCTTTCCTGAGCAGCTCGGTCTCCAGCCCTGTGACCGCCCATATTCTGGCCCATATGGCGATCTCAGCCATCTTTGCTGCTTTGTGATATCCGATCTTATACCCTTTTGCAAGATTCTCAAGGACCTTTTTTGGATCATCGGATAGGGAAAGTTGCTGAAGGAATGTTGGGTGTCCGATGCCTTCCCTGCATTTTGATACCATTATAATGGTCCCTCCTTCCTTCAACGCCCATTTGCCATTATCTAACGCCTTTTGTGATTGGTATAGGTCCACGTCCATTGGGTAAGGTGCCACCGTAACGACGATATCTACCTTCTCTCTGATGTTGACCAGGAAGACCTCATTTGCCCACTTTACGGCAGCCGCAAAGGAAGCGTGAAGGTCCCCAGCTTCTACTTTGTATATGTCCTGATGTCTATCAAGGACCATCTGGATAGCAAAGATCTTTTTGTCTTTTATGATCTTTAAAGCATCCATCATGTCGTCATGTACTGGGTTTCCATCAAGGACAAGGGCTTGTGCCTCCTTGCGCATCGCCATGAAATGGTTCTGCTCGATCGTTCTGTACGACGCGACTCCAGGCAAGAAAGATTTACGTCCCGCCGGTATAACCTGCGAAATAGTGCGGTTCGACTGACGTGATTATTACAAGGCGGTCCGCATTGACGGCCATCTCATTGACCTCCATATCCGTCCCGTTCTTCGACCTACCGAGATTGATACACTTGTCAGCCTTTGAATCGTGCGAATGGATCCTGGACTTCAGTTCGTTATAATGGTCCCCGAAAATGAAGTTATATTCTTCATCTGTTGGGGCACGGTGAGTACCAGTTGCTATGAGGTAACGTGCCTTTGTGAGGTCCATTCTTTCCGCTAATGCATCAAGAACCTTTCGGGTAGGGGTTGGTCTTGTCCCATCGTTCACGATGAAGACTATATCTTTTCCACCCTCCAGGAACTTCTCGAGAGATGGCGACTGGATAGGGGTATCTAGAGCTTTTCTTATCTCCTTTTTAGCGTCGCCTATCTTTACTTCTTTAGGATATATTACACTTGAAAAGTTCCTTTCTGGTATGTCCAATGTCTGGAACTCATCCTTTCCGTACGGCACCTTAAGATGCATTTCGAAGACCGATCTAAGATAAAAGAGCTCCTATATATGATTAAGGTTTTTTACGCATACTGGAAAGCGATTCATACAATAAACCTAACACATTCTACGGATATCGCATTATTTTATCCCTTCTCATTATTCAAAAGCGGGCAAGTGCCGATGGCGACTCATAATGAAGCATATGGTGCGAGAAATATGTCCTGATCTCACCAGCAAGAGCAGATAGTTCACGGATCAAATAACTTTGTTTGCGATGGTTTATATATTTTCTCTGAGCTTAGGGTGGTTAATGTCTAAGAACACCACTAGCGACCTTCGTTTTGTCTCCGTATTGGGCGTAGTGGTAGTATTGCTTAGGTAGAGGCATCCATTATTTTTGGGTGTCCTCGAACATCGTTAAAAAGGTGATTTGTTGAGAGGTTCAAAGGCTGTCCTTACACTGCTCGAAGAGCAAGGCATCGACATTTATGTTCGGCTATCCAGGTGGGCAAACTCTTCCCACTGTATGACGATATGCTGACATTCAAGTCACGTCATGTGCTGGTGCGCCATGAGCAATGCGCTGCACACATGGCCGATGGATATGCAAGAGCGACTGGAAAGATAGGCGTTTGCACCTCAACATCTGGTCCGGGATCGACGAACCTTGTCACCGGTGTCGCTACAGCATATGTCGATTCGTCACCTATGCTTGTACTGACTGGACAAGTCCCGGTCACAGCTCTTGGCAACCAAGCGTTCCAAGAAGCTGACTCTTTCTCACTTATGATGCCAATCACAAAGCATAACTTTAGACTACTGAATGCTCAGAGAATCGCCGAAGCGATCAAAAGAGGAAAGGCCATAGCTACCTCTGGGAGAATGGGGCCTGTGCATATTGATCTCCCATCGGACATGCCCAGAAAGCTGAGGTCCCGGACTCGGAAATGCGGAGGGATTTCCCAATGCCTCCGCCATTAGAGGACCTTTCTGCGCTCCCTGACGCCATCAAGGCCCTGAAGAACTCAGAAAGGCCGCTCATGCTCATTGGGGGTGGTGCGATATGGTCAAACGCGGGCCAAGAGGTCACTAGGCTTGCAGAAATGTTGATGGCACCTGTCGCGACGACCATCATGGCAAAGGGGATCATTCCTGAGTACCATCCGCTCGCCATAGGAATAATCGGGATGCATGGACGAGAGATCGACAGGCGGGCGTTCCTAGAGGCTGATGTGATACTGGCTGTGGGCACAAGATTCTCCGATAGGTCCGCCGGCAACCAATCAGAACTGCCCATTTCTACCAAGATCATACATATTGATATCGATCCTGGCGAAGCTGGGAAATCTGCACGCACCCAGGTCCGTCTGGTCGGGGATGCGAAAAAGACCCTTTCAATGATCATCGATGGCCTGAGATCACAAAAAGGAGAGAATGAATGGTCCAGACGGATAAATGCACTGCAGGAGAACTGTAACTGCATGATCGATATCGACTCCTCACCAGTTCTTCCGCAGTCCGTGATGCATGAAATGAACCGCACCCTTCCTCATGACGCGATAATATGTACTGATGTTGGCCAGAACCAGATGTGGGCTGCGCATTTCTTTAAAGCCAGATACCCAAGGCAGTTCATCACATCTGGAGGTTTTGGAACGATGGGCTTCGGACTACCTGCCTCACTTGGCGCGAAAATAGCGTACAAGGATAGGACCGTGGTCACGGTCACAGGTGATGGTGGCATACAAATGGTCTTCCATGAGTTCGCCACAGCTGTCTCTGAGGACCTTCCAGTAGTTGTGTGTGTGTTCAACAATGGTTGGCTTGGTATGGTCCGACAATGGCAAAAGCTATTCAATGGTTGTCGTTACAGCGGAACAAAACTAAAGAACAACCCGGACTTCGTTAAATTAGCTCAAGCTTATGGAGCTGATGGCACAGTGGTCGAGAGGTCCTCGGAACTTCACGAAGCCCTTACAGAAGGTATGAAGGCTGGAACACCATACCTGCTAGATATCAGGATAGACCCAGAAGAAGAGCGTCCTTCCGATGATCCTTCCAGGCGGAGGAGCTAATAATGTTATACGAGGTAGGTGCACATGGAAGTTATAAAGATCATAGGTACTGACTGCCCTGGATTATTCCAGAGGATCCTGGTCGAGTTCAGCAGAAGAAAGGTCAACATTGATAAGGTGTTCATGGCCCGGTCCAATGGGCATGTCACGATCATCATCGAAGCTGATACAGGAGCCATGAACGGACGACTGCTCAACGCTATGATGGCACTGCAGGACGTCAATCTGGCAGAGTATGTAAAGGATGATTTCCTTTGTTTCTGGGAATCGAGCAAAGAAAAAGGCTCTGACTACATACTAGCTTGTGGCGCTGATACGAACGAAAAGAGAAAGATCATTGAATCCGCCGAAAATATATACATGGGTGCAGATAAGGCAGCGAAGGATTGACCAAGCTGGAATTAAAAATGGCAACCAAGATATATCACGATTCAGACGCTGACCTTAAAATACTGAGCGGAAAGAAGATCGCCGTTATCGGCTACGGTAATCAGGGACGTGCCCAGGCGCTATGCCTGCACGACTCTGGACTCAATGTCACAGTAGGTGCAAGGAAAGATGGCGATTCCTGGAAAGAGGCAAAGAAAGATGGCCTCAAGGTTCTAGAGATCCCAAAGGCAGTAAAGGATGCCGATGTAGTCATGATACTGCTACCGGATGAAGTCCAGCCAAAGGTCTATAGTGAACAGATCGCTCCTAACCTCAAAGAGGGGGCAGCGTTGGAATTCGCTCATGGCTTTGCCATAACCTTCGATCTGATAACTCCTCCTAAGAAGACAGATGTCATAATGGTAGCACCGAAATCACCAGGCCGCATGGTCCGAAGGACCTATGAGGAAGGCTTCGGCGTGCCATCCCTTATCGCTGTTGAGAAGGATTCGTCCAAAAAAGCAAAAAAGATCGCCTTGGCCTTGGCAAAGGGGATCGGCTCTACAAAGGCTGGTGTACTTGAGACCCATGTTCCCGCGAGGAAGCGACATCAGATTCTCTTCGGTGAACAGGCTGTACTCTGCGGAGGTGTGACCGCGCTCATAGAAGCTGGCTTTGAGACCTTGGTAAAAAAGGGATACAGGCCAGAGATCGCATATTTCGAGGTCCTCCACGAATTGAAACTTATCGTGGACCTTATCCAGGCCGGCGGTATGATGCATATGTGGGACTCTGTTTCCAACACAGCGGAATATGGCGGCCTGACAAGAAGGGATAAGGTAATAAACGCCCAGAGCAAGAAAGCAATGGAAAAGATCCTTGATGATATTAATTCTGGCAAGTTCGCTGCTGAATGGGTCAAAGAATGGGGTGTCGATCTCAAGAACATGAAGGCGCTCGAGAAGGAAGAGTCCCAAAAGCAGGTCGAGAAGGTCGGGAAGGAAATAAGGGCATTGTTCGAACGCAAGGATTGAAACCTTTTCCAACATCTTTCTATTTTTTTAAGAAGGCATTATTATCATTCAGTATGTGAGGTATCTTTCAATATGACTAAAAAGCTCCGTCTCATGGTTGGGAATGATGATTTCGATATAGACCTGAACGATACTAAGACCGCCCTTGCCATCTGGTCGGCAGCGCCGTTCGAAGGGTATACGAACGAGTGGGGTGGGGAGATATATTTTGAGGTGCCTGTAGAGATCCCCCTTGGAGAATGGTCGTAAGATAATGAGACCTGGAGATGTTGCATATTGGCCAGAAGGAAAGGCAATGTGCCTATTCTATGGCCCGACCCCAGCTAGCGCTGGAAAGGAACCTACGGCCATCTCGGAAGTTTCGCCTATCGGAAAAGTGATCGGTGATCCAGACCGCCTTTCCAATATACATGATCAATGAAGCTGATCGTCAGGAAAGTATCGGAATGACATCATTCTCGACCTTGACATCTTGCTTTGCAATGTTCAACGAAGACCGATCGCCCATAAAAAAAGAGGAATACACATAATCTATTCCTCGATCGGGAATATCGGTACCGAAGGACATCAAGGGAGGCATCGGAATAAAGTTCGTTGCTGTCTCAGATGGGGATTTCACGATAGAAGTGCTGCCAAGGAAGATACCTTTCATGAAGCGGGCCAGGATAAATTTTCCGTTCAATGGAAAGGACCTTGCTGATATTGGCGGCATAGTGTCTGGATGGTCTGTTCTCTTGGACGGACAGCGATTGGGGAAAGAAACCGTGCCGACCCCGTTCGGTGATAGAGTATCAGAGCACTATATGAGAATCCAGAACTTAGAGAACGGGACGCTCAAGACCGATCAGTTCGTAGATCCCGTCCATCATCTTCCATATCGGGCCACCATGAGCGGGAAGAGCGGGGATCTAGCATTCGGCATTGTTGAAACAAGTCTAGAGTGGGTGAAGAACCAGTAGGGTGCGCTCAGGAGGAGCCGATCAGATGTAGGCCTCCGAACGCTATCGTTGGCGTGATCGTTGTCCTCACCACTTCCTGGTCCTTGCCTATCTCTTCAATATTCCTCAATGCATCGTACATATTCCCTACCAGCAGCGCATGGTGGAATGTACTCTCGATGCTTCCTGACCGCATGATGTGACCTAGACGGACCTCCAACGCAAAAGCACCGCTAATGCTCTGCACCTCTGGGGCAGCGAACCTCTCGATCACGACCGCATTGTCAAAAGATGACCTGAGCTCTTCCCTGCTCTTCATACCCGACGTTATCACAAGGTCAGCTGGGCCAGGCGCCACCGGTATCCGGAATATATATTGTGAACTTACCGGGCTTCGACGGAAACCATTACCAGATGGTTCAACATTGTCTATTGAAGCATTATAACTATCATACAAGAACCCATGTAGAACGCCATTTTCGATTACGCTCTTCTTGCTTGTGGGCACACCTTCATCGTCCGCTGACGCAGCTAGAGGCCCCCGAGGGTCCGTCGGATCATCATATATGCTCAATTTTTCTGATGCCACCGTCTGACCAGTCCTGCTAGCCCAGGGACTACGGCGCTTATGCACGTTCTCTGCATTGATCGAATATTCTACCGACTGTTCGATCATCTCAGAGAGCTCAGAAGGAGGAATAAGCACTACTTGGTCGATCGAGCCTTTGAGAGGCTTAGCCTGAGAATGATCCATTGCCTGCCTTGCGAGCTCTTTTCCCATGCCATCTATGTCAAGCCCACTGAGATATGGAGAGCTATAACGCATCACTCCCTCACCTGGTTGGCCCTTTGTGGTCATAGATGTAAAGTCCACATAGAGCAGCGTTGAGCGGTTCAATGTATCTATCCCGTTCGAATTAATTACCCTGGTCCATATAGTTGCCGCTCTTATCATTCCCTTTGGTACCTTGATGCCTCTGCACGAGACAGTAGATTCAACGATCTGTTCGGCGATATTACCCGCACTTTCACCGTCCAAACATTCTATTCTCTTATCAAGTACGACGATACTACTAGAACATCCTCTAGGCTTTGGAAAATCCTCATATCTACCAGCAGGCGAAAGGTCAGCTAGCCTGCACGCGGAAATGGCGCATCGCTCGGCATCCTCAGGTGATGAGCAGGTCGAGGACGCCAGGCCCATTTTCTTACCTTTTATCACCCTGATACCTAGGCCTTGATCCAGCTTCTCTTCGACAGTTCTTGACCTTTGAATCATCAATGTATATGCTTACTGTCCTTGATGAAGAAGCAAATACCTCAGTACCTGAAGCACCCATCCTCTTCGCTGAGGAAAGGGCCTGGCTCATAAGTCCATCGATCTCCATTCAATCACCCCCGACGATGATCTTTGATCGACAGTATGGACCACCTGACGTCACCGGTACGAAATCCTCCGTGCCCTTCCCACAGTGCCCCCCGTCCAGTACTACCTTGTTACCGACCGCATCGGTCGTCCTCAATATCTCTAGGGCATTCCCGGTCAATGTTAACTGGCGGACCATCTTGGTGACTTTTCCATGTTCGATAAGGAAACCACGTAGGGATTTTGCTTCGAACCCGCCCCCTACAGGGTCCTCCATCCCGCTTATCATCTTATCTGTCATTACGCCGTCCTTGACCTCTTCAAGCATCTCTTCCAAGGACCATTTCCCTGCCTCAAAGAAAGTATTGGTCATCCTGACCCACATCCTTCTTCCGAAATCCTGAGCGCGTCCATTACCTGTACTTTTTACACCCATTTCGGCAGCTGTCTCCAGATCGTGCATGTATCCGGTGTATATCCCGTTCTTTATGATCGTAGTCCTGGAAGATGGTGTCCCTTCATCGTCGAATACCATCGAGCCATATGCTCCTTCCAGGGTTCCATCATCTACCATGGTTATCTGGTCATTGGCCACTTGTTTGCCCACAGCTCCTGTAAGGAAAGAACGCTTCTTCACGACCTCATCTGCTTCTGATGCATGCCCCATTACCTCATGAGCTAGAAGACCGCTTATTGCCGGATCTGAAACACATGTAGTAAGCCCAGATGGCGGTTTTACTGCACTAAGCGTCTTTACAGCTTCCTTAGCTACTGATGAGCCGAACTCATTCAGATCCTTCTGATCAAAGAGCTCCATCCCCTTGCTCCCATCGATAAAATCATAGTACATCTCTGTTCGGCCATTATCTGAAGCGACGGCCATGGCCATGAGACGGAGCCTAACTTCTTCCCATCTTATCTTAGAACCAAAAGAATTGACGAGCACATTCTTTTTAAGTTCCTCAGAGTACGCTGAGTTCGAATTGACTATCTTATCAGAGATCATTTCTGAGGAGTCGATATCGATGACCATGGAGATCTTCTCTTCCAATGATACTTTGGAGGGATGCAAGCGGACCCTGGGCTTAGAGTCCTTAACGATCATTTTTGACGGGGGAATAGGCCCGCCCAAAGATGTTCCAGACCTTGCTGCTCTTACTGCCTTCGCAGCAGCTTCAATGATCAACTTATCATCAAGATCTACAGAGGATGAGTAGCCCCAGGAGCCTCTGACCCTTGCTCTGAGGCATACCCCGGAAAGCCTGTTATCAGTTAGCGCCCTCACTTCCTTATCTACCACTTTTATTGTAAGCGCAGAACCATCCTCGAACCTAGCATCGCAGAACTCGGCACCATCATCTAACATCCGGTCCACAGATCTCTGCAGAACATCATCCATTTAGATCACCGTTAGCTTCTTATTAGCATCTGTAAGGAGCTTACAACCGTTCTTTGTCACTAATACGTCATCTTCTATTCTTATCCCACCGACCCCTGGGATGTACACACCAGGCTCACAAGTGACCACCATGTTCTCTTCTAGTACCAGGTCAGAACGGTGGAGCCAGACGTCCCCCGTCATGGACACTTAATCCAAGGCCATGTCCTAGCGAATGGATGAGCCGACCCTTGAACTCAGTAGAGTCAATAAATGAGCGAGCAGAGGCATCAACATCTGATGCTTTTGCTCCAGCCCTGATATTGTCGATCCCAAGCTGTTGCGCATGGAATACAACATCGTACATGCGCTCGAAAGGCGGTGATACCTTTCCAACGAAAAAAGTCCTTGTGATATCCGAACAATATCTTTCAAAACGACATCCATAATCGAATAGTGCGGGTTCACCAGCTTTGAGCGGCCTCGATGCTGGCGAATAATGTGGTTCTGCTGAACTAGGGCCGAACGCTGATATAGTATCGAACGAGATCGAGCTGGCCCCTTTTTTTAACATTCGGAACACTATCTCTGAAGCTGCCTCGCTCTCCAGCATACCTTCATTCAAGAAAGAAGGGACCTCATCCCCAACACGGGAGGCGATCTGGCAAGCTTCCGTCAGGGAAGCTATCTCCTTCTGGTCCTTGACCATCCTAGCCTTTGCTATGCTTGCGCTCACATCGACCAATTTAGCTTCTGGCAATATTTTTTCCAAGTGCCTGGCCTCAGCGAAAGTGAGCGCTTCTCCATTTATCCCGACCGATTTAACACTCTTAAGTGCATCCTGCATAAGGTGCTGCTTATCCAGGGCGTCCTTGAACACATCGACCTGAACACCTGTCGCTCTGGCGCTCGTCTCTTCCAGATTAGAAGATATTATCTTAACGTTCCCATCTGGCCATAGGAATGCTGGACAATGCTCGAAGAGACCGGAGGTAGCGCCTGTAGCATAGTAGAAGGAATCGTCTAATAGTGGCTCCTCGCCATTGATCAGTACTATCACGTCTACTTTTTCTGTAAGCTTGGAGAATATTCGCTGGATCCTTTCTTTCATCATCTTATCTCTTGTAGGCAATGCACTGAGAAACTTATACTTGCTTCGTTCGCTAAGATCGGCAGATCTATTTTCATAGTCATTTACCCAGGGATCAATTATTGGCTTGTCGCTCCGACCTAGGTCATCGAACGCATTGCGGGGGCGAACAGCTGGCCGACCTTAGCTCTTGCTTTTATTGTATATTCTCAGCTGCTCAATCGGGATCTGGGAAATAGTGATCGATTCAACAGAAGAACATGGACCCCCTTTGGTCCAGGACCCATTAACATCATCCGGACCTCAACTTTTCATTCATACTCCCTTCCAAGATGAGCAAAAAGAAGGCGACCTAACTTGATCGATCTCCCTCATCCTGACTAGACCATTTCTCATCCCCAGATGGGACAGGGGATCCCTTGCTCGCATAAATTAAACGTCGAAAAGAACTGTAACAGATGGCTCTATTTCATCTACCGTGAGCATATGGTAGGTGATCGCTTTTACCTCGGTCTTTGGCGATTGCCTTTCTAGGTCCAAGCCTTCTCCCCATGCTGTACATGAAAGCTGCCCCGGAGCTAGATGTACTTCGAAGCGCGAGAGCACAAGACGATTAGCGTCGAACTGGAACAATATCTCTGACAGAAAATTATATAAAAGCTCTTCCTTAGTATCTCCATCTATCTGGAGATAGACCTTCTTTTCTTGTCGGACCTTTGATGCATCCACCATCTGATCGATAAGCGCGAATGCTGCATTCTCAAAGCATTCCTCTATATTCTTCCCATACGCCTTGATCATCACATCAGCCGTATGATCAATGACCTCATATCGCATATCTAACATAATGGGGAGTGCATACAATAAGATTTTCGAGAGCAAACATCGTTATATCCACGGCTAGCATTGACGACGAACATGCGCATCCTGCTAATTGGCTGCGGGTCGATAGGCTCGGTTCTAGCTAAGGCCGTCTCTGACATGCCAGAGATCGACCGCATCTATGTTACGGACCAAAGCCGGGACTATGCTTTACACCTGATCAGCTCGTTGCCTAAGGCCAGGTATGTTCAGAATGAGAAGAATGAACTGCAAAAAGTGCTAAGTGAAGTTGATCTAGTGGTCGAGGCGGCATCACAAGAGGCTGCCAAAGAGTATGTTCCATTTATTCTCGAGAATGGTGTGGATGTTATGGTCATGTCAGTGGGCGCTTTTGCGGATGACCCCTTCAAGAACTTATGCTTCTTGCTCGCAAGGACTCATCGGTCTAAGTTATATGTACCATCAGGAGCAATATGCGGGACGGATGGACTAAGGTCCGCATCTGCAGCATCCATTTCTGAGGTCCACCTTGTCACTCGGAAGGGCCCAAAAGGACTCAGAGGCGCGCCCGGCCTAAAGATGAGAGGAATAGACGTAGACTCGTTGATCGTACCTACGATAGTTTTTGATGGCGATGCTAGGGATGCGGCTAAGCAGTTCCCTAAAAATCTTAACGTGGCTGCTACCGTATCGCTGCTAGGGGTCGGATTCGAGAAGACCAAGGTCACCATCATATGCGATCCTACGGCAGAGAGAAACTCACATACCCTCACGGTAAAAGGTGATTTTGGCGAGCTAAAATGCGAGACGCAAAATGTTCCTTCGCCAATTACACCGTCGACAAGTTATCTAGCTGCCCTATCTGCTATCGCAGCAATAAAACGAATATTAGGGAACGTTTGGATAGGTGTCTAAACGGGTTAATGGCAACAATTTTTTATTCTGGTCAACGAAGAACATCTACGCAAGCATATGAGATGAGCGAGCTAGAGCCTTTTTGAAAGGCACAAAATTGATTCTCGATCGCCTTCCCAATGAAGATCATATATCGCCGTAAAAATAAAAGGAAGTGTATTCAGATCCTATGTGATTTTAGGATACGCTCGCGGTCGATCGGATCGATCGAGAAGCTCACTCCCTTGTGGGAGGGAGTTTACTTTTGGGATTAAATGTGTTGTCTATGGCACCCATCAGTGATATCTGCTCAGGGTCTGATTCTTGTATTTTTTCCGATTTCCTGATCAAGAAATAGGCTGCCGAGATGGAAGCTATCACCACGCCCATCCCTACCAGGACCAACCCGTCGACATCATCATAATTGAATACGATCAATTCTCTTGTAACGGCAGTGATGCCGATCATCAATACGGTCTCCACGTGAATTTTAGAACGCGTGACAAGCCCATATATCGTTTCCATGAGCTCCACGCAGATCACTACCAACAGCACCATACCTAGACCGATCAGAAAGTCCTCCTTATCTGCGCTGAAGGGTGTTGGACCAGTGAATAGTGATGCAATATTGACGGCGAGAACTATCAACAAGTAAACAATGAGCACCATGATCAGGGCGATAACAGCATAAACAACCACTTTGGTGAACAAACTGATGCTCAGTTTAGTATTTACCATCGCGCCAAGATATAAAGGTTAATTAATGAAACTGTCGGTTTTAAAGTGAAGATATGAATTAGGGAGAAAGGCAATCATATTTCTAGGCCCAGGTGATACCTTAGAGCGAGGAATATGCAGATAGGTATCGTTGGCAAGCCGAACGTCGGCAAGTCCACCTTCTTCAGCGCTGCTACGATGGCAAGCGCTGAGATCGCTAATTATCCTTTCACGACGATCAAGGCTAACAAAGGTGTAGCTTTCGTAAGGGGCAAATGTCCACACATTGAGTTCAACACTCAGTGTGTGCCTCGTAACGCAGGATGCGATAATGGTACTAGGATCATCCCGGTTGAGCTCCTGGATGTTGCTGGGCTTGTGCCAGATGCTTGGCAAGGTCGGGGACTTGGCAACCAGTTCCTTGATGATCTGAGACAAGCGGATGCCCTGATACATGTTGTAGATGCTTCAGGCGGGACAGATATCGAGGGCAATTCCGTACCTATAGGGTCACACGATCCAGTAGATGATATCAAGTTCCTTGAGCGGGAGATAGCTTTCTGGATCAAGGGCATACTGGAGAAGGGGTGGGAGAAGGCTGCAAGACAAGCGCACCTTAAGGGCCTTGAGCTTATGCCGATGGTATATGATCGATTGACAGGGCTTGGGGTTACAGAAGCCCAAATAAGCGCTGCCATGAGAGATTCCACCCTTCCCCAGAACCCCATGGAATGGGATGGGGAGGTAATGCTCAGATTGGCTGGGAACATACGAAAATATTCGAAACCTATGATGATCGCCCTTAACAAGGCCGATGTGACGGACGAGGACACATTAAAAAGGATAGCCGCCTCGACAGATTACATGTGCGTTCCCACTTGCGCAGAAGCAGAACTGGCCCTTAAAAAAGCAGCTAAGGCTAAGTTTATCAACTATTCTCCTGGGGCTGGATCGTTCGAGGTGACAGATCTCACAAAGCTCAATGCGGCACAAAAAAAGGCTCTGGACAAGATCTCCGAAGAGGTAAGTCGATTTAAGGGAACGGGCGTCCAGGATTGCTTGGAGAAAGCTGCATTCCAGATGTTGGACCTGATCATAGTGTATCCAGTAGAGGATGAGACAAAGCTCACGGACCATGATGGGCGTGTACTTCCTGATGCCTTCCTTGTGAAAAATGGGACAACCGCTAGAGAACTGGCATACAAGGTGCACACCGACCTTGGAGAAAACTTTATCAGGGCGATAAACGTCAGAACGCATAGAACTGTCGGTAATGATTACGTCCTGCAGAATAACGACGTGGTCACGATAGTCGCTAGGAAATGATCCATGGGCCAATGGGATGTTCGTCTTCTGTCAGCAACGTATAAAAAATTAGAGAGCGACCAGCTAGCCGTAGATATGTACGGTACGACAGAGGACGGCCGGTCCATTGTCGCCAGGTATGTCGGGTTCGAGCCATATCTTGAGGTCGTTGAGCCTACAAAAGAGGTATTGGACGGTATTGAAGAGAGACCCCGATGTACGCAGGGTCGAGGATCTAGAGCTTTTCTATAAGGGCAAATTAAGATCATCGGCAAAGATCTTTGTAAGATTCCCTTGGCTTGTACCTGATTTCCGTTCTAGATTAAAAGGTAATTTCGATGTTCTAGCAGCGGACATACCATTCCATCATAGGTTCATCTATGATTTCGATCTTCATGCATGCATACGTATTTCGGGACCGAAGCAACAGAGATAGCTGCCACGGATATCCAGGTGAACGTAGAAAGAGTGGATGGAAAGAACGAACCTCACATACAGGACCTCGAGCCATTCAACCCAGACCTGAAGATATTATCGTTCGATATAGAGAACGGCATCAAGGATGGCAACATACTCACGATCTGCTACGCTATACGTGAGAATGGACAGCTAAGGTTCGGGCCACCAATATCGGGGAAGGAAAAGGACATAATCGATGGATTTACAAAGGCCATACATGACGAGGACCCAGATATAATAACGGGATATAATATCGATAATTATGACATACCTAAGATAATGGAGCGCGCCAAGGGGATGGGCGCTGGAAGATTATCATGGGGAAGGGACCTTAGCGAACCACGAAGAGTAGGCATGAGAGGATGGAGGATCACTGGGCGCATTGTCATGGATGCGTGGTGGTGCACCAAGACGACCTTGCACCCAAAACAAGAGACACTTAACTCTGTATCAAAGCTCTATCTTGGAGAGGAAAAACTTGATGTCGACCCTTCCAAAATGGATGAAGAATGGGTGACTGACAAGGATAAGGTGATGAAGTATTGTACAAAGGATGCGGAGCTTGCTCTCCGCATACTTGAATACGTTGGGGACGCCCAGGAAGGTAATGGACCTCGCAGCTGTCAGCATGCTGCCCATGGATGATGTCTTCTCATCTGGAAGTTCACAGTTGATCGACTCCATCCTAATACGTGAAGCAGATAGGGTCAAACCTCCATATGGTCCAGTAGGAGTTCCCCTGACAGGGAACTATGATGATGAAGAGGATTCCATAGAAGGTGGATATGTTCATACGATCGAGCCTGGACTTTACCACTGGGTCATAGTCCTTGACTTCAAATCGATGTACCCTTCACTGATCATCAACAAGAACATCTGTTTCACTACGATAAGTGATCAAGGTACTATTGTCTCCCCTACTGGTGTAAGATTCCTTTCAAAAGAGCAAAAAGAAGGCTTGTTGCCTAAGATACTTAAAGGCTTGATGAAGGAAAGGGACGATATAAAACAAAAGATGAAGGCAGCTAGCGACCCTGATGAGTACAGGTATTACGATGGTCTGCAGAGTGCTGTAAAGGTATTAATGAATGCATTCTATGGTGTATTCGCTTCCTCTTTCTATAGGTTCACAGACCGTAATATCGGATCTAGCATAACGGCCTTCGCCAGAGAAACAACTAAATCGCTGATAGCTCGCCTAGAGGGGGAGGGACTAAAGGTCATCTATGGCGATACTGACTCATTATTTGTCCAATCACCGTTCCAAGATCTTGATGCCACTGTCAAATGGGGGAAAGCGACGGCTGAGAAGCTCTCGAAAGAGATCTCCCAAATGGAGTTCCAAAAGGTTCTAGAACCCCTTTTCTCACATGGAAAAAAGAAAAGATATGTGGGAAGGTCAGTATGGCCTGATAATGAGCTATTGATCCGTGGCTATGAGACTAGAAGATCGGACGCGTTCGACCTGCAGTCAAAGGTTCTGATGACCGTTTTCGAGAAAATACTGGACGGAAAACCAGAAGAGGGCGTCAAGATCGCAAGAGAGGATATCCAGAGAATACTGGAATGCACGGTGCCGATAGAAGAACTTGTCATATCGAGGACCTGCAAATCGTTCAATTCGTACAAGGACCCTGGATCTCAGGCCAACGTACAGGCCGCCAAAAAAATGATGCAGCTCGGGTATGATTTCATACCTGGCATGAAAGTATCATGGATAGTAACAGACTCGCACAAGACGCCACAGGAGGTCGAGCCATTTGTAAGCGGGAGACCTTTCGATCAGAGGCCTGACTGCAAATATTATGCAGAAAGGGTCGCTCAGACGGCAGCAAGAGCGACCGAGGTCTTTGGCTGGGGAGAGAAGGACCTTATGACAGGATCACAACAGGCATCCCTGTTCAGCACAGAGTGGTCATCAGAGCCTCAGCCCCCTAAAGAGAATAAGACAAAAGAGAGCAAGAAACAGGTCAGGCCCCCCAATTTGAAGGACTTTTTCTGAACTGGTACATTCTCTTCATATTTGTGCATAAAACGCCTTTTTCTAACAAAAGTTAAATATGTAAATATTGTCTACTGCCGCCTAATAACAGGAGCGATCCTGTTGGAGATGTGCCCCTAGCAGGGTGAATCCACAAAGCCGTTGTAACGGCACAGGTGAACCAAATGGTACAAAATAACGATGTAAAGCCCGTAGATGAAGAGGCTAAAAAGACCATTCCGGGCAAGGGGATGTATCACTACATCTCTGAGGCGTGGAACACGCCATATGATTCTTATGTGAAAGACCTTCAGTGGGAGCGCCTCATCCAATGGCGCAAAGATGAGAATTTCTTGAAGATCGATCACCCCACTAGGTTGGACAGGGCTCGAAAGCTTGGCTATAAGGCTAAGCAGGGCTTCGTTGTTGTACGTGGGCGCGTCAGAAAGGGCTCCCTGCGAAAGAGAAGGATCAGAAAGGGCAGAAGAGCAAAGCGCAAAGGTATCAACAAGATCGTTGCCGGTAAGAGCATTCAGCGGATCGCTGAGGAACGTTCTGCAAAGAGATATCCGAACCTAGAGGTACTTAACTCATACTGGGTCGGGATGGATGGCCTGCACGAATGGTATGAGGTCATACTCGTGGATCCGCATCACCCGGTGATAAAGGCAGACAAGAACATCAACTGGATCTGCTCCAATAAGCAAAAAGGCCGCGTGTTCCGTGGTCTGACGGCTTCAGGAAAAGCTGGACGTGGGCTCAATTGGAAAGGGAAGGGTGTGGAGAAGAACCGCCCATCTATCAATGCCCATAAGCATCACGGCAAGTAAGGGTCTAGCCTTTCCTAAAACCTTTTACCAGTAAAAACTTTTTATTTATTATTTTTGTCATTTACTAGATGAGATGAATATATCATCTAGTGATATACCGCAGTCTCTCATCCACCTCACTGTCGATTGATTCCTATCAGTGGGAAGAACACAGGTATGCTCATATGCATTCCCTTAACGACCTGAATATCACTCATGCGCAGACCTAGCACGACCGCTTGCGCCTTTGAATCATGCACGGCTTCATCAATGTCGATGCCACTGATGACCTTGAGATGCGGGTCCCATCTTTCCAAGATATCTACTCCTTTTCCGGTCGTTGAAAGGACTGTGACCCTGCACCCCCTCTTCATCAACATCCAGACTGCGAGGGCATCTTGGTCGCTCTCGACGATACCTATGACCTTGCCCTGTCGATCCATGGGAAGACCACCAGGTCCAGGGACATATTCGTGGAAAACATACGCTTTCTTCTCGCGCACTTCCACATATATCGTGACATCAGGCTTTGTAAGACCTACCCTCACTTCTTTATCCTCGTTCGCCGACCCAGACCGCAGAACCTACCTCTCTGCCTACATCGATACTGCGGTATGGATGATTACCTTCCCTTCTGGCTTTTATTGCAAAAGAGCTTTTCTCCTGCCCAACAATGGCCTAGAATATTCTGCTACCTTTGCCTTCATCTCCTCCATGCCGCTGCCGCATACCATTGCCGAGGATACAGAAGCCACGCCAAAAACGCGGATCAACACTTCAACGGCCTCAGGAACTTTCTCAGCGTTCACGAATATGCGACCCTGCTCAGAATCAATGAGCGCCTCCATGCCTGCCTTGGCCATTGCGTTCAACATATTATCTATCAATATGGTCTCGAAATATCTCCTGACGCTAGGGGATTTGAGACCGACCTCAGCATAACGAACGAGGATTGTTCCCACATACCTCGGATGATCGATCAGTAATAAGAGATTTCGGTATTTTCTCCGGCAAGGATATCTAGATATGAAATGATCATGTCAGTGTTCTCATGGACATCCTTTTCTGGCTTGGGATAGTGTCTGTTGCCATCATCGCAGGCATGGTCGGCTCAATGTTCGGCATCGGAGGGGGGATCGTGATAATCCCTGCGCTGATGTTGGGTTTCGGACTCCCAATAAAGGAGGTCATAGGTGCGAGCATGATAGGGGTCATTGCTTCCTCAACAGGCTCTGCATCAAGATATGTTGGAGAGGGCCTTGTTAACATAAAGCTAGGTATGGCACTGGAACCAGCCACTACAATTGGATCGCTTGCTGGGGCGATCATAGCAGTATATCTTGATCAGATGGTCCTTGCCATCATCTTTGCTATAGTGCTCATGTATGGAGCAATATACATGGCACGGAAGCCTGAGATAGGGGTTTGCAAAGCGACAGCGAGGAAGGGGGTGCTTGATGGGACTTACGTCGACCCAAGGACTGGTGGAACGGTCACTTATAATGTAAAGCACTTCAAACGTGGTCTTGGAGGCGCATTCGCAGCTGGCGGGATGTCCGGTATGCTTGGCGTGGGCGGTGGGATTGTAAAGGTGCCCGTGATGAATACTTGGATGGGCGTTCCAATGCGTGCAGCAACGGCGACGAGCAATTTCATGATCGGGGTGACAGCCCTTGCCGGAGCTGCGGTCTTCTACGTTAATGGGCTTATCTCGCCCCTCCTTGCCGTGCTTGTTGCCATCGGGGTCTTTATAGGTGCTAATATAGGTCCTAGGATCATTAGAAAGACAGCAAGCGCAACACTGCGCCAGTACTTTGCGATGATCATGATATCTGTATCGATGCTCATGATCCTTCAAGCGGCCGGCATACTGGGAGGGATCTGAATGAATGTTTGGTCTGAGCGCCAGGACCGTATCGTTCACTTAGTACTGTTATGGGGAATGCTTCTCAGTGTCATCGTGATGGCGATCGGGATATGCATGTACATAGCATCACCAGATCATCCCGGGATCGATATAGCACTAGGCTCGTTGCCGTCCCAGCTGGCTGCTCTGAATCCCATCGCCGTCCTAGACCTTGGGATCATCATGATGATCTTGACACCTTTCTGTAGGGTCATCACGACCGCCATAATATTTGCCTCCGAGCATGAGCTCAAGTTCGTTGGCGTAGCTGTATTGGTGATGATCATTATCATCACAACAATATTGATAGGCTGAACTTAAGGTCGACGACGTTAGGATAGAAAGGTTCTTGAACGTCTCCGAGATGTTCGAACAGGTCAGGGGATGGACGAGGAAAAGAAGAAAGAACGAGCGGACAAATGGTATTATTCCTTCATGCCCAACAATATGGCTGGAGGAAGCACTCAGCCGCTCATCCCCTTATTCATCACAGAAGGCCTTGGAGGCTCAGTAGCACTGGTCGGACTTCTCAGTGCATTGTCATCCATGGCAACGGTGCCAAGCAACATCCTCTGGGGTAACCTTTCCGATGCTGTAAAGAAAAGACGGATCTTTGTTATCATAGGGTTCACAGGAATGGCAATTTCGCTGTTGATGATGGGACTCTCGACAACGATATGGACATACCTCCTGGCGAACGTGTTGCTTGGACTGATATCAACAGCAGCCGTCCCTATAGGCACGGTCCTGATATTGGAGTCGTACAACAAAGAAGAATGGGCCAAACGGCTTGGCGATTTCTCTCGCGTCGGTGGCATAGGCTGGGTCGTTGGACTTTTCATTGGTACGATATGGCTGATCTTGTTGGACAATGGGGCAGGAGCTGTCGCATCGATGAGAGCTTTGTTCCTCCTAGCTGCGGCTCTAGCTGGTGTATCAATACTCCTTGCTTGTCTCTGGGTGGTGGAACCAGCTGAGAAAGTGGATAGGGCCACGGCAGCGAAGCACGTGGGGCACGTATCGATGATGACGATGGAGAGGGCTAGATACCTTCCGCAAAGAGTCCTCTTCGTCATGAAATTAAGTACTAAGAACCTTAGGATCCACAACTTTCCAAGAAAGCTATTATTATTCTACATATACAGTTTAATAACCTGGACAGGATTCCTTTGTTTCTATGTTGGCCTGCCAATTTTCCTAAAACAGAATGCAGGTATGTCCAACGCTGAGATCTTTCATCATCTACTTAGCTAGCTCATTAGCTTCTGCCATAACATATTCACAAGCTGGAAAGTGGGTCCAGAGGTTCGGTGGAAAGCATATCCTGAACTTTGCGATATCGATGCGCATTATCCTATTCCCAATGTTCTTCCTTGTTATCTTCCTCCCCATCACACCGATCGAGCTCCTGCTCGTGTTCTGTGGACTTCACGCGATGCTAGGCTTCTGCTGGGCGAACATCTCGGTCTCTGGGAATTCTATAGTGTCAAACTCGTGCTTATCTGATTTCAGGGCCGAATCGTCAGGCATGTATAATGCCATAATAGGTGCAGGGTCCGTAGTGGGGGCCCTTATAGGCGGCATCATAGCTGAGAGCTTCGGATATCTTGTGGTCTTCATTGCTGCATCATGCATGCTCATCGCCGGTCTTTCAGTCCTATACTTTATAAAGCTCGATAAAACGGTTGCCAAGGAGAAAGATAAGAAGCACGATCCTAAGGAGATACCGGCAAAGACATGATCATGGAATGAAATGACCACGATCATGTTCTAGATGCATTGCTCTAGGATGAAAACACATGGTGCAGGGGAAGGGATTTGAACCCCTGGACCGCTAGGGACAAGACCCTGAATCTTGCGCCGTTGGCCAAGCTTGGCTACCCCTGCTTATGATTTTACCTTATATTAGGGTCGAATATAAAGATTACCTCGGAAATGTATATCATAGATCCTTTTCCGAGGGTGATGGATAAGGGGTCGGCACAGAGATCCCCAGGACTGGTTGCCCAGACGATCTGGAGGGGCCAGTATCATAACCTATGGAGCGGACGAACTGTCCTTCAGCTCAAGGTTGGTTTCCATCTGGAGCCTCTTTTTGCCACTTCTTGACAAGTTCGCTTTATTGTCCAGAAGGAAGAGCTCGACATCGGATTGATCAAGCTCTTTCATTTCTTTGCTGATCGCCCAATCTGTACATTCCGCGGCAAGTTTTCCGATCCGTTCGACCTCTTTTTCCGAATAAATATCACTTGCCTCTTCTGCTAGTTCGGCTATTGCCTGGCGGAGCTTTTCAAAATTCTCCATCCCTTCCAGACCATCGTCGGTTAATGACACGTCGACAACGCCTTGTTCTTCGAAAAGATACTGGCATAGGACGTTAAAGAGATTACTGGACACCAGGGGTTCGTTCGATCTTTCAACATATCTAAAAAATCCTTTGATGATCTCGTCCCTGTTGTTCTCCAGCCTGTTTATCGAATCATTTATGGCTGTACTGTCCGGCTTTCCCTCTACCATTTCTTCCACCTCATCTATGAAATCGAGAACGATGTCGGACCATGTCGAATATCTTTCCAGCACATGATAAATGCCATTATGAATGAAGCAGATGTTGAAGTGGTAGATCTTGTTGTTGTAGGCTTGTGGTAGGCCATCGACATACCATACCTCTTCGAAATCTTCCACCTCATCGATATCTTCATCGGTCTCTTTATCGGTCTCTTCATCGGTGCTGCCTTCGACCATTGCTAGATACTTATTGACATAGATGAGCGGCTCGCTCAATGAGTTGATCATCTCTGCGAACTCTTTATTCGTACCGTTGAAGTACGCCGTTCGGTCCTGAGGAAACTCTAGGCCAGAGAAGATCCATTTGTTCTTCAAACAAGATGTTATCTCCAAGAGTTGGTCTTCTAGACCGACCTCTTCTACACCAGTTTCATCTATCATCAAGATCCTCAATGGAGGATACCTTGGCATACCATAATGGCTCTGCAATGTCAAAACATACTCTATTTTAATCACTGTTTATATGAGCGATTTGAAAGTGATCTCTTCTCGTCCCATCGCATGTACGTTCTTATCATCCAGCTGGTACATGGGACCTTTTCCCTCGCCTAAATTATATACTTACTCGTTCTTCAAGAATGCAAGATCAAGGGCGATCTAGAAATGCACAGGATCAATGTGAAAAAACTACTAGTTCCTCTAGAAATGGTCGTGAATGAATGAGCATATTTAACGGATTTTCTCTAGGTTCAAATGTCGGAATAATAATATTCATCGCAATAATTGCAATAGTAATAATCATTCGCATTTACATAATGAGGCATAGAGGGGGAAGGCGAGCTAAATGTCCAAATTGTGGTGCTGTATTTGACGCTTCACACAACTATTCAGTCATCCATTTTGGCACAATGAATCGTATCAAATGCCCAGCATGCGGAAAATCAAGCTTTATGAGCACTTACGTAAAAGATCCCATTACATGGCCACCTAAAGAGAGAACCGCTGGGAGACCTGGGGATATTTTATCGGAAGAAGAGCTGGAAAACAAACGGATCGAAGATTCAAAATACGAAAAATCCTGAGCTCATTGGATGGTTAGAGTATGATAGATACTGAGAACCTGACCCGAAAGTTCGGCAGACTAACGGCGGTAGATGACGTTACTTTACATGTTGATGAGGGGGAGGTTTTCGGGTTTCTCGGCCCTAACGGCGCTGGAAAGACTACTACGATACGTATGCTCTGCTGCTTGATCAGCAAGACCAGCGGAACTGCTCAAATAGGAAACTTTTCAGTAGACAATAAGCAAGATCGCCTCGAGATCAGAAAAATAGTCGGATTGCTACCTGAGAATGTTGGGTTGTATGAGAATTTGAGTGCCTACAAGAATTTGGATTTTTATGGGAAGCTTTACGAGGTTCCAGAACAGAAACGAAAAGAGAATATCGAGCGGCTGCTCAAGCTTTTAGGCATTTGGGAGCGCCGAGAGGACCTGGTCGGTACATTCAGTAAGGGTACAAAGCAGAAAATAGCTATTGCTAGATCCTGATCCATGATCCTCAAGTATTGTTCTTGGATGAACCGACCGTTAACCTTGATCCTGAAGCGTCCAAGACCGTTCGGGATTTTATCCTGGATCTTAAGAAGGAAAAACGGACGATCTTTATTAATACTCACAATCTGGACGAAGCGGACCGTCTTTGCGACAGGATCGCCATCCTGAAAAACAGGCTAATAGTTGTCGATTCACCTAAGAACTTGGAGACTAGCCTTTACAAACGAAAAACCATTATTCATCTAGAGAGCGTCAGCGATGCGATATTAGCTGCGGTACATCAATTGTCCCAGGTCAAGGCCGTTCGGATCAGTGAGAATAAACTGATCCTCGATATGGTTGACCCGGAGAAAGATAACCCTGAGGTGGTCAGGGAGATCGTGAAAGCGGGCGGCAATATCCAGTATGTTACAGAACTGCGTTCAACACTTGAGGATGTATATTTGAAGCTTATACGGGAGGCGTCAATATTATGAGGCTCCGGATATCGTGGATCGTGACGCTGAAGGACCTAAGCGTCATGGTGAAGAACAAGTACGTCTTTTATTCATTGGCAAGCATGCCGATATTATTCGGCGTCGTGTACCCTGCGATCTTCGTATTTTCACTGAATGCTCAGGCCTCATCACTTTCGCACGATCAGCTCCTATCCGCCGCTAATCAATTCGTAGAGATAGCCACGACACTGGTCGTTGTTGTCTCGGCATTCCTTCCTTCGATCATTGCTTCGTATAGCTTTGTAGGCGAAAAGATCGAGAAGAGCCTTGAGCCATTATTAGCAACACCCACTACGGATGGGGAACTGCTGCTCGGTAAAAGTTTAGCTGCATTCATACCTTGCATAGCAGTGACCTACGCTAGTGCTGCGATATCAGCTGCGATCCTGGATGCTTGGTCCCTTGATAAATTAGGAGTTCTCGTGATACCAAGCTTGTACTGGGTCATAGCTATTTTTGCGATCGCTCCATTAGCATGCATATTGAGTGTTGAAGCGAATGTTATCATATCCTCAAGAGTGAATGATATACGAGCTGCCCAACAAATGGGAGGAGTGATCTCTTCCCGCTTGTCGTTCTTATACTAATAGCTGCAACAAGCGCTCAGCTCTCGTTGATACTGGCAATATTAACCTCGCTAGCATTGGCTGTGGCGGACGTTGTTCTATTCTACCTCAGCAAGCAAACGTTCCAAAGGGAAGAGATCCTAACGAAATGGAAGTAAGATACCTTGCCCACAAGAGAAAGACTTCTAAATCCACGATCAGGACCGTAGGTTTTCTTGTTCACTTGACCTATAAAAAATGACGATATATAACGACAAAGAGGGCATTTTACGCAAAAGAAAGAACGGAATGAGAGACAATATATCAGAGATGGAAGGGCACCTATACCGGCTTCAGAGACTATATCTCGGAACCTGAGCGCGGTAAGAGCGAAGAACACTGCCCCCGAGATGATGCTGAGAAAAGCCCTGAGAGAGGTCGGTCTCCCTGGTTACCGCCTCCACTTGAAGAACCTTCCTGGACGCCCAGATATTGCATATCCACGATATAAATTGGCGATATTCGTTCATGGGGATTTTTGGCATAGATGCCCTTTTTGCGACCTGCCGCTTCCAAGAACGCATACTGAGTTCTGGGAGTCTAAGCTTGAAAGGAACGTACAAAGGGACGCCAATAAGGTCGCTGAGCTAGAACAGGCAGGATGGAAGGTGCTTATATTCTGGGAGCATGAAGTGAAAAAAGACGCTATGCAGTGTGCCCTAAGGATCAAAGAAAATATCGATGCACTTGACCACGCAACCTCCCATTAGCTTTCTACTTACTAAGACCTGGTCACAAGATACTATTTGCGCAAATTCCATGATATGCGGCCATCAGATCATGCTAGGATCAGAATTTTCCCACGAGCTCTCCTCCCTTCAAGAATTACAGGTGAGCATCCTTAGCATGCTCTCTATGTCAGTATGTATGTTCTACGAGGAGGTCACCGAGGGGACCACACCCTCCCGGCGGCCAGAACGCTCCCCCTCATTACCGGCTTGCGCTGGGGGACTTACTGCCCACCTAAGTTAGGAGCCTAGAATAGCGCTGATCAATATAGCTGCGTATATCATCGATTGCATGATAACAAGCGCACAGATGAACCAGTATGATCTCGGCCACCTTTCTTCTTCTGTCCTCTTTAGCCTTCCAGATGAGCGCAGCATGTATATCGAGCGTCCCAGGCCTAGAACGACTATCCCAGAAACTGAGGGTATTACGGAGAATGGCACCACGAACGTCCTGACCAGAGCTGAGGTTGGAAGATAATAAGAAAGACCCGCAGATATTACCACGCTCAGTAGCAGAAAGAGCCCCCATACCAGATATGCCGATGGCATACGGCCGAATGGCTCCTCGCGCCTTATGCTGTGGGTCCCTTTTACCTTGACCTTCTTCTGTCCATCGATCATTAATAAGCAACCTATTCCGTTACTGATATTTCCATTTGAATATGGAGATCGGACCATGGTCCAAGAATATATAGTCCCGGTAAGTCAGCGGTGAGGACCTGCATTCTTGTCATTTTAGCGGAGAAGTTTATTCTCCGGGAAGTTCAAAGATAGGATCAGGTGTAAAGCATGGAAATGAAATGTCCGAAATGTGAGTTCGTTGCCAAGGGTGATGACGAGGAAAGTACCAAGGAGCAGCTTGAGCAACATGCTGAGGAAGTACATGGCATGAGCAAAGGTTCCATCCAGTCCATGGCTGGAGATATGAAGAGCAAAGTGATGAATGTTTTCAAGAAGTGAAACAAAGTTGATCTACCGATCGCCACATGATGCCGTCTTGGGGCGGTCCTGGATCATGAAAATGGAGCATGGGCCTTAGCCGGTCGAGCAAGAAACGCTAAGAGCCCTCTTATTTTTTTAAAATTGAGGAAAACGACTTATGATGCCGGGATGTACGGCCTATTTCTGTTCCCATGATCCCACATCTAGCTATGGACATTCGATATCAAGGAAGATGCGCCAACGGCTACATCGACCCCGGCTTATCCGCCAATCGCAGTGATCAGCCCGTCTGGATCATGATCACCACCTAATACAATTATATGCAACAAAAGCATCAGGACATTAGATGGGAAATATGGTCAAGCCGCAAGATCTTCCGTGCAGGGACCGGAGTGGACCAGTTAGGTCCGATCAAGGCACTCTTTCCTTGGATGATCCAAGATTGTATATAAATAGAGAGCTCAGTTGGCTTGCGTTCAACCAAAGGATACTGGAAGAGGCTGAGGATCACTCGCACCCTCTCCTTGAGAGGATCAAGTTCCTGGCAATATGCGGCTCCAACCTTGATGAGTTCTTCATGTCCCGTGTGCCTGGCCTTCAAAGACAAGCGATAAAAGGGGCCCTTGAGGCACCTCCAGATCGGATGTCACCTACAGAACAGCTAAGTGCCATACATGAAGTGATAAACAAACTGCTGGAAGAATATTCCACGGTCTGGAATAAGCATCTCGTATCGGAGCTTAGCTCCAAAGGGATCCATGTCCGCCGTGTCGAGGACCTGAGCGCAGATGAGCTAAAGTCACTGAGAAGCTTCTTCGAAGAGAATCTTTTCCCTATCTTGACCCCTCTGGCCATAGATGTCAACCATCCGTTCCCGTTCATTTCCAGCCTTGCGATAAATCTTGCTGTCGTCGTAAAGGACCCAGCTGGGCATGAGAAGCTCGCCAGGCTAAAGGTCCCTTCTGGCCTCTTTCCAAGGTTGGTCAAGCTTGATAAGGGCAAGGCGGATAAGAGCGGTGATATCCATTTTGTGCTCTTGGAAGATATCGTCGCAGCCAATCTTGACATGCTATTCCCAGGCATGAAGGTCCTATATTCTTACCCTTTTCGTGCGACAAGGGATGCTGAGAATCGAAATCGAGCTCGATGATGACGCTGATCTATTGACGGCTGTCGAAGAGGGGCTGGAATCAAGGAGGGTCGGAGTGCCTGTAAGGCTAGAGGTGAGCACTAAGATGCCAGATCATATGGTCGAGCTATTGGCTAACCATCTGGACCTACCGCCTTATCTTGTGTACCGTTCCGATGCGCCATTGGCGTTGACCGACATGTGGCAGTTGCACGGAATAAAACGCGCTGACCTACTGGACGCACCGTTCCTCCCATATGTGCCTCGTGCGCTGAGCAATGAGAAGACGATGTTATCTAACATATGTGCTAAGGATATCATGCTGTACCATCCTTACGATAGCTTTCAGCCCATTGTATCATTGGTAAGGCAAGCCTCCCAGGACATGGACGTCATGGCCATCAAGATCACACTATACCGCGTAGACCAGAACTCTCCTATCGTGGAAGCGCTAATGGAAGCCCGAAGGAATGGCAAAGCGGTCGCTACAGTACTGGAGCTTAAGGCCAAGTTCGACGAGACGAACAATATCTCATGGGCAAGACAGCTGGAACAAGCTGGTGTTCATGTAGTATATGGTCCGGTCGATATGAAGATCCATGCAAAGGTATGCCTTATCGTAAAGAGGACAAGGACCGGCATCGCTCGCATATGCCACCTTAGCTCGGGCAACTACAATGCGCAAACAGCAAGGATCTACGCGGATATCGGATATCTCACTTGCGATGAGGACATAGCCTCTGATGTCTCGGACCTCTTCAACGCCCTAACTGGTTATTCTAAGAAAGAAGATTATCATAAGTTGCTGGTATCGCCCGGTGGTATACGAAGAGGAATGATCTCGCGTATAGAGCGCGAAATAGAGCATCATAAGAAGTCTGGTAATGGGCATCTCGCGTTCAAACTTAACGCACTTGTGGACAAAGGTATGATCCAGGCTCTTTACCGTGCCTCCATGGCAGGAGTAAAGGTCGACCTCAATGTACGAGGCATGTGCTGCCTTAGACCTGGGGTCCCCGGAGTAAGTGAGAATATCACGGTAACCTCGGTCGTCTCCAGGTTCCTGGAGCATTCACGCATCTACTATTTCCGGAACGGTGGTGAGGAGGAGGTTCTTCTAGGATCGTCGGACATGATGCCGAGGAACCTTGACCGCAGGGTAGAGCTACTTTTTCCAATACAAGATGCAAGTGTTCGCGCTGCGGTCATAAAGTATATTCTAGATATTCACATGCGCGACAACTGTGAAGACGCAGAAACTGGAGCCTGATGGCAAGTGGACCAGGGTGATCATACCAGAAGGTGAAGAGGCTATCAACGCACAGGAATGGTTCCTGGCGAACAAGGGGATATGGCATGAAGAGTAGTAAGCAGGACAAGGGTCTTTCCGCCCTTGGCACATCATATTTGCTAGGTCATCTTGAAGCCATGCAAAAGGCATCTAAGGGGGCACACAGCGGGCATGATACAGAAGCTGTACATGATATGAGGGTAGCGTCCAGAAGAATACGGTCAGGGCTTATAGTGTTCGGACCTTGCTTCAAGCCAACGGACCTCGAACGGTGGAGAAAGGCGATAAAGGGCGTTACAAAGGTGCTTGGTGATGCTCGTGATACTGATGTTCAGATCGGATACTTGGAAGGCTTTTTGGAAAAATGCGACGATGTGACCCGCCCCGGAGTAGAAGCTCTTCTCCAGCTAAAGAAGAGTGAACGGGGTGAGGTCCAAGAACAGGTTAATGGATGGCTCGATAACCTTAACGATGAAGGTTCCCTAAAGTCGATAGAAAGCAGGTTGTCACGTATCGCTCAGGATATGAAGGGGGCAGATATTCATTCCCAGGCCGCATTCTCTGCTGGGGAAGCCCATACCTCCGCCCGCATCCAGGAGATACTAGAACTTGAGCAGTTCGTCCATGACCCAGAGCAGAGGCTGAAGCACCACGCGCTAAGGATAGCTGCAAAGAAGCTCAGGTACACGATCGAAGCGTTCAAACCGCTTTTCGATGACGGTCTGAAGAGAGAGATCGACAGAATAAAAGGGCTACAGGACCTGCTCGGCGATATACACGATTGTGATGTTTGGCATTTCAACATTGATGAACTGAGCGCATGTTCAGTGGAAGATCTCCGGCAAACCGTTAGAGGTGCTTAAACCAGGCCTTGACGCAGTGATCAAGGACCGTGAGGCTGAAAGATCAAAACTTTACGACTGCATGGTCACTGAGTATGACCATATCCGATCCGAGCGGTTCTTAGAGCGTCTGATAGGGCGATTCCAGTCAGGAAGATCAACGGCTTCGATGATCACCGAACATCATCATGAAGAGATGGGTAGACTGGCGATCATCTCAGATGTGCATGGGAACTATGACGCACTCAGGTCGGTGATGCAGGATGCCGCTAAGAACGGCGTGACCGGCTATCTTAACCTTGGCGACATGGTAGGGTATGGTGCCTATCCAGAAGAGGTAGTGACCGCCCTTTCGTCAGACAATGTGCTCAGCATAGCTGGTAATTTCGACCTTAAGGTCGTAGAGTTCGCAAGGACCTCAGCAAAACCTAGGGTCCGGTCAGTAAAGAGAGCAGTGGTCGCAGTAGCGGCCCGTGATCTTTCCGGTACCTCCATAGACACTTTGGCGTCATTGCCGCCAGAGATCCGGCTAGAGATCCAAGGAAAACGGATAATCATGGTCCATGCAAGCCCATTGGACCCAGATGAACATCTGGGGCCTGGGACGACGGACCAAAGGCTCGCCGAGATCGGCAAGGCTGCAGATTCAGATATAATATTGATCGGGCATTCGCACCTTCCTTTCACCAGAACAGTGAACGGCGTGATGTTCCTTAACCCGGGGAGCGTTGGAAGGCCAGCGGACCATGATCCACGCGCAGCCTATGCCCTTCTTGATGTTGCTACCATGCAGGTAGAGATGAAAAGGGTCGACTATGATGTTGAGAAGGCAGCCCAGGCTGTCCTGGATGCTGGACTGCCACATGTGATCGCAGATATGCTAAAGAACGGCATGTCCAGCGATGAAGCTTTAGGCGAACGCAAGACAAAACTAGAGGACAAACAGAGGTCATTGGAGCACGTTCTCGCAGCGGTTGAATGTTGACCAACACCATCCGGGCCATGTCCAGGACCTTGCACTTCAGTTATACATGGGACTGCATACTCTTCACGGCCTTGGCGGAAAAGAGCGATTCATTCTCGAGGCCGGCTGCATGTTGCACGATATAGGACTCTCCGAGGGCGGAAAGGGCCATAATCGCACTTCGTTCCGGTTGATCATGGAAGCTAAAGAACTTCCTCTGGACCCACGCGAGAGATTAATGGTCGCATGCTTAGCGAGATATCATCGCAAGAGGCTTCCGATGCCAGAAGATGAGGGGTTCGCAGCGCTTTCTGAGAGTGATCAGAAGGTCGCTATGAAGCTCATATCCATACTTCGTGTGGCGGACGGGCTGGACAACCGTCATGCTACAGCGGTCAAGAAAATAACCTGCAAAATAAGCGATGAAGAGGTCATTCTTTCTCTATCTCCATCAGATGATATCGAGGAAGAGAAACAGGCGGCGATCAGAAAAGGCGATGGCTTTGAATAAAGTTCGGAAGGAGGCTCAGGATAGAATGATGACCAATGCACCCCACACGGGTCATGTGGCCGCCTTCATAGATATTGGGACGAACTCCATCCGCATGCTAGTGGTCCGGCTCAACCCTAACTTCTCATATACGGTGATAAGCCAAGAGAAAGAGGTCGTTCGGCTCGGCGAACAGGAGTTCACTGACTCAACGCTCAAGACGTGGCGCAATGGACCGCTCCGTACTAGTATGCCGAAAATTTGTGGAGCTGGCTAAGACCTATGGTGCTGATGAGATAATCGCTGTCGCGACATCAGCGGCTAGGGAGGCTAAGAACCAGGGGGTGCTCATCGATAGACTTCATAGCGAAGCAGGGCTGGATGTCGGCATCATATCCGGATTGGAAGAAGCAAGACTTATCTTTCTAGGCGTTTCGTCCGGAATACAGGCTTTGGGACCGCAATGCATTGTTCATGGATATTGGCGGCGGGAGCACGGAGATATCGATAGGCAGTCAGAGCAACTACACATATCTGGACAGCTTGAAGCTGGGGGCTATCAGACTTACTACGATGTTCGTTGAGGACGGCCATGATGGCCCAATATCCGATGACACTTACGAGGAGATGAAAAAGTATGTCCGAGGCGCTGTGTTCCACAGCGTACAATTAGTAAAGAAGGGCAAGGTCGACATCTTCATCGGAAGCTCGGGAACGATCATTAACCTGGCCGAGATAGCGAACAGAGCGTACGAGGCTACATGCAAAGCGAATGTCCTTCGGCGCTCCCATCTCAAGAAAATATCAGCTCAGATGAGGTCCCTTCCGCTCAGTGATAGGAAGAGAATCCCCGGTATCAACCCAGAAAGGGCAGATATTATCATCGGAGGGGCTGCTATTCTGGAAACGCTGATGGATGAGCTTAATGTCGATGAGCTCCTCGTAATAGACCGAGGGGTGCGAGATGGCATGCTTGTTGATTATCTTTCTAAGATAGAAGGGTACCCTCACTCGATGGGCATGTCCGTCCGTGAGACATCGGTCCTGCAGCTAGGCAGATCATGCAACATTGATGAAAAACATGCTGAGACGGTCGTAAAGATAGCCCTTTCTCTCTTTGATACCTCGAAGAAGGCCGGTCTTCACGACCTCAACGCAAAGGACAGGGAGCTCCTGAAATATGCTGCCTATTTGCATGATATCGGGGATTTCATATCGTTCACCAATCATCAGGCACATTCGTATTATATCATACGCAATGCTGACCTGCTGGGCTTCGATGAGAAGGAGATCACCATTATGGCTGACCTTGCCAAATATCATCGGAAGCGCCCTCCCAAGAAGAAGGACCCTGAGCTAAAGGACCTCGATGCAAGATCGCAGACCGCAGTCGTCGAGCTCTCTGCGCTACTTAGGCTATCGGAAAGCCTAGACCGGAGTCATGCATCGCTCGTTAGGTCGGTCGCCTTTGTTGGCAGCGACAAAAGCTCTGCCACACTGGAGATCGCTTCAGATCGGGACGTATCTCTAGAAGAGTGGGGTGTCGATGCTGATGCTAAGGCGTTCGAACGCGCCTTTGACAAAGAGCTAAAGTTGCAGATCCGAAAGGATGGAAGCATCTGATCGTCTTCTTCAGCATATGATCTCATCGCAAGCAGAACGGGATGTAACTCTTTTGATAGATCGGGCAGCCGATATGCGTCCAAGGCCAGCATATGAAATGGTCTTGCTTATCTCAAGGGCTTGCATTATGGAAAGTGATAGGAAAATATGTCGGATAAATATCAATGAATGATCTTTGGTCAAATATTTATCTTGTATAACTTTATAACGAATTTTCATATAAAAATAAAGGAAAAAGAAGAAAAAGTGGTTTTATTGTTAAGGTAGCTTACGCCTTCTTCATTATCTTCATCCAGCCGCCCGACTCGAATACACCAAGGCCACGGCCTTTGAGTGTTTTCTCAAAGTCCTCCCATGGGATAATCTCAAGACGATCGTTGGATTCCTTTGTGAATTGAATTCCGTTCGTTCCCTTAACCCTGCCAGGCTTTAGGCCCTTCTTCTTAGCGATCTCTTTGGCCTTATCAACGTTAATCTGTTCCATGACCAAGGTTTTCCCTCCTGTTTTATCAATTTGGGTGGTGTTCTTATTAGACCCAGATGGTAATGGTGTAGTCCCATATATAATATTTATCCTATATTGCTCATTGTCCAGTATCTAATTAACGATGAGATAAAAGCCATTCTACCAAAAAATGGGTTACTTCCCATTTAGTCTGGACATTTTTATTGATATCAATATCGTCACTTGCTACCAAAAAAAAAGTTTAGAAAGCATTTATTTCATACATGCTGTCTACTGGATGCGGTCGATAGAATGTCACTGTTCGGTTCTTCGGGGATTCGGGGGAAAGTAGGAGAAGATTTCACTGTCGAGCTGGCGATAAAGATAGGCTCGGCCATTGGCTCTCTTAATAAAGATGTGGTACTAGCTAAGGACAGTCCGTACAAGCGGCGACATGATGGTCCAAGCGATCATAAGCGGCATCACCTCATGCGGAGGGAACATCCATTATGCAGGTATGGCATCAACGCCAACTTTAGCCAGGGCGACCTCGGCTTTTGATTGCGGCATAATGGTCACAGCATCACATAATCCGCCCCAGTATAACGGCGCCAAAGTGTGGAACCCTGACGGTTCGGCATATGGCTCCGAGCAGATGGACGCTGTAGAGGGGCGTATAATGTCATGCACATTTGAACGAAAGGACTGGCGCCATGTCGGCGGATATGATATCGTAGAGAAGGCGGTGCAGGATCATATCGACGCAGTCGTACCGTTCTGTCAAACATGCCCATGTCAAGCTGGTGCTGGACTGTGGCAATGGCGCGACCTGCAACGTGAGCCCATATGTCCTTCGCGAACTTGGTAACGAAACGACGACCATCAACTGCCAGCCGGATGGATTTTTCCCTGGCCGTTCATCAGAACCTACGGAGGAAGCGCTGGCTGACCTCAAGAGCATGGTCATAAGTAAAGGGGCTGAACTGGGTGTAGCTCATGATGGCGATGGAGATAGGATGGTCGCGGTGGACGATAATGGCCGGTTCATCGATGGAGACCGTCTTTTGGCTTTGTTCGCCTCAGAGCTTCATGTAAAGAGCGTGGTGGCCCCGATGGACGCATCCATGGTCCTCAACGACATCGTCAGGACGGTCCATAGATCAAAGGTCGGCGACGTTTATGTCGCAGAAGCCCTCAAGATCACCGGCGCGGACCTTGGAGGTGAGCCATCTGGAACATACATCTTCCCTAAAGAGACGCTATGCCCGGACGGGGTCTATGCAGCTGCTGTGCTCTCCATGATCGCTTCTGAGAGAAAAATATCGGAGACAATAGATGCTCTTCCATCCTATCCTGTCGAACGGCGTTCTTATGTTTTCGAGAAGAACAGACGCACAGAAGTGGAAGAAGCACTGTCTGATACTATGTCAGGCGTCGATTGCGACCGCTTGCTCACATTGGATGGGTTCAGGGCGGAGACCGATGACGGCTGGTTCTTGATAAGGCTCTCGGGGACTGAACCGAAGGTGCGTATCGTGGCCGAAGCAAGGGACAAAGATTCGATGATGAAAAAGTTCTTGCAGGCTGATAGCGTCGTAAGGAAGTGCATAGAATGAAAGCTCTCATTCTCGCTGCTGGGGAAGGGACAAGGCTAAGGCCCTTGACATCCAACGTGCCAAAGCCCCTTCTTATGGTAGCTGGCAGGCCTTTTCTGTCCCATGTGCTTGATGCTCTGAAGGATCTAGGTATCACTGATATAGCGATCCTTGTCGGCTGGAAGAGCGACAGGATAAGGGAACATTACAAGGATGGCTCAGAGCTTGGGCTAAAGATCACATATCTTGAACAAAAAGAAAGAATGGGCACTGCACATGCGATAGGCATGACCGAGGGCATAATGGATTCTTCGTTCATGTGCATCAATGGGGACGTCGTCCTTTTCAAGGAGGATATTGCCCGAACGATACATCAGCATGAAAGTAGCGGGAACGCTGTCCTGACCGCAGTGAGGACCGAGGATCCTAAGCGGTTCGGGGTCGTGGAGGAGAAGGATGGAAAGCTCGTGAGGCTGATCGAGAAGCCAAAGAATCCCCCAACGGATCTCATCAATGCTGGTCTCTTCATATTCAATACGGACAGTCTTTGACCAGATACGCTCAACTGCATGTTCGCCGAGGGGGGAATATGAGATCACTGATACTCTGAATGCGATGGCGAAGGGGCATGATATCGACATCGTGCAGCTCAAAGAGGGCTGGCTGGATGTGGGAAGGCCATGGGACCTTCTGAAAGCCAACAATATCTTGATGTCAAGCATCAAGGGAAGAATAGACGGGACGGTGGAGGCGGGAGCGTACCTTAAGGGGGAGGTCGTTGTCGAGAAGGGTGCCCTAGTGCGCTCAGGCGCATACATCGAGGGCCCGTGCTACATCTCTGAGGGATGCGATATCGGCCCTAACTGCTACATACGACCATCTACCTGTCTTGGCCGGGACGTAAGGGTAGGGGCATCTGTGGAGGTCAAGAACTCTATCATCATGGCTGGCTCACACATACCACATCACAATTATGTGGGGGACAGCATCATAGGCGAAAGATGCAATCTTGGCGCAGGCACAAAAGTCGCCAATCTACGGTTCGATGATGGGCAGGTCAAAGTTGCCTATAAGGGCGAGCTCATCCCTTCTGGAAGAAGGAAACTAGGCGTTATAATGGGCGATGATGTCAAGACCGGGATCAATTCGATGATCGATGCTGGTACGGTCATATGTGAGAATAGCATCATAGGGCCTGGCGCCATCGCACATGGGCACATAGCACCGGGTAGCAAGGTCCTCTAATATATGAGCTCGAGCTGTACGGGGTCGCCTTTGTAGTCATACGCCTGCCAGCTCTTCCGGTCGAACGGTAGGCACGTTATGATATGTGTGTTCCCAAAGCGACCGAATAGGTCCAGGTCCGCCTGGGACCAGTGATTGCTCGGCCCCGGGTGCGAGTGTATCGTCCCAATGACGCTGAGGTCTATGGGCAGCATGTAGAGCTGGATCGTCGCCGAATGATAGTTCACGAAAGTACCTGGAAGTAGAAGTATCTCCGTGATCACACCCATCTCCGCTCTGAGCATGGCCACGAACTCGTTCGGTAACGAGCTCTGTGCTGATTCATTGACCATGTCGATGACATCAACATCGATGCCCCAGATCTTCCTCTTCCTGTCGCTCATAATGAGCAGACCAGCTTCTCGGTCATCTTCTTGTAAAAATCACGTTCGAAGCTGATGAACTTCGCCTTTTCTGATGACAGGAACATTTCGACAGCCTCGTCCCCCTCAAGCGGCCGCTCCTGCTGCCCATCGATGACGCACAAGCACGGCTTCGGCTTGACCATCTCGATGTGAACCCTACTGGTAGCTGGAACGACAAGGGGCCTTGCCCCGAACTTGAAAGCCGCCATCGGGATTATTACAAAAGCATCTACACGAGGATCTATGATGGGACCCCCGGCCGCCATAGCGTAACACGTGGATCCTGTGGGGGTAGAAACGATCACGCCATCAGCACGGAGCTGCATAGCCACTTGGTCATCCACATATATACGGAACTCGCGTATCTTGGCAATATGGGCCGTATGCACCACGGACTCGTTCGTCGCATCAAAAAGCTTTTCGCCGGAGACCGTCGTCCTCAGCTTTATTCTCTCATCTATAAAATAATCATGAGCTAGGAGACGTTCGAGACCGGTCTTGAGACCTTTCTCGTTCACCTCCGTCAGGAAACCCAGGACACCTGCGTTCACGCCGAAGATCGGCGCTTTGGTCCTTTGAAGTGACCTTAGGATAGTGCCGTCCCCACCTATCGTGATGAGCGCCTCGACGTCCATATCCTCTATGTCAAGGCCTTCCTTCCCGAACATTGACGCCAGGCCCGTCTCAAGGACGACATCCTCTCCCTTCAGCATGTTCAGGATCCTTCTGCTCATCCTTATCGCTTCTGGGACCTCCTTGTTAGCTGTCACGCCAAGCCTCAAAGCATCGCCTCTTTTGCAGCGATGTCACCATAGGCAAGGAAGTTGCTCCTTGAAGCTAGATCGAATGGCATATCGAGCTTTTTTCCAATTAGGTCCACTATGTCTCCCCCAGACTCTCTGAGGATAAGGGCGCTTGCTGCTATGTCTATCACGCGTATCGATTTCTGGTACACTTCACTGTTGAAATAATACGCATCGAACTTACCTTGCGCTACCAGGCACATTTCGAGCGACGCACATCCCAATGCGCGGATACGTCCTGAGCGCTTTATCACATCCATCGTGCGTGGGCTGGCATATCTGCCCATATACACAAGGAGCGCTGGCACATCCCTGTTGTAGCTGCGTACCTTGAGCCTTCGGCCGTTCAGATATGAACCTTCGCCCTTCTTGGCGTAGAACACATCATCATTGACCACATTGCGTACGACGCATTCTTCGACCCCGCAGAGGGATCCTTTCCCTAGCGCTAAGGATACGCTGTATAATGGCACCCCTAGCGAGGAATTGTGGGTACCATCTATCGGGTCGATAACGAGAGTGCTTTCCTGATGCCTGTCGATCCAACCACATTCTTCGGACAGGACGTTCATTGGCAGATCCTCCTCGTTCACATATCGAATGATCACATCTTCCGCGACCTTGTCGATATTTGACGTCAGGTGTTCCATCAGCTCCCATCCCAAGCTCTTTCCCCTTGTCGAATGACTCTGGCAAGGCGTGCACCTCATCGCACACCAGTTCAGCGATCTTCTCGAGCTCGGCCCGCATGAACGTGGTAATGCTGCTCTGACTTAAATTATCTCATGTAAGGATGGGAAATATCCCTATACATCGTCGGTCAGCGACTGGCATATGCGTCTAGCGAGAATGAACCCATCTATCTAGCTACATATGACCAAGCGAAACATCTTATCCGCCTCATTACGTGAATATAAAGAGGTGATAACGACGGAAGAAGAGCGAACAATAAATGTCTACCCAGCGGTGAAGATAAGTCATGACCGGGAACGGTATATGTTCTTCATGGAGCTCCCAGGGGTGAACACAGAGGATATAGACCTGGAAATCTCCGAAACGACCGTATGCGTGCGCGCATCTAAACCGGGCTCAGATATCTCTGGATGCTACATACTTGCACATCCTGTCCACCCTGACAATGCTTATGCTACTTTCTACAAAGGCGTCCTGAGCGTACAGATACCATTTAAGGTGCCGATACAAGGAAAGAAAGTGACAGTGCACAACGGTCCGAGCGACATAGATGTTGACGTCGAGGACGACCTCGATCTCCGCTAAAAAAGAGATCGCACATCATCGATGGAGATGAACAAAAAGATAATTGGTCATGCTGCCGTCAAGAATTATTCGTACCGATAATCAGGATCAGTAATGACCGCCCTTCCCTCATCTTTATATGCCCCTTTTCCCATGGAAAATCAAGTGAGATCGGCCATGATACGTAAGTCCCGGTTCGAAGGCGTCTTCGAGGACGATGAAAGATTATACACCAGGAACTCCGCGCCAGGACATACCGTATATGGGGAAAAGCTGTTCAGCCAGGATGGCATAGAGTACAGGGAATGGGTGCCGACAAGAAGCAAGCTCGCCGCGTACATACGATGCGGCGGGCAATGGTCCCCCTTCAAGGCGGACAGCAAAGTGCTGTACCTTGGGGCCGCAAGCGGAACGACAGCAAGCCATGTAGCGGACATGACCCCGAAAGGGACCGTCTTCTGCATCGAGATCTCACCAAGGTCGTTCAGGGACCTTGTACCAGTATGTGAGACCCGTCCCAACATGGTGCCATTTCTGGCCGATGCGACGAGACCTGAACAGTACTCGTTCGGCATAGATAGGGTCGATGTGGTGTACCAGGATATCGCGCAGAAAGGACAGGCGTCGATATTCATCAAGGCTATGAGGACATTTCATGCTCCAGAAGGTCTGTTGGTCATCAAATCGCGATCCGAGGATGTCAGTCGTCCCCCCTCAGAGCTATATGGGGAGGCAAAGGCACAGCTGAAAGGTTCTGGTATGAACATCCTTGGGATGGTAGAGCTGGACCCGCTAGAGAAAGACCATGCTATGATGGAGGTGAGATCACTCATGAGGTACGTATACTGTATAGCTTTCAAGAACGATGAGTTCGTGATGGTGTTCAACCCAGAGCGTGGCGGATGGGAAATGCCAGGGGGCAAGGTCGAGGAGGACGAGAGCGACGTGGACGCCATGGAAAGAGAGTTCAGGGAAGAGGTCGGCCATTCGGTCACGCTGTTCTCAAAGATGGATCTTGGCGAGGGCGTTGTGTTCGCGGGCATAATCGGTGAGAGAAAGATCGCCGGAGAGATGGACTGGTGCGCATTCCGCTCGCTGCCAGAGCAGCTTTCGTTCCCAGCGGTGGAATATGCGGAGCTCATTAGATGGGCCAGGCTGCGTATGAGCACGAAGGCCCCCAATGAGACGGACGCCGAGAGCGCGGCAGGGCCGGCATGAACGACCGTGCATTGCTCTCGATCATAAGCGCGCTTCCTTCCCCTACTTATGCAGAGGGAAAACCTTTCGCTTTAGTAAGTTAAGACATATATACTTGGAGAGGAATTGGCTTAATCCTCGCCACCAAAACACGTTAATCAATTCACATTGGAGGATTACAATGGCTCGTATGCATGCCAGAAGGAGGGGAAAGTCTGGGTCGCACAGACCTATGATCAGTGAGAACCCAGCATGGGTGCCCCTCAGCAAGGTAGAGATAGAGGAACAGGCAGTTAAACTGGGAAAGGATGGTCTTACAGCGGCCCGCATAGGGCTTGTGCTAAGAGACCAATACGCTGTTCCAGATGTCAAGCTGGCGACCGGAAGTACCGTCGCTCAGATATTGGGAGCTAACAACCTTACGCCAAAGATCCCAGATGATCTAGTGGCGCTGATGAGGAAGGCTATCAATCTACAGACCCACCTCGTTGAGAACAAGAAGGACTTGGCGAACAAGCGGAACATGAAGATGATAGAATCCAAGATCAGGCGCATAGTGAAATACTACAAGCGCGAGGGCATGCTTGCTCCAGATTGGAACTATTCTCTTGCTAACGCAGAGCTTCTGATCGAGTGAGGGAAAATGGACGATATCGTCCAACTCCCTGACAAACTCCTTTCTCGTATTTCTCTCGCTATAAAGGAACTAGAGCCGTTCCAAGATGTACGCGTGATATCTCATTATGATGCCGACGGCATATCCGCTGGCGGAATAGTTTGTAAAGCGCTTTTGCGCGCGAACAAGAGATTCCATGCTACTATCACCAAGAACCTCACTGAGAAGCAGATCGATGAGGTATCGCCAGATTGCAAATGTATCATTTTTTCTGATATGGGTTCGTCGTTCCTTGACAAACTGGAGACGCTGCCCTGCAAAGTGATCGTCCTGGACCATCATCAGCCGCCGCGCGATTCTGAAAAAGTGATACATGTGAACCCCCATTTGGCCGGCATCGACGGCATGACGGCCGGCTGCGCTGCATCGGTATGTATGCTGTTCGCTGTCACCATGGATGAGATCAACTGGGACATGCTGTCGGTCGCGTTCGGCGGGATCATAGGGGACCGGCAGACCATAAGAGGACTTTTCGGCATCAACCAATGGCTTTTCCAGGAAGGAAAGAAAAGAGGGTTGATAGAGGCTAAGAAAGGCTCGCTTATCCCTGATGGTCCGGTCCTAGAGGGCCTGCTGACATCCACAGAACCATATATAATAGGTGTAAGTGGCAATGAGGCTGGCGCCGAAGCGATGCTGGATGAGGCAAAGATACCAAAGGACATATTGGGTAGTAAGATGAACGAAGAGGACCGCAGGCGCCTCGTATCGCTCATAGCCTTGAAGCTTACAGAACAAGGGACACCGTTCCAGACGATGGAAGAAGTGATGCGGGACCGATACTACTTCCCGAAACAGGACGTCTACGCTGGAGATCTGGCATCGCTTTATAACTCGTGCGGCCGCTCGGGGAACGAGAGCATAGGCCTGGCGATGGCGATGGGTGACCGCTCGGCGCTCGAGGACGCGAAGCATCTTAGAGCAGAGTATTATGAGGATGTGCTCAAGTCGCTGAACAAGGTCGTCAAGAACGGTGTGACGAAAGGGCAGAATATCCAATACTTCTATAATGAGGACCTTGGACTGTCCGGCATATTGTGCGGAATAACTATGCAGTACTTCGGCGACCGCGACAAGCCAACGATAACACTATCTGTAACGGATAATGAGGTCAGAGTATCGTCCAGAGGCACTTTCGAGATCCTTGATAAAGGTGTTGACCTAGCGGAAGCGCTTAGGGAATGTTCAAAAAAGGTAGGCGGCATTGGCGGTGGGCATAGGATCGCCTCAGGAGCGACGCTCCCTAAAGGAAAGGACAAAGAGTTCCTGGACGCCCTTGATAAAATGATCGGGGAGCAGAAAGCACGCACTTCGACGCAATGATCAGCGCCAAAGAACCTCGACCTCGTCGGTCCTGAACCGCTGGTCCACTTTTGTATCGTCTATCGTCATCTTGATGCCAGCGCGGTGCATCAGCATGCCGGTCCAAGCTATCATGGCGCCGTTGTCGATGCACAATTTCCTATCCGGGACATACATTTCTGCGCCCCGATCATGGGCCATCCTGGTTATCATGTCCCGGAGATGCTGGTTCTGCACTACGCCACCACCCAGAAGCACTTCGTTCTTCTCAACATGGGCCATAGCCCGCTCGGTGACCTCCGCTAGCATTGCGAAGCATGTTTCCTGCACCGAGAAGCATATATCCTCGATCTTCTCGCCCTTCGCATAGTGAGTGAGCGCAGACGTCATTATGCCACAGAATGCAAGGTCCATGCCCTTAACCGAATAAGGAATATCAAGCAGCTTGTCACCCTGAAGAGCTAGCTTTTCTATCTTAGGTCCAGCATAAAAGCCTAGGCCTAGCTCTCTTCCCAGTTTGTCGAACATGTTGCCTATGCCTATGTCCAACGTCTCCCCCGAATATTCGGTACCGTCCATTAGAGAAAGCTATCACCTGAGTATTGCCTCCGGACGCGTACAGCAGCACCGGGTCCTTTGCCAGGGTCTTGGCCCTGCCTATCTCGAGATGAGAGATACAGTGATTGACGCCAAGGATAGGCTTGTCCAACGATATTGCCAACGCCCTTGCTGCCGTAGCAGCCGTCCTTAAGCAAGGTCCAAGTCCCGGCCCCTGCGAGAAGCAAATGATATCGATATCCTTGAGCTTTATGGATGCCGCGTTAACTGCCTGGCGTATAAGCGGGACGACGAGATCAGAATGATGGTTCGCTGCCTCTCTTGGGTGTATTCCACCATTGGCAGGGCGATACATATCGAGCTCGTTCGCTAGTATGTTCGTCTTATCATCGACTATGCCTACACCACAAGTGTGGGCTGTCCCCTCGATGCCCAAGCATATCATTTCTTACCTGCCCTACGCCTTCATACTTCCAGCGAGCTCATTGAGCCTTGCAAGGATATTTATTGCGCCTTCGGTCACCTGGTCATCGACCACAAGGATAGGGGTATGTCTGCCAAGTATCTCATAATAAGCCGCCTCGGCCAAGCCCTCTGGCGTTGAAGTGTCCACGACATCGACCTCCAGGTCCTTTGGAAGTCGCTCCTTTACATATTGACATTTCTGACACTTGGGCTGGGTAAAGAGAAGGATCTCTGACATTCGATCGCTCCATAGTATATTCGCTCTTTGCAGGGCTGCCCGATCATGTTATGGCGTGATAGGAGCATGCTCGTCCGAACATTAAACGCTCATAACATCGGTCCGGTCGTCCTGACCGTACTGGCGGTCGATCCTCATAGCAATATATCTCTTTATCGTAAAAGCATCGACGAAGAACGGTCTTTCTAATAATGTATCGATCACTGGCCGCCATCCTATATGATCAACTGTCCATGACCGCTCCTCAAGGAGCACATCGAGCTGTTCATGCCGTGAATACTATTATACGCTGAAGATCGTTACATGATCCAGTTCCATAAGCTGGTCGCAGCTGTGGATGATATCGGATATATGAAAGAGTGGTGAACATGGGGGACAGTTCTCAGAGCTAAGTGCGAATGCGGCTTTGATTCCGGTGACCTGAACACCGGGTTCGGGTACCGCAATGTTGGCAGGAAAGATATGCAGCCAACTATATGCCCAGAATGCAAGAATTTCACTTTAATGAATAAGAAGAGCAAACCATCGCGATGTTTGAAATGCGGTGCACGCGGCATATTCTATGACGACCCAGAGTTCGATACGAAGTATTATGGCCTTGGTAAGGTACCGGATGACCTGGAAAATGATACTTATATCTGCCCAAAGTGCGGGAAGCATACCCTGAAGTTCGAAAGGACCGGTTCCTGGTCCTGATGAGCTTAGGTCCATAGTGCTAGCGACCTCTAACATGGTCACTCGCCAGTTATTTTTTATATCGTATATTCACACGTTAAATTTATGAATAGCCAGCTGAATGGAAAGTCAGTATTGATCACAGGGTCTAGCATTGGGATAGGGCGGGCGGCGGCACGACAGTTCGCCAGAGAGGGAGCTAAGGTCTGTTTAACTTACTATAAGGACAAGAATGAAGCTCAGGAGACTTTTGATACCCTCTCTACGGGTTCCCAGGACATGATGATGATAGAGCTGGACGTAACGGACGACGATAGCGTCGAGCGAGCTGTCAATGCCATATTTGAAAAATATGGTGGAATAGATATCCTCGTCAACAACGCTGGCATCATTGTACGACGACAGTTCATGGATCAGAGCCAAGAAGATATCTCAAAGCAGATAAGAACGAACCTTGAGGGTACGATGAGAGTTACCAGTAAATTCTTACCTATTATCAGGGATGTTATCATAAATATGACCGCCCCGACGGCCTTTGAGCCCTCTAATTCTTTATCGGTCTATTCGGCTTCAAAGGCAGGAGTATGGGAATTCTCACAGTCATTGGCGCAAGAGGTGGAGGATGTTAAGGTTTTCACATTGATGCCTGGACCGACAGCAACAAGAATGACTAGCTTCAAAGGTGATCCTCCTGAGAGGGTGGCAGAAGTAATGGTAGCCACTGCCGCAGGCAGGTATCAGGTTGAGAACGGCGAGCGGATGAACGTGCTAGATCCACCGCCTCTAAAGGAAGAGCGGGAGGCTGGAACGATCACCACCAAACGATGACCATTCGGATGATCATGCCTCACTGATAAAGGCCTGGTCCAACAGTTCAGTTCGTGACTGTCCCGGCCCGTATTTGCAGGATTCTTGCTTAATCAAGGGCCCCGCAGCTCGCCCGTGAGGTATGCAGCGATCCCTCGTCCACATGCTATAGTCAGGGTCATTTAGGCCGAATGATGTGGAGAGCTCTTCCAATGACCACACATTACTTATTTCTCATGCCTTGGCCAATACAGAAGGGCCCATAGCTAGCTTAGTGAAAAGAGCTCGTACCAGGCCGATAAACCTTTCCTTGCACATACCAATAGCTTCTTTCTGGATCATATGATCAGATACTGGCCCATATCTTAAGGATCCTGATGCCATTGGATATTTTTGTAAAAAATAATCTCTCTGGCACACATCGAAAAGGATATAGACCCGAACAGTATATGGAAAAAATCACCTGGGCTCATGGTCTAGTGGCTATGACGTCTCCCTGACACGGAGGAGACCGCCGGTTCGAATCCGGCTGAGCCCACTCATTCGTCTATCCAGACAATTATTTTTTGATTTCAATTCAAACAATTTTCGCGTTTATAGCTGGCTTGTCATAAAAGCATACTGTTGTACGCTTCATTGACGTTCGCGAACGCAGAGCCCTCTCGAGCGCGGCAATAGTACTGCTCTGTCGTCATTGTCGATGGGTGCCTCTTCGACCTAGATACCTGATCTATCGGGACCCCTAGGTCCAATGCGAGCTGCCCGCCGGTCGGCCGGTAGTCCTTCCACTTGTTTGGATATGCCGGATGAGTCTTGCGGCAGAGCCAGGATATACTTTTTCTTACACTGATGATACTTGAAGGAATGATTTTGCCTCGATATACATACGATCCGCGGCCTCTGTGGATACCCACCCGTCTTCGAGCTCGATCAGTTCTAGCTCCAGCTCTTTGGCATACTCTTCGCACCTTTCTTGAAAGTGCTCCTGATCGCCTAGATCGGTCTGGATCTTCAAGCATTGCTTGTACCCACCCATGTTGAGCAAGAGCTTCATGTACTCCTTACTGCTCATATCTATGCTGTCGAGGCCTCTGAATATCTCGGTGTGACCGAGGAACTCCCTCCAGCTGCAGGCGACGGCAGGCGTGAGGTAAAACACACCAGTATACTTTTTCATGAGATCCAGGTATTTTTTGCTGCTGCCAAGTGGCACACATATGCAGTCGTCGCACAGCTTGCCTTCTTTATCGGTGAAAAGTGTGGTAGGTATGGACAGGTTCTCACTGCACCATTCCCTGATCCCATCGAGTCCCCTTCCACATAGTCCATAGTAGAGTGCTATGGCATCGATATGACCGGGGGTCATGAGAAGAGATCTGCGGATCTCACTAGCTAGGTTCGTGGGTTCCGAATGCAAGCCTAGGTCCATCATCCATATAATGACATTGTACCCTTCCCTAGGTACATTTGCATTCTCGTTGAAAAAATCATCTTCGGATATCAGCTTGAAATCGACGTTCTTCATCCTGAGCTTGGGGATTAGGGTCTCTGTGTTCTTGTTCTCCAGGAGGAATATCTTTTTCCCTTCTGGATCAGCGGTCAGATTATATACCATCTCATCCTCGAGCATCGGGCAGGTTATCATCATGAGCCTACCAGATGTCGCTTTTTTCTCTAATCCCAAACAAAACACCTCCCGATCTTTTCTAGATGCTGCCATTCAATAAGGCGATCATCAGCGTCAAGGCGGACGGTAGGGACCTTCAGTCCGTTCGTTATATCCTTCAGCGAGTTACATATGCCATAGCCAAGAAGGACAGCGTCCACCTTGCCTTCCAGATCGTTCACCTTTTCCATGACCGTTCTCTTCAGATCATCAGGAAATAGGTGCAGGCCGAACTCCAGGTACTCCTTGTGAACTATATCCTTGTCGTTCCGGGTCAAATGATCTAATTGTTCCTTGAAGCATTCACATGCTACGATACCTATCCTCATGATATCCACTTCTTGATCCGTTGTAATAATGTCACGGTTCAAGTTCATCATGTTCGCACTAAATATTAGTATATGCCTAAGTAATACTATTCTATTACTTCGAAAGCGAATGATGCCGATATGCAAGAGCAGATACTTACACCTCCTTGTTCCTAGGTCAGACCAAGCTCATATTGCCTGGTATGTCACATGCCGCCTGTTCTCTGCTATACCGTGGTCGGGGGCGACACGAACGCATGAGGATACCGACGCATCTTAGGCGGTAAAGACAATGGATCTGGCCAATACCAGTCGACATGTAACGAAGATAGGCTTTGGAGCAGGACATCCAACATGAGAGCATGCGGCGCAATGTCCATCCGGCCATCGATCGCTTGAAATAATTTCTAGGCACCCTCTAACTTGCATGTCGTCTACCTCGAACTAATTACTTCGCTACCTCTACAACATTTCTTTCGGCTATGTGGGTATTGGATATAACTCGAATCTTGGGGTCGTTCAATAGTGATCAGGCCATGGAATAGTAAGAATGACATATCTTATTACGATTATAGTTAGGATCTGGATCTCAAGTCCTTTTCATGTATAAAGTACACCTTTCCCCGATATCTTTCTTAAACCAGGCAATAGGATCTAATGACTCTCTTTTTTAGACCTTTGCTCTTTCCTTAACAATGTTTTGTCTTCGATATCGATAACAATATAAATGAATGATTCATTCATTCACTTCGAAGACCACACCAAAGAGCGGAGGCCAACCTATGAAACATGAGAGCGGACAGGATCAACGCGCGAACATTCTTAATGCTGCCAGAACGGTATTCGCTAGGAAAGGTTCCTCGGCCACGATGGCCGAAATCGCGATCGAAGCTGGTGTCAGTCAAGGGCTTGCTTACCGATACTTCCCTAGCAAGGGGGCCATCCTCACGACCCTCGTAAAAGAGGCGGCCGAGTCAGGTGGTGGGCCCAGCGAGCGTATGAAGGACATCTCTGGTTCACCAGGACAGAAGCTTGAGCTCCTCGTCTCCTCCCTTGTCAAGCACAGGTTCGATCGTCCTGGGTTCTACCAGTTCGTTTACCAGGTACTACGGGACGATTCGATGCCCAACGAGCTGCGGGAGATCATGAAAAAGAACGGAGAGGTCGTCCAAGGTATCATACGAGAATTGATCATAGAAGGCCAGGCGACCGGGGAGATTCGCACGGGACGACCCGGACCAGCTGATGTTCGCGCTCATGGCGTGCATCAACGGTCTGGTCCAATGGACCCCTCCGATCGACCCCGGGACAGCACTACAACACTACCCCGACCCCAATATCATCTTGAGGATGCTCAGGCCAGATATATAAGGAGGAGAGATCGATGAATCGCAAAGGAGTTACCTACGATGTTGGAATGGTCATGGGCGGCAACTGGCGCCCAGACTACGACCCAAAGATCGTTCATCGCGAGCTTCAGATCATAAAGAATGATCTGCACTGCAACGCCGTGAGGATCACCGGTCGCGATCTTAAGAGAGTGACCGTCTCAGCAGAAGACGCATTGAAGCAGGGGCTAGAGGTCTGGTACTCCCCTCAGCTCTGGAATAAAACTCCTGACAAGACGCTTGCTTATACGATTAAAGCCGCGTCCATGGCTGAAGAATTGTTCAATAAATATCCAGACCAAGTAGTGTTCGTCGTCAGCGGCGAGCTTACCCTCTTCATGCAAGGGATCATGGAAGGTAAGACATTCATGAAGCGGCTAAAGAACATGAGGTCTGGAAATACGATCAAGGAAGGCCTGCATAACAAACCGTTGAACGATTATTTGGCCAGGGCATGCGAGGCGGTGAGGAAGGTCTACCATGGTCCAATTACCTACGCGTCCCTTATCTGGGAAAAGGTGGACTGGAACCTATTTGATATCGTAGGTGTGGACCATTACTGGAGCGTGCGTATCAAAGACCGCTACCTAGATATGCTCAAACCTCTCGCTTCCTACGGCAAGCCCATCGTCATAACCGAATTCGGCTTCAACACCACCAAACCCGAGCCCGTTAGTGGTGCCCTCGCCATAGGAAACATAGAGGGGGGGTCGTTCGTCCTCCACCGATTGCCGTTGGTAGGTCGGTTCATCAGGGTACGCCTGAGCAGGATAGACGAGCGTGACGAGGACATACAAGCACGTCGTCTCATTGATCAGCTCACCTTGCTTGATAGTGCGAAGGTTGATGGTGCCTTCATCTCCACTTTTATCTACTCTGTCAGACCCCATGACGACGAACCTCGATATGACCTGGACAGGGAGAGCCCGAGCCTGGTGAAGAGCTACGTGGGCAAGTATGGAACCACTTACCCGGACATGACCTGGGAGCCGAAGGAGTCGTTCAAAGCGGTGGCCGATTATTATGCTGAACATTAGTTGATCATGTGAACTACCCTGCCCTTGCGTACGGGGTAGTTCACGCGTACGTTATCGGTATAATTGCGAGGCGAAGCAGAAGCTCGTGTCGGTTACTTCGAGAAGAGGATGGCGAACGCTGCCCAGCAAGGCGAGGATGGCGCTCAAGTAACATGGTCAAAAGGATTAACTGCATCTACGGAGATATAGGCCAATGTTGGCGCACCATAGTCTGTCATTCGTTCTGACGGAAGCAACGATCGCCATACCAAAATTGATCACATCATAGTGTTCATAGGTGGCGGAAGAGATGACAAAGGCCAAGTTTGAGATAGGCGAGACCGAAAAGCACACCATTGTAGTTGATAATAGTATCCTTTGGAAGCGCATAATTATCGAATTGGATGAGAGAATGTAGTGAAAGAGTCTCATTTTACACCACAGGGCAAGAAATTTGAGCTCGACGTGGGGAGCTCCGAAAAGCATCATATAGAGATCAACGCTGGAGGCTTCTCGACTACCGAACTCTCTGTTGATGGCAAAGTCGTTCAAAGATCCTGAACTTTTTTCGACAGGGCTTTGATGATATGATCGATACCGAGAACCTGAGCAGGAAGTTCGGCGATCTGACCGCGGTGGACAACCTGAACCTTCATGTCTACGAGGGTGAGGTCTTCGGCTTACTGGGTCCGAACGGGGCTGGCAAGACGACCACGATCAGGATGCTCGCCTGTCTGATCTCCAAGACAAGCGGCGAGGCCAGGATAGGCGGGTATGAAATCGGTAATAAGGCGGAGCAGGTAAAGATCAGGAGAATTATCGGCCTATCTCCCGAGAACTGTCGGTCTGTATGATGACATGAGCGCATACCAGAACCTGGACTTTTACGGGCGCCTATACAAGCGAACTGAAGTACAGAGGAAAGAAGACATCGAACATTACCTCAAGCTTTTAGGCCTGTGGGAGAAGAGGGACCGTCCTGCCGGCTCGTTCTCCAAGGGGATGAAACAGAAGTTGGCCATATGCAGAGCGCTCATTCATGACCCACAGGTCTTATTCTTGGACGAGCCAACGGCGAACCTAGATCCCGAGGCGGCTAAGACAGTCAGAGATTTCATCCTCGAGCTGAAGAAAGAGAAGAAGACCATATTCCTCAACACCCATCATCTGGATGAAGCCGAGAGGATATGCGATCGCTGTCATTATTTTTTTGGCTAGTGCAGGATTGACTACTATTTTGGGATTGGCGCTAGGTCTTACGATAGTCTTTATTCTCATAGTTGCCACCATCCTCTTGTTCGGGAAAGCATACCGGACAGTGGAGCTCAGGCAGACCATCATGAGGGAACACTGGGAGGGGAGACAAAAGGTCCTTGCCCGGATATTCATGTTGGTGTTTTTCTTAGCGATCATTGTGGCTGCGCTATTCCTGCCGTCATACCTTTTTTTGATACTCTATGCGACCGAGATTCCCTTACTGGTCATGGTAATATACAGTCTTAAAACATCATTTCCTGAAAAAATTCCCATCGAAGGAGTTCTGGCAATATCGTTCTATGGATTCTCTATCATTACGAGTTTTGTGCTTTCGTTGATCGGAGATATCTTTGGTATCTCGACCCCTCTAGGACCCCTTTGGATCGCTACCACGCTAGTCTTCTTCTTTGCCTCGTATCATGCCCTTTTTCACGCCCCAGATGAGCTGGAGGTGCTAGTTGAGGAATGAACGATGGCAACGGTCTATCTGAACCTGCGACCCTCACTGCGCTTAGGGAGCAGCTCAATGATCCCTCGCTCAAGTCCTCGATCAGGGTCCTCATCCTTGTATCACTAGCACTCAATCACAGTGTGACATTCATGGACCTCCTCACGTTGACAGGAATCGGCAAAGGTAGCTTGAGCAATCATCTCGAAAAGTTGGAATCATCAGGATTCATAACCATAAGAACGAGGGCGACCTTCAGCCGTGATCGCTGCATCATCGAGATAACAGAGAAGGGGTTGGATGCCTACAAAACTCTGGTGAGGACGATGAGCGAGTTACAGGAAAGGGACGACCAACAAAGATGATCAGGTGTATCTCCCCTCAGCCTTCACTATCGCTTGCTCTTATTATGTCCCTCCGCACGCTTGTGCGGGGGCTATAGTTATTCTTGATAAATGTAAGATTTTATACGTGTCATTCGATTAAAACCAAAATTTCATCGAAGATCTCTCATCTAGTAGCTTTAGATCCGTTAGGTGATCTATCAATGTAGGCGGTCCTTAGCCTTTCCTTAGTTTTTCGATGGCCTGAGACGATCTCGAAAACAGCTTATCAGTCTGTCCATCTCTTCGACCGTAGATGGCTTGATGCAGTACTCGATGGCGCCCAAGCTCCGGGCCCTGGTCTCATCCTCACTTCTCAATGAGCCGGTAATGACCACGACCGGTATCGAACGAAGTTCGTCGTCCTTCTTCATGAGATCCAGTACTTCGAAGCCGTCCATCCTCGGCAGGTTGAGGTCAAGAATGATCAGGTCCGGGATCACGCTTCCCTTTCTTCTTCAGGAGGTCCATCGCTTCGAGGCCGTCCTCTGCCATCGTTACGTTCAGATCGATCTTCTGGTCCCAGAGCATCTCCCTGATGATGGCCGCATCCCCTGGATTGTCCTCGACAATTAGTATCTCTAGCGGCTTCATTTTCATCTGCTTTCCACCTCAGGTATCGTGAAGTAGAATATCGTTCCTTTGCCGACCTCGGATTCGAACCATATCCTACCACCGTGCCGTTCGATGATCTTCTTAGCGATCGCGAGACCGATCCTGTTCCTTCGTACTTGTCCCTAGTATGCAAGCGTTGGAACATGACGAACACCTTATCTTTGTAAGCTGGGTCGATGCCGATGCCGTTGTCACTGACAGAGAACAGGAACTGATCGCCCATGTCCTCGCAGCCGATATGTATGATCGGCGCTTCGTCCCCATGGAACTTGATCGCGTTGCTGATGAGGTTCTGAAGCAGGATCATCATTTGGGCATTGTCTGCCATTATTGTCGGTAGAAGATCGCTAGTTACGGATGCGTGCTCATCGTTAATTTGAACGGTCAGGTTACTGAGTGCATTGTTCAAGACCCCGTTCATGTCCGTCCTGGTCATAGGCCTGGCCTGTGAATCGACCCTAGTGAAATCGAGCAGGTCCTTGACCAGGTCCTTAGCTCTCAGACCGCCGTCGACCGCGAAGTCCATGTACTGTTTCGCCTTCTCGTCCAGCTGGTCGGCGTACTTCTTTTCCAGCAGACCGAGGTAAACGGTCACCATGCGAAGTGGTTCTTGCAGATCGTGACTTGCCACGTAAGCGAACTGCTGAAGCTCGGTGTTCGAACGGATCAGTTCTTCGGCATACTTCTCCAACGCCCTTTGTGCCGCTTTGACACTGGTGATATCTAAAGAGGTGCTGACGAAATGGTCCTTCCCAATGGATAATAGGACGCATAATAATCCTTATTATTCGGGTCAAAATGGATGTCGAAGAACGTTGGTTCGTTCTTCTCCTTCACCTGGCGAATAATGGGCAGGACATAGTCAAGTGTCTTCTGACTAAGATACTCACCGATGCTCTTCCCTAGAACATCCTTCTTTGATCGAGCGTTAAGTCGCTGTAAAGAAAGGTCGTTCACATCTAGGTACACGCCATCGACGACCTCCCCATTTTGGTCGTAAACATACTCAAGAATGGAGATGGCCTCCATTGAGTGATCGAACAGGCCGCGGTACTTATCTTCGCTTTCCTTTAGTTCTTCCTCGGCCTTCTTGCGGGCGGTGATGTTGATCACAATACCATCACGGTACAACGGCCGTCCCGAACCGTCCTTGACCAAAGAAAGATGGTTGGAGACCCAACGATACTCGCCGCTCTTGTCCCGAAGTCGGTAGTCGTACTCGACCGCACCCACCTCGGGCAGTCGGGCCAAGGCGTCGTTCACCCCGGACAGATCGTCAGGGTGAACTAAGGCTATGGTCTGCTCGATGCTCATCGATGACCACTCTTCAGGTGAGTAACCTAGGGTCGGTTCAAATGCTGGGCTAACATATTCATAACGACCGGTCTGTAGGTTGAACCGGTAGATAGCGTCCAGAGAGTTGTCGAGCACGGAGCGGAACCGTTGCTCGCTCTCCTTGATCGCCAACTCGGCCTTCTCCCGTTCGGTGATGTCAATTAGGGAAATCAGGATGGCCTTCTCCCCTTCGATCTCTATGACCTCGGATGATGTTAGGCCGGTCCATATCTCACCGTTCTTTCTTCGGAACTTGTATTCCTTATCATGAATGAAGCCGCTCCGTTCAAGCTCCTTTAAAACATTTTTCCTATCTTCTGGGTCGATCCATATGTTAAGTTCGGTCGCCGTTCTACCGATCGTCTCCTCGGGCGTGATCCCATTTATCTTGGACCATCGATCGTTCACCTCCATGAACTTGCCATCGCTCAGACGGGTGATCGCCTTTGCGGCCACTGAGCCATGGAACGCCTTGGCGAACTTCTTCTCACTTGCATTTAGAGCTTCTTCCGCCTTCTTCCGTTCGGTTATATCCTCAAGGATCGATACAAAATATCCTTTCTCCGGGCTATAGAGAATGACATTGTGCCATCTGCCTGTGACAGGCCAACGCCTCTCGAAGGATGTCGATTCTCCATTGAGCGCAGCCCTTGCGTAGGGTGCGAACCAGTCTGGAGGAGCGTTCTTTAGTTCGGTAAATACCTCGGTCGCCCGCCTGCCCAGGACAGTCTCTTTCTTGGCACCCAAATAAGTCTCATACGCCCGGTTCATGTCCAGATAGATCACGTCTATCGGCCTTCCATCGTTGTCGATAACGATCTTGCCGTAAACGTAGCCATTGGTCATATTGGTGAAAAGCGAGGCGACCTGCTTGGGATCGTTCCCGAAAGCATTAGCCCATCTTTCGGATGCCCCAGCATTCATCCCAGATTCGGATCGCGGCTCAGAACGGCCATTAGAAAATAAACGCCCATGAGGTAGAACCCTATCCTTCCGATCCAGTTCAGGGCGTCCCCTATATTCACGGTGAAAAAACTGCCTGTCAGGCCTAGAAGGAACAAGATCACTCCCAGGGAGTACCAGTACAGGACCGTGGACCCTGTTCTCAGGTACTTCCAGCCGAACAATAGAACGCTGGCCCCAGCGAAGATGGCCGAAAGGAGCAGGACCGCCTCTCGCACTGGCGTCGAGCCCGTTCCGCTGATGAAAAAGACAGGGAATTGACCGAATGAACATATCGCCGTCACAGCAAGGATCACAACAAGAACGAGGAGGTATGACGTTCCGAGTACGATCTTGCGTGATGTATCGGGCAGGACATTTCCCTTCCCTGACCACAGTAACATGGCGCTCAGGAAGAGAACGGCCGAACCGAGCAGTTGGCCCATGTTGCCCAGGGTGACCGCTTCGTTCGGCGTGAGCGTGAGGCCCGTAGAAGGGGTGATGGCCAATTGAGCGATGATCAAGAGAGTACCGAATACCAGCGCAGCGATGCCGATCAGAAGAACATTGATCGATCCGAATAACAGATATGCTCTAGAAGAAACGATGGCAAGTATGATGCCGACAATAAAAACAGTTATGAACTGCAACACCAGCCACAGGTAGGGCTGGGCATAGACAGGCCCGTTCAGATCGAAGAGCAGCAGGGTTGAGATGAAGATAAGGAGAACGGCGACCGGAACGAATCCTAGCAATTTCCATCGTCCTTTACCTGTTTCATTGAACATGATGTCTCATCCTTATCGGTGGATCGAAATTAGCTAAAGGTGTTCAGTTGGTCTGGTTCGTACAAGGAAGTGAGCTATTCTATCGAATGATGCTATTTCAACTATCTTGCGAAGCTTTCGACATGATGGAAATGTTACTTATTATAATCTCTTGAGATCCGGCCACCTTCAATCTCTAGAGAACGCTCTTACCATGCCAGATGATCTTCCATGGTTGGATATATAAAAAAAATGTATCTGTATATGCAACATCTCACCTATGAGTTATCCGCACATACGAATTTTACATGGCCAGATGGTAATATCAAACATCGCGATATCTGATCGTTCATTCGCTTATCAGCTCTAGCCTTCTTGGTCGAACTATCGGTCAATTTGTGCCATAGTAGATGTCCGACCCGTTCTTCGGTCCCCGGCCACCCATCCTCTTCTGCATTCCTGTGACATGTGTCGTGTTTAGATCCACTAAGAACTATTGACTTGCCCAGTTGTGATATATGGACGTCGTTCGTAAGGTTCCAGTACAGAGGTACCCCACATACAGTGCAATAGCCGATCTGGACATTGCTTAGCGCTTCTGCCTTGGCCTCATCATGGGCGTTAAAATCTTTGGTGAATCCGGGGAGGCAGTTCTTGCAACATTCGATAAATGTGATCTTAGGGGCTGCCAATCCGTTTTATCCATCCTTTTTGTAGCTGGCTCTTCGTTATACCGAAAGAGCTGATCCCCATTTTTCGTCATCTGGCTAAGCGAGCGCGTGGTCTTGACTGAGCCCACCCATTCCTCCATCTGGACGATCATTATCTTAATTCAATTCGAACGCTCTTAGAGTTCATAGCTGGCCAGTCAAAAAAGCATCCGGTCGTATCCTTCATTTACGTTCTTTTCTTGAGGGCCCTTCGAGCGTGATAGCATGATCGTCGCACATCTCATGGCAGCAATAGCATCTGATGCATTTTTTGTAATCTATTGAAGGCTTATCATCGACCGCGGTGATCGCTTTAACGGGGCAGCTCCGCATGCACTTCATGCAGCCTATACACCTGTCCACCAGTATGTGCGGCACTATTAAGTGAATGAACGATAAGACCCTGTTGTTGTCATGCGTGGATGGGCCTTTGTAGTCATGAACGACCAGACTTTCTAGGGGGACCCCGACGATGGATATATCGCTGAGGTCTTCTTTTAGGTACTTTCTTTCGATCGACTGCACGTATGGTCGGTACTTTTTTTGGGTCAATGGACATGAGCTTAGCGGTCGCCACATCTATAGCACTGTAGTCGCCGCTCGTCAGCACGGCACCTATTTTCCGGGGCGAGCCAGCGTGAGGTCCATCACCCTCCATACCAATTATCGCATCCATCACCTGAAGCCGGGGCTTCATCAACTCGTTCAGATCTATCATGACCCGACCAAAATCATCCGGCTCCTGGAAGCTAGCATGATATGTCGGCTTCTCCAGGCCAGGTATGACCCCGAATATATTCTTCGCTGCTCCGCTTAGGTATGTAAGGGCGTGGGTCTTTGCCTTCGACACGATCACGATGTCATCCGCCTGAAGCGCTGGCTTGATGATTGAAACACGCTTGATCAGCCTGCCTTCCGGCACTAGTACCCGCTCATAGGATGTATCATAGTTGAGGGGGATGTCCAGCTCTTCTGATACCGCATCATACCCTGAGGTAGCGTATGATCTTTTCAGTATATCCACGGTGTACGGAAGCCCGGAGCCAGGGCTGTCTCCCAAGACGATGTGACAGCCGTGCTCCTTCAATAGTCGAGCGACCGCATATACCACGTCAGGATGGGTCGATATGCACGTCTCAGGTGGGGAACCCTGAAGCATGTTGAATTTCAAGAACACTTTCTTGCCTGGCGAAATGAACTGTCCGAGCCCTCCTAGAATATCTATTGATCTCTTTACTGCATCATACGCACGCTCTCTTCCGTAGTCCTCACATCTCACTACTGATACCCTTTTTACATCTTCATCCATGCTATTCTCCTCCGTCCGCAGACGGTCTGTTGTCCGCATGACGGCATGAGGAGGCTGTGCCCATACCTGATAGCATTTTCATGGTCCACTGTGGACAATAATGCCCTCTCACGGATCCGACCTCACCGTTGTATCATGCGCCTTTTGATGCCTGGGGCGCAACATGGCGACAGACAACGCCACCATTGCGAAAACGAAGAATAGCAGGAACGCCTCATGCAGACCGCTTTGGAATACTGCCAGAGCTTGTGTGCTTATGCCTCCTCCATATAGGAACAGATTCATCATGTCTGCCTGAGGGATACCACTGAGCACCAATGGGAATGCGAGGGCCAGGCTGAACATTTGGCCAGTATTCATGAGCATCATTCTAGTACCCGCTGCAGTTCCTCGGCGATCTGGCGGCACCGTGTTCATTATAGAGCTGGTATTCGGTGAAGAGTACATTCCTCCACCTACTCCCATCATGATCATGAGAACAGCGATGAACCAGAAAGGTGTAGCCTGGTCGATGAATGCCAGCCCTAAAATGGCAGCCGCCGTCAGAGCAAGGCCCAATATGGTCAGGTTCCTTGGTCCATATTTATCCGACATCTTACCGGATAATGGACCGACTACTATGAACGAGACCCCGAACGGTATGAGGCTAAGGCCAGCAATAAGCGGGGTATCCCCATACGGACCTTGAAAGAAGAAGATGAGCAGGAATAGAACTGCCCCTCTGCACAGCCCATTGAGCAGGTTCGTGAAGTTCCCCACTGCATATTCCCGGTTCTTGAACAACTTAAGGTCCATCATCGGATGTTTGGTCCGACGCTCTATGATGAAGAAGGAGGTCATTCCGATAAGACCGATGATGAACAAGGCGTCGACAACTCTTGAGCTCACCAATGGGAAAGCAATAAGAGAGACCGCAAGTAAGAGCCCGAACAGACCAACAGTAAATGTAGCACTCCCGGCCCAATCGAAGCTCTGGACCTTAGCCAATCTTGTCGGTTCCTTGAGGCGTTTTGTCGCCCATAACATACCAAATATGCCAAAGGGGACGTTCACCAAGAATATCCACTGCCAGCCTAATGGAGATAGTAATCCGCCGACCACCGGGCCCAATACGATGCCAGCACCTGCGGCCACCATGTTGACCCCCATACCAAAGCCGAGGCGCCGCGATTCGAACGCATCTGCTATCATAGCGGCACCATTGGCAAAGATAAGAGCTCCTCCCAGGGCCTGTATGACACGATAGCCTACGAGGTCCCAACCATGGAACTGGGGCTGGGCTAGAGCGCACAGCAGCGAGCCCAACGTGAACAAAGCATAACCTAGAATATACATTCGTTTGCGACCGAACATGTCCGAGAGACGGCCGAATATCGGTACCATGACCGTGGTGATAAGAAGGTAGATCAAAGAGGACCCACATGGCTGTAAGAAAGTCCATGTGCAGATCATTCATCACGTTCGGTAGGGAGATGAGCAAAGCCGATTCCTGGATCGATGCTAGAAGTGCTCCAACTGTGGTAACTGATAGGACCACCCACTCGTATCCTTTTTCCTTCTTAGGCTGATCTGGGTTAGCTCCGTCAGGCCCATTCTCTTTTTTAGTACCTTCTGAATTTGCGATAAATATCACCTTTAATGAGTTTTAATGGTCGATCAATACTGCGTCCCTTCTCGATCCCTTATAACTCTTAATTGAGGTCATCCAGATCGGTCATGTTGCAGGATCTTTGGAAGTACTGCCTTGACCTCTTCGAACGCTTCGGAAAGATGGTCAAGCTCCTCGTCGCTAAGATGGGATAGATCCTCGATCAGTCTGTTCTTCACTCGCTCTCTGCGCTCCGCCATGAACATTTTTCCATGTTCTGTGAGGTTGATATTCAGAACTCTGCGGTCAGAGGCGTCCGGCAACCTTTCCACATAACCTTCTCCGACCAACTGATCAACGATATTGGTGAGATTCTGTTTGGAGTATGAAAGCTCCTGGGCTATCGCTGACATAGAAATAGGTCCCTCACTCTTGACCACCTTTAGCACAGCGATCATGGGAGAGTAAGAACTTATTCCAGTGGCATCGGGCCTAATGATCCATCTGTATAACATAGGGATCGTTTGGGTTATACCGTCCGCAATGGCGTAGACCTTCTCATCGTGATCCATATTTGTCTAGACCTTCCTGAGACCATCTTTTGTGAATGGCGTAACTAGGATCATCCTCAATGCGCGAACTGCTATTTATTGATACCGTGGTCGTACTATCATATATCGTATTATCAACTATGGGTACTAATGATCAGAACTGAACGTAGCTGATCTCATCAGGCTCATGAACGAAGTTAGAATCGATAAGGGACAAAGGTCCTAGTAGCCACAAGGGCGGTCGTGACCAAGCAGCTTCACATGCTGTCCTTAGAGGAAATGACAAAAAAGGGGGGTCAGAACGGCAGGAACTCATGCCATTGGACAAGCGATGATCGATGACCTCGGTGAAGGCATAGCACGCCGACCGGTCGAAGCAAGTAGCCTCGCCCGAAAGTGCGAAGGTAGTTGATCATCTTGTATATGGCAATACTGGATCATTTTGGGTCTACACGTTCGCTTCTGACAAAGAGCTATTGGTCGACTGAATATAGCCTATGAATTCCTAAATGCAAACACTGCTTATATGTCAGATGACCATCTTTATTCCTGAGATATCGCAAGGGTGCTTTTATGGAGATCGTCGAAGGGATCCATCTAATAGATGAAGCGAGCGACAATACCGCGCACGCCAACGTGTACCTGGTGATCAACAATGGGGAACTCGCTGTCGTCGATTGTGGAACCCAAGGGAACGCGCAGAAGATCACTGACTATATCGAAAAAGTAGGGTATCGACCTGCTGATGTCAAAACGATAATCCTAACCCACTTTCATATGGACCACATGGGAAGCGCCAAGGAGCTTAAGGACCTCACCAATGCGAAAGTCGCTGTTCATGAAGAAGATGCTAGGTACGTCTCAGGGGAAGAGCCGATGCCCAGCCCAAAGAATATCCGGTTCCGGACCTCTCTATCTCCTCAACCTGTCCATGTAGATGTGGCCCTTGAAGAAGGCGATAGGATCGCAGGTCTTGTCGTTTTCCACATGCCAGGGCACACTCCAGGAAGCATAATGCTATTGGATGAAGGCAGAAGTGTCCTGTTCGCTGGCGACACACTAAGGTATGACGGAAAAAAGATCAGTGGTGCACCGGAGCAGTTCACCATGGATATGAACAAGCTAAGGGAGTCCATCGTCAAAGCCTCTGCACTGGAGTTCGATATCATGTTGCCGGGCCATGGTGAAGCTCTTAGACCCAACGCTTCTGAAATGATCAAGAGATCGCTAGAGTAATTCATTTATCGATCGGGTCCACGCTTCAACTCTCTTCCTATGTCTGTCCGTACGTTGCCCTAGGACTTATCTAATATCTCAGATAGCAGTCGTCGTTCCGCCTTTCTCCGGTGCTCTATTACAGTTGAGCTCCGAAGACCTAGTATTTTTGCAAGTCCCTGAGAATCGATCTTTCTAGGCATGTCATAGTACCCATGCTCGAATGCCGATCTCAGCACCGTCCGCTGTTTTTCTGTCAATGTGCTCAGGGGCGACATCGACAGTGGCTTTGCGTCCGTCATTGAGATCACCGTCAAATTGACCCCCGATTTTTTATAAAGATCGGTGTATGCTTTCAATTGTTTTGATTCCCCAATGACACTTATTCTATACTTCCCATCTCTGACCCCAAAAGGAGCTGAATAATAAACTCCGGTCCTTGCCACATCCTGGTCCTGGGAATTACATGTTGAAATTTTTCTTTGATAAAGCAGATGTAAGTCCCTTCTTTTTCTTCATCCAGGATAACGATCTTGAGCCTATTGTTCTTGATGATATCCTCTGGTCTGGTAGACGGGTCCTTGGGTTCAAGCCGGCATATTGCAGCGAACTGTTTCGAGTCGAAACTTAGGACCTGCAAGACCTCTAATACTTTGATCTTCTGGATCGTTATCTCCGATTCTCCTCCATCAAGCTTTCCGAGATCATCCATGGAACCTTCTAAAATGAGCTTTCGCATGAAGAATTATGAGGCATGGTTTCATAAATAATATTTGAGAAGGGGCCAACCTAAAGCGGTATTAATTTAATATCGCGTGTTTACATCATCGAGAGCAGGCACTCAACATGTCGAATATTATCTCGGTGGAGGACCTGGTCGAGGTATACGCTGACGGCACCAGAGCTCTCGACAGTATTTCCTTCCATGTGGAGGAAGGCGAGTTCTTCGGCTTCCTAGGTCCGAACGGTTCCGGTAAGAGCACGACCATCAAGGTCCTTACAACTCTTCTTAAAAAGACCTCAGGTAGCGTCACGGTCGCCGGTTATGATCTGGATATAGCAAAAACGGAGATCCGGAAGGTCATTGGGGTCCTGAACCAAGAGACGGTCATTGATGTCGACCTTACCGGCAGAGAGAACCTTCGCCTCCAAGGTCGGTTACAACAGATGCGAGGAAAGTCACTAGAGGACCGTGTGGAAGAACTTCTGAGAATGGTCGAGCTCGAGGAGTTCGCCGATAAACCGGCAGGACGGTACTCGGGCGGGATGAAGAAGAGGCTCGACCTTGCCTCAGCCCTGATCCACAAGCCAAGATTACTGTTCTTGGACGAGCCGACGACCGGTCTCGATCCTCAGTCCCGGGCATCAATATGGGAACAATTGAATGAACTGAACAAAAACGAAGGCATAACGATCTTCCTGACGACCCAGTATCTGGACGAAGCCGACAAGCTGTGTCGCAGACTGTCGATCATAGATCATGGGAAGGTCATCGCCGAAGGTTCTCCTACCGAACTTAAACAGGCGATCGGACATGATATGATAACGATCTCGCTGAAGGACCCAGATGATGGGGCGCTGAGGTCCAGAGCGAAAAAGATCTTGTCAGGGGTCCAGGGAGTGGAAGAGGTCACTGATTCGAACGGCAGCATGATCGTTCATGCGAAGAACGCAGAGCGAAATGCTCGCAGACATCGTTACGGCGTTGGACCGCGACATGATACGACCAACCTCACTGAGCGTATCCTCTCCGACACTGGATGATGTCTTCCTGCATCATACTGGAAGAAGAATAAGATCGGAAGAGCTCGCCGTGAAGACCTCCGAACCATTTCTCATGTGAGGTGATGAAAAATGACACTACTTTATGACACGCGTTCCTTGGCATCAAGGGCCTTAACAAAGATATTCAGAAATCCGACACTGCTCTTTGTCAACCTCTTCACGCCGTTGCTGTTCCTTCTTATCTTTTCGCAGCTATTGCAAGATCTCTCCTTCCTGCCAGGGGTTACCGGCAGCTATCTAGAGTACCTTACTCCGGGGATCCTGATATTGAACGCTGTTTTTGGAGCGTTGCTGTCGGGAATGTCGATCGTCAATGATATTAATTCTGGGTTCCTTCAGAAGATGCTCCTGACCCGTGTGAACAGGGCGGCGATCATTTTGGGCCGATTGCTGACAGATATTCTAGTTCTAGCGATCCAGTCGGCGATCATAATCTTAGTAGCGCTATTGCTCGGTCTGACGATCGCGACGGGTGTAGGAGGGCTTATACTGATATTCGTGACAATCCTCTTTTTCGACCTCGCCTGGGCCGGGCTCTTGCTAGCCGTGGGATTGAAGAGCCGGAAGGCCGAGACGGTTTCCGCAGTAGGCAACCTTCTAGCATTTCCGCTTATCTTCATTAGCAGCGCTATCTTCCCAACGTCCATAATGCCTCAATGGGCGCAGACGGTCTCAGCATATAACCCGGTGAGCTATGCTTCCAATGTGGTGAGAGACCTGCTCCAGGGTGGATTGACCTGGGGCACGTTCGCCACAGCATACGCTGTGATCGCGTTGATAGCGCTCGTGACATTTTCCGCTACCATGTACCTGTTCAGGAAAGTGATCAGCTGAGCGAGATGAGAAAAAATAATGGACTTGTGTCCGACCAAATGGTCCATTATCCTCTTTTTCATATAGGATATATTTCTGCCTGATGAGAAAAAGAACCTAGGATTGCTATGGATCGTCACAGGGATCTAAAAGAACCGACAGACGTTGATGTCAAACGCTTGATCGAATATATTTGCTAACGCGGATCAACAACGAAAAAGCTAGCTTGCATCTTAGTTACGCACGCTCTAGCATAATTTTACTCAGTATGTCCGAACTTTATAACGATGGGGCAATGGGGTCGGAGAAAACCCGGTTGCTTTAGCGCCGGGATGAATCCGACCCCTTGAGTCAGTCCGCGGGTACCCGGCATAACTGTTTCTATGTGGTATAACGAAAAGAATATATACAAGTGAAACGTATATTCTAATCGTATGGAAATCCAGAACAAGCATAAGGAGTATCACAGCGACGGGACTATGGTCTATAGCTGCCAGTACCACGTCATCTTCTGCCCGAAGTACCGGAGGAAGGTGCTGACCGACGGCGTAGACACTAGGTTCAAGGAACTCGTTCTGGAGAAGCAGACCGAATACCAGTACACTGTAGTCGAGATGGAAGTCATGCCAGACCACGTACACCTATTGTTGGATGTCAACCCCAAGGTGGGCGTGTTCGATGTGGTCAACCATATCAAGGGCTACACGAGCCACGAGCTTCGGAAGGAGTTCCCGTCATTGAAGACGAGACTGCCGACCTTGTGGACTCGAAGCAAGTTCATCAGCAGTGTCGGAGCGGTCACATTAGAAGTCGTTAAGAAGTACATCGAGGAGCAGCACGACGTATGATACTATCGTACAAGTACCGGGCATATCCAAAGGGAGAAGTCGAGGCAAAGGCAGCGGCCAGCATCGACGGTGCCCGTTTCGTGTACAATCATTTCCTTGAGCGGAAGAACGAGGCGTGGAAGGCGGGCGAATGTGTCACGGCCTACGACCTCATCAACGAGCTTCCGGCGTTGAAGAAGGAACACCCGTTCCTCAAGGAGCCGTACAGCCACATGCTCCAGACCACCGTGAAGAAGATATTCGACAGCATCTCATCGCTGCACGGTGCCAAGAAATCAGGCAGGCGTGTCGGCAAACTGCGGTTCAAGAACCAGTACAGGTTCAAGAGCATCCGATACAACAGTCAGGGATACGCGGTCGATGCGGAGAACCATACGGTCACGCTCGCCAAGATAGGCACCATACAGTTCGACGGCCACCGGGAAGTACCGGAGCACATCGACGGTGTGATACTCAAGCACGTCGAGGATAAATGGTATGTGGTCTTCCAGTGCGAACTTCCCGACAGTACAGGAGAAGCCCATCGACGAAGCCAACGTGGTCGGCCTCGACGTAGGCGTAAAGACCTTCGTGGTAGACAGCGACGGCCACGAGATAGAGAACCCGAAGTTCTTGTCAGGAAAGCTTGACCAGCTACGGTTCCTGCAAAAAAGCCTATCCCGAAAACAGAAAGGCTCGAAGAGCAGGAACGATGCCCGAAGGCTCGTCGCCCGGCTCCACGAGAAGATAGGGAACATCAGGGACAACAGGAATCATCAGGAGAGCAGGAAGTACATCAACGCATACGACTGCGTCGTCGTGGAGAAGCTGAACATACCAGAGATGGTCAACCGTCAGCACATCGTCAAGAAAATGTCACCCGCTGCACGGAGAACACTAAGAAGGAACATTCACGATGCTGCATGGGGAGACTTCGTCCGAAAGCTCGAATACAAGGCGGAAGGTGCCGGTAAGAGAGTCGTCAAAGTCGAAGCCAAGAACACCACCCAAGAGTGCAGCCATTGCGGAGAAATCGTCTACAAGGACTTGAGCGTCAGGACACATCGATGCCCGTACTGCGGGTTCGAGATGGACAGGGACGAGAACGCCGCCAACAACATCCTCAACAGAGGACTCACGATACTACGGGCCGGGAACCGGCCTCAACCTGCGGAGGAAGATGCCTCTACTGCTCGTAAGGGCAGCAAGCGTCCTTCGATGAAACAGGAAGCCACAGCTCTTTAGGGCGTGGTAGTTCACCTAGAGAGAAGCCAGAAGTTGTCTTTGTCGGAACTGGCCACTATGGTTCACTGCCAATAACACCAGGAGCTAAAAGAATAGTTGACCACTATCGGATCACTATAAAAGAGACCCCTGCTGTCCTAGAGATCATGGCCCATGAAAAAAGGCCATATGTTGCAATTCTCCATGTGACCCGTTGACCACTGCAACGCCCCTAGAT
>CAVSDP010000008.1:0-16868 GCA_963726655.1 Methanomassiliicoccaceae archaeon
AGACTTAAATGAATTATTACAAAGATCTAAATAATATTGCGCCCAAGGGGAGCATGCTCAGCATTGTTCGGGTAGGCTGCGTTGACAAATTCTCTTTCACTGCCATCGGCTTGCTGTACTGAACGAACTTAAGCTATTTGGCATAGCACCATACATTTTATCAATATGGTGACCGTTCGGGTGACCGATAGAATGGCGAACCAGGGAAGTCCAAGGTCATTTGCATTGTTGTCAAATCGTTCATTACTGATATTTACCGTTGTTGGGGTGTTCATCTATATCCTGCTAGATGCGATAGCACAGATGCTCCCCCCTTATTACTCCCTTGGACAGGCTGAGAGCCTTCTTGCGGTTGGCCCTTATGGCTATATAATGACCATAAATTTCATCGTCCGCGGTCTTCTCTCCACATCATTCATCTTTGGATTCGTGATGATGCTGAATCCTAAGGAACGGCCGGGATACAGTGCAGGTCTTGTCCTGATCGGTGTCTGGGGGGTCATGGCGTTCGTACTAGCGGCCTTTCCTGCAGACCCATCCTCCGCTATCTCGACCGCTCATGGCAGGATCCATGACCTCGCTGCTTTCATCGCTTTCCTTTGCGGCGGGTTCGGGGCCCTGCTCATATCTCTTAGAATGACAGGCCAAGGTATGTTGGGCCTTCGAAAGATAGCATTGCCAATAGGTGCTACGTCAGCATTATTGAGCGTAGCTACCATTTTGATCATCCCTTTATTTCCTGGGTTCTCAGAAAAATATTGGGGCATCGTCGAGCGTATCTTCATCGGCTCAGTCCTTCTATGGATACTGATCGTATCGTCATACCTCTTGGTACAGCGATCTAGGTCAATGACGATGGCCAATTGACCCCTTTCCATCGTCCTCTAAAAAGTATCTATGATATACCTTTCTGAGGTAATCTTTATATTCGACCCTAGTATAAGGTGGAACATCAAATGCAAGGGTAGCCAAGCTTGGCCAACGGCGCAAGATTGAGGGTCTTGTCCCTAGCGGTCCGTGCGTTCAAATCGCACCCCTTGCACCACTTTTGTGAAGTGCTGGATAATACCCTAATGTTGTGTAGCCGGTCAACCTTTGGTACGCTTTCGCATAACAAGTTAGACTAAAACGCAAGACAATTTTTCTGGACAGAACAGAATGCCAGAATGTTGAACCAAAACAAAAATGACTTAAGTTTGGTAAAAGACTTTGTAAAATGCCCAGAGCTCTCTAACTTTGTGAGCCGGCTTATTCTTCATAAAGGAATAAATGGCGTTGTGCAAAATTCCCATCGATTCCCTTACCTGTGCAATGGACGATTCGGGGAAGCATAGGCATAGGAAAGTTCAGCCCTCACTCCCAGCAAGAATTGCTAACGGATGCGATATTGCGTTTCAACATAATTTAAAAAAGGAAATAAAAGGAACCCTCCCTGGTAACGGACAAACAAGCGCCGATGTACAAATGCTAGATATCGCAGACTGTATCGGGATGAAGGGTGTCGTTCTAGATGAAAGGTACAAAGAGAAAGATGCTTATTATATTTTTACAGTCATCTTCTCAATGCCTTGGAGATCCAAGTGCTGTAGGTCAGAAAATAAAGCCTTTCCTGGCAGAAAATAGTATGGAGTTAGGTGTAGCCAATATCTAGGAAAAATTTAGGGCGATCGATTCAGATGGACCATCTTGATAGGCATCTTCATGTCTAGCAGAGATGAAGAGCAGAAAAAGAGGGACCCATCTGAAAGCTTCGTATTAGTCAGTAAATTTTTGAAGGCGCTAGAGCCCCAATGAGCCCATCTAACAGTACATTGTCCTAATCCAGAATTTTCACCTTTGAGGGCCATACATCATGTAAGGCCATTGGAACTGAAGCAAACCATGTACCCCTTATCCGATCCTTTGATATGATTGGTGATCCAATCCTTTAGGAAATTCATGACCTCTATCGATAGGCATGCCTGGTTCGACCTATAGCTGTTAATGAACTCACTCACTTTCCGGATGAACTCCTCATGCTCCAGCTTATGAGCGTCATAATCAACATATCCGAACCTTTTCATGTATTTCTCTTCGGCAGAAAAATGATATTGAGTATAAGCGGCCAGTTCCTGTAAAGTACTCTCAAGTACGACCTTTCCCTGACCTTTCAGCATGTTATCGTGCAGGGTGTTGATGAGATCGATCAATTTTTTATGTTGATCGTCGATCTCTTTTATATTAACACTAAGATCTTGCGACCACTTAATAATGGACATAATTATGAAACTCACCTAATTATTTAAGTGCATTTTTATACGATTATCAGTATCGATCGTAAGTAAAGCTATAACGACATGCGGAGAGAACATTATTACATGATATGTGGTGGGATATATGCAGAGCTCATCCAGCAAGTTAATGGGAACGATCCAGTCCCTAGCAGAAGAAGGGCAATTATAACGGACCACATAAGCTCTGGATGCCTTACGGCTTAGCCAAGATATTGGCCAGAATACTAGGACGATACCAAGTTTTATTATCCGATATATCGGTCGGTCAGGTATGCCGATAGCGCTTTACACAACGAACTATGTTCCAGGGTACAAAATAGACAAGGTATTCGGGCTAGTGTACGGTATAACTGTTCGGTCAAGGGGGTTTGGCAGGAATTTTACTGCTGGCCTGAGGTCCCTCGGAGGAGGGGGAGAATCAAAGAGTATACCGAACTTGCTCATCAGGCTAGACAGCAGTCCCTGGACCGGCTGTCAGAACAAGCAGGATCAATGGGTGCGAACGCGGTAATAAGCGTGATGTTCGACTCGAACTCGATCGGTGACATCATGGACGAGATAATCGCGTTCGGCACGGCTGTAGAGATCTCCCCGGCCACTGAGGGGCAGCAGATGGTAAAGCTCAGCTAGTCAGTGAATAATATCAAGAGAACGATAATTTGGTCTCCGCCAGCTAAGCCGTTCTTGAATCTAAGCCACTATCAATGATGCAAGGAAGAGAGAATAAGGTAGATCTGCACAGGCCTTTCATGACCTAAGAGGTACAAGGTCAATAAGTCTATCAAAAAATGTTTGTTCCTATCCAGCCATGGGATGAACATAAGATCACCCATGTGTTGGCTGACCAACAGGGCGCAGGAAGGTTGAAAAAGCTTAGGGCCGTAGTTGGCGGTCGCGTCTTATCCTGCCTTTGCTCACTTCTGATGACTTTTCGTCGATCTCCCATCCCTTTTTCTCGCTGAAGAACTTCTCTAATGACCCCCGAAGGACGCACTGCGGGACCTCTTCGATGCCCCCGCGCGGCAGCTTACCCAAACGGAACGGCCCGAATGCCACGCGGACCAGGCGCATCACATCCAGACCCAGATACGCCATGATATTGCGGACCTCGCGGTTCTTGCCTTCGTGGATCGTGACGGTGAGCCAGTAGTTCGCTCCATCCTCCCTACTCTTCTGATTTTGATCTCGAGGGGTTCGTACCGGAAACCCGAGATCGTCACCCCGTTCACGATCGAGGCGAGCTTCTGGGGGTCAGCATGACCATGCACGCGCACCCTGTAACGACGCGGCCAAGCATTTTGCGGCAATTCCAAATGCCGCGCTAATTCTCCATCATTCGTCAGAAGTAGCAGCCCCTCCGTATTGAAGTCTAAGCGTCCCACGCTCACTACACGCGGCATATCTGCAGGTAGCTTATCAAAAACGGTCGGACGCCCCTGTGGGTCCTTTACCGTTGTAATTGTACCTGGCGGCTTATGATAGCACCATACGCGGGTCTTTTCGGCCATTTTCAAAGGCTTCCCATCGACCAAAATGATGTTCTTGTCCGTGACGTTCAGCGCAGGCGAGGTCAAGGTCCTGCCATCGACGACCACACGGCCATCTCTGATCAGCCTTTCGGCGTCACGACGTGAGCACACGCCAGCTCTGGCCAGCACTTTGGCGACGCGTTCGCCTTCAAATGATGGTCTCGTTTCGGGCATCTCGGCCTCATTTAACTTGCAGCTTATCATAGTATTTCGCATAGATAAGTCATGCTGGCGATCGCGTTGATGTAGCGCCCCTATTATTAGTCCCTGAGACATCTATTCTTGGGCTCAAGCTTGATCTCGACCTTGTGAACCACCTTATTTATTCAGGGGTATCATCTGATCTATCCGGTCTGCTTGTTGTACTTGCATTGATATAATGGTCGATTGCCCACGAGTATCAGTCCTGACCTTTCAGAGCTACAATTTATATGATCCCTATCGAGGATGGCCGCTGTTATCAATGCCTTAGAGAACAGTGTGTTCGATAGAACATATCTTATTATGACCAATATCATCCATAGCATATGATCACCATGTACGTGACACATCCATTCTTACATTACAATTATGTTCTGTAGTTCATATTTATATCCCATCCCAATTGTACAGAATAGCAGGATCATTCGATCAAGGCAAAATCAGTCGGAGGATGACAAAAATGGATCAGGTATCAAATTCAACAAAGGCACGGATGAAAGTATTATTGGTAAATGGGAGCCCTCACAAAGAGGGTTGTACATATACTGCTCTTTCAGAAATAGCTAAGATCCTTAACGAAGAGGGCATCGATAGCGAGATATTCTGGATAGGCATAAAACCGCTGGCCGGATGTACAGCCTGCTTGACATGCGCCAAAACCGGACAATGTGTGTTCGATGACAGGGTAAACGATTTTCTGGATGTGGCCGGAGACGCTGATGGTTTTATTTTCGGATCGCCTGTTCACTATGCTGCAGCAACAGGCGCGTTGACATCATTCATGGACCGAGTATTTTATGCCGACATGTTGTCCGGCAAAGGGTCGTTCTGCCTGAAACCAGCGGCAGCAGTTGTCTCAGCAAGAAGAGCAGGAACAACAGCAACCTTTGACCAGCTTAACAAATATTTTACCATCTCAGAGATGCCTGTAATATCCTCTCGCTATTGGAATATGGTGCATGGAGCATCTCCAGAGGACGTGAGGAAAGACCTAGAAGGCCTACAGACCATGCGCGTTCTCGCAAGGAACATGGCGTTCTTCCTGAGATGTAAAGAGGCTGGTCTGAGAACAGGCGTACCTCTCCCTGCTAAGGAGATAAGGATCTACACGAACTTTACTCGTGACTAAACCTTTTTTCCTTTTGGTCATTCTGGCCGACCATCATTATCTTTTTTAATAACGATGTTCTCGGAAGGCTTTGCTGGATCCTATGAAAAGCCTGACCTCAATAGACTGCTGGCCATCTTGTCTGGAATATCTAAATAGATACAAGGGATACTGCCTCTCGGGAGAGCGGAGCGTATCATGACAGAGGTGTACGGGATATACCGATGCGACGTATGTGGGAACATCGTCGAAATCGATCAACAACGGAAAAGGAAAGCCAGTATGTTGCGACCAGGAGATGGGGATATTAAAGGAGAATTCCGTGGATGCATCCAAGGAAAAGCACGTCCCAGTGATCGAGCGTACAGGTACCGGGATAAAAGTGAGGATAGGGAGCGTGCCCCACCCGATGGAAGAGAAGCATCACATACAATGGATAGAGGTCATCGCGAACGGGCAGAGCATGAGAGCCTATCTAAAGCCCGGTATGAAGCCTGAAGCTGAATTCCCGTGCGATGATAATGATATCATTGTGCGTGCATACTGCAATATTCATGGTCTCTGGCGTTCTGCCTAGGACCTTAATCTTTTATTTATAAAGATAATGATAGGCTGGCCAATTCCCATACCGCCTAGCTTATTGTACACCAGATATGCGAGTCAGCTATGTTATTGAAGGAGAGCAATATGATCAATACGGCCAATGAATGTATCCCCAGGGGTCCATGATCGTGAAAAATTGATTACGCATTCTTATTGCTTTTATTTGTACAGTTGCCTCTTCATTTGATCCCGGCAGTGGCAAGCGTTCTGCGCCAGGTTATTTTTTTCTGCATTCGGACATGTAATCCCGCCTGAAGAAAGAGAGCTTGCATCTGAGCTTTGTTATGAAAACGTCCCAAATGGAAAGCTCGTACTAACCAACCCGGGAAGGAGATGTCCACCAGAATGAAGCATCCCCCAGGACGAAGCACACGTGCCACTTCGCGTACACCTGCCGCCTGGTCATTCCAGTGGTGGAATGATATGGTGCTCAATGCAAGGTCGACAGAGGCGTCCGGTAGCGGCAACGCTTCTGCCATGCCATTGTGGAAAGTAGCATCCGGGGTCAAGCGCTTTGCTACTTCGATCATGCCTTTCGCCGGGTCCACACCGATCAATTGGGCCTCTGGCCAATATGCATGGGCTTGACGCAACAATCGCCCTGTTCCACAACCGACATCAAGGACGACCGCAGGATTTAGGACGATACCACCTGCCAGGTCAAGTGTAGCCCGATGAGCCTGATCGAACAGGGTTCGTTGCAACCAGGAATCTTCATACGTATCTGACCATTGATCGAATCTCTCTACATCTTTCTCTCGATGCTCGGTCATGTACATCTTTCCCTTAGATATCTCATTCATGCGTAAGATCTCTAATGATCTATCTCTAATGGGATAATGAATTTCAGATATAACTATAATTTTGTCAGAAATAAGATCGGATGACTACAATATTTTCGAAGGTTATGTGACAACGATCATCCATCTGGAATCCCTAGAGAGGTTATGGAAAAAACGATATATTAGCTATCAGAAACGTAGTTGTGGCGAACCCCCGCTACATATATCATAGAATGATATACAAGTGTGGCTCGAATGAACAAGATGCTTTGCCTATCAGGCGAAGTAGCTCACCAATCGAAGGCCGAACGAAAAACATACCCTGTAAAAGGTGAACATATGAAAACTCCGAAGGTCAAGAAGGGATTCGAGGCGAATTTGGAAAAAGAGACGCTTAAGAACGACGATTTCCGCCGGGTGTTATACACTGGGAAAAACAGTCAGTTAGTGCTGATGAATCTTAGACCAGGCGAGGAGATCGGAGAAGAGGTCCATGAGACCATTGATCAGTTCTTCAGGTTCGAGGCAGGTGAAGGTGTGGTCACCATCGATGGGGTTGAGCATAAGGTAATGGATGGCAGTGCGGTCATCGTTCCATCTGGGGCGAGGCATAATGTCATTAACAGATCGAAAAAAGATCTTAAGCTATACACAATATACTCACCTCCAGAACATATCGATAAGACCGTCCGTAAAACTAAGGCCGATGCACTTAAGGAGCCGGAAGAATACGACGGTAAGCCCACTGAGCCATAGGCTCTTTGGAGAAACTCCTTTTTTCTAATATCTCTCCATACAGGAGCCTCCCCTCGATCAAGGCCCTCGATACATATGGTGTGACAATAGATCATGTTGATCTTAGCTGGGAACTCTATATCCTTTGCGATGTCGTTCAATGAACATCGCACTCTCAGAATGGACTGTAGAATGTGCTAGTTATCGGACATGAAGGATTTTTCCATGAACCGCTTAATAATATATCACTCGAGCTTTTGAGAGCTCCGAAAAAATGAAATAAAAAGGAAAAATAACTGCCCTTTCGGGCAGGTTTGTCCAAGACGTTGTTCTTACTCTTTCTTCTTGAGGGGATCGACCTTGTGCTGTTCGAACTTCTCCTTGTCCATCTCCTGATATTCAAGCTCTAAGGATTTCTTATCAACGTTTCTTGTCCCTTGGGACGTATCTTCTTTACCGTCACCATGGCACCCATACCGAACCCGAGCAGCCCAGGCCCTATCGGTAGCCCAAAGCGGGTCTTCATTCCCAGAAGCTTTCCTGGGTTCATGATCTCGTTAGGGTCGATGACGTTCTTTATTCCCTTCTCTACAACGTATCCGTTGCCTCTTACGACCTTAAGCAGTGAACCAAAGAATATGCCAAAGCCTGCCACCATACGGCCACCATGGGATTTAGCAAGCTCTCCAGCTTCATAATCAAAACTTAGGGACGTCATGGTCTTTGTCATTGACCCTTTATCATAGAGATAGTATGGCATGAACATCGCTGTGTTGCGGTCCGCCATAATTCCCACGATCGCACCTTCCATCTTCATCTTGTCCATCAATGAATAAAGGTCTTTTGACATGTCCGTGAACTTGCTTATTGGTACTAGCACCTCGCCAGGTATTGAACCTAGGCCTAGCTCGTTGCATCTGTATTCATAGCAACGTTCATCCCACTCATGCTGGCCAAGTTCATCCGCTTCCTTCTTCCCACCATATTTGGAGATGATACCATCGATGACTTTCTCTTCATACGCAACAGCATCTTTGTCCCCCTCTAGTGTGATAAGGAGCAGAGATGCCCCTTCTGGGACTTCCTTTCCTATCTTCTTAAGATACTTGAAATGATTGTTATCGGACCAGGCGATATGGAGCGGCTGTACACGGGACCTTGTTATGTCCTTTAAAGGTGCACCCAATTTATCTAGGCTCTCAAAAGCGTATGCTAGAGGCCTTAATACCTCAGGCTTGGGTACAAGCTTCAGTGTAACTTCTGTTATGACCCCAAGCGTCCCTTCTGCACCGACAAAAAGGCGGTTCAGATTGTAACCGGACATATTATCGCAAACGTTATCGAACCCGGTCTTGACAATGGTACCGTCAGGCAGGACAACGGTCATGGAACTTATATTGTCCCCTGCGGAACCATATTTGTAATTCCCAATGCCTATGCCACTGGTAGATATCCATCCAGCGACCGTTGCGCTTGGGAAGCTGCTTGGGTACGACCCTAACATCATGCCCTTTTCCCATGCAGCATCATACACTTGCTTCCAGGAGCAACCAGCTTGACAAGTTATCGTCAAGTTCTCGGTATCGACCTTGAGCACCTTGCTCATGCCACCTACCATATCAATGAGTATACCGCCAAAGGCTGGAACGTCCGGCCAATCCCCATGTTGATGAGCCGCGGGGTGTTATAGGCTTGCCGAACTTGGTCGCAAATTTCAGTATCTCAGAAACATCCTGTGTTGAACGGGGCCTTACAACGACATCGGGCACCATCTTGAACGCGGAATTCTCTGCTTCTTTTGGAAGTGGAGCTAGGTCATGGCTATAGAGCAATCTCTCTGTCTTGCTCGTCTTGACGTTCTCTACTCCAATTGCTATTTCCAGCTCTTTTACTACAGAACCTTGATATTTATCGGAAGTGTCCTCAACGGCTTCCATATAATGCCTCCTACGGCTTTATTAACTTATTCTTGACCAGATAGTTTCAATGACATATTTGAAGTCTACCCCGTCTGGTGCTGTCATTTTCCTTTCATCTCACCCGAGCTAATCGGAAGACGCCGCTCAAGCTTTGGGTGGAGGCCAGAAGATGTAAAAAGGATAAAAATATTTTCTTTCATCCATCCATTCCAAATGTCAAGGATCTCCTTGCCTGCTACTGGTCAGAACAAAACATCTAACTGAAAGAACAACCGAGCTACCTGGGCGCTCCATAGGGGAGCAGAGAATGTCAGCCTTTTTACACAATAGTTCGTGATCGATTCGATCATTTGAATAAGGGGTAATACCGCTCAGAGCTTCACAGTAATGGTCAGTGATCGGTCTCATTGTCTTTTAGCAATCACCTCGCCTTTATAGACTAATGAGCTTCTGTTCTTCCCTGTATCAGGCCGTTAACACGGACCATGAACGGTGTAGATGATGTTCAATGTCAGCAGCCTCATATTCTGACATTTGAACATACCAGGCTTATGGCCATGGACAGTGTCTGCACAGTTTCAATGTTGTCCTTAAACAACACCATTCCTGCATCAGCCGATCCTGATCATATTCCGCCTCTGAGCTTTTTTGATTATGAGGATCACCTTTATTTATATATTCTTAGTCCATCCCAGCGAGAATCTTGGCTTATCCGTGAACCATTAGCGCTTATGGGTGGACCCATTGTCCCCCTCTTCTATCTGGACACCATAAGAAAGCCGTATCTGGGAGTATCCTTCTCCGGATAATAAATACAAATGAGCAAAACAATCGCAGTCGGATGACCCGAACCCTTTCACTAAAGCCTTTGAACCCGGAAGAGAACCGACAATTGAATTTATCTTACATTCTATATCGATGTCTGAATGTATCAAGAAGGCTTCCTTATTATGCGCGTACCTCAGAAGATGGTCGATATGCCAATGCATTTTTTTATCATTAAATAGATGGCGGTGTACCCTAGCATCTAGACCATTCATTGCTGAGCCGACATATGCATACTTGCCGACCGGAAAGTTATATTCTCCTAGTTTTCCAATCCGAACCATAACATCCTGGAATATATCGAAAGTAATGATATAAGCCCCAACGTCCAGATCAGATATTCCTGATGCGCCGTTATGGTCTAGGCAAGGTCTTTTGGTCTGCATGCTTAGCATCCTCTGCCATAACCTCTGACATCGTCTTGATCTTGATGAGGGTGCTGCCACCTAGCCTTGAATCCTTTATCCTGGCAATGTCCCCTAATTTTCGTCCGTAGACCTGTACACCCGCGATCTGGTCCTTCCATTGTGCATATGGTATCTTGACCCTTATTCCATCCAGGTGAAGAACTACCGGCGCTGGCCGCAGACTATTCTTTACAGGCTCGAGCTCCTCTATCCTGTCCTTTACCTCCGCTGGGTGGACGAATAGCGGGTCCTCATCGATCTCCTGGCGCTTTGCCCGGATAATGCCCTCGACCGCACCTGAAATATCTTCGAGCTTTGATATTTCCTCCTCACGGCGCATACGGTCGACCTTTCGGCCCACACCGCAAACTAACGCCTTGCAATTTGGCAACTTATCCAGCTGCGGTCCGCATACTACTGCGACAGGTATCTGGAGGTTCTCGAACAAACGGATCTTGTGCTCTATGATGCAATCCTTGAAGTTCCCTAGAACAAAAACGGCCGCATCATACTCTTCGATCACAGCTTTTTCGTCGGCAGATATCTGAGCGGTCCTACGTCCTTTACCTCTGGCCAGACCCATTACAATTGTAATTGATCCCTCCCGCCTTAGCTGCTCAGCAACGTCACATGTGGGATGCGGCATATGATGCCTTCCGAGAGTAGGCGCGACCACGGCTATCTCAGAGCCTGCCAATGGTACCTCAACTGTCTTTCCACCAAGCTCTCGGATCTTGTCCTCGATAGCCTGCCTATCCTCCTCAGGTATCGCCATTGTTACCGTTATCTGGACCTGCATCTGCGTTTTTTGAATGACGAACCCGCCCACAGTCATCGACCAGCTCATAGAGCTCATTGATGCGATATACTCCGCCATCATACATCAGGACCTCATACATCTGGAGCGGCCTCCTTCATCTCGTGCATCTCCTTGTGGACCTTTTGAGCTATCTCTATCCACTTGGGGTCCATATCATGCTCTGTACCGATGATGGTCATTACTTCGTCATCCATGATGTTATGACGGACCTTGAAACCCTCTGGGAACAATCTCCATACTGCATCCAAGAGCTTTGCGCGCATCTCCTCCCCAGGGTCCAGTTCAAGTTCCGATACTTCCTCGGGGGCCACACCTTTGACGAGAAGCTCAAAGCGGGTCATCTGATCTACTCTATCCCTTCCATATTTGGACCATAGCTTGGTCAGCAGCGCCGGGGCAAAGCTCTCATCAGTTATCGTCATCATGGTCCCACGTGAGCTCTCGTTAACCTCGGCCATATCGCGGACCTTTATCGCTCCTCTCGCTTTCCCAAGTCTTAGTGAGATGAGGAAATATGGTTCATCTGGATCAGCCTCGATCCTGAACCCTAGCACCATTCTGGATACGCCAAGGTCCTGTATTATTTGCCTGAAGATGCTGTCAAAGTTCTTGAACGCGAACGCCTCATCTTCTTTAGTCATCAGTGAACCTCAATAAATCCAGATGCCAGAAGTGCTGCACCTGCCGCCCCTATATATTGTGAATGAGGGGGTATGATAGGTTTACTTCCGACCATATCACCCACGGCCTTTACCAGACCACTGATCAACGACGTGCCTCCCACCTGTATCACTGGCTGGCGGATATCTATCTCTTGAAGCTGCTGTTCGTACACCTGCTCAGCGACCGAGTGACATGCCGCTGCAGCTACGTCATCCACTGTCGAACCCCCGGCGAGCGATGTGACCAGGTCCTGTATACCGAACACAGAACAATACGAATTCATATTGACCTTGCGCCAGTCACCTTTATCTGCTAAACTACCCAGATCTTCCACCTTGACCCTAAGGCGGTTAGATACCATTTCTAGGAACCTGCCTGATGCGCCAGCGCATATACCGCCCATGGTAAAGTTGTCCGGGATACCGTCCCTGACGGTAATGGCCTTGTTATCCATGCCACCGATATCGATGATGGTCGCCTCGCCCTTTTGCCTATCTGCGAGCCATACCGCCCCCTTGCTATTGACCGTCAGCTCTTCCTGTATCAGCTTCGCATTGAGCTTCTTGCCAATAAGAAAACGCCCATACCCAGTAACGCCTATGCCTTCGAGCTCCGACTGTTTGACACCCGCCTCTTCAAGGGCCTTATCAAGGACCTCTTGGCCAGTATCAAAGACCGGACCGGTCGGTTCCCAATATTTTCCTATGATCTCGTTGTCGCGGAGTATCATAGCTTTCGTGGTCGATGATCCCGAGTCTATCCCAGCAGTGAGGCCGACCTGGCGCTCCCTTGCAAGCAGCTCCTTCTTCTCTACGATAGTGACGAGCGCCTCCATCCTTGTCAATAATTGAGCTGCCTTAAGACGCTCTGTGAAAGAATATGTGACAACTGGCAGACGGACATGCTCTTGGATATATCTCCTCACCTCGTTCCTGACAAGAGCTCCCTCGGCACATCTAAAACATGTTGCTATGAACACGGCATCGGCATCGTAGTGCCCATCAGCAAGAGCTTTCGCTCGGGCGATCATCATCCTGAGCTGCGGCGAGGCGGGCTCGAGCCCGAACTCCTCGACTGATCTATCAATGTCATCGAACGCTACATCAGGATATACCATTTTACCCCCGACAATGCTTGCTGCATGTTCGATCTCTGACTGTATTCCAGAATATTCAGTACCGCATGACAGTTGAGCTATCTTAATGGTCATTTCAATCCCCCCAAGAACGCCTTGACCTTAGATACCATGACCTTTGCTTCATCCTCATTTGTGGGATAATGCACCTCTAGTGTCGGGATCTTTTTCTTCCTTACTAAGTAGTTCAACATCAAGTTCGTTCTGTGGCAGCCAACACATCCGAAGGTATATGGCATATCATGCATGATGATCGCGGCTTCTGCTTGATCTATCATCGGGCCCCAGATAGCAAGTCGGCCGCGTACTCCGGACGGCACCTCGATACCTGCATATTTCAGCCCCTTCATGATGTCCTCTTGTTTAATGTTGAGAGGAGGGGATTCTATCTCGGTGTTCACAACTCTCTCTCGCAGCTCTCCCATCAAAGAAAGCGGCTGATGCCCGAACCGTTCTACTAGGTCGAATAGGATCAGGCTGTTAGGTGGGACAATGAACACTTTCATTTGCATTCCTCCTTGGCTATCTCGATCAATCTATTGACCGATAACTTCTCTGGCTTTTTCTTTTCATCGTATATCTCACCATGCTCACATGCACAAAGGCCTTTATCGATCAAAGAGAGGTCCTTCCATTCTTTCTCCAGTTGCGGAAACCCAGGTCTTGAACCATGATGAGCACGACATCTTCTTTCATCGCCGATGGGAAACGCTCTTATCTTCGAGAATACACGGTTCGGATCTAATTTCCTGACCTCATCCAGGACCTTTTTTACATCTTCCTTTTTCCCTTCAACATTGGCCCCGTAGCATGTCTCCTTGACCGTGACGCCATAACCTAATGAATTGATGAATCGAGCTAGCTGTTCGGTCTGGAGCTCCGAAGATGGCGCTATCACTATCATTCTTGTTTCGATCCCGCTGTCCATTCACGTCCCTCCGTAGCTTCATTTTCAGAACTCTTCGCCTTACTTCCACCCTTTTTTACCTTGATATCCTCTCTTTCTCTCTGAGCTGGTGCGAAGGGACCAGCAGGAGATTCGTACTGCTTGAACTCATCAATTTCTATCATGGACATATCCATCGTGGGTGGGACCTTTCCCTCCGCCGATATGGTGGATCGTTCTTCTGGCTGCTGGAGGGCTGATCCTTCCTTCACTTTTCTTTCCATCATATATACAATATCCCCCTCCTTTAAGCCGCTCAGCATCGTCCCTATGTCGGACTGCATCTTTCCACCGATGTTCGTACCGTATCTTTCCTCTCCTGTGGGTCCGAACTCCTCACTCTGGTCAAGCCTGATACCTATCAACCCATGATTCGGCCTTGACATGTTCGTTACGCCTATCTCTCCTTTTTGAGATATAGGCTCAAAAGTTCTTTCAGGCAAAAGGACCGCAGCTTCTTTCGGATCACCTTGGAATGTGATCATTGGCACACCTTCATAAACGAAATAGACCTTTAAAGCCCCTATCGGCTTGTGGTCCAGCCCGGCCATTTTCCTTAGATAATTAGCAGTCCTTGGTGACCCTGCATCATCTAATTCCCAGACCGTCACTTTCTCAGGGGATACTCCGAATGTCTCTACACTGCTGCCAGGGCTTATCTCCATTGTAAGTTCCGGTTCTTGTTCTGCAACGACCGCATTATCGTCTGTGAGACCTGTTCTTTTCTGGACAAGCCCCCTTGATGCCAATGTATCTGAAGCTGTTCTCTGCGTCATCCCGATCGTCATGATGCGCGAGGGGTCCGATATAAGGGTCACGAATGTACCTGGTCGTGCAAGGCGGAGGAGCTCATCCCCGCATGTCACTTTCCCGATATGATTGTGCGAACTTGATTGTTGCCTGCGGTGGCGGTATATATAGATCCGCCCTGTACCGCTGCCCTCATGGCGTACCGTTACATCGTTCGCATCGCGAATCCCTTCGGCCTCCGGGACCAGAGTGACATCAAGTCTTGATGAGTTAGCGACGTATGATGCGGTCCTATCCGTGATCTCAAGAATATTGTTATCTGTAACCACTAAGAACTGTTCACATGATACGATGGATGCTTTGTCCAGCTTAACTCCGACATAGGTCTCTACGGACATATCTTCTTCAAGTTCAGTACCAAGATCAGATGTGACAAAGACATCCTTTTCTGATACCTCTACGATGACCGGACGAATATCCAGTATATTCTCTCCTTCCTGTATGTCCTTAAGCAGATGACGACCTTTGGTCACTCTGCCAAAACGTCCATCGCCCGCACCATATACGGCGTCATGATCGACCTTGGCGATCATAATATATGTTGAGCGGTTGTCGAACCCTCCGAGCGCAAAAAAACAATCGAATTTTGAATAATGATATGACCTCCTGTCCGTCGCTATATCGGACGGAAAGGCACCTAATGCAAGGATCTTGGATGTCTGCCATCGTACCCCTGCTCCGATGATCACTGACATCAATGACCTCCACTCATCAGCGAACTGTGTCTCGTTCAGTCTGATCGTCATTGATCCCTTAGCTGTCAGGACCTCGTACTCATTGGTCCGTTTCTTGGTCGAGCTTATCCCCTTGGTGATAGCGATAAGGGCTCCTTTTCGATAGGGCACAGCTTTTACTATATCAGATAGGCGGCTGCCCTCGCCTACCTCCATTGCTTCTCCATTTGCTATGATCTTCATCTATTCATTCCTGTCAACACATACGCCGCTAAATACTCTTTTCCTTCAATTGAGGCAACTGGAGAAGAGGGGAGGGAGCAAGATTCACCACTCCCTCCTACAACGAGAGCTTGTCCTGACGAATCTCATGTCCGTCTGATTGATCCCGATATAACTGCGAAAAGTCTGATTCGGGGATTCATGACCCATCATCGCGGCTATCGTCAATATGTCCGTACCGGCCCGATAATGACGGTTCCCGAAGGTCGCCCTCAGGTCGTGCGATGCAAGCTTTATCCCTGCGGCCTTTCCTATGGCCTTGTCCCTCTTGTTTATCGTGGTCAGGCTCATATTGTACAGCTTTCCCATATGCTCCGTGAGCATCAGGCGCCCAGGATCGCTCTTGTACTTTTCGACCAACTTTGCCCTTACATCCAGCCAACTTTTCAACGGGCCCCTCGTTGCTTTCGACATCACCAATAACCTTCTCTTTCCCCCATGTTTGCCCTTGCACACTTATGATGGCCTGTCCTTTCCAGAGAGTTCCTTTGCTTCCTCCAGGGTTATCCTTTCGATATCTCCCCTTCTTAGGGAGTTGTCCACCCCCAGCGAATATATCAGTTCGTGGCTCGGTCCTAACCTGTGAGCTATCTCTCTCAGATCCTTTACCGAATCCTCCGATAGGAACTGACGATCTTCCTTGGGCCTCTCCGAGATGCTTATCTCCCATTGTGCAGCATCCTTGTTGCCGTTGGCCTTCAGGAACTGCTTCAATAAACGGCATCTAACCGCCCTTGTGTCTGGCAGCACAATGGCCAATCGGCCTCCAGCTTCTCCATCTGCTCCAATGTGACCATTAACGGAGTCGAAGGCTTTCCCAGCTGTAACCATGCCTGATGAAGCCATATGCCGTACTGATTCTTGATTTCGGGAATATCCGACCTACCTCCAACTTCTTTGTCGTCCATTTGCGGATATCCTTGTGCCAGCTGTCGTCGTACTTGTAGGGCATCCATCCATTAGGCACCCTTGCTCTCTGACACGGTGTAACGTGCCTCATGTGATGCCAGTAAGCATCAGATTGATGGCAAGGCACTCGTTCCTCCGCCATTCCCATACCGCCATCCTGACGCTCGCGCTAGGCTAGAGAATATAGCGAGCCTGAGGTCCTCGTACGCACGGATAGTTCAGGTCGTCCAATGCATGGCACTTCTGA
>CAVSDP010000009.1:0-70415 GCA_963726655.1 Methanomassiliicoccaceae archaeon
ATATGGTTCTCATTGACCAACTTTTTTGCTGGATTTACAAGAGCATTTGTCTTCTTGGCTTTGCTTAGTCTGTTCGGGCTGGGCTTCTTCCATACTTTTCTCGGCATTTAGGGACGGAACAAAGCACGGCCAATGGTCGGACTGGTCTTTCTCTTAACAAGAGCTAGGTATAATGTGCCGAGAGGGTGTGATCAAGCAGGTCATGGCTAACAGCAAATGATGATCTCATTGCCTGAAGAAAGAGTAAGGATGCATAGTGATCTTCGGACGCAACAAATACAGAAATGGTCGATGAGCATTGGCCATTCATCCTTTGAATAATGGAAATGGTGCCATATATTAAGGGCGGCCAGTTAAGAGAATGACATAAGATGCATGCATCATAACAAACAGTAATAATCTTATCATAAGGTATTATAGGCCTAGCATTCCTAAGCCATAAAGGCACGCTCATATGTATTGCTCCCGATGCGGTGCGGCCAATAATGATACCTCGAGATACTGCGTTAGCTGTGGCGCAGAATTAGCCCTGCCATTCCATGATGATAGGGAATACAATGCTCCAATAGTGCCGGGCGGAGGAACATTCGACCGCACCGCCGCCGTACGTCGGTGGGCCGTATCCAGAATGGGACCCGACGCGACCTTTACCACCAAAGAGGAGAACGAATTCCATCCTCGTGATGATAGGCGCCATAGTGATCGTCGCGATAATGATAGGGGCGGTCTTTGCCATAGGATCTGGCGGGCTTGGAGAATCCAGGCAACAATAGCAGCCATAGCACGCAGCTTAGTTCTGGCAATTATACGGTATCGTACTCATGGGTGTACCCTTACAATTCGGGTACAGAATGGACGGTAAAAGTGACATCATCCTGCCACTGTCTATTGGAATTACACCGACCAGAAAAAGACCACTAACTATGCATCCTATGTTACCCCGGACGATCTGATAGTCGATGAGATCGCTGAAGAGCTGAAAGGTGATGCTGAGAAGACAGGTAATAATGAGGCTCAGTTCATTCTTTCCTTCGTGCAGAACGTACCGTATGGAACAGATGAGAATACTACCGGACAGCCCAACTACCCAAGGTACCCGGACGAGACATTGGTGGACGGCGTCGGGATTGTAAGGACCACTCGACACTGTATGCTTCATTGATGGCCTCCCCGGAGATAAATATGAGCGTGGTCCTCTTGGAATTGACCCCACCACCACCAGGAGATGTTGGGCACATGGCGGTAGGACTATTGGGGAACGGGTATACCGGTACCTATGTAGAGCAAGATGGAAAGGATTATTTTTATTGCGAGACCACTTCCACGGGCTGGACGATAGGGCAATACCCATCTCAGCTGGATGATTATTCCATCCAGATACTGTCCATATAAGACCCGACCCCCTCCTCATAAACTATTCGATCCCGTTCTCATTGACCAGGCGGTAACCTGGCGGCCGGTGACACCACTATGCTCATAAGCTATCCGGGCAAAGAATGGTCAAGCTACCCTTAAAAAGGAGTCTTATATACCTAAGCGAGCGGAACATCAAAAATAACTCAGATGAGGCAAGAAACCGCATTATCGATGAGGTATCCCATATGCGAATTGCATATAGTATTTCAATGTTCAGACCATTGGTCGATAGGACCCTGCTGGGTAAGGCCTGATCAATGAGGTCAGTAGAGAAGAATTGAAATATTTGTTTTAGACTTACAGTGCTACGATTGCAATAATCGTGTTATCGTAACAAGGGGGATATCGAAAATGAGTATACTAGATAGATGTCTAGGACCAGTGACTTGCGAGATCATGGTTCTTGGTCATGCCGACGATATGCATCTTCGTGCTCAGGGATGTGGAAAAAGGCCCTGGACCAAGGACATACCTATGTTCTTTGTTAGGCCCTGTCCATTTGATAGAACGGGATCTTCGGACCGCACTAAGGATCTTACCATGCTGGAAAGATCTTTGACCCTAGCGGGCTAGGTCGATGATCTTGCCAGAGAACAATAGCGATAAGGAAAAAGGAATGAGGGAGGCCATACTTGGGCTGTCGCGCAAAGAGAAATACACGATCTATTCATTATATGCCACGCTGGCCATAGTGACCATCGGCTCGTTCATTTTGGCATTCTGGCTTGGGGCGATATATCTTGTCCTGGGCGGGTTGGGGATAGTGTGCTATGTGCTTGGTCTACAGTCATGGGGCCGACGCTGATCACATTGCCGCGATCGACAACACCACTCGTAAGCTGATGCAGGAGGACAAGCGCCCACTGACAGTTGGTACTTGGTTCTCGCTCGGACATTCTACGGTCGTGATAATATTAGTGGTCGGCCTAGTGTTCGCCACCAGTACCGTGACGAAGTCTATACCTTCTCTCCAGAACGTCGGCGATTTCGCTGGCACCCTTGTATCAGGGATATTTCTGTTCCTGATCGCGATCATTAACGTTATCATCGTAAGAGAGATCTACCGCATCTTCGTTGGCCTCAAGGAAGGCAAGATAGATCATTCACAGCTCGAAGATCAGCTGAACAATAAGGGATTCATAAACACCCATTTCGGCAAGCTGTTCAAGCTCGTCGAGAAGCCATACCAGATGTATGTTGTAGGGTTCCTGTTCGGTCTTGGCTTCGATACCGCGACCGAGGTTCTGCTCATCGGGCTGAGCGTGGGCATAGGCGTGACAGGCTCTGTCCCGTTATGGGCAGTAATGGTGCTCCCGCTAATGTTCACAGTTGGCATGGTGACCACCGATACATCGGATGGGATATCTATGCGGCTCGCTTACGGCTGGGCGTTCCAGCATCCGATACGCAAGGTGTACTATAACCTGACAATATCTATCATGTCGATCATGGTAGCCTTCGGCATAGGAGGTATCGAGCTTCTTCAGGTCATAGCTATGGAGTTTGGCTGGAACTCAGGGTTCTGGGGCTGGCTGCAGAACCTGGACTTCGAGACGCTAGGCTTCGCGATCATAGCCATATTCGCAACGACCTGGTTAGTATCCATATGGTACTATCGTCGCAAAGGTTACGAGGAGAAGTTCGATCGTGAAAAGTTCCAGGGGACGGTCGGTCCTCCATCGAACGGGGGATAAGGGACATAATAAATATCGACCACATTGATCCATGAACGTCCTGGCCATTATGTTGGCCAAGGCACCTTCCTATCACCATCTTTTTTATTATTTTGATATAGCGGTGCTTCGATAAAGTGACCTGCCCTGTTCTTGTGAGCATGAACTATTGTTCGGATCGATCGCGCTTAAGAAGCGTCTTCAGATCCGCCTTGGATCTTTGTGCGATGTCAGAGCCGATCGAACGGATCGATCCGTAGCTATTTATGCGATATGATTATCAACCCGCTCCTCCGTCTAAACGATCGTAAGTGTCTATCCTAGGCATGGCATTATGATAAAGAGGGTCCCGATCGAGCAGGAGGAAAAGTTGCTCGTGACCAAGATCTGTCTTCCGACGAGCGGTGTGACAATGAACATCTTACTGGAGAACAAGCATTATTATCCATCGATAGGCGGCGTTGAGGTAGTGGTCAAACAGCTATCAGATAGGTTCGTTAAGGCGGGACACAAGGTGACCGTGATAACGTTCGGAGAGAACGGCCGTTGTGACGAGATGATCGACGGGGTCAGGGTGGTCCGCTTTCCCTATGAAGCGCGTTTCGAGGGAGGTATCAGCATGGACGCCTGGAAGTTCTTATCTCAAATGAACAGAAAAGAGCTTTTTGACGTTGCTTCCATCCAGAACTTCCCTATACCTCTCAGCATGGAGGCAAGCGTATTTTGCAGGGTGAACCACATACCGTTCCTTTTCACACCGCATTATCATGGAAAGGGGCTTGCAGACCTTAGGAACGGGATATTAAAATTATATAGGCCGATCGGTCAGCGTGCTTTCTCATGGTGCAGGGGGATAATCGTGAACTCACATTTTGAGAAGGACCTTTTGATCAAGGACTTCCCCAGGTTCGCTGATAAGATGACCGTTGTGCCGCCAGGTGCGAAGAACCGTTCATTTTTTGATGTTAAAAGGGAGGCTGGTGCTATTCTCTTCGTTGGCCGGATCGTGGACTATAAGGGCATAGACCATGTGATCGACGCAATGAAGGTGCTCAAGGACCGCGGGCTAGAATGCCGGCTAAGGGTGATAGGGGAAGGCCCCAAAAAAACTGAGCTTAGCTCAAAAGCAGATCTTCTAGGAATATCGGATAGGGTAACGTGGCTGGGAGCAGTGGATGAAGAAACTCTAAATAAGGAGTACAGTAGAGCTAGCCTCTTGGTTCTCTTATCTGACAAGGAAGCATATGGTCTTGTGGTAGCAGAAGCACTTAATTGCGGTACGCCATGTCTTGTCTCTACGACCCAAGCTCTTGCAGAATATACCGTGGAACCTGGCTGTTACGGCATAGATCCACCATACGAACTGAATGAGCTTACTGATACTATCGCTTCGATATTATATCCGAAAGAACCGATCAAGGTAGGACCGCTTAGCGATCATATTTCAACTTGGGATAGGACAGCGAACCGATATATGGAACTGTTCGAAAAGATCAGAGCTGAAAAGACCTAGGTTCTCTATAGTGGGTCCACGCTTGAATTGAGATTTGTACAGATATTTCTTCATGTCATGATGGACAAAATAAAGAAGGAATAAGAAGTGGTTGAAATGAGGATAGGCATCATAGCATGTGAGACCTTCAAAAGAGGTCTGGATCTCCTGACAAAGGACGATCCGGACATTACGTATAAAGAATATCTGGAGTTCGGTCTTCATGAGTATCCTGAGGAGCTGAAGCGAGCGGTGATCGACAAGGTGAATATGCTGGAGGGAAAGGTCGATGCGGTCCTCCTTGGCTATGGCATCTGCAGCTCTCTCAAGGATGTTACAAAAGAGCTGAAAGTTCCGACCGTCCGCTTGGAGGGAGATGATTGCATCGGGGTGCTACTAACTCAGGAGGAGTATGATAAGGAGAGGAAAAAATGCCCTGGGACGATGTACCATACTCCATACTTTGCATTGATGGGCCGGGAATGGTGGGAGAACGACCTGAACAAGAAGATGCCAGATCATAAGGAACAAGGGATAACCGTAGATTGGTATCTGGAGACGATGTTCAACGGTTACTCAAGGGTACTGTTCATCGATGATGGTCTAGGGTCCATGGACGAGTTCAAAGCACTATCAAAGAAATTTGCTGATGAGATGAAGCTCAGACATGAATGCAGAGAAGGTACATTCAAAAATCTAAAGGAAGGTCTGGAAAAGACCAAGACCTTGGCTAGGTCAACAATAGCCATTCATTAGAATGGCATATTGCTGCCTTTTTATGCTCTAGGTCTCATCCTATCCGGACGCATTCCCGAGGACGGTCTGGATGAAGGTGTCCTATTATCCGTAGACCTGTTCCTGTCCGTCCTTGCAGGCGGGCTGGTCGGCCCCCTTCCTCTAGGTATGTTCTGGGGCGTGAAGACCTTCCCCATCTCGGGGTCAGGCCTGTGGATGATCTTTAGGTCCAACGGCTCGATGGGCTTGCCGGTCCTGGCCTCGATCTCCCTGATCATGTGGCGCTCCTCCGACATGAAGAACGATACCGCTATTCCCTTCATCCCTGCCCTTCCGGTCCTTCCTATCCGGTGTAAGTATGTATCTGGATCATTTGGCGCGTCGTAATTAAAAACATAGTCAACGGCGTCAATGTCCAGTCCCCTGGCCGCAACGTCCGTGGCGACCAGGATGCTGATGGAGCCGTCCTTGAAGCTCCTTATGATCCGTTCCCTCTTGTTCTGAGCGACATCGCCGTGTATCGCGCCTGCTGGGTAACGATCCGCGACCAGCTTCTTCGTCAGCTGATCTACCTTCCGCTTGGTGTGACAGAACACTATGGCCTTTGGATGGTTCGCGTCAAGGATCGTGCAGAGCGCGTCGCGCTTTGTGTCCTTGTTGGTGATCATGCAATATTGTTTGGTCAGGTCCAGCATGGGCTCGTTCTTGGAAACGAGTATTTCCTGCGGGTTGATCATCTGACGCATCGCGAGACGTTTAATGTCCGGTGACATGGTCGCGGAGAACAGCAACGACTGCCGCTTCTTTGGGACCTTCGCCAATATATAATTGAGGTCAGGGGCGAAACCCATATCAAGCATGCGGTCAGCCTCGTCCAGTACGACGACCGATATGTTCGAGAGGTCCAGATCCTTCCTGTTCATGAGGTCCTTGGTCCTGCCGGGTGTGGCCACCACGATATCTGTGCCCTTCCTGAGCTTCGCTACCTGGGGCATTATGCCCACCCCTCCATATATGGGGGTGCATGTATGGCCTGTGAACTTGGCAAGCTTGGATAACTCTTCGGAGACCTGATTGGCCAATTCCCTTGTGGGAACGAGGACCAATGCGGAGATGGTCCTCATCCCAGGCCTGATCCTTTCTAGTATTATGGTCCCGTAAGTGCCGGTCTTTCCTGTCCCGGTCTGCGCCTGGGCGAACATGTCGTTGCCCTTGAGGCCTAGCGGTATCGCTGCTATCTGCACTGGTGTGGGCTCTTGCCACCCCATGCTGTTCATTCCTCTGATGATCTCATTCGATATCTGTAGATCTGTGAAAGTTGTCACGATATTCACTCTATGATGAAAAGAAAGACGAACTGCTATAATGGCAGACGAAATTGATTTCGGTCAGTGCTTGCGATCCGCATATATAATCTTTGCGAGCGAAAAGCCCGCGAAAGCTGCAGGATAGGGGCGAGCATAACGGTGCTCACTGGAACGCATGGTATCAAGAGCGGCGCAAGCAAGCGTCTCCCGAAAGAATAGCAAAATATGAGGCAGATATGATCGGGACCGCTCTGATATTGGTGATCCAGGAATGATTCAGTTACTGTCCAGATGACCGACAGATGTTCATACGCCCAAGCTCAAAAGGACAGGCCAGCCAGCATTGGCTGGCCATGGACCTAAGATGTTTTTATGTACGAAGAGAGGGAGCTATGATCTCTCAGGACGCTCCCTTCTCAGTGACCTTTAGGTCGCTGAAACAGTACACGTGCTCTGGACATGAGGCCTCACATCTCTTGCAAGCTGTCCCTAGGCAGAATTCTGTGGCAATTTTTATGGTATATTTCCCGTTATTTGGACCTATGACCTTCAAAGCCCTCTCTGGACATCCCTTCTCGCATGTCCCACATCCGATGCAGCCATTGAAACTGCCGATGAGATAAACGCCGACATCATCGAGGACCTTCAGGCCGTGCTCACCGATCACAGGTATATCGGAAAGAACAAGCCTCTCGCATTTCTCTGGCCTAACGACGTCAGGTAGCGGTCTTAATCCTGAGCTTATCAACATCGTGTTATAGAGCTCCATGGACATCCCCTCGGTCCAATATGCGAGTTCGTTGACGTATAGGTCCTCGAATGTCTTGCTTGTCGCGAACATGATGTGATGCGCAGCTATGGAGTCTGCGACCTCCTGCATCTCGTCCACTGCCTCGTCCTTCACCAAAAGGTCATAGGCCATCATTAGCGAAGTGTTGCCTACCTGGACCGTCCTACCTATGACACGAGGGACCATACCGACCGTCTGGGCCTTTATCGGGTCAACATATGTCCCAGAGGCGCCTGCCAGGTACATCGTCCTGAGCTCCTTGTCCTCTATTCCGACCTCTTCGACCAGGGTTCTGTGCCCGGCCCTTATCGCGCCCATCGCTTTACCGGCCTCCAGGAGGTCGTTCTCAGTGAGATATATCCCATTCTGAAGATGCAGCCTATGGTCTGGCGTGTTGATATGTGGTGGTGTGATGAGCCCCGTTCCAAGGCCCAATGCGATAGCTGCGACCACACCGGTCCCCGTTATCCCGATAGGGCATGGTCCGAGGGCCTTCCTGACCGTACCGTCCCTTGGGTCTACTATGCCTCCGAGCGCGGGGCTTAGTCTGGCATCGAGGACCATATTGCTCCACCCATTTTCGCTCGATAGCTCAAGATCTGATATCGCCAATGGTGCGGCTAGCATACCATGCTCGATGGCCTGCCCTTCCATGGCCGGCCCGGCGGCCGCGGATCCTGTATAAAGCTCACCATCGTGCAGTAATCCCATCTCAGCATTCGTACCATAGTCCGTCACCATGCAAGTCTCTTTTATGTCAAGCATATGCGATTTCATGATCATTGCCAATGCGTCCGCCCCGATCTCATGACGGATCGATGGAGGGATCACGACCTCACATTCGGACCTCACAGAACTAAGACCTAGGTCCCCAGCTGTGATCACCTTAGCCCTTCGGTCCGGGACCTTCACATGAAGGCGCTGTAGCAGGTTCTGCCCAGCGTAAGCTAAGATCCTTATCTCTATGTTCTCGAACATCGAGACCTGGGCAGGGTTGCCGCAAACTGCGATACGGTCTATCTCTTTTGGGTCCACTCCATGTATCGCTATAAGATGATCAACAGTCTCCATGATGATCCTATGGCCCACGTCCGAGCCGTTCTCCAGCCAGAAATGGAGATGGTCCATTATGTTCGCACCTGGCAAAGGGTGTCTCATAGTGATGGCTGTCGATACTATCTTCCCATCTTTTGAAAGGTCAACGAGATGTGTTCTGTACCCGCTCGTCCCTAGGTCCAATGCCACGCCGAACTTCATAGAATGCCTCGTTCGGATAGAGCGATTTTTCATATTAATATAATGGCTGGAGATCCCGGGATCCAATATTGTTCTGAGCGATCCACCCGCGAATTCATTCCTGGGCTTACAGCCGGGCTCAGCTTCGGTCGCCTTGTGACCTTTGTTATCATAGTGAGCTACGTTCGGCTGGTACGGTCCTGTCCTGAGGACATCTTATTCGGCCGACCGATGTCTGTCCAAAAAATCCCTGACGTGCTCTGATCTCATCCATCCTTCCTCAAGCTGGGATACTATGTGCTCGATCCGCTTCACTTGTTCGACGATCTGCTGAGGATGACAGTTGGTGTCTTGCACGGCATTGTGCATGATAACAGAGATCGGGTTCCTTATCTCATCTATGAGCATCGCGAAATCCTCGATGTTCTTCTCTACTTGTTCGTAAGCCCTGGATCTCATCTCGCTCTCGTTCCAAAGATCGGTGATATCCTCGACCGCTACACCAAGACGTTCTTTGGACAACGGGAACGAACGTATGTTGACCATTCTAGTTGAAGGCCCGGAACCATAGACAAGTCTTCTTGTTGTTACAATTTTATCATCTTTCATCGCTTCCAGATGCCTAACTTTCATGTTATCGATATGTTTGGATGGCCAAATATCGTTATATTCCTCGCCTATTTTCGAGGTCAGATCGAGCCCGAAGATCTGCTCCATACTAGGGTTCGCGTACATCAGCAGCAATGTCTCAGGCGGTCGATATATGTAGACCGCAAGCCCAGAAGGACTTTCCTTGACCGCTTCCAGGCAAACCTGCAGAGCGTTGTCGTCAGCACTTAGTTGGGCCGCCGATATCTTCTCCTTGCACATCATTCATCCCTCACAGTTCCGAATAAACAATACTATCGATCAACATGGGTGGTGCCTGCTTAATTCGTCTTGATGATATATGACTGGTCATCTTGATCGCCTTCTTTGTCTGAGAGCGCTATCACCATAATACATCCAGGAAAGCGATCTCGGGCGATCGGACCTAAGAACTAAGGTGACCGTCAAGCGGGTCACTAGCCCATTAGTGATCATTTCATTATCTAAGTGAAAGGTGACATATTTATGTATGACCGTACAGGGTCATGATCACGGGTCCCTGAGTAAGCTGTGATCATCACACCAGCGAGCATATGATCTCGCTCCAATGTATATGGGCAGATATCTTATATTCCAATAGGGCAGAGCTGGCCCATCTTGTATCAGATGTGGGATACACTGCTCCGCCCTATTCCTCGTATCGATAGAATGGTCGATACGAAGGGGTCGATCTCACCTCACCAGCAGCAAGTGAAGTATCCCGTGGAAAGACAGTTCACAATTTTCTGTAACAGAACCACCAATCGTAGCTGTTCTCTCGCTCCTTTCGCTCCTGGGCAGTCTTTTCGTCCGAGGCCGTTCTGATGATCACCTGGTCCTGGATCAGTTCATTCTTAGGCCAGTTCTCTGGCATAGCTACGTTGTTCTTGTCCGAGATCTGCAACGCCAGAAGAGCCCGAAGTATCTCATCCACATTCCGGCCGACCTCCTGAGGATAGTAGATAATCAGCCTTATGATGCCCTTGTCATCTACGATGAACACCGAGCGAACAGTGTTGGTACCCTTACCAGGATGGATCATACCTAATCTAGTGGCAAGTGCGCCCACCCCATCAGCAATGATCGGGAACGGGATCTTCACTTGGAGGTTCTCTTCGATCCATTCTATCCATTTCAAGTGGGACTGCACCTGATCTATGGATAGCCCGATGAGCTCTGCGTTCAGATCATAGAACTCGTCTGCTCTTTTGGCAAATGCATAGAATTCGGTAGTGCACACCGGGGTGAAATCCCCGGGATGGCTGAACAGCACGAACCAATTTCCGGACATGTCAACAGGTAGTCTGAGATCTCCATGCGTGGTGACGACCTCCACATCAGGGAACCTGTCCCCAAGAAGAGGCATACCTTCCTTACAAACTGAGATGCCGTTCATCATGGTCACTAAATATTAAGTATAGAAAGGCCAGATGACTTAACATCTTCGCCTCATTCGGTCCTAGGTCTGGTCTCACAACCAGTTCTGATGATAATGCGATATTATTATCGAATGGAGCTGGCCATGATGTGTTCTTGAAGAAATATCACTTCTTGCTCTTGATCCGATCGTTGTCCCAATAAGGAGTCCTGCATCCTGGGTTCGGACATACCTTAGGTTTTGGGCTGCCATTCCGTCCTGACCATTCATATCCGCATCGTCTGCATATATAGAGAGGGGCGTCCGTATGCTCAATCCTCCTTTGTCCCGGCCTTTCCAAAGTGGTCGTACCTGTTCTCATTGGTCTCATATCCGTACAGTCTCTTATCTCAACCCCCTATATTATAAAATATGGCCAGAAAATCCACTATTTTAAAAAACGGTAAGTGACTATCTGATCAAGTACCCTAGTAAGAGTTACTCCAATGATGGCTTGACCCCGTCTACCCGGTGATAGGAAAGATACTCTCCGATGGAGAGCCGACCTCTGAATTTATTGTGTTGTTCAAAGAACCCCTTATCCTAGCATGGGAGATCATTGGCCCTTGAGCTTTGATTCGTGCCATCCAACTCCACATCTAGCCTAAATGAACAAGAGAAGGATAAAGATCAGTTGAAGCACCAGGATGCAGATCACCAATGTGTGAATGAGATTGACCTTTCGTTCCAATGCGGTCACCTGCGTCGAAGGGTACGTATTGCTGTAGCCGGCGGATATTGGTTCATAGGTGCTGGATCGTATGGCTGTGCCGGTTGTGGGGTGCCTGTGGAAACGCCGGGTAATACTACCGGCATGCTATTTCCGCAGTTAGGGCAAAACGCAGCTTGATCAGGGACCTCTGCTCCGCAGTTCGGACATTTAGCCATGATTTCACCTGGACTGTAGAAATAAAGTGATCCATTAGTATTTTTAACTAAGCGAGCGGGATGGTCCCTGCGCAGGCAATAGGCCCGAGCGAGCGTATAGTCGCTCAAAGGAAGGCATAGTGCCTCTGGTCAATTTTCCAGAGCCCAGATACCAACTTACTTAGCAATGTTGGGTAGGCCGGTCGTTCCCCTTTGATATTCAGCATCCCTCAAGCAAAACTGATCACTAAGCCGCGCTAGGCATCTGACCATAACTGGTCCAGGTATTCACACGCTCATCGTAGAAGTTAGGGTCGATCATCATCTTGTGACGGCGTGTTCCAATATCGGTCAGCTTACGCCGCTCAAGAACTCCGACACGGCCTTAGTGAACTGCTCATGCTCCAATAGGAAGAATCCATGCTTTCCGTTGAACGCGATCGATCTTTGAGCCCTTTATCCCTTCATGTATCTCTTCTGCCAGCTGGTAGGGGACGATCTTGTCCTCCCGGCCATGCATTATGAGGGTGGGCACGTTTTTATCTCTTTTAATCGCTCGCTGCAGTCGTAGCTATGCGATGCTGTAAGTTGCCGGACGAATGCTGGATACGGCTGCTTGCTCCCGAACATCCTGCTGCCCCGTATCATCTTAAAGATCTTGAACCGGATAGGGAAAGGCCTCCCTGTCGGCCTAGCGGTGGTGGATGTCAATACTAGGCTCTTGACCATCTCAGGATGTTGCAATGCTAGGACCATGGCTATTTTCCCACCCATGGAGAAACCTAGAACGTTCGCCTTCTCGATGCCGACCTCTTTCATGAGCGCGGCAGTGTCGTTAGCCATCATCTCTATCGTGTAAGGGGCGTCAGGTCTATCGCTCCGTCCTACCCCACGGTTGTCGAACGCCAGGACCTTGTATCTCGGCGAAAGATCATCTATGATTGGCTTGTAGACCTTATGTTCGGTCCCAAGCCCAGCTATTAGAACAATAGGTTCAAGCTCGCCATTTATCTCGTAATATATGTGTATATCATTGACCCTGATAGTTGGCATGGTCAGCGCTCGACATCGAATGCTCAGAACAGTATATAATGCCCGAATCCCTAGGTCAGCCGAAGATATAGATTCATTCTTTGAGCATTTGGCTCATAAGTGGCAACTGCCACGAGACTCCTTTCCTTTCCTGGGAGCTTCTCATCCAAGGCCCGTAGTCGTTCCTCCAAGAAAGGAAGACATTTGGATCATTAGCAGTGCCAACGACAATGAGGTCATATAATGATCAGAATATATGCCTAACCTGACCGAGAGAGCGAATAATACTGTCTAAAAGTTCCGCATCTGCTCAAGCTACTAGGAGGAACTAAACCCAAGCATTACATGAGCTATGCAGGTCAGCACACGTTAGACTGATCAAGGAGCATTATGATCATCAGGTCGGCCGCTCGATCATGTCCTAGCTCATGGCGCAGTTCAATAAAGAGCGGCCGGACCTCAAGCTTGTAAGCGGTCGACCGATATGGTCGTAAGCGAACAGTTCACAAACCTCCTAGTTCAAGGAAGAAGTCCGCGAGGAAGAGCGGGGCAATTCACCAAAATCGAGAGTAATGAAGATGTTCGATACCACTGTATTCCTGGTAGCAATGGGCATAATCCTGCTTGAAATGTCAGAAGCAGCTGCAGTCGCACTTGCCATTTATGCAGAAGCTGGCTATAAAGCGTTCATCTATGTTTCCTTGGGAGCTGCAGTCGTTCTTATAGCAGCTTTTTTAGTAGGACAGACAATTGCATATCTCCCCATAGTTATTATAAGATTGATCGCGGCATTTCTTCTTCTTTACTTTGGCCTAAGACTTGCCAGGAGTGCAAAGAGGGCTGTGTTAAGAGAAAGGTCGAATGATATTCATAAAGAAGAAAAATTGGAAAAAGGGCTATTTTATACGGCATTTTCCGTGGGGGCGCTGGAGGCGTTCGAAGCCGCTATAGTTCTAGTGGCATTGATCCCCATAGATCTTGGATCTACCCTTTTTGGATTGATCGCTGGGCTGGTCATCGTTTGTGTTGGAACGATATTACTTCGTTCACAGGTAAGACGGATAAAACAGGCGAACATGAAGATGGTGGTGTCAAGCTTGTTGCTTGCCTTCTCAACATTCTGGTTCGCGGAATCAGTAACGTCCGTTCCGGACCTGCTCCTTATCCCGTTATTCTTGATATTTGTTATTGCAGTGTATCTTTACGCGCGCAGAAGTCCCCGCTTTTCGGGTGAGGCCTCATGATGCGTATAGATAGCTTGTAGAACGCTGGTTAAGAATGATCATAGTTATTTCAATATAACAAAAAATGAAAACGATCGGTTATGAAAATAATTAAAATAAAAAAAGGAAAAGGATAATTCTTAGAATCTATCCTTGGGCTTGTGTTTCTGGAAGCAGTCCCTGCAGTATACCGGCCTTCCTTCGGTCGGCTTGAATGGTACTTGGGTCTGAGCTCCACAGTCGGAGCACTTTGCATCAAACATTTCTCGCGGTTCGCGGCTGTAGCCGCCTGATCTCTTGTTTCCGTACATTACTAATCTACCTACTTTGTCCCTAAAAAACCTATAAAGATTTTTTTGAACAATAACACTAAACGCGTTCTAGTATTTATATCCCTGTATTTGGGTTGGCCGCCCTAAGATCTGGAGTATTATGGGTCAACAAGAGGTAAGCAGTTTGACGATGATCTATTGAGGTCCAAGTGTGATCGGTAATGATCTAGAATAACGCATAGGTGGGTAAGAACAGATCATTAGTCTGGAGGCCTAGATGATGCAAATAAATGATGGTGGGCCTGTCCAGATGAGCATATGCCAACAGGCGGGAAAATCAATTAGTGAACCATAAAATGGACTTTCTTTCTTCATGATGGCGTGCAAAGCGCGGCTAATAATGTTATGCCAGTATGATCTTCAGGCCAGGAAAAGCAAAAGGATGAAAATGACCTGGAGGACCAAGATGACCACTATCATTGATCTGATCGTATCGACCTTGTGCTCAAGTTTGCCTACTTGTGACACAGTTCGATCGTCATGACGATCGCGGCCGGGAAATGAGGGGAACGGGCTCATGTTCCTACGGCGGTTCTGTCCCGGAGAAGGTGGATTGAATGTCTGATCTTTTCCGCAAACAGGGCAATATCTACGCCCCTCAGGAACTTCTGAGCTGCAATTCCAACACTTTGTCATTATATCCAAGATCGTTGTGACTTAGGACGTATATAACTTGTGCGAGCGGGAAGCCCTTTTTCTAAGCTGGGCGATAGTAAATCATGCAACTTCTTTTTGTAAGAAGATCGAGAGCGCGGAAGATCATGATGGCCGGAGCTTAAGTTCATGGGCACGATATTCACGCTCCCTCCCATGGACCGATATAAAAATGGATCAGAGCAATGAACAAGAAGATCCGCTCGCAAAGGCTGAGCAGTTCCCGCTAGCACAAGCTCCTCTCAGAACGCTCACCATGAACCATTATACAGTAATATTTTCGTATGAATGCTATTCAAAGGTCATTTGCTGTGGTCCATCAAAATAGTGAATTGGCCTGGGCAACCATAATCTCAGACTATTAGCTATGGGCATATAAAATCAATATTCATAAATACTCACATTTAGCTACGCAATACCGTTATGGATTCCATTAGATCTAGTGCAAGGATCCTATTGATCTTTACGATGATGTTCGCGATATTCCTGCTTGTAGGCTGGGCTATAGGGGGATATTTTCTAGGCAATTGGGTGATAGGTGCCGTCCTATTCTTGGTCATAGCTGGGGTGATGAATGCCGTTGCCTATTTCTTTTCATCGAAGATCGTGCTTTGGTCATATCATGTCAAAGTTGTGACAGAGGCTGAATCACCAAGACTTTTCAGGATCGTGAGAAAAGTATCCCAGTTGGATGATCTACCTATGCCCCAGGTAGCTATCATACCCACAGACACACCCAACGCATTCGCTACTGGTCGTAATCCATCGCATGCAACTGTCGCCGCCACGGAAGGCATACTGAAACTTCTGAACGATGATGAACTTACTGGGGTCCTCGCGCACGAAATGTCCCATGTCAAGGACAGAGATATACTGGTCATGAGCATTGCAGCAACCCTTGCGGGAGCTATTTCATTTGCCTCAAGGATGTTCGTTTTCGGGACTCTTTTTGGCGGCGGAAACGGCAGAAATAATAATTTCATACTACTCATCATTGTGGCTATCACCGCTCCTATCGCAGCGATGCTTCTTCAGCTAGCAGTGTCAAGATCTAGAGAATATAAGGCTGATTTTGAGGGGGCAAAGCTCATAGGTCATCCGCTATGGCTTGCGTCAGCTTTACAGAAGCTCGAGACACAGAACAAAGCTAATCCTATGAGAAGGGGAAATCCGGCAACTTCTTCATTATTCATCGTCAACCCCTTCAGCGGTGGAGCCCTGATATCTCTCTTCTCGACCCATCCACCGATCGAAAAGCGCATAGCTAGACTGGAGGCTATGGCCGCTGGGAACGTCTAAACACCTTAAAGAAATGAAGAATGGCGATTGACAAACATTTTACTATTTTTCATATCTGTGAACGAAAAGCTCCCCCAGCAGGCCAGGTGGGTCAGAGCGAGCATTCTGCCATCCGAATAATGTAAAATATTTTCAGATACTCCTTCCTCTGGGCCTTCACTAACCTCATATGATCATGCTCATAGTTATCGTCACAGCCGTGACCATAACGACCCATCAGTTATTGTTCGGGGCTGTGTGAGATACGCTCAGAACGACGGAACTAATGCTCATTGACAAGTGACATGCATAAGTCCTCGAACACCAAGCTTGGAGCTTGAATTATGTGAAAAGACCACGCTCTAGGATGGATGGGAACGGCACAATTAAGGAACATCTTGCTGTGAGGACTAGCGTGATAATGATCTCCTAAACAGGATAGGCGCGAAGATCACTAACCTGCGAATTTATTCACAATGCTTATATCTTAGGCACAGGGATGTGGCCCCGGGATGCATTATGCCAAATTCCTTGATTAAAAATGCACTTGGTAGTAACTACCAGGAAAAAATTGCACAATCCCAGGCTGCGCAACCCGCTGTTCGGGAAAGCCAACCAGCCCAGGGGATGGTGCAAAGTGGTCAACAAGGTAATCCTGTAAACCCTATGTCGACCTCAGAGCAGGAACTGCAAGATATCGCAAAGCAGCTTGATGTATGTATCAAGATCATCGGCTGTGGTGGCGGCGGCTCGAACACTATCAACAGATGTGTAGATGCTGGCATTGATGGAGCTCAGCTCTGTGCAATAAACACGGATGCGAAGCACCTTTTGACCATACGGTCCCCTACAAGGATATTGATCGGAAGGACCATCACACATGGGATGGGGGCAGGCGCTCTTCCAGAGAACGGAGAGGCCGCTGCAAGAGAGAACGATGGGGATATCAGGAACTTCCTGAACGGTTCCAACATTGTTTTCGTGACCGCTGGTATGGGCGGCGGCACAGGTACCGGTTCAGCTCATTATGTTGCTGCTATCGCAAAGGAGCAGTTAAGAGCTCTAACAATTGGTATCGTTACCTTCCCGTTCAAGGCAGAAGGCACAGTAAGGGCCGAGAATGCAATGATCGGTCTGAACAAGCTATGCCAGGTCTGCGATACAGCGATCGTCGTACCTAACGATAAGCTACTAGAACTGGTCCCAAGGCTACCGGTCGATGCAGCTTTCAAGGTAGCTGATGAAGTATTGATGCAGACGATAAAGGGACTGACCGAGATCATAACCAAGCCTGGTCTGGTCAACCTGGACTATGCAGACATACAGACGGTCATGAAGGAAGGCGGTGTAGCATTCGTAGGTATCGGAGAGGCTACGAACGACGAGGACGACCGTGTTAAGGCAGCTGTCCATGAAGCTTTGACATCTCCATTGTTAGGCGAGATAAACCTGAAGGATGCCAAAGGCGCATTGATACGTATCGTTGGCGGACCAGATATGACCGTCGGAGAGGCTCAGAAGGCCGCCGAGATCGTTTCGGACTCTGTCAATGACCGCACACGTATTATCTGGGGTTGTTCGATCGATCCCGAGCTTCAGGGGACCATCAAGATCCTGCTCATCGTTACAGGCGCCCAGTCCAAGTTCATCTATGGCAAAGGCAGCTCTAACAACAGCAGATCTGGTCTTAATAATGTACCAGCCAAAAGGGTCGGAGCAACCGCACCATCGCCAAATAAGCAAGAGCCGTCAAAGCCGGCGTCGAACGATGATGACGGGATCGATGTCATAGGCTGAACTTTGATGCTGAGATCAAGCTAAACCACTTACCATCCTATTTTTTATGAACTTAAGCGTAACATCTACCAAATAATGTGATATTATCAACAAAACAATAGTTTATTTTCTAGATAGAGTAAACTGAAATATCGGACATCTCTGTCAGAATTCGATCGGTACAACTTCGCATGAGATGGAGGTCCTAGACTATGATCTTGGACCAATGCAGCTAGGAATGCACGAGAAAAAGAGCATGGACCGGGGTTAGCCAGACTGACCGTCCTTAATGCGTTCGACGCGTCAGCTTTGAAGAGCGATACGCTGCTATAGTTGGGGATCATCGACCTGTATGGTCCGGTAACATCTCTGATCGATCGACCAGCATCCTAATGAATACAGATACTACTCGCTTTTCTCCTTTGGCCAAGTTACCGGGTCCTCTACTTCAGTATTCATCATGCTTCTTTTACCACATGCTGGACATTTTAATAGTTTGACGGATCCCACATGCATCAGGGTCGGATGCCAAGCATATTCAAAAACCTCACCGCATTTAGGACATTTTGCTTTCATCGGTGACCAGAAGATCAAGGTTACTATATAATATATGATCACAATTCACAAGTTCAGTTCGATATCTTACCAAAAGAGGATGAAATGAATATGAAAAGAGCTACATGGGATAAATGGGCGCCCGTATCATACATGTTCTTGATAGGTCTAGCGCTTGGCCTAGCCATTGGCTTTGCTGTTGGATTGGTATACGGAAGCTCAGGCATTTTATTCATACTCTTTGTACCAGCCATTATCATTGTTGCCGCATTCATTATTCTATCAGTGATCTCACAAAGGGTGGACAGGAATGAGGGATCATAGACTGAAATAGCAATATTATCTCAGAGCGGTCGATATGAAATGCTTGATCCGATCATAAAAAAATAGAGGCGGACGAACGCACATCTAGTCCGTCCGTTCCTCACCATATCTCACATTCAGTTCCCCGTCCTCCCCGTATGATATCAGTGTGAACTCGCTATCAGCTCCGGGTTTGAAAGCGATATTGATCATTGATGCGGCCAAGGATTCATAGTTGAACTCATCTATTTTCTCTTCAGGTACTATGAGCACGAGCTTCCCGCAATCCTTGAAGCTTGTCAGGAAATCGTTCATTGCCCCCACCGCACAATATTCGGTCAATATGAACTCGTCCCTCAGCCAAACTCCTTTGCTCATAACATGGATTATTGTGTAGTCCTCGCCTATCGTCGTTTCGATCTCAAACGTGGACCTTCCATTCAGATGTTTTATGCGATTGGCGATCGCAGAGATATACGGCAGTTGGGCCATCATGATATTACAATATTTTAGGGTCGGGCATTTATAACTGTTCTATGCCTGAGCGACTTGGAAAGACGGCCATCATCTGCGTAATGGACCATTACTCTTTCGAGGATCAATATTTGCTGTGCAAGCAATTGATCGGCTGAATGCTCGCTCTCGATGTTCCGCCCTATTTGGTCAGTCTTAAGATAAAATTATTCTCTCAGGTCTTGATCATTTATATATCTTAGGATCACTTTTCTTAACAAGGTGCGATCATGAAGGTAATAGGCATTGTTGGTAGTCCAAGAAAGAACGGTAATGTTGATACACTTGTTCAAACGGTACTTGCTGGTGCAGCCGAAGCTGGTAACGAGACAAGCATATACGAGCTCAATGAAATGGAATATTCAGGATGCCAGGCATGCGGATACTGTAAGAGCCATGATGAGTGCAAACTGGATGATGAAGTATCAGAACTTATGAACGACATAGAGAGCGCCGATGCAGTGGTCATCGGCACACCTGTCTATTTTCATCAACCGACCGGGCAGTTCAGGTTGATGGAGGACCGGCTGTACATGTTCCTTGGATCAGATTTTAAGGTCAGATTAAAGCCAGGAAAAAAGGCTATAATAATAACTAGTCAGGGGAGCCCCGACATCGACGCGTTCAAAGCCGTTGACCAGGGGATAGCCGACATCCTAAGGTTGTACGGGTTCAATATCGTCGACACGATCAGAATGACGAATGGCAGTAGCCCTAGCGCTGTTAGGTCAAGGGAGGACCTGATGGAGAGGGCGAAAGCGGATGGGAAGGCACTTTAGTGCCGTTCCTTGACCCGACCCATAGAAAAATGAAGTGATCTATACAGATACCGTTGGTGGTCTTTAGCATGATGGCTGGATCGTACGATGTGATGTTTAAGAGAAGATCGATCAGGAAATTCAATAACGAACCGCTAGAAGAGGCTCAGTTAACCTCTATCTCTTCCTTCATGAAGGAACTTAAACCAATGCGTGATAATATCAGGACTGAGCTTTACATTCTTAAAAAAGAAGATATCAAAAGCGGTCTTGCTGTAAAGGCACCTTACTTTGTAGCCTTATACTCAGAAGAGAAAGAAGATTATCTGGTGAACGCAGGCTTCATGTTACAGCAGTTGGACCTGTATCTCGCGTCCATTGGGCTTGGAAGTTGTTGGCAGGGATTGGCAAAGCCTAAGAAGGACAGTGAAAGAGGGGTCGGACTAAGATACGTGATAATGCTAGCGTTCGGAAGATCATCTGAACCGATCAATGTCGATAAGAATGCATGTCCAAAAAGGCGCCCCATGGAAGATATATCGAACGCTAAAGGGATGGATGAGATCATAGAACCTGCAAGGATCGCGCCCTCGGCAATGAACACTCAACCTTGGTACTTCACCGGTGAGAATGGTCGCGTAGGTGTCTATTGCAAGGCATCATTATTGCATGGCAATATGGATAAGGTCAGCGTAGGGATAGCTATATGCCATATGTATGTAGCAGCCGAGCATTTTGGGAGAACGGTCCATTTCACATATGATGATAAGAGTAAAGGCAACGTTCCATCCAAATATGAACGCATCGTGACCATTGATATAAGAAGTGCTGCGGAAGTAAAGGAAAAGGTCGGAGGGACGCTCTGACCCCTAATGGTCCGATCAATCCTGAGCAATATATCCTCAAGATGACATGAGAGAAAATATATTCATCTAGTATGATTACTCTATAACCTAACTATAATTCGTGGTCGCGATCTGCGGTCACATAATGCAAGGACTTGAACTGTCCCTTTAATTGCTGGGAGTTCAGCCTGTAGTCCAAAGTGAATAGGCCGTACAGGCCAAGGCGTGAGGCCAGCCGTAAGGGACAACGAACGAACTTATCTTAAAATACCGCCGATGAAAAAGGATGTATGGGGAGAACCTGGGATGGAAAAGGATAAAGAGGATGATCTCAGGCCAATAGAGACATTGCGTATGCACCGTAGACATGAACGGATGTGTCAGTTCATTGAGCTATTGCTAGGCAAATATGGAAATATGACCGCCCGTCAATTGGTGACCGCGTATATGGACGAGAAATGGCCATTCGCATCCGCAAAGCCGTCCGTTGATGCAAATCAGCTTAGCAAGCTGGTGCGGAAGAACCCGAACATAGTCGCTGAACCAAAAGGGAGACTATTGTCGTATAGATTAAGAGAAAAGCGCGGTATGAACCAAGCCTGAGCTGATATTGGCCTTCATCATTGATCTATTTTTTACACTTTCTTTATGGTCTCGAACTTAGTAAAGTCAGGGTGAACGAGTAACGCATAAATGATCGTTAGCCCTTCATAGAATGCTATCGGGATCTGCAAAACGAACATTATTACGCAGTATTTTGCGGATCCATGGTTCACTGCTCCGAACTGATAATATGCAAAGAAGCATATCATGTTCCATATCCAGAATGGTAAAAGAAGCCGATATATCTGGAAACTGAATATGATCGCCAGAGGCATTAATATCAGACCGATCAACCCGGTGAAGCCGATTATGAACATGTATATGTACATAAAATAGGTCAACTTGCTGAGCTTGTAGACCTTTCCTTTGTTATTGAGGATCGACCATGCCCATCTTCTTCTTTGTTTGTAGAAATCCTTGGTGCTTATCGGAGGAGCAATGAAAACATGCCCCATCGGTATATAGGCGAAATGATAACGATCAGATATCTCCAGACCCATCATCAGGTCCTCGGCTCCATATGTTCCAAAATCCCAGCCGATCTCCCATTCCACGTCAGCTCTTACTACTAACCCCTCACCATGAACGAACTTAGGTCTGTTCTTCCTATTGGATTGTTTGCACCATGCTTCGCAGTTCGATATCCTGACAATGTCAGCTAGAGATGAAAAGAGATGTTTTCCAAAGGCCCTTAGGCGGACGCAGCCTTGGCCGCCCTCATCTTTCATGTAATATAGCACATATTCAAGATATTTCTCATCTACAGTGCTGTCATCATCCAGATGACAGATATATGTCTCCTTTCCGAAACCTTTTGAGTGGAACCATTCGTTGCCATATTGTAACGCTCTCATCTTATTCCTTGAGCCATTAGGACATCTGTATTCCTTTGGTACTATGATCTCAGTGCAACTGTACCTGAAAGTATCGCTTGCCTCTTTTACGACGCATATCTCTAGATCGAGGCCATAGCTTTTCGTTCTCGCGATTATCATCTCAACAACGTCAGTTGCCTTTCCGTTCGTTGTGATCACGACGATCACATGATTCGGTCTTTCAAGTTTTTCTAGGTCTCTGGTATCGGCATCATCAGGGTTAAGGATACTTTTGATCATAAGATATATCTGGAGCGTACCAAAGAAAGTATAAGAGAAGATGATGAGCACATAGAATATCTGGATTGGTACACCGCCATAAAGTGGCTGCACCAGGCTGTTCAGCAGATCCATTTTCTTTCCCTGATTCCGGAACAAGGACCATTTAGTCAGTTAATGTAACTTTCTCGCTTGATATCATTTTGAGATATCCAAAAGGGGGATCAAGCATGAGAACGCATAAAGGACGTTCATGTGGTCGATCAATTATCGAATAAGTTAATATGTCCCATGTGAATGTTATATCGAATACCTTGATCGACATCGAAAGAGCCCTGAGCTTTATTAATGATCAACAGGTAGATAACACATCGATCGTCATAAGACACGCTGAGAAAAGTAAGGTCTATCCGACCGATTCTCCATGGCTAGCGCCCATCTCTGAGGATGGAGCAATGAATGCTAAGCATATAGGCACAAGGTTGAGAATGTCTGGTCTTACCAAGTTGCGTATCGAGTGCAGCCCGCTGTTGAGATGCACGCAGACAGCACAGATGATATGTGATGGGCTAGAAACTAAGACACAGCCTGTAGCTAGATCGATCCTCGGCAATCCTGGACCTTATGTGACAGAGGGTATGGATATCGAACTATTCGCTACAATGTCAAGCTATGACCTGATAAAGGCGCAGTCAGAAGGTCGTTCAATAAAAGGGTTGAGATCTTTGGATGAAGGTACAAAAGCTCTTCTCTCAGAGCTTATCCGCCCACATAATAAAGGCGAGGATGTCCTCGTAGCTATTTCACATGATGTCATAATCGCTGGAGCGCTAGCATGCTTGACAGGGGCAGACTTCGGTCCAGATAGATGGATAGGGCATTTGGACGGCTTTATGATCTTTGAGGATAAGGACGGGTGGCATGTCTTCTTCGAAGGCAAGGATATCAACATAGATGAGAAAATGAGATCTTTAGGCATTGGTCTGTGAACCACCAGCCCCAGCAGGTGGGAAGATCACCGCTTCATCCAAGCCGTTGAATACGGGTTCCAGTGGCTCTGGCCATATTCTCAATATATGTTCACCGATATCGGTCCATGCCGAGCTAGGCTATCTCGTGAGAGGCGGGACGGTCCTGGCCTGATCATCGGATATGCGGTACATATCTATCTTTGTCTCATCACAAGGTCCCGCAAGAAGTGATGGTCCATCAGCGCTTTTGATCATTACTGGTTCTCCGTTGTTATCAGAATATCTTGCTACGATGCTTGCCGCCTCTGGAATGATGGAAAGATCACCTCTTTCCATCAATGCCACTGGCCCAGGTATAGCTGCCGGTTCTAGTAGAAGGAAACTATCCCCAGCGAATCTTAGCAGATCTCTGTTCTCCCTCTCGTCACGGCCGATTATCAATTTACGCCCAGAGATCCTAAGATGTCGGCCCAATTTCAAGAGCGCTATGTCATTCCAAGTTATCCTTCCTGGATGATGATCAATATGGTCCTTCAAGCGTACAGCGAATTCTTTTGAAGTGAGTAAGCATCCACCAGCTGGACATGGATAATCCGCCAGCCCTATCTCATCAGCAAGCTTGATCTGGGGTTTCCTACTTCGGCCAGAGATGCTAAGCAACTTCTCTCTGTCCACCCATCCATTGAGCTCTGCCTCTGTAGGAGGCATAAGTCCTGCGGACAATGGTCTCAAGATCTTGCCTTCAAGCCCTACCTCATGCTCGATCAGGTCCATGGCCCTACGATGCTGGCTCATCGGTCTTTGTCCTAGCACCTCTCCGGTGAAAATGAACTTTGCGTCGATATCTTCAGCTATCTTTTTCGCATGCTCGAGCATATAGATGCGGCAATCCAGGCAGGGGTTCATTCCAGAGCCCCGTCCAAAACGGGGATTCCTCACTATGTCAAGGTAATCCTCGTCCTTTGCTATAGTTATAAGCCGTATGCCTAGCTCTTTGGCCAGAACGGGGGCATGGCACTTTCCGCCTGAATCGCAATTGCAAAAAGGTGAAGTGAACTTCAGAGCGATGACCTCTATCCCTTGGTCCTTGATGATTTTGACCGCGAGGGAACTGTCCAAACCACCAGATAATAGGCCCAATGCCTTCATAGTAACGATTGTTAATATATAACAAATATAAAAGCATGCTCTTTTGCCCTTATAGAAAGTCCATCGATGACCAGTGATCGAGAATAGCAGAAATATATATGCAGGTCCTGAGTTCTTGGATCTGAATATCAGAATGGCTGGACAGATATGCTTCAGGCATGATGATGGCGTCCTAATGGAACGTTCTCAGTTCATTGGATAAGAAGCTCTGCAATGGTCCGGTCGTTCAACAATGGCAAAATGGTGGTGAAGCAATGTTCCTTACAAAAGAAGAAGAAGCCACGCTAGCGGGTGAGAAAGGTGCCGGCGCACAGCGTGCCATGGAACTGCTTGTTGCACTTGGCGAGATATATGATGCGAAATGTCTTATCCCAATAAGCTCAGCACACCTGTCCGGAGTTTCCTATAAGACCATAGGGGAAGGCGGGATACAGTTCTTAGAACAACTGTCGTCAGATGCTAAGGTAAAGGTCAGGACCACTTTGAACCCTGCGGGAATGGACAAGCAGAAATGGAGGGAGATGGGCATCTCGCCCAGGTTCGCTGACCGTCAACTATCGATCCTTGATAAATATGAGCGATTAGGCGTCAGGACGGATTGCAGCTGTACCCCGTACTTTAACACGAACATCCCGAAAAGGGGTGATCATATTGCTTGGGCCGAATCGTCAGCACTTTCCTTTGCTAATTCTGCGATCGGGGCTCATACGAACCGAGAGGGAGGGCCAGGTGCTCTCGCGGCAGCGATCATAGGCAGTACGCCTGAGTATGGACTTCATCTGAAAGAGAATAGAAAGGCAGGGATCATTATCGATGTGGATGTGGACCTTACCACATTGGACCACTCCCTTCTTGGTCAGGCAGCTGGAGTGATCGTAGGTAACCGTATACCATACTTCAGGGGGATACGCCCCAATGTTGACCAGCTTAAAAGTATGGCGGCCGCGATGGCTGCCGCTGGTTCGGTCGCAATGTTCCATGTAAAGGATGTAACTCCAGAATCGAACGATCAAGAGCTTAAGGGCCTGGAGACCGTACACATCGGTCGTAAGGAACTAGAGGATGCAAGGACAAAGCTCACCACAGGAAAAGAGCCTGAGCTCATAGCTTTAGGCTGTCCGCATCTTTCCGTCGACGAGATCAAGAACCTTGCAAAAGCTTTGAAAGGACGGAGACCGAAATGCGATGCTGAGGTATGGTTCTGTACCTCACGAGCTGTATTGTCGCAGTGCCCTAAAGAGGCCGAGGTCCTTGGAAGATTTGGCAAGGTAGTATGTGATACTTGCATGGTCGTTACGCCCATAGAGGAGCGGTTCAAGTGCACTGCGACGAACTCATGCAAAGCATGTTGTTATCTGCCAACAGTTATGCTCCCAAAAGGTTGTTTTCAGGGACACAGCGGGCCTCCTGGAGATGATCGCATGCTTCTAAAGGGACGTGGCATCTCTAAAGGCACAGGGCAAGGCAACATTGTGCTCAGCGCTTCTCCGATAAGCTTTCTGGGCGGCGTTGACCCATCAACAGGCATATTGCTGGACCCAACATTGAACAAGATGTCAATAAAGGACGGGATCTTTGCTTTTCCCAGAGGAAAAGGGAGCACCGTTGGGTCCTATGTTATATTGGACATGAAATTGCAAGGGACGTTGCCAGCGGCCATTATCAACACGACGGCCGAGCCTATCGTTACTACAGGCGCCGTAATGGCAAAAGTACCGATGGTAGATAAGATCGATATTTCCCTTTTAAAGACCGGGGATAGATGTTCGGTCAATGGGGCGGATGGAACAGTCGAGCTTCTCGATGTGAAAGAGACGCATGTTGTGAGCTGTGTTGTCATCGATGGGGATGACATCCTCTTGCTAAAGAGGAGTGATAAGGTCGGTACTTTCCAAGGATATTGGGCGGTTGTCAGTGGATTCATAGAGGAAGGCGAGACCCCTGAGATGACCGCAAGGAAGGAGCTTTCAGAAGAGATCTGCTTGAACGGAGCTGAACTGATACGGCAGGGGGATATCATTCAGGCAAGGGCGGACGATACTGTTTGGACCGTCCATCCATTCTTATTCGCCGCTAAGACGCGTGATGTTACCATCGATTGGGAGCATACTGAATATCAATGGATATCTCCAGCAGATATTACTTCGTTCAGATGTGTACCTCGCCTGGATCATGTGATGAAGAACATAAAGATCATGTGATAGAGGCCGCGTTCATTCGATCAAAAAATATAGAGTGAACTGCCCTAGTAAAGGACAGTTCACTTCCCTTTCAGTCCTGATCTTTCTTTTTGCCATCAGCCCCGTTCTTCATATGAAGGGACGATATGGATATCTTGACGTTGTTCTTCTCGACTTCCCAGCTTACGGAGTATTCACCGCTTGGTTCGTCCACGAAGTACATCTCAGTTGCCCTTGTCTCTTTCATTATGTGCTCCTTCCAGGACTTGAAGTGCACTTCTATCGTATCGGGGGCTTTTATTTCCACTTTGATGAACTCTTCAACATCTAGCTTCATGTCCTTACGCATTTGTTGAATGCGTCGTATTACTTCCCTTGCATAGCCTTCAGCCTCGATCTCTTTGTTCACATTGAAGTCGATGTAAACATCGCCATCAGCGAACTGAGATCTTACTACGTTCTCCGGCAAAGCAGCTAAGGTCCCTTCTCCACCGATCGCTGGAGCAAGCTCGCTCCATTCCTTTCCGAACGGTACATATTCGATGACCTTAACGTTCGCTTGCGACATGAGCACTTCTTCCATCGGCCTAAGAAGATCGATGGTCCCTTCATTGCTGGCTCTGATCACTATACGTTTTAAAGGCCAACGGAGCTTCATATTCCGTTTCTGCCTTTCCTTGGTTATATCCTCAACGAGACCCTGCATGGTCCTCATCGAGGCCTCAAGGCTCTCATCGATCAGCGACGGGTCATTGCCCGGCCAATCGTTCATGTGCACTGAGGCATTAGTTCCGTCCAGAGCTTGATAGATCTCCTCAGTGATATATGGGCAGAACGGAGCTAACAGCTTAGTTACGTCGATCAACGCATCATAAAGCGTCTTATAAGCCGCGATCTTGTCCTTATTATCGCCTTCGGCCCACATGCGGTCACGTCTATTAATCGGACAGTACCATCTCGATACGTCCTCCAGGACAAAATCCTCTATAGCACGGCAGGCCTTGTGAAGCTCGAAGGAGTTCAGGTCTTTCGTCACTTCTATCTTCAGCTTTTCTGCCCTTGATGTCAACCAGCGGTCCTCAGGCCTCATCGCAGAGCGTATGGATGCTGCATCAACGGCGGAGGATCGAACTTATCGATCGACATATATGTGGAAGCAAAATTCACAACATTCCACAGTATGTTCAGCATCTTTCTGGAATTCTTGACACCCTCATATTGGAAGGAGATATCCTCCCAAGGTGCGCTAGTTCGCATGAAATAGAACCTTAAAGCGTCAGCGCCGTATTCGGAAATGACCTTTCCAGGTTCTATCACATTGCCTTTTGATTTTGACATTGGCTGCCCTTGAGGATCAAGCATCCAGCCATGCATCAGTACGTTCTCGTACGGCGCTTTTTCGAAAGCTATGCATGAGCATCCAAGTTGCGAGTAGAACCAGCCGCGGGTCTGATCATGTGCTTCAGTAATGAATTTGACAGGCCACCATCTTTCGAACTCAGCAGTGTCCTGTGGGAACCCAAGCTGCGCCCAGGAAGCGACCCCGGAGTCTACCCAAACGTCCAGTACATCTGGCACGCGCTTCATCTCGCCGCAACATCTCTCGCATTTGAAAGTTACATCATCTATCCATGGGCGGTGCAGTTCCATGCCCTCATGGTAGCCCTTACCGGACCTTAGATCATCAATGCAACCTACTACTTTCATCTCGCCGCAGCTGCACATCCATACTGGGATCGGTATCCCCCAATATCTTTGCCTTGATATGCACCAATCCCTTGCATTCGACGTCCAGTCATATTCCCTAGATGCTCCTGCCCACTCAGGTGCCCATTTGACCCTGGCGATCTCACTGAGCATAAGGTCCTTCACCTGCGTTATGCGAAGGTACCACTGATTGGTATTTCTATATATGATCGGGGTAGAGCATCTCCAGCAATGACCATATCTATGCTCTTCGATTCCTGAATGGAACATAAGTCCCTTCTCTTTCAGGTCACTTATTATTTTTACATTAGCCTTTTTTACATATAGGCCAGCATAATGTTCACCGACATCAGAAGTGAACTTTCCTCCCTCGTCGACCGGACAATAAGGTTCGATACCGAAAGCCTTCCCGAATCTCAAAGTCCTCTGGACCGTGGCCAGGTGCAATATGTACCAATCCAGTCTTGTCCGCTTCTACAGTATTTGATGGAACGACCTTGTGGACCCACTTACCCGATATCCTTCGTTGGGAATCGACTTCTTCGTAGAGGGGAGGTACATATTCGATACCGACCAGGTCGCTGCCCTTCATGCACCCCAATATCTCGAATCCGTCCCATCCACCAAGCTCTCCTACCTGCTGAACGAGTGAACATAGTAATATCAGAGTATCTGATCCGGCGCTATTGTGGTACCTTACCTTTGCATACTCATAGTCCGGGTGAGCAGCTACTGCCATGTTCGAGGGTAAAGTCCACGGGGTAGTGGTCCAGATCAGCAATGAGACCGCGGGATCTTCCTTCAGCGGGAACTTGACATATATTGATGGGTCCTTCTCTTCCCAATATTCTATCTCAGCCTCAGCGAGGGCGGTCTCACAGCGCGGACACCATGTGATGACACGATTGGATATTGTCAGCAGGTCTTTATCATATGCTTTTTTCAATGTCCACCAAGCAGCCTCGATATATGAGGGGGAGATGGTCATGTATGGTTTTTCCCAATCCATCCATATGCCCAGCTCCTTGAACTGTTCCGTCATTTTTTTCTGAAAGTCCAGAGCATATTCCTTGCACATAGAGACGAATTTATCGACACCATACGTTTCGATATCATGTTTATTCTTGGTACCTATCGCTTTCTCGACCTTGACCTCGATAGGCAGCCCGTGCATATCGTATCCGGGTTGATCGCGGACATTAAAGTTCTGCATCCTATGAAAACGGATCACCGTATCCTTTATCGTTTTGTTCCAAGCGGTCCCCAAATGGATATATCCAGTTGTATACGGAGGGCCGTCAACAAAATAATAATCAGGCCCGCTAGCCCGGAGCTCTTTCGTTCTTTTGTATGCGTCAGTCTCGTTCCAGAACTTTTGAACTCTTTTCTCAAGTTCCGGAGCGTTGTAATTAGCCTGAACCTGCTTTATCATCGCTGGTCCCTTTGCAAAGGGTAATATGCCTACCTTTTTTAACTTTGTGCGAACAAAACGGACCGATCTCTGCTGGTCTTGCATACCGATCGATATCTTTATTGCCATCCGCCGCTGATCAGATCAGAAGAACTTATCAAGGTTCGACTGACTTTTTGGGACCGATTCGCTTTTCTTGGTAGCTTTCTTTTTGTTCTCGAACCTATCAAGCGCAGAATTCACGCGATCTTCTGAGAAATTATGCTCCCTGCACATGAACTCAATGACCTTATCGCGTTGTGGTGGATGCCATTCAAGATCATACTGGTCGGAGGTCTCCCCATGTAGGAATATCTCTTTGACCTGCTCATGATCAGGGATGGTCTCATTTATAGCACGCAGTGCGTTCTCGATCGTACCGTTCTCTTTAATTGAACTTTAGACCTTTCTTTGGACCGATACCTCGTATGCCTTTATTGAAGTCAGTGCCCATCAATATGCAGAGGTCTATCAATTGCTCCCTGCCGGTCAGGGAGTTCGTTCGTATGACATTATCAAGTTCTATTAATTCAATGCATATGTCGCGGTATTCCTTGGAACTAGGCATTTTCCTTCGGCCGGTTATGTTGAGGTTCTTGACAAGCCTTGGTGTTCCGAACAGCAGTGAATCAAAATCCTGAGATGCGGTCGCCCATGCGTGACCCTTTGATGTCATGTATGATGCTTGCGCCTCGCCTTCATGCGGCGCCTGTACTACTGGTATCCCAAGGTATGTTAGCAATATCCGCGACGATTGAGCCACATCGTTCGTCATCCTTGAGGACTGCTGAGCTTTGCATCTTGCCTTTTCAAGGTCCCCTTCAGTTATTGCTTCTTTCCATTCGTCGCGGGCTTTGTTCCTGCGCTCCGTCCTTTCAGCTAACAGTTTCCTGACTTTAATGGACTGGGGATCCCGTCAAAAACATATGCTGGACGGATATTGTTCTCTATGAGATTCACATTCCTGTACAAGAGGCCGGCAAGATGGGAGGTTATACAGCCATTCTGATCCTTGAGAGGCGTCCCATCCGGGCCCCTGATTATTGAAAGAAATTGATAAATGGTATTGTATGCATCAACAGCCAGGGTCCTTCCGTTCAGTTCCCTGAGCTCCATGCGCTCCGCCGGCACGATACCTGAAAGGTTTACGCCCATCAGAAAGAGGAGCGTTCGTTCAGGATTTATCCTTTACGCGTCAAGAAGCAAGTTGGACAGGGCGGCAGCCCCCTCCTCTTTCGGTCCGTTGAGCAACGAGCAGATCTCGTTCGTGAACGATATTCCCATATTCGGTAAGTCTGTATAAGTGCTGAGAAGGGAGATGGCTGAAATTACCATGTGTGCCTTGACGGTTCTTACATGTGAAAAAGGGGAAAAATGATCTTGATGATATTTTCAAATGGATCTTAGACCAGAAGGCAAGATATGATCATTGTTCATACCTTGGAAGATAGACCACGATCAGGGCAACGGCAATCCATACTATTATGACCATCATGATGCATACGGACGCATTTGCGAGCATTGCGATAAGCAATATCAACAGCGGCAGAAAGATGGTTATTAACAACAAAAACCATTTTGAGCCCATGAAGTCAAAGTTCATTAATATCATGGCGTCATAAGGCGGCTGATTAATGAATCTTTTTATCTTATGATGCCTAGGACACCCCCTCATTTTAGTCGTTTTGCTATCTGGATTGGAAATATAGATATTGACAGGTATCAAAGAAAAGATGATCGGATCGTTCCGAGGGACGTTCTATGCTATATCAATGTCAATGTGTCGAACGATCCAGCCTGCTCATTGACCATCGTGAGCTGGAAGCATCCTTCCAAAAGCTGTGGGGGGAGAACGAGCATGCTGATGCGAATCGAGTGCATAGTGACCCGCGAACATCAAGAGAGTTACAGAGGGCATGGTCGGAATGACCAAATCCCAGCTTGTGTACGATAGGCCGCTATGGCCGCCTGAGAACGCATCGCAAGCCGACCAGATGGATCGTGAGGTCCCGAAAGAATGAATGAAGCGGTCCACATCAGGTCGATACTTCAAAGGCCATTGCTTATTGAGTACCTCTTCCATGCCGCTATCTCATCTTTCATACATGTGAGTTTGAACAAAGAGCTGCCTGCAACTAGTACCGTTGCACCAGAATCTACACAAATAGCGGCCGTATCGGTGTTTATGCCGCCATCGACCTCGATATCCATGTTCAATCCTCGATCCTCTATCATCGTTCTAGCTGACCGGATCTTTTGAACACACTCAGGCATGAACGACTGTCCTCCAAAACCAGGGTGTACGGTCATCACAAGAAGAACATCGACATCGTCCAAGAACGGCTCTACCGTCCTGAAAGGAGTCTCTGGATTAAGAGAGAGGCCTGCTTTTTTGCCTAGGTCGTGGATCTTTTTGAGCGCCATCTCGACATCTTTTGTCGCTTCAACATGTACTGTAATGATATCGGCACCAGTTGATGAGAACCGTTCGATATACCTTTCTGGGTCCATGATCATCAAGTGCACATCGAATGGAAGTTGTGAGTACTTCCTAAGGTGCTGAACAACGATCGGACCAATTGTTATATTTGGGACGAAAACCCCATCCATTACATCTATATGGACCCAATCAGCGCCTTCAGTCTGTAATCTACCTACCTCTTCGCCCAGTTTGCTGAAATCGGCTGATAGGATAGATGGAGCTACCTTGATCATCTTTCATGATAATATCGAACTTACATTTAATTTATCTGAGCAAGAAGCCTGCCTTGAGATCGAGGATGAGGACGAGCGTTGTTCAACAGCCACCATAAAATGAGGAGACCGGCCGAAGGGGCTAGGCGGTCCTAAAGGGTGAACAAATTATTTAGTAAAGGAATCAAATGAGCCTCTCATGGTCGAAGAGAAATGTGGCATCGAAGGATGTACCGCGCCAGCTGAAAGATCAACGTCCAAGGGAATGTGCGAGAAAGCTAGCCTGAAGCCAGCAGATGACAAAGCTAGAAGGGTGCATCTTTGCAAAGAACATTATAAGCAACTTAAAAAAGCGACAAAGGATGAGAGAAAAATAGAGTCGTTAAGAAGGTAGGACGTCCGTCTGGTCTATATGATAGGCCTGTTCGTTCAGTCTACATTCTTATTTTATCAAAAGCAAGCGAAATGCCATCTGGATGAACTGGAAAATGATGGCAGACATATCCTAAGTGAATGGAAATGAATTACGTTTCCTGTTATCATTTCTTTGATCGGTTCGCTATGCACCCCTAGCTCGTAGGAGGCAAAGGTCCGTGCCCGGAGAGGAGCGAGTTAACAACATGATTCTTATATGGCTTAAGATATTTTATTATTCGATCGTTCCTAGCCTGACGTCATACATTGATGCCGGGCCTGAATGGAGCAATGGGCGCTATGTACGATGTGATCATCTCAGGGGGTGGGCCAGCTGGTACCAATGCTGCATATTATTGTACTAAGGCTGGTCTGAACACGCTCATCGTAGAAAAGAAAGAGGTCCCAAGACAGAAATGCTGTGCCGGTGGGTTTCTAGAACGAGCATCAAGATCATTATCTGAACCTTTGCCTGATGATATCATCGAGAAGGAGATAAGAGGAGTAACATTCGTCGCCAACGACGAACAGTTGGACTATCGACTTTCTAAACGGATAGCTGTGACCGTTAAAAGGGAAAAATTAGACACTTATCTGCTAAGAAGGGCAGAGAAAGCTGGAGCGGAGCTACGGACAAGGTGCGAGGTATCGAAAGTTGTGGACGCAGATGGACATATGGAGGTCAACTGCGGTCACGACCAGCTCCGCACAAAGGTGTTGATCGTTGCTGAGGGCGCAAATAGCAGGACCGCGAACAATATCTTTGGTCCATTGCCAAATGGGTCTTTAGCCATAGGAATGGCAAAGAACATCAGCTTAAGATCTGATCCAGGGGACAGCCTGACATTATACTTATGGGATAGGCCAGGTGGATGGCAGATGAGGCGGGACGGTCCACCACCATATGGCTGGATGTTCCCGCGAAAGAACGAGGCGAATATTGGAATAGGTGGAATGGGAGTTAGCACCGAGTTCTTCACGAACGCCCTTAACAAGATAGAACAAAGGACGCTGAGCGAATGCGGCGGCTATGGTGCTCAAAGAGGAGCGAACTGCCCATCCCATACCAATGGCGCCTAGGAAACATATCGCCAATAAGCTTTGCATCGCCATAGGGGACTCAGCCGGTCTTACCAATCCCTTAACTGGTGAAGGCCTTACTAATGCCCTGTTCAGCGGTGAGGTGGGAGCAAAGGCGACAATAGCGCACGTCCAAAATGGAAAGCCGCTACTGGATTATCAGAAAGAGATGAGGCAGACCATATCACCAAATCTCCGTATTGATCATTTAGTAGGTCATATAATTCAGCGAGGCATAGACATTTGTGATATCGCAGAGCTTATTGCTGTAGCGGGTGAGGACCACAAAATGGTCGAGATGGTCACGGATATACTAATAGGCGAAAGAGGGTGGAAGGAAATGATGATGCATGCCATCCCGCGGATACCAAGGTTCTTTTTCTCATCGTTGGGCAAGAAGGATATCTCATCGAAAAATGTATATGTTCTTGATAATCTCGATAATTTACAATAACATGATCTATTTTATGGTCCTATGAGCAGGTCCCGTTCATTGTATCAGGCCAATGTGAAGATAAGATTGATAACCTCATTTTCCTCTAGTGCATCGGATGCGTGAGTTCATAATCTATTCAAGGACCGGACATACTTCAGGACAGTTCAGGGACCTTAGGGAAGCTGGAAGATTCTGATCTTGTACAACGATGCATCTTCAATGCTTTGTATACTTCATACTCGCTAAGAAAGGATGTTATTTTCTCATCCGTATTGAATGGACCGCCATCGCCGCCCAAAGAGCTCAGGGTGATAGCCGCAGAATTAGATGAGGCGCCCACTGATGAAAAAAGTTGGGAATCGCTCATAAAAAATGCGTTGAACGGAAAGTCCCATAAGGGCATATATGTCAGCAAGAAAAGTTTACAAGAGGTGGTAAAGGGTAGGGAGAACATATTCGTACTGAATGAGAAAGGGGATGATATACGGACAGCGGACATTGGAGAGGACCCTGTTTTCGTGGTCGGTGACCAGGTCGGGCTACCGAAGAAGGAGGAAGAGTTCGTACTGCGATATGGGAAAAAAATATCGCTGGGGACGACCAGGGCATACATGTCCTCGCAAGTGATCATGGCGATCAACTATGTGCTGGATCTCAGGGAAGATGTGAGATGAACATTTAACTCACGCTAGCGGGGGTCCATCCTGAGAAGAATGAAAAGAGAAAATAGAAGAGATCCTTCCCGGAAACATCGGACCGTGGCCGATCTTCATTCATTGTTCCTATGGCTGAAGCGTTGTTCTGTCAGATCGGATGATCGTCAAAACTCCTATCAGACATGCCTGTAGGTAGTTCACTGCATTTCCCGTTCATCAGCAAGAAGTTAATATGACGAGCGAAAATGTTAGAGCTTAGTGCATTTGCATCGCAGAAGGAAAGGTCCTCTTACTGTCACCATCGTCAATTGGGCTGGCGTTAATGTTGGTGACGATGCGATATTCTCATCGTTGCTCACATTGCTAAGGAATGAATATGGTCCAGATGTTAGGATATTCGTCATAGCAGATAATTCGAAAAAGTTGTTCGATAGATATGATCTCGACAGAATAGCTGATATTTTTGAGTTTTATCATCCACATGAACTGATCAAGGTCCTTCGGATGTTAAGAGATACAGACCTCGTGATATTCGGTGGCGGGGATCTAATGAACGGGGACATGACGAGCATGTCCCTACTAGGGATGGCACAAATGCTAGGGATACCTGTAATGTGCTGTGCTGTAGGGGTCCTGCCATTCGAAAGGTCTTGGAGGTCAATGATAACGAAGGCGGTCCTCGACTCCATGAAAGTCATCACCGTTAGAGATGAGAGCTCAGCGCGCAGACTTAAGGAGATGGGGATCAGGTCAAATGTCCACGTTACGGCAGATCTCGCCTTCCTGCTCGAAAAAGGATCAGGTGATAGGTCATCGGTGGGTCTTGTTCACGATGAGGGCTCGTATAGGATAGGCGTCAATGTTCGTTCACAGGATGAGATGTACGATTTCTATGCGAAATGGGATGATGAAAAGATCATGGATGTGATCGCAAATGCCTGTGATGAGCTTATAAGAGATAATGATGCCAGTGTTTATTTCATACCAATGGAGAAGTTCGAGGAACGTAATGATTACCATCCCCAGATGTACGATGACATGATAGGGAAAAGGATAACTGAGAAGGTCTGGAACAAGGAGCGGTTCATCACGGTCCCTTGCGATCGAACAGCTAGTGAGATCAAAGGGCTCCTGAATGAGCTGGACGTATTGGTATCCTTTCGCTTGCATGCTCTGATGATCGCTTCAGACCTTGATATCGGGTTAGTGGCCTTTGATTATGCGCCAAAGGTCAGATCATTCATGTCCCAGATCGGGATGGATGACCATTTGTTGGGTATTGATAGCATTAGCACAGAGAACATAGTGGCGGCTGTTGAGAAAGCAAGAGCCGATAGAGGGAGCTCAATGAAAAGAGCTGATCTCAAAAGGAAAGCCATGGCGAACATACCGCACATCAGGTTCTTCATTCGTTCAAATAAAAAAAGATGGAGATATTATATGATGTTGCCATTCGTTCTGTTCATCCCGGCATTCAATTACCTTATAGATATATTGGGTCCAACAAAAAAGGTCCCTAAAAGTGCTAGTACGTCCTCAGGGACCAGTGCTCCTGTGGATGAACAGCCCGAGAGCGAATAGGTCATCCATCGATGACAGGATCATCTAGGATCTTCTATTTGTAAGAAGGATCATTCTAAAATAGTCTTTGATCCACATAGATACATAGAGAAAAATGAAAAATGAAGCTAGGCTCAAGATATGTCTTGTAGCGTCCGCTGGTGGTCATCTTACAGAGATGCTTAGACTGATGGACGCTTTTAAAGAGCATGACGTTTTCTTCATTTCACATCGTAACCCAAGATCTTTCCAGCTGCATTATAAAAAATATCTGGTCGGTGACGTTGGCGCTGAACCAAAAGAAATGATATCATCGATGATGCAGATCTTTGTCATATATCTGATGGAGCGACCTGATGTGGTCATCAGCACAGGGGATGCTGTTGCCATTCCTGCATTCATCTGGGCTAAGATATTGAGGATCCCGACCATTTACATTGAGAGCTGGTCACGAGTAAAGAAAACATCTGGTACAGGCAGGATAATCTATGATCTAGCTGACCGCTTCCTGGTCAATTGGCCGGAACTTAAGAACGAATATGGTCCAAAGGCAGAGTACCGAGGGTCGATCATATGATCTTCGTTTCTGTGGGCACACACTACCAGAGCTTTGATCGATTGATAAAGGCCATGGATGAGCTGGCTGAGAACATTCAAGAAGAGGTAGTGATCCAGACCGGTTATTCAAAGTATGAGCCTAGGAAAGCCACATGGTTCCGTTTCTGTACAGATCCAGAACTTAAGAATGATCTTCAGCAAGCAAGCGTCGTCGTTGCCCATGCTGGGGCAGGGACGGCCATAGACCGTCCTGTCCCTCGGAAAACCGCTGATAATAGTACCTAGGAGAGCCATGTTCTATGAACATGTGGACGATCAGCAGATCGAGCTTTCAGAAGCACTAGGAAGATCTGGAAAAGCCATTATCGTTGAGGACGTTTCAGAACTTTCTTCAGCAATAACGATGGCCAGAGGTTTTAAACCGACAAGTTCAGGCAATGGTTCAGAGCTTATTTCGTTCCTGAAAGAGGAGATAGACCATTTAGGGTCCAGGAACTAGAGTTCAAAGGAACGGTCGCAAGCTGATATGTTGTGGCGTCCCGTGATGGTCTAGGCTGTTGCTATACATGGTTTTAAAAACATAGATTATAGTCACCCCCTGGTCAAACCGGGTGAGACCTATGGAAAAGAAAGAGCTATTGCGAAAAGTCGTCAAGCAGGTTGATGCGACCAAGTTTGATTCTACTCCTATCATTGATAGCATGAGCGAGATGTCATTCAGCTCACGTGATACTGCGCGTGCAACAGACATCATGATGAAAGCTTTGGGCCAGAAGGATTGCACCACCATCCTTACTTTGGCTGGGAGCAGCAGTGCAGCAGGGTGCATGAACGTTTACTCTGACATGATAAGATACAACATGATCGATGTGGTCGTTTCCACTGGAGCATCAGTTGTAGATATGGATTTCTTTGAGGCGCTAGGTTTCAAGCATTATATTGGAACGCCGTTCGTCGATGACAACATGCTCCGCAGTAACTATGTCGACCGCATCTATGATACGTTCATAGATGAAGAGGAGCTGCAGGTTTGTGACAGCACTATAAAAACGGTGGCGGATTCTTTGGATCCCCGGCCTTACTCCTCCAGGGAGTTCATAAGAGAGATGGGAAGATATCTCACAAAACACTCAAAAAAGAAGAACTCCCTTGTGCAGCTTGCATTTGAGCACAATGTCCCGGTATTCTGTCCAGCGTTCTCGGATTCAAGCGCCGGTTTTGGCCTTGTAATGCACCAGGTCACCCACCCTGATGCTCACGTGAGCATAGACTCGGTAAAAGACTTCTATGAGCTTACAAAGATCAAAATGAGCGCAAAGAACTCTGGTCTCTTCATGATAGGCGGAGGGGTTCCCAAGAACTTTGCACAAGATACCGTTGTATGCGCTGAGATGCTAGGCAAAAAAGTCCCGATGCATAAATATGCGGTCCAAATAACGGTTGCGGACGCAAGAGATGGTGCATGCTCCTCATCGACCCTTAAGGAAGCAAGCTCATGGGGTAAAGTGGATACGAGATGCGAACAAATGGTCTATGCTGAAGCAACTACAGTTGTCCCATTGATCTTTAGCTACTTATACCATAATGCGGACTGGAAGAACCGTAAGAAGTTCGAATGGACAAAGATGCTTGATAAGCAGTAAGATATCAGTACGCCTGCCCGGCGTATTTTTCTTTTTATAACCAATGAACTAATTCATTGTTGGGTCAGAATAAGTTCTATTGCAGATCTCTTATTTACCGGGTCTCGATATTTCAAGCATCTTATTTTGATAATATCTTGTCGCTTCATAGCTTCCTCGAGATCTTGATCGATCAGCATTATTCTCATTCACACATAGTATTAATATTTTAGAAATGGCCAGTTCAAGAAAGTGGCTCTAAAATATGCTCTTTTCATAGGCTAATGCAGAACGGACGCTCAGATGATAAATCTAAATAGTGCATTATCTATTTACGAAATGAGAGGGGGGTCAGTATCCATTTCAAGCAGTTATCCCGGCTGCTTTTTCCCCTTTTCAATTTTTAAAGAATCAATTTTTAGATAAAAATGTCATGCATGGTCGCATGGTACCAGGGAATGTGTCCACACGTTAAGACAGTACTCAGAATATCGATCTTCTGCAAAGAGCTCAATTCTTTCTTTTAAATAGTTTAGTTTTTGTTTTTATGACCTCTGGTTTGGGTACAGTTCTCATTTTTCTATATGCCATGATTATTGCAACGAATGTAACCACACCGACCGCGCCCGCTAGTATCGAAGCTAAAATGATATTGTTCAAGCTATTGGATGATGCCACACTTTCGATGATATTGTTATTGACCACTGCTGTCACGATCATTTATTAACATGCTCCTAACAATGGACCTACTACCTCTCCTTTCAGGCTGACCTCTTGGCCTATCCGATAGGCCTTCATTGCGTCCTAAGAAGTATATTGAGGCAGCTCGTCCACGAGCTTCATCTTCGGTCGTTCAGACCATATATTCCGAGGACCATTATGGCAGACCAGGGACAAATATGCATATCATGAGCGTTCTTATAACTATTGGTCTGTTCTTTTTTCTCCATAACTTAGGGCGTTCTCGCTTGTTATGATATGATCCATCAAAATAAGCGATCAACATATGCCAGCAGGTAATATCCAACTTCTCCCCTCATGTAATGGAACGCGACTGATATGTGGGTGGTCCAATGCATTTTGGCGGTATGATCTGATCGACCCATAGCTGAATACAGATATGTTCTCACAGGAATAATTCAAATACGAATAATGGCATTCACGATCGTGAAATTTCCTGATCCTTCTCAGATAAAGCAGGTCCGAAGAGCGTTAGGCCTTACACAAGCGGCATTAGCGAAGAGATCAGGGGTCAGTCAATCCACGATAGCAAAGATCGAGCGAGGAAGTGTGAAGGGAAGTTACTCTGAGGTAGTGAAGATATTCGTTACTTTGGATGAGGCCAAGGATAAAACGGCTAAGACATGCTTGAGAGACATATCTAGCAAGAAAGTGGTCAGCATACAAGCTAACGAGACCGTCAAAAAAGCTTCTGAGATCATGAGAGATAACAGTATTTCTCAGATGCCCATACTCGATGGTGAGAAACCTGTTGGAAGCATCAGCGAGAAAAGTATCCTGACCCTGATAATGACAGGTGCTAAGATGGAGGATTTGGGACAGTAGGCCGATCAGGTCAATCATGGATGAGCCATTCCCATTAGTAAGCGAGGATATGGATAAAACTTATGTTGAGTCCCTTCTTCTTTCGCAGCATGCCGTACTTACCACGAAAAGTGGGCACATCACCGGCATAGTGACCAGCGCCGATCTCATCAGATTCGAATAGGGAAGGAATGAGCTAGGTACCGTCCGAGCTCATTTTTTACCAGATCTTGCTTCTTCTCTGAGCCCTTATAAGTTATCTCTATGGTCATAAAATCCTCAGCCACAACTGTGTTCTGGAACACAGATCTCGCTTCATCAAGCAGGATGGACGTATCATCATAACGGTTGGATATATGAGTTAGGTAAAGGCTCCTTACATTAGCTTTTTTTGCGACCTCTGCAGCCTGTTTTGCGGTCGAATGGCCATATTCTTCTGCTCCCTTCTCAAGTGAAGAGTCATGCGTGGATTCGTGCACCAGAACATCCGCATCCTTTGCAGCTCGCACAAGAGCATCTATCGGTCTTGTATCACCAGATATGACCACCTTTCGTCCTGGGCGGCGCTCTCCGATCACCTCTTCAGGTTGAACGGTCTGGCCATTCACCGAGACTGGGTGGCCCGAGCGCAGTTTTTTGAACAAGGGGCCCTCCGGGATACCAAACGCGATCGCTTTTTCATATAGGAATTTACCAGGTCTTCCATCTTCTTCGATGACATAACAAAGCTCTGGTACGGTATGTTCGCCAGCTACAGCAATGACAGAGAAACCGTCCAGTGCGACCTTGTCACCGTCTTTCAGCGCCTCGGGTTCTATGTCAAAGTCGGGCTTAAAACCACCCAGCGATACGATCGCGGTCACTAGCTCGACAATACCTTCTGGACCGAATATGCGCAAGGGAAGCGATCTCCCCGAGAAGTTCATCGTCTGGATAAGTCCTGGGAGTCCTAGGATATGGTCCCCATGAAAATGAGATATGAATATGGATGTGATCTTCATGAAAGAGAAGTTGGATATCATGAATTGACGTTGGGTCCCTTCCCCACAGTCGAACAGCAGTACATCCCTTCCTATCTGAAGGGCGATCGCACTGACACCTCTCTGTGGCGAGGGAAGGCCGCCGCCCGTTCCTAGGAATACCAATCGCACAAAAGGGAAGTATGGTTCATCGTTTAATTATCTTCTCAACTATTCTCTTTTCATTCCATTGACGTTTCTTCACAAGATCCTTTGGTTCAGTAGCTTCATGCGAACGAAATATCAAAGCAAGAACTGGAGAAAGGGCAACGATAAAAGTGGAAACGATCTTTCCATGAAGGAGATCACTTAGTTAGGGGCAGTTCACTTTTTTCACTGTGCTGCCTTAATTTATAGCCTATTCCCTGGAACACAGCTACCAGATCATCATTGCTATCGAATATGTCCACTTGCCATATCGAGGTATTGCTGCTTTCTCCTACCTTATGTGATACGGCCTTCAATAAACCCCGTGCTGGTTTAATATAATTTATACTGGCCGATATTCCGACCTGAGCGCTGGTCCTGTTCGCTGCCAATGCAAACGCCTGGTCTGCCAGAGAGAAAATGGCTCCCCCATGCGCTGAGCCTAGCGCGTTCGTGAGCTCCTTAGTATCCATCAGAACAGTCGCCCCACTATCGTCGACATTGACCGTTCTCATGCCAAGCCTGATCGCGAACATAGCTTCGTTCATCATTTTCTCACATTTCAATGGGGTCCTCGTTCATCTGGTTCATATCTGACGTTGATCTAAAAGGGGGTTCATGGATATAATGATTGCAAGAAACTACAGCTCTTAGGCCAAGTAAGCCAGATGTATGTGGTCACATGGCTCTTTTACTCAGGTCATGGCCGATATATCGTATACTTTTGGCTGACCACCCATGAGATATAATAGTAGTCAGTCTGTTCCCGTTCATATCCATGGTGGACTCTCAATTATTGACCCAGGCAGTATTGGTCATCGGGGAGATCTTGATACTCTCTTTCTTTTTCGCATTAGACCTGGTACTCTTCGTAGTTAGTGTAATGACATTGTCCTTGAAAGAGAATAGGCCCCATTTCCCAAGACTGCTCCTTAACTCTGGCTTCTCATCAATGGGCAAGGCCATGGATGGAATCTGCAGAATGATGGGAATAAAGGATTTCGAGATGACATCATTCTTCATAAAATTGCATAATGACATGAACAGGGATGCGTTCTCCAAGACAGAGATCAAGGATAGGGCCATTTTTCTGCCCCATTGTCTGAGGTCATCAGAATGCCCTGCGAAATTAACACCGGAAGGAATTACTTGCAAGAATTGTGGCAAGTGCGATCTGGGCGGATCGGTAGAGCAACTGAGATCGATGGGTTATAATGTGTTCATAGTGCCAGGTTCTACGTTCATATCGCGTATGGTCAAGAAGTATAGGCCGCGCGCTATCATTGGTGTAGGCTGTGTAAGGGAAGTTAAGGATGGTATTCTTTTTGCAGATAAACATGGCATTACTGTGATAGGCATCGTTAACAAGACAGACGGTTGCGTTGAGACCATCGCAGATTGGAGCAAAATATTGGAGACAGCAGCTCTTACGGTCACCGAGAAGTGAGATAGTCTCTTTTGAGGAGCGGGAACCGCCCTATCCATCACGAACTAAGGTAATGTTATATCTCCACTTCGGATACCTCACTCGGGTCAGATGGGAGGCAAGCGTCGGAAGCATAGGCATAGTGTAAAGGCTGTTTTCTCAGCATTTATCGTAGGTCTCCTGACCGTGGTAGGCATAAATCCAAGTCAGATGATTTTGAATCAAGCGATAGCTGGTCTAGGCCCATATCTGCAGTTCGCTTCCCTCCTGGTCTTGGCCGTAACTATATATTTCGCGATAGGGTCCATAATCGATTGGACCAAAAGAGCCAAGAAAGCATACAGGGTGGCTGGCGTCATTGGTGTCATTGCGATCCTGACCGCATTCGTTTCTGGATTCATCGTGCTGATATACCCTGATAAGTCAGCGATATTGCTCGTTTCGGCCGCCGCGTTATGGTTAGTGGCAACATGGAAATGGAAGTGAGCTCTTGCGATCAGAGGGCGAGTTTCTTATTCCATACAAGGAGCTTGAACAATGCCATTGTTCGTTCAGCGGCGGTTCATCTCAGATCATTCTATCGAACTAATAAAAAGAAGAAAAAAAGGATCACTTCATATCGATTACTTTTATGAGGTGATATCCAAAATCTGTCTTTACAGGTCCGACAATGTCGCCTTTCTTAGCACCGAACGCGGCGTCCTCGAATTTTTTAACCATTTGTCCACGTCCAAATGTTCCAAGATCCCCGCCCTTGCTCTTTGATGGGCAGGTGGAATATTGCTTTGCCAATGCCCCAAAGTCCTCACCGGCTTTTGCCCTAGCGAGTATCTCATAAGCTTGCTTTTGATCCTTGACTAGTATATGAGCAGCATGAACTTTTTCTACCATGAGGGCGCCACAAGCCGATTAAAGATAAATATCTTAGCATTTTACGATATATCATGCTGTGGAAATATCTGATATATGGCCATTCAGCCTGAGGGCCGTCAGTAAGATGCCATTCATTCATCAAGCTTTGCTAGCTCATCAAACTTATATCTCTCGGTGTTATTCCTCCAAATAATGTGGAAGCAGCTGGACATTGAACAATGGTGCGCCCGACGGAAGGGGAACCTGGCCAACGCGAAGGAATCTGTGGAACTTATTGTGGAACAGGTTCGGAAGGATGGCGATAAGGCTCTTTTTGATCTCACTGCCAAGTTCGATAAGGTCCAGCTTTCAGATCTGAAAGTCTCAAGGGACCAGATAGGGGAAGCATATCAAAAGGTAGATCCCTTGCTGGTAGGACGATTGAAAGAAGCTAGGGACAATATTGCTCGGTTCCATCAATTACAAAGACAACCAGAGATATGGCTAAGGGAGATGGAACCTGGCATTACGCTTGGTGTAAAGACCACGCCTCTTGACAGGATAGGGGCATATATCCCTGGCGGAAGAGCTGTCTATCCATCCACAGTGCTGATGTGCGCGGTCCCTGCAAGGGTCGCAGGTGTTAGAAGCATTGTCTGCTGCACTCCGCCACCAGTGAACCCCCTGACCCTGGTCGCTGCCGATATAGCAGGTGTTGATGAGATATACTCGGTAGGAGGCGCCCAGGCCATAGCGGCCATGGCTCTTGGCACAAGATCCATAGCTCCGGTCCAAAAGATCGTAGGCCCTGGTAACGTATATGTCACCGAAGCCAAGATGTTATTACGGGATGCTGTAGAGATTGATTTCCCAGCCGGCCCATCTGAGGTGGCGGTGTTGGCCGATAGCACTGCGGACCCAGCCATAATAGCAGCTGATATCATGGCACAAGCAGAGCATGATCCTAACGCAGCTTGCATACTGATAACAACTGACGAGGTACTTGCATCCAAGGTAGGAAGGGAAATAGAGAAGCAATTGCCAAAAGCAGAAAGGAAAGAGATAATCGAGCGTTCACTGGTAAATGCAGGCTATGTTATAGCAAAGGATATGCCATCCGCGATCGAGGTAATTAATCATCTGGCACCTGAACATCTTCAGATACAGGTAGCGGATCAGCTTTCTGCTCTGCAGAATATCAGGAACGCAGGGTCGATATTCGTTGGGAAATATGCTGCTGTTGCCTGTGGTGACTATGCATCTGGTACGAATCATGTCCTCCCTACTGCTGGGTATGCGAAGATATATTCAGGTCTGGACGTGAATCATTTCGTAAAGCGGTCCTCGATACAGATAATCGACCGCGAAGGGCTTGAATCTTTAGGAGATACTGTGGAGACCTTAGCCAAAGCTGAGGGCCTCTATGCACACGCTCGTTCCATAGAGATAAGAAGGGATAAATGAGCAGGCCTATTCCCTTATCGCCTGTTCCATCTGACCCGGTTCATGGGGTCAGCTCAGTTGACGACCAAGTTAGCGCAGGGTCGTTCCAGCGCTCTCAAAGAATATGCTGGGAAAAAGCATACAGCTCGGATGGGGCCTTATGGAAAGGCCCAGCTGGACTTATACCAGATATAGCCCCTATGTCAAGGGTGTTGGAGATGGGATGTGGAAATGGGAAAACGCTTTCTGCATTAGCTAGGATGGACATCGACATAGTCGCGATCGATTTTTCGAAGGTCGCTGTTCGTTCATGCGAAGGTATTGCAGGAACACACCCTGACCTTGTCATTGCGGATGCATCCTCATTGCCGTTCGCCGATGAGAGCTTCAATGCGATAATAGCGGTCCACGTGCTTGGTCACATGGATATGGAAGGAAGAAAGAATGCTGTGAAGGAGATCATAAGGTCTCTTCGGGTCGGTGGGAAGCTGTTCCTACGTGACTTCTCGGTCAATGATATGCGGGCAGGGATAGGGCGTGAGATCGAGGAAAGGACCTTCGTAAAGGGGAATGGCATTTCATGTCATTTCTTTGACCTGAGCGAGATAAGGTCCATGTTCTACGAGCTCAATGTGGTCTCGGTGCATGAAGAGACCACTAAAAAAAGGATGCTGGGCAAGGACTATACGAGAGCAGAGATGATCTGTACTTTCATTAAGCGGTCAGAAATAGACTGAACGAGCGAAAGATCCCATGCGCGAACCAGAGGCTGAGCCCCAGCTTGTCGACGGTATGAGAACATGGCACTTTTGGTAGCAAGATCATGGGCTTGCAATAGCTCTCAAGGCCGCCCTGTTCTGCGGCCATCACGACTGTTGCGGTAGCGCTTCTTCGTTCGCGATACTTGAGAGAGCGGTACGAAGGATACGGCAGATCCTTCGTTAACTATGATGATCTTGAGGTGGATCGTTCTAATATATGGAATATGATCCCACCCTCAATGCCCATTAAATGTAAGGTCTGTGGAAAAGATTTTGAGCCAAAAGTGAACAAGCGCGTGCGTAGCAAACACGCATATCGCAACATGGACTTCATCTTCATCGTGGTCTCTGTCATCGTCGGGATAGGTTTTGCTCTATCCTTTCTGACCGGGAGCGGTTGGACCTCCATAACGCTGATAGAAGGATATATGCTAACGTTCGCTGCTCTTATCTCAGTTGCGTTCTATATACTGGCCCGTGACGAGAACATGCGTAATACATGTTGTGAGAGCTGCATAAATAAGAAGAAAGAGATGGATAAGACAAAAAGGATCACTTGGAAATGAGCTCATAGCTCCTTAATGATCTTTCGCTCTTTTCCAGGTATCTTTCTAATTTTATTATTTTCCAATGCCCATGAAAAATTCTCTTTCTCAGAAGGCCCGATGAGTATCTTTTCACCAGATGAGTACTTCTTTTTACTGGTCCAATCCGTGAAGCCGGATATGACCTTATATATCTCAGCTTCCTCAACGACATCCTTGCCCTTTCTGAGCCCCTTGAACTGAGAATATGAACCATTGAAAAGATCTTAGCGTCCCGGACCTTAGCTCAGCTACCTTTGAGCATACCGAATCAAGAAGGTATCTGTCATGCGTCACAATGATGTATGTTCCAGGGAACTCTGCTAGTGCGATCTTCTACCGCATGCTTCGACATCAGGTCAAGATAGTTCGTAGGCTCATCAAGGATCAAGAAGTTCCGCTGAGATGATAGCAATATCGCCAGGGCTACTCTGGCCCTCTCACCCCCAGAAAGTGTCGATATGGGTCTTTCGATATCATCTGCTGTTAGCAGAAAACGCGCCAATAATCGATCTAGCCCTTGACCTTTCATCAGGAAGCATCGATTTATTTACCTGTTCGATCGCTGTGAGCTTTGGGTCCATAAGGTCATGGCCTTGTGCGAAATAGCCTATCTCGGCGCCTGGAGCTACCCATAGGTCGCCTTTATACGGAAGCTCTCCTACTAGCACCTTTATCAACGTCGTTTTGCCTGCGCCATTAGGTCCGAATAGCCCTATCTTATCGCCCCTATCTATGTCCAGATCGATATCCTGGAAGATCGTTCTTCCTCCACGCTTGACCGATAGGCGTCTGGCTATGACCATGTTCTTTCCGGATTTCACTGCGGATTGGATGTCGATGTTGAGCTCTTTCTTCTTCCCAGGTGGCTCTTTTACTTCCACCCGCTCGAGCATTTTAAGACGGACCTTATGGGTCGACGAGAACCAGAGCATGCGATGCTGTTCTTCAGCAATGTTCTGCAATCTTTCTCGTTCTTTGACATTCTTATCGTACTCCTTTTGTTTGCGCTCCATTTCCAAGGCTTTCTTATCAACGAATTGAGAATAATTGCCAGTGTAATGAACGACCTTTCCGTTATCAAGCTCGTAGACCTGTGTGATCGTCCGATCTAAGAAATATCTGTCATGGGAAACTATGATTATTGCGCCCTTGAAGCTCAGAAGATAATCTTCAAGCCACTCAACAGCATCAATATCCAGGTGGTTCGTTGGTTCGTCCAGTATCAGAAGATCTGCTTTCTCAGCTTGAGAAAGTATCTTTGCGAGATGAACTTTCGTCTTCTCTCCTCCGCTGAGCTCAGACACCTTTCCATCGACCCGATCTTCTGAGAGGCCAACAGCTTTCAAAGCCTCCAGCGCTCGCTCCGCATCACCTTTCGGACGTCCAATGGATGTCTCTTGGAGCCTAGTATATTCCATGGATAGCTCGTTCCAGTCCATCCCAGGGGGAAGTTCGCCTGATGTCATTATCTTATCAAGCTCCGCCATACGTTCCTCCTCTTCCGTCCTATGACCTGCATTTATGACAGCTTCGTTCACAGTGGTCTCATCGTCGAATGATGGGAACTGCGAAAGATAGACGATCTTATTGGACCTTATCGTAAGCTCGCCAGAATCGGGGCGGACCTCACCCATTAAAATGCTCAGAAGAGTCGTCTTACCGGCCCCGTTGGCGCCGACCAAACCTATCCTGTCATTATCATTTATCTGTAGAGTGATACTTTTAAGTATTTCTTTTGGACCAAAGGACTTCGATATGCCCTCTGCACGAATGAGCATGATCTGACGATATTCCCGATTGCTATATGATATTGTCCAAGAAAGACCGTTCTATTCCGATCTCGATTCCACCTGAAGAACTTCTAGAATTAGACTCATAAGGGCAAAGGGATATATCCTCATCCCAATGTGGACGCCAGCCCGGGATGTGCTATGTTCAGGATTCTGCAGGTGGATGACGAGTTATCTTTCTTGGAACTTACAAAGACCTATCTAGAGGCGAATGGTGAGTTCAAGCTCGAGAGCTCTTCTTCTGCAATGAAAGCACTCAATATTCTATCTTCAAATGATTTTGATGCTATCGTATCTGACTATCAGATGCCAGAGATGGATGGCATAGCATTTCTTAAAAGGGTCAGAGAATGTGACACACAGATACCTTTTATTCTTTTTACAGGCAGGGGCCGTGAAGAGGTGGCCATGGAAGCGCTTAACAATGGAGCATCTTTCTACGTACACAAGGGGTCTGATGCGGTGGCTCAATTCGGGGAGCTATCCTCTAAATTGAGACAGTCGATCGAGAGACGCGAATTCGAGAAAGCCGTCATAGAAAGTGAAAGAAAACTTGCACAGGCACAACGCATTGCACACCTTGGTACATGGAGCCGGTTCATGCAGAACGGCGAGGCCAAGTGGTCTGACGAGATGTACAGGATATATGATGTTCAGCCGACAAATTTCAAACCTACCTATGACAATTTCATTCTCATGGTCCATAAAGAGGACAGAGCCAAGATGAAAGATTGCATGGCCGCTGCTTCTGCGTCCGATGATCCGGTCTCCATCAGGTTCAAGTTCGTTCGTCCGAACGGAGAGATCAGGCACGCTTTTAGTCAAATGGAAAGGGTCGTTGACCGTGCGACCGGTCAGGTCGAGCTCCAGGGGACGACCTTTGATATAACTGAGGCTGTAAGAACGGAAGATGCCCTTAAACAATCTGAAGCGATCTGGAAGTTCGCCCTTGAAGGCTCTGGCGATGGGGTATACGATTGGAACATAAAGGACGGCATGATCTATCGATCCGAAAGATATCTGGATCAGTTAGGATATAATAACGCGGACCCTTTGATACGGTATAAAGATTGGACGCTGGGGCTGCATCCAGATGATAGATCGGAAGCGATCAGGTCCTTGAACGATCACATCACCGGCAAGGCACCGATATACCAGGCAGAGTATAGGATGCGATGCTCGGACGGATCCTACAAATGGATACTCAGCAGAGGTAAGCTGGTATCAAGGGACGATAAAGGCGACCCTCTTAGGCTCGTCGGGACGCATACTGATTTTAGCGAAAGGCGATCTTTCGAGGCAAAGCTGAAAGAGCAAAGTCTTGAGATAATATCGCAGAACGAAAAGTTTACGCAAAAGAACTCCCAGCTGATCGAGCTATCAGAGCGTCTAAAGAAGAACGAGATGCAATACAAGCTTCTTGTTGACCATGTAGAGGAAGGCATCGCCATGGTCGGTCCTGATGACAGGATCAGCTTCTCGAATAAAGCGTTGGCCAGGATACTTGATGAACGGTCGGAAAATATCGATGGTCAGGTATTGTCGAATTTCATAGAACCTTCAAAGAGAGAAAGCTTTGGACGACAAATGACCGCTTTAAGAGATGGGAAGGCCATAAAAATGGACCAGATGCTTGTGACCGCCATAGGCATGAGGGTCCCGGTCAGCATCGAGTCCAATCCTCTGATGGGGCCATCCAATGACTACCTGGGCCATGTATTGATAGTCCTGGATATGACGGAAAGAAGGGCAATGGAGACAGCATTGATAGATACGAACTCAAAGCTCAAGATACTTAGTTCTATCACCCGGCATGACATCCTGAACCAGCTTGTAGTGGTCGAAGGAAGTATGTCCCTTCTTAAGAAAGATATGACCGATCAGAAGATGCTAAGGAATATCATCCGGATGGAAAGGTCGCTCCAAACGATCACCAGACTGATCAACTTTACAAAGGACTATGAGAGCATGGGTGTAGAGATGCCATCATGGCAGCCGTTAAGGTCCATCTGGGAGCGCGGGGTATCAGATATAGATACTACAGGCATCAAAGTGATCGCAGATATGGATGGCACCATGATCTATGCCGATCCCATGGTGGAGAAAGTGTTCATGAACCTTGTGGATAACACCTTACGTCATGGAGGTAAGGTTGATAAGATATCCCTTACGTGCATAAAAGACAACAATAAGATGCTGATAGTGTACGAGGATAATGGGATAGGTGTCTCTGAGGATGAGAAGGAAAAGATCTTCCAGATCGGCTATGGGAGGCATACGGGCCTTGGGTTGTTCTTGAGCCGAAGGATCCTTGGCATTACAGGCATCGCAATAATAGAGAATGGTACGTTAGGTCAAGGCTCAAGGTTCGAGATCAGGATACCTGAGGGCAAATTCGCCATGGAAAGCTTAGGTACATCTAAGGTCTAGTGAAATAGGTCGTCGAAGAAAAGAGATCGTGCTAGAAGATGATGGTATGATGATCAAGAAATGTGACCTGTATGCGCATGTAAAAAGCTTCGAGGGAAAGGAAGATCTCAGTGGATTTTTAGAGTTCATAGATCGCCCGATCAGGGGAGCTCAGGGTAATAAAGATCCCCAATGACCGGGTCCGCCTTAAATATATTGATGATGAGAATAATATCCAGCGAGTAGATGTTGGACCCAACGAGCAAGAAGAGATCGAGTTCCCTTAAGATATGCCGTTCAGCTGATCGAGCGAGAAAACCATGTGCCTATCGGGAGATGGGAGCGTGCTCAGCGTTCCCTGTAAGAAGATCGAGCATATGGCCATAGCGACCTGAACTTAGGCCTGTAGCCGTTCTGATCTACATGCTCTGCAAGGTGGAATAGTTCAGTTCAAGATCAGTATTTTATGTATAAAACCACATCTTGGATCACTATGGTGAGCATTGAAGAGATGGGTAGAATGGCGCCTGAGAAAAGGAAGGCTAAGATATCTGAGATCAAGACCAGGTGCATCTGTCCAAAATGCCAGACATATACGGAATGTGCGGCCGAAAGGAATGAAAAGGCTTTTTGTTTTTTTGGAAAAACACCCGACTGCATCTCAAGGGCGCTGAAATGCCAATGCATCTCATGTCCAGTCCATAGCGAGATGAGCTTAAAAGGCGTCCATTATTGTACCAAAGGCGCAGAAAAGATGGATACAAGAAGATAATAGGGATGCGTTCAGGATCCAGCATCGCGCAGTAGGTGGTGTGTCTTCTGGATATTCAAATAATGGTCGGTCCATAATGGCCATTATAATGTTTTTCCAAAGCTGACCTTTGGCTCACAATAATAATAAATATGAACACAGGGTTAATAGAGATGCTAGGCTCGACCGGGACGTTCGGCGCGCCCTTATACATCTCCACGTCGATAGAGGGGGTGACAGCGAGGGAAGTCGTAACCGGAAAGATGTAGGCCCTACCTATAACTATGATTCCTTGTCCTATGAGGTTGGAAGCGATAGGGAGGTGCGATCGGAGGGTCGCAAGCCCTATCCTGGTCACGGGGACCGGGTCAGGCCCTGACGGGAGCAGCCTTACCGTGGATTACTAACGTTCAAGGGGAAGCAGGGTTGAGACGTCGGATGGATAACTTACATCGATTCGAGCGGCGACCTTCGTGGCCTAGCACTCTTATTTTGTAGATCATCCCGCTATTCAGGCGGACCATCTTTACTAATTCAGGCTTACCTTTAGATCGATCACCTGTTACATCCTCTCCATGGTCATTTCATAAGATGTCATATCATTTTCTTCCGTGCCTACTGTCCGGAGACCATCTGCCAGTGATAGTATTACCATCATCACTGACCGTTCCTTGGTAGGTGGCTCCGGCTCCAGAGTGTTTTACCGTATTGCCGTGGATATCCCATTCATATGGGATGGGAGCGCTTCTCAGATCAGAAAAGACTATCGAAGTGAACATCTTCTTTATTGGATCATGACCGACGATCTCCTCAGATCGGACCACTTGATCTTCGGATCTTATCCAACTTGTGAGCCTTAGGAAAGATCCACCTAGCATCCACTCTGCCACAAGCTCTCCGCTCATATTATCCTTAAGTGCATCGGATGTCCGGCCTTTCATTCTCCACTTGCCCACCAGAATATCCAGGCGTTTTAGCGCAAGATCCGGCTTATTCATCTGAATACTTTGTGCTTTGTTGTCGGCGGTCACGAACGATCCCCCTAGGATTGGTTTACCCTCATCGATCCAACCAGGATCGAATGAGATCTTGAGCATCATTACCCAATGATCCATGAAACTAGCTTTCCGCCCGTAAAAGTGAAAAGAAGGTGTTGGGGACATTCAGCCAGCGATCGCAATATAACGATACTGGAATGGTGATGGGATATCTATCAGTATTTGACTTCTACCCCTTTGCCCAATCTATGATCTGTTCTTTGGTAGATCGCATACCGCACAACGCCTTCCTGGTCCGTTCATTGTATAATGCCGGAACACCAAGTGACCCTCCACATGCCGGCGTTAATACGTCAGAATATGAGCGCATGAGTTTTGCGTTCTCATCGGAATGCCAGACTTCCATCTCTTGAATATCGAACCCATTCTCTTTGGCTGCCTCTTCTATAATGGGGCGTATCCTTCTACAATGTGGGCATTCTTTTCCAGAAAAGAATAACAATCTATTACCTGTGTCGACCATTTTATCACCTTCTCACGAACAGACCGCACCAGCACTCGCCAGACTCTTTATAGACCGGCTGCTTAAAAAAATTACATGGACATATAAGATCCAGATCTTTTTCTGCGTCACCTACTGTGATCCTACATGGACAATATTTTAAGCCGTAATTCTTCATATTCTCAAGTTCCCCCTCGGCCAGGGTCGTTATGAACGCATGGTCCGGGTTCAATTTGAAAGGTTTATTTTCCGTGAACTTATCCCAGACCGCTATTAATTTACCTACCTCATCCAACCTATCTCCATCATCTATTATGACCTTCAGGGTCTCAGGATAATCTATCAACGTGAACGCGCTCTTAGCACCACAAGTGGGGCATGTAACAGGTGGCTTCACACCGTAGTGAACATCATTACAGACATTGCAACGCCAAAGCTTTTTCACTGTCATGATGGTGATATCATAGTTCGTTGTTGCGATATAAATAAACTGCCTACACCGATCGCTGTTCACATCGGCATCTGAAATATGATGAGCAATATCCTTCGGATAGATATCCAATAAAATGAAACATAACATTTATCGATGGACCGATCTGTCCTGACCAATAGCTATTCAAGCTGTATCGTTCAGCAGTCCTGTCCTCGAGATACAGTATATGCTAGATAAGGTAAGAAGACCTACCTCCTAGGAAGGCAGGTAGTTCACATTCTCTTTAATATCGGACCGGACGTTCTGAACTCTCCATCACCGTATGTTAGATAGTTGGATCTATCATACTTATCATCTACATCCGTATGAACAATATTTCCATAATACCAGATATGATCCCAGTCCCCCCTATCTGTCTGATCTAGCTTCTTGACCTCTATGTTCAGCGGACATTCCAAGATGGTGGGGGAGCTTATCCGCTTGCCCTTTACCGGCGTTAGACCGATCTCTGAGAATTTGCTAAGCTTGCTTCCGGAGGTCTCACCGCATTTAATGACCTTATCTAATATCTCCCTTCCAGGAATATTCAATGAGAAATCAGCAGTCTCTTCGAGAAGCTTATAGCTATATCTTGAGCTCTTGATGCCTATGCCCACGATAGCAGGGTCGATCGAGAACACATTGAACATGCTCATTGTCGTCACATTCGGGGTATCTCCCCCAACGGCAAGGAGCAATACAGGTGATGGGGGCAGGCACATTATAGCATCAGTGGCGTTAACATTCAATTTCTCGTCCAGCTTTTCCATGTGACACCTCTTTATGAAGATATGCTGCGAAAGTTGATCACTTTCTACATACACATTTGGAGTTGCTAATATATTGAATTACGTGCCATTTAGGTCGGCGCTCTTTTTTATTATCCATATTTCGGTCTCTGGATCATCCATTTTGAGCTATATTGAATGCTTGATCACTACATTGGAACCATTGGAACAACACAGCGGATAATATCCACCTTTCAGCTTCGGCTGATCTATAACTGAAGATAACTTGTAAGTGTGGAGATAAATGGTTCATAGCAATCATAAACGATCTCTTGGCATCTTAGTTAACTTGAACGAGGATATGCGTCACATGGCCGACCATTTCGTTGTTCCATCGCAGTAAGGTCACTTGCTCAGGGAGGATAGAGAAGATTTATATTCCTCAACCAGGGTCTGGTATAATTAAATGATAAATATAATATCAAAATCATTTATGATACTAATTAATTATGTTTCGATAGGGACCCATGATCAGGAGGGGGAAGATGGATAAAAAAAGGAAGACCGCGATGATCGTGATCACTATAGTCATGTCCATTGTATCGAGCACTGTTACCATTGTAGCTGTCAGTAGTAACGGCTGCGCGGGGGGTGTCGTCACCGATGCGCTCGGTCGAAGTATCGCGGTATCGAACGAGTCTGAAAGGATCGTCTCTCTTGCGCCCTCTATTACGGAGGATATCTATTCTTTAGGGCTCAATAATGAGCTTATCGGGGTCGATAGTTCTTCTGATCATCCATTCAACGTTACCGAACGTGAGAACAATGGAACAATGGCTGTTGTAGGCGGTTACAACACTCCGGATTTAGGATCGATAGTACGAGCATTCAATGGGACGGATGCGAACAGTTGAAAAAGTCGTGTATATAGATGGTTCGGTCTCAGAGCAGGTAGATATGATAGATAAATTGACCGACCTCAATATAACTGTTGTAGCGTTATATACTGGCGAGAGCCTGCAACAACTATATGATGATCTAAATATAATGGGTGAAGTTTCCGGTGCAGGGCCAGCGGCCACGACCCTCGTTCAAGACCTAGAATTACAGATCTCTACAATGCATGATGTAGTATCAAGCGCTAGTAGTGATGTTAAGGTCGGTGTCCTGATCTGGGCCGATGTGATCAATGACTTATATTATGCAGCTGGTAGCTCAACATGCATACAGGATATGATCAATGCTAGCAATGGTAACAATGTTTTCAGCAGTTTATCGGGTTTCCAAGCAGTTACTGCAGGATCAATATTGGCAGCCAACCCAGATATCCTGATCATCGACGGATCGATGAGCGACACAGGAGCGGCAGCGTTATTAAGCGAGATCAAGACTGACCCCATACTTAGTCAGGTAAATGCGGTGAAGAACGGCTCGGTGTATATATTGACTGATCAAGCATCTGAGATCTTTTCCCATGCAAGCCCCAGGGTCGCTAATGGTGTTGAACTGATCGCAGATATGTTGCACCCCGGTCAGATGGGCACAGCTCTCCCGCATGAGATCGGTGATAACTATACTCAATACCTGAATTATACGAATGCAACAGATATGTGTTATTCTGTAGAGACGATGTTCGGAACAGATACGCAGTGTGTCGTGTCAGGGCAGGGAGTGATCGGCATGTCCATAGAGGATGATGAAGATACTAGCGGTTGTTAACTATGCTGTACGCTGCACACATCCGGCCAACCCTGATGTCAACGAGCACCGACTTATCTGACCGGAATTAGCAGGATCTTTGAGGCGGCTCTGAGTTCAAGGTCGACTAGCGCTCATCCGGTCGGTCGACTATTTTAGAGATCGCACTATGCTCGACTTGATCTTTATTTAACGAGAGGCCGAAGCTCATCACCCGCGTGTGAACATTCTTAGGAATGATCTAGATCGGAACTTGTTATTGAGAAATTATTCTCTAGCTATATAATGCAGCTAAAAATCCTATTTCGAGAACAAAAATGCTTCATAATTAGGCTTCTTAGAATGTAAAATCCATGTGTTCGCATATTATATTATCTGCATCGATAACATATATGTTCGTTCTGTTCAAAATGTCATCTTTGAGGCATCCAGTACGCTATTTAAATCTGGAATACTTGACCAAGTTATTTATTTACCATATTTGTTATCATATTGATTACCAAATGTTCAATCCTGACAATGAGCTTAGGTATGCTATTTTTGATATCCTAAAGAACGATGGAAAATCGATAAGCGCTTTATCCCGCGAACTTGAGACCAAAGGATATAAGATCAGATCGCTTGATCCTTACAGGGTACCTGCGGGCCTTGACAGATTATAACTATCTAAGGGAAAAGGAGATACCACCAGCAAAGGTGTATATTCCGGTCAAGGGAAATGAAAGGACGATCTATGAGATAGTAGGGGATATAGCTCGCCAGAACTCAGAAGGAGAAGAATCTGATATCTTGATACTCTATGCGTTAGGAAGGATATTCCACAGATCGATATTCATAGACGAACTTAAAAAAGCCGGAGTAAAGACCATCCCCAATGCAAGACAAGCGTCAAATGAGGAGCGTCTTGAGGCAAGAAGGGTCGTTCAAAGATCTGGAATGAAATTATCGGACCTGAATCAAGCCCTCATTTTTGATGATAGAACGCTTGAACCAAAGTACGAAGAGATGCTTTCTATGATGATAGTTAGCATCATGAACATCAGCACTCTGGTCAGAGAGACAAAACAAACAAAACTATCGTTGGATAGCCCATCTAGAGAATGATATCAACAAGAAGAATATATTTAATGTAATGGACTATATCCTAATTCATGACACTAGATTCCCTGGTATCTGAATTAAAAAAATACCCGGGCATTACCAGGAAAAAAGCCATTTCAGAGGTCATTAGATTCTTTCCAAATATTTCTGAGAACAATACTGTGTTAGCTTCCTATGGTGAAGATGCGGCGGTCATATCGTTCCATGATGACGATGTATTGCTGCTAGCCGCTGATGGCATAATGGAATCCTTGATGAAATCCAGTCCCTATATGGCTGGATACTTTGCTGTGCTTGTTAATATAAATGATATCTCGGCGATGGGCGGTGTACCGTTGGCCATGGTAGATATTGTTTCAATGAAAGAAGCCAAGGTCTGTGGACAGGTCATGAAGGGCATGGAAGCCGCTGTCAAGAAATTCGGAGTACCTATCGTCGGTGGGCATACTCACCCAGATTGCGCATACAATGCTATAGATGTAGCGATCCTGGGTACATCTAAGAAAGATGCTGTGATATATTCTCATACCGCTGCGGTCGGAGATGACATCATCTTTGCCATGGACCTTGATGGGAACTTCCCAAATGGTCTACCATATGCATGGGATACGACCATGAACAAGGACGAGAAGATATGCCGTGACCAGATGATGGTCATGAACAAGATATCTAGGCGGCATCTATCGTGTTGTGGAAAGGATATTAGCAATCCTGGCTGCATTGGGACGCTTGGAATGCTTCTTGAGATGTCAGGAAAAGGCGGTTCCGTAGATATTGAGAAGGTCCCCATCCCTGAAGGGATAGAACTGATACAGTGGCTCCAGGCGTATCAGGGTTGCGGCTTCGTTCTTACATGTCCAACTACTAGCTCTAATGAGATCATGGAGCTTTTCAATTCGGTAAAGGTGGCTGCCGCAGTTGTCGGGAAGGTAGATGGATCAAGGCGCCTTACTCTGCAGCGTGGAGATGAAAGATCTGTGATGTTCGATTTTACATCCGAGCTCATAACTGGTTGTGACCCATCCAAGGTGCCGCCACGCTCTAAGAACTTTAATTAGGCGAGAGTAAACCCCTATGTAAGCTGAGATGCGATGGAGAGCATTCTGCCGTTCAAATGGGCAAGTGCTCTCGGTCACATTCACATGCTGTCCACGCGATGGGGTAAAGGGCACCGGATCAGTGCTCGCCTTTATGCTCAGTATATATTCTAGCTAACAGGGAAGAGGTGGAGCATCGTGGACGACGGTACAATGATATCCCATATCGAATGAACGTTCCATATATAGGTTATCGAAAAAGCGGCACCATCGTCCCAAAGGCTTTATGAATAGGGACCTAATGACCATCTTATACGTGGCTAACATGACAGCCGCAATTAATGTGATCCACTGGTCATCCCTCGGGAGAGGGTTTTGAAATGTACGGTCGGAACGACCGGAGCTCACGATCGTCAATAATTGATCAATATATCAGCGAGCATGGTGCAGACGGATTGGATGAGCAGGACGCCTCGCCAAGAAAAATATGATCGTGGACCGAACTAAAGAGTGATATTTCGGTAATTAAGAAAACAAATTTTTTATGATAAGAATGTAGAATGGTCGAGTAAACAGGCATTAATCGATGGACATTCCAATTGAACGATAAAGCCTGGATGAGTTATCAGGTAACAAATATGATAACAGATACCTACAAAATTGCAAATTCGCTTAATTCGTTTTGTACCAAATTAAGTTCAAAAATGGCTTTAAACCCTAGGCAAGATTAGGAGTTTCGCACCTAATACATGTAAAATGAAGGATGGGGCACAAGTGATAACATGAAGGCTACAGAATCTACCCAAAGGTCCTCTTTCGATGCAAGTTCGGACGATAAGGAATCAACAGAGCTATCACTATTCGTTAGAACCTCAGACGAGGAGCTAAAGAAATGGGACCGCTCTAAGATATATGATGCGTTAATGAGAGAAACCTCCATAAGCGAGGATGCAGCAGCAATAGTTGCGCGCGAGGTCGAGAAGATGATATCGGAGCTCGATATCGATTTTATTACTGCTCCGCTTATTCGCGAGCTCACGAACGCTAAGCTAGTCGAGTACGGTCTAGCTAAGATACGCAAGCAGCACACGCGCCTCGGTGTTCCGTTATATGATGCTAGGCAGATCATAATGATGCCTAACAAAGAGAACGCGAACGTCCCCCATGGCCCTGAGGCAACGAATCTCACACTAGCTGAGAACATTAAAAAGGAATTCGCCCTCCTAGAAGTATTCTCCCAGGACCTTGCTGATGCCCACATGCGCGGAGATATCCACCTTCATGACCTGGGAATGGTAGACAGGCCATATTGTTCAGGTCAGTCCATTGAGTATGTGAAGAAATTTGGTCTGAACCTTCCGAACGCATTATCGATAGCTAAGCCTGCTAAACATCCTGAGGTCCTGATAGAGCAGATAGTGAAATTCTCTGCAGCTCTACAAGGTCATTTTGCAGGGGCCATCGGATGGGATGCGTTCAACCTTTTCCTAGCCCCGTATCTAGAGAATATCGATGATAAGAGAATGAAGCAGCTAGCGCAGATACTCATCTATGAGTTCGCTCAACAAGCGGTCGCTAGGGGAGGACAGTCGATATTCTCTGACCTGAACCTATACTGGGAGGTGCCGAACCATTTCGTCGGTGTGCCAGCAATAGGTCCAGATGGTAAATTCACTGGGAAGAACTACGAAGATTATATCGATGAATCCCAGCGCTTCGTCAATGCTCTATTCGACGTGTATCTAGAGGGGGACGCCATGGGAAGGCCATTCTTCTTCCCGAAGCCTAACGTCCATATGACAGAAAAATTCTTTCACACAGATGGCCATGAAGAATTCCTGAACAAGATATCACAGGTAGCAGCCGAGAAAGGTAACACCTACTTCGTGTTCGACCGCGGCAATACTGCGAAGATATCCGAATGCTGCAGGCTTGCCTTCCAACTGGACAACAAGGACCTAGAGGACGCAAAGACACCTTGGAAGATGAGATATTCTGCGATGCAGAACGTGACGGTCAACCTTCCACGGGTAGCATACGAAGCTCATCAGGATGATGAGAAGCTCTTCGAGATCCTTACAAGCAGATTGGAGCTGATCGCGCAAGCCCATTTACAAAAGAAAGAGTTCATAACACAGCTGTTGAACATGGGCAAGAACGGACCGCTTTCCCTGCTAACAATGAACCTGGATGGGGAGCCGTACTACAGGGTCAATAGGTCAACATTCTTGATCGGGATGGTCGGGCTTAATGAAATGGTCCAATATCATACTGGGCATCAGATGCACGAGTCCAAGGACGCAATGATGTTCGGCCTGAAGGTCATCAGCCACATGAAGCAGGAGTCGGAGAGGCTTGGAAAGCAGTATCATCTCAAAATGCCGCTCGAGCAGACACCTGCAGAAAGCACTGCGTACCGCTTCGCAAAATTGGACATGAAGTATTATCCATTGCAAGCGCCCACGGTCATAAGGGGCAATAAGAGCAATGGGGAAATATATTACACGAACTCAACGTACCTGAATGTCGGTGCACAGATCTCTGCGATAGAGCGTGTGAAGCAGGAAGGAAGGTTCCACCCTCTCATAGATGCGGGATCCATGACCCATGTTTGGCTCGGAGAGTCAAAGCCGCCGGCAGAGAGCATAGCCGCTTTCGTCGTCAAGACATTCCAGAACACATCGAATGTGCAGATCGCATTCAGCCCGGAGTTCACTTCTTGCCTGTCATGTGGGAAGACCAGTCGGGGACTAAGGGATAACTGCCAACATTGTGGTTCTGCTGATGTAGAAGGGATAACCCGGGTCACAGGGTTCTTCTCGAAGACAAGGTCCTGGAACAAAGGGAAGCTTGGGGAATTAAAGGACCGTGTCCGCAATAACATCGGGTGAAAAACCCCCTTTTTTCTATTTTTTTGAATTTCAGAAAATATTGTTATCGATCGACCTGCGGTCGCTCGTCGCAGCAGATGCATGAAGATCGGAGCATCAGGCCAATGATCTATCTCCGTATAGCTTATGCGCGGCCCGATGATCCTTGACAAATATTCTCAGCTATCCCATCGTTTATACAGATCATTTTTTTCCCCTAGCTGATCCAGTATCTTCCCTATGACAAAATCGACCATATCGTTTATGGTCTTTGGTCGTTCGTAGAATGCTGGACTTGCTGGAAGTATTATGGCGCCATTCCGTGATAATTTAAGCTCGTTCTCAAGCATTATGCTGCTCAATGGTGTCTCCCTTGGTACGATTATCAGCTTCCTATGCTCCTTCAGCGTCACTGCCGCTGCTCTGGTAATGAGCGTATCTGCTACCCCAGATGATATCTTAGCTAGTGTTGATTGGGAGCAAGGGCAAATGATCATGGCATCGACCATGTTGGAGCCTGAAGCGATAGGGGCGAACATATCACTATCCTCAAAGTGCTCATCAGCTTTGGAGATAAGATCCTCATAATCCAGACCAGTCTCATCCTTAAGGACCTCTTTGCCCATGCAGGAGACCACTAACGCTTTTTTTCCACTCAGGGCATCTAACAATCTAACCCCGTAAGTCATTCCTGAGCATCCTGTTAGGGCTACGATATAACGCATGACATGACATAACCTTTTTCTGGATATAAATATCGTCCAAATCGGCTATATCCCATTCGTATGCTAGTGCAGCTACACCGTGTCGCTGCACACCCTAATGATCGATAGTCAGATCTACCGCTGGGACCGTAACAATATATTATCCCGTCCAAAACCATAATATAATCATCATATGTTTGAATGGATGAGATATATAATGGGCCCTTGGAAGGAGAGCCGTAAATGCCATTAGAGCAACTTGAGGAATACCTTGAGGCTATATTCGATATTGCTGACAAGGACCAATCTGCAAAGACAACAGCGATCGCTAACAAGCTTAACGTAGCTCCAGCTAGCGTTACCGAGAGCATACAGGGCTTGGCAGAAAAAGGGCTTGTCCATTATGAGCCATATGTGGGAGCAAAGCTTACCCACAAGGGGCTAGAGGTCGTAACTAGGTTAAAACGCAGACATCGGCTTCTTGAGGTCTTTCTGGGCGATATTCTGAACATCGATCCATCAAAAGTGCATTCAGAGGCTTGCAGAATGGAACATTATATGTCTGATGAGACCGCGGATGCTTTGTGCAGGTGGCTCGAGGCCCCATCGCGATCCCCACATGGTAAGTTCATTGGTCCATGCGAGAAACCTGTGGGAACATGTCAGCAATGTGAGATGGTCCACCACAACGGTTCAATGAGAACTTGTGGAGAGAATGCGATCGTACCGCTCACGGAACTAAAGGAAGATCAGGAAGGGAAGATCACCTTCATCAGAGGCGATGAGAATGTGGTACAAAGGCTCTGCGAGCTTGGCCTTTCCCTAGAAGCGAATGTAAGGCTCATCAAAAGAACGCCATCGAATGATATGGTGGAATTATTGGTAGATAAAGTCACTTTGGCCATCGCTGACAATATGGCAGATCGGATATTCGTGACAAGGACAATATAGGCTGGTCGAATATTTCATTCGGATCGAGTGATCTTATTCAAGAAGAATTTTAACATATTTCATTGGATCCATTGTAAGTCCGCTTATAATTTCTGAGTCCTAGCAATGATCTCTGACTGCGCTTGTATTCTCGACTTTATAAAATTAATATGAAAAATGGTTTGTCTGGGGCTATAACCTATCACCCCAATCCTGTGGCCGCCATGTAGATGACTATACCTATGATCAATATCGCCAGGCCAAGGAGCATGATTAAAGATTTCTTTGATACTGCGCCTACAATCAAGATAATGGCTCCTACTACTCCTAGCACGATCCCGACAGTCTGCCAAGCCTGATTATTATTCATCGTATCGTTAAGCGGTTGGATAGGTACGGTCTGCAGGTTTGTCCATCTCGTGAGCTGTTCGACCTGGAGTGTCACTGAGTGTACACTCCCATTATCGTACTTGATGTCCTGGAGGTCCAGGGCATAACCAGCAGATAAAGACACCAAGCTCATATTATCCGTACTAGGTGTCCCATTCCATGCACTCATTGAGCTAAGACCCGATGCCCAGACCATTGCGTAACCGGGCTGGTCCCATGTGTTGTTGCCGGTGTATAGGGCTGTATCATTCAGATAGCACCATGGCGTAAAGACTGCATTCTTTACAAGCAGGTTACCATCCGCGTCATAGATGTTGCCATAACAATAGAGCTGGAGGGAATTGGGGCTGATATAGAGCTCATCAGAATTTAGGCTAGAATTGCTAGACTGCCAATATTGACCAATTTGCTGGAGCGCACATATGTAGATCTCATACTGTTCCTGTGATGTAAGGTTCAGGTTCTCCAAGCTAGGCATTATCGAAGATGGGGAGATCAGTGACGATGATCTGCCGGCAGCATCGAAGATATACCATTCGGTCTCACCGGCGTTGGCTGTAGCACTAAGTGTCCTGAGAATGCTCTTTTGGAACACTTCATCCGCATCCAACATCTTGACCATATCTACTTCATATGATGTACCGTCCGCGTTGATCTCATAATCCAGACTATTAGATGAGGTCACGCTACTGCCTTGATAAACTTCTACACCAGAGGATGTCAGCATTGCGCCTGCAGTGCTGCTCCCAACAGTCATGGCTACACCCGTCACCAGGCTCGTGGAGTGATCGGTCATGCTTGGGCTAATGATCGATCCGATGTACATACGGTCTGTCTGAAGCTGATAGACCCCGCTTGGAACATTAAGGTCAGTGAGGTTATTCTCGCCGTTGCTCAGTACATAGGCATTCCCGTTGCTTAGTGATGTTATGGTCGAACTTCCGCCATAAACCCATATCTGAGAATCATATCCATAAGTATCATCCAGATAAACCTCATTGGATGTGGTGTTAACGGGATATGCTGCCTGACCATAGTTAGCTTGTATCTCCTGGTTGGATGTCGATATGGAACCGGAATCCCATGCGAACCCATAATCCATTGATCCAAATATCGATGAGTTCTGCTCAGTGGCGGGGAAGTTACTATATTCAGTAGTTGCGTAGTCCATCAGGAGAGCATAGTTGTTCTCGATCGTCGTGGTGGCAAGGCGTAAACCACTATCATCGACTATCTGCTCAGCGTTGTATGTCCCGGTCGAGTTCCATAGGGAGGCTACAACGATCTCTGCGTTCCGCTCCCAATAATTATTAGCATACTCCCAGGTCTGGGAGTCCATGCTTAGAGAGGCCATATCACTTACATACTGAGAGGCAATATATTCCTCAATATTATTCGCTTCGTTCTGTCTTTCACCGGCCAGGGCCGGATTGCTAGATGAATGGTCCTGTGCCAACAAATATCCTATGACCATGGCCGAAATGATCAATGCGATGACCAATACGATCACCGCTATGATTATGGGGACTATGGCATCGGCTTTTCCTGCTGTCTGGGATGATGTAAGAACGATGGCGGTGCACATAAGGATCGCACATGAGATGGCCATTATTCTCATAGCCCTATTTTTATTATAATTTCCAGTGCGCATGGATGAGTTAACTGACCTTGATAATCGCTCGGGCTCTTCGATATCAGGCGTGTTCCCTTTGTTTTTATTTTTCCAAGAGATCAAGATCATATTATTACCACCCCCAAGTGGATCAGAAAAGCTAGAACGACAAGGGCAAGACCTAGAACTAAGATCAATAGATGCCTAGTTATGGCACCAAAGATAAGAATGATGATACCAATGACGCCCATAGCATCCGCTACTAGTTCAGTAGCATTCGTTGAATCTGGGCCATTAATGCCATTCTGCCCATTGTCATCCAGACCGTTCGAGCTAGAGGACGATGCTATGATAACATTTGCCGAATAAGTGTCAAAACCCTCGCTGTTCTGCACAGTCAATACGACAGTATAGTTCCCACTAGAGGCATAGGTATGAGATGGGTTCTCTTCTGTAGAGCTATTGCCATCTCCGAAATTCCATTCCCAATCATTTGCCAAGATCGATCTATCATCGAATGTTGCCGTAAGACCTGATACGGACCATCCAAAAGCAGCTGCTGGAGATGTGGACGATGTGGCATTAACATTGATCATCCAGTTGCAGTATGCCGTCCCGTTCACATACATCGTGACATTGTAATCATATGCGACCGATGGCATTCCCTGTAGTCTATCGTAGGTAGAATTCCAGCTTAGCCAGTTTGCTCCTGTCACTGTTGTAGCTCTGCTTATATCGGGCGTATAAGTATACAAATCGCCGACATAGCCTGTTGTGGCCGGGGCGCTATCATAGATATGAACAATATATGTGGCGATCTTAGAACCTACATTGTTAGTGGCCCTGAGGGTCACTATGTAGACCCCCGAATTGTTATACATATGAATGGGGGACTCTACAGTGCTTGTTGAACCATCGCCAAAGCTCCATAAGTATGAGGTGGTGCTCGAAGAGGTGGATCCAAATGACCACATTTCAGGTATCGATCGGCTCTGCGATGCGTTGAAGCTGCTCAACGGCAATGATGTGTACGTCGTAAGGTCACAGGAAGGAACGACGGAGATCCAGAACGTTTGTGTGTCCTTTGAATAGCTATCATGATCATATGAAGCGGTCAGCGTTACCGAATACGTGCCACTGGTCTGAGGAATACCACTAAGAACACCATCATGCAATGACAACCAAGTTGGGCCTGATGTCATTGATAATGTGGAGCCATTGGGAGTGACCAAAGGTGTATACGAGAACTCGCTGCCTTGAGCAATAGTCATTGTCGGTGCAGAGCTTTGGAAAGCAACTGCTTGGGAGACATTAATGGTCCATGTAGCTACATTCCAAGTCTGGAGATCGTTATCGACCAACTGTTCAGCCTGGATATCAACAGTATATGAACCACATTCCGTTGGCGTACCCTCAAACTGATCGTTCAGATGATCAAAGCTCAGCCACGAGGGCGAGATCACGGTGACAACAAGTAAACTGCTTTGAACCGTCAGGAACGAATAAGTATTGTTGGCTAGATCGGGACAGTACGTATATATCATGCCTACAGAGCCAGTCGTCGGTGCGTTACTATCTACTGCATATCCACTTGTAGGATATTGATCGACATCTGTCACACTAGACGCTGATGCTTCAAAGCTAAAAGCGAAGATCCCACAATTGACCATACAGAGAATGAGGCTGATCAATAGAATATTCCGGAGATTCACTTTGTTACTTGTGGACAATTCCAAATATCTTCGATTTTTCCTAGTCTGTTCTCTTGATCCCAATGATAACATTAAGAATATACATCACGAATGTTAATAAATAATAATAAGAATTGTTCAAAACAATATTAAGATATATTACATATCAAGCTATTTGTTATTATAACTTGTTTCGATCATATTGCAGATCTCATCAATTGAATAATTCTGGAAAAGCTGGTCAAGGGCGACCTCTACTACCGCGCGCTTGAACGCTCTGCGGCCACCTTTGAGCTTTCTAAGGATCTCCTGATTCTTCTGGCTTATCTCAACGTGGAGGTGCTTAATAGTTTTCTTAGGTATCTTTGATCTATCCCTTTCGTTCTTGGTATCCAGTATCGCGACATTCTGAGCATCGGTCGATCGCACTTTCATACCCAGCTCCGATTCTTTATTCAGATACGCCCTTGATCATTCATCGAGAACTTTTCGTTTTTTAGATATTTCATAAGATCTTTATCCTTTAACCACAACTTCTTTGATCCATTTACCAGCCTCCATCTCTATCTTTTTTAGCTCTACAAAGCTCCAGATATACCACAGATTGTAATATCCTCTAATTCAGATATTGTCCTATATCTGCTTTTTATCCTTGTTATCATTCGTTGGACAATGAAAAAAGACGCAATGTATAATAATCGAAAAAGTATTAGGCAAAATCTGTTTTGTCCAGACATGATTCCATTAAGTCACCTACTATCCATGTCTTTGATCACTGTGTGGTTGGCTCGATGCACAAAATAATATCCACAATGACGAATAGAATAGTTCACAGCTCTCGAATATAATGAATTCCAGATCCATTCGTTATATCATTCTGATCGACCAATGATGGAGGGGATTTTGGTCCTTTTTATCTGGACTGGATCCATTGAAACGGTGAATCGTTTTTAAACAATTGGAAGAATGGAAGAAATTAAGCATCATACATTCGACCAGCCATGCTGTCAGCTCAGCTCTCTAAGTAAGTCTATAGAACGATGCCATCAAAACTCATGATCTAGACATTATAAACGACCATGAGATGTTTGAGAGCCTTCCGAATTAATCGGATGAGATGTTACGACAATGACTCTAACATTTCTCATTATTATTAGATGTAAATAATTCATGTCTGCTATATATTGATAGAAAAATCCTCCTGATATCGAACAGTTGCTATCCTGGACTATTTTCTCGGTCCTCGGCGTCTGTTCTTCGTTTCGATCGGGTGTATCATCATGAGATCCAAGTTGCCTGTTGTCATATTGACCGTCGTAATGCTTATGAGCGCAGTATTGGTCCCAATATCGTCTATCAGCAGCGCTGCGTCCATACAGTCGGGACAGATAAACATCAATGGCGATCATCAGCTCATTACTGAAGCCTCCGCCAACGGCTGGGCAGGCAACGGTACGAGCTCCACCAGCGATGGAAGCCCATGCCAGGCCTACGACGATAACGAGAATGAATGGAACACAACCACTATGGGCAACTACTGGGGCGATTGGCAAAGCCCAGCCGTTAACGGCATCGTCAATGTGCCATACCTCATCGATGGCGATTCCGGGGCTCAGGACAGCTACCCTTTGGTAATGACCCCTGCGGTGAGCATGATCTCCTCGTACAACGACACCGGTTCAGCAACGATATCATGGAGCGGCTCTGGCATTTGTTACAATATAGGGTACTATGACGTTAGGGTCGATGGCGGACAGTGGACGAACGTGTCGCTGTTGACCTCGTACACGTTCAGCGGTCTCACCAATGATGAGCATACTGTATATGTTAAGGCTACGGACAAGGCCGACAATGTGAGCACGACGTCAGTAATGTTCACCGTCGACACTGTCAAGCCGACAGTTACTGCCTATTCGCAGACCGGCAGCGGGGTCGCGCTAAACAGCACGATGACAGTGATGTTCTCGAAGCAGATGAACGAGTCGTCGGTCAGCGTCGTCGTCAACGGCGTCACCGGGACGCTGTCCTGGAACGGTAACACAGCGACATTCATGCCGTCATCATCGCTAGCGTACAACACGACCTATTCAGTCTCGGTCTCGGGCAGGGACCTCGCCGGGAACGAACTGACCACGACCGAATGGAAGTTCACGTCGATGAAGGACGAGGGCATCATATCAGGGACGGTCAAGGATGCTAACGGCAATGTGATCGCCAACGCCACTGTCACTCTAAGCAATGGAATGACAACTACGACCGACGCTAACGGTCATTTCGTTCTCGACAATGTTACGGCCGGGACTTACAATGTAACGGTGACCAAGAACGGTTATACCGCGCTGACACAGAGCGTCTCGACGACCGCAGGAACGACCAGCGGCCTCGGGACGCTGGTAGTGCAGAGCGCACCTAGCTCTCCGAGCTCGAACAATGGACCGATGATCGTTGTGATGATCATCGTCATCGTCGCTCTGCTCGCTGTCGCGCTAGTGATGTACAGAAAGAGGAAGAAACAAGATAAGTGAACAATGAGGCCGGCAGGCCCGATTCTCCCTTATCATGATCATATCTGTCCAGATCGACGATGATGCCCCAGATGCACCTAAATGACATGAAGTGATAGGATCATGCTAGTCCATCTCGTGACCCCTCTTATCATCTGGTCATTGGGATCGTTCATGAACAGGGATCCAGATATCTACAACATCAGATCGATATAGAAATGACCGCGGCGGGAATATATATGAAAGCTTTAGCCGGTGCTTCCCGCCGCTCGACCGGTTGGCCTATGCTTCGATGCAAAGGACCGGTTGACAAGGTCCAGGAACAAAGCACGCTATTAGTGCCTTTCTTGGTCCATAGCCATTGATCGCCGGCAGACCTCGCTTTCCGCCTGCAACCTTGGGCAATAAAACAATAGTTCATTTTCTAAATATTAATCTTCTTATCAGACGTAGCGAGCGTAGGTGGCCGTAGATCATATTTTATATTCATTATCGAGTTTTATATTACATGTCCGAGGCAGAAGAATCCGCCTATCAAAAGGTCTGTAGGGATAGAATGTATGACCTTGCTGAATCCTGCGGTGAATATGGACGCGCGTATTATATCAGTAAAGGCAAGGATGGGAAGCAAGGCATATCCGATGACCGGACCGAGATGATCGGGTGGGGAGAGGATGGCAAATATACGCTGGTCATTATCGAGGCTCCGCATTGTGATGTCGCAATTGAAGATTACAATTTCATGGCAAATATTGAGACGGACCCCATGATCGTTAAAAAGCTCAATAACAAGTTCCTTGAGTCCGTTGAGGTCATAACGCATCCTGGATGTCTTGAGCATAAGCTTCATGCGGAAGCGTATGTGGACCGCATCTCCAGAACTATAAAAGAGTTCGATAGGAGCAAATTAAAAATTTACCGATATGATGTATCCGGAATTGTAACACCCATTGCGGACGTCTGAATAGTACACAGCTCGTAATCATAGTAAATACCGGCAATCACCAGGGCCATCGAAGTGGCCACGATGATCTCGGCAGGCCGAACGGATATGCTCCGAGCTCATGGCTGGACCCCTACAGACAATGCATGGAATCAATGCCGTCAGGATGTACTAGAAAATAACAGCCTCGACCGCCGAACGCATTAAGAAATGACGCTCCCGAGGGGATAAGTTCTTGGTCTTGGAGGTCACTAACATCCCTCTCGACGAGCTTAAGCTCATCCGTTGATCGTTGATATCGCCACCATTATCTGATGGGTTTCTGGGGTCCTTAGGAGCTCCACTTGGTCGATGAGGGATGAAACTTGACCTCGGACGGCTGGACCAGTCAACCCATCCAGGGCAAACGCTTTTATACAGCGTCAATATTAATGCCGTTGGCATTATCAATACTTCGTTAGAATTGATGATTAATGTCATTCCGAGGTAGTTCAGATGGTTA
>CAVSDP010000010.1:0-4098 GCA_963726655.1 Methanomassiliicoccaceae archaeon
TTCTCGCTATCCCTTTCCTAAGCTCACGTTCGCATCGCTTAGCGTTATCGCAATATGGGCACCATCTCGCATTCTCATCGAACGAACCAAAGCATCCCTTGGGGGCCTCGTTCATGCATTTATTTTCATTCAGTATGGATATATTTGATGGAGCGCCCATTTTGGACGTTTTTTGAGCGAAAAAGCCATGAGTTATCTTATCATTTTCCTCTATTTTCACGGTGATATCCATATTAATTGACCCTGCCATTATATTTCTGGTCTTGAGGTACCCTCGCTTATTCAGTTCTTCGATCCTGTCGCTGCAAGGAGCATCAATGCATGTGCCCTTGCATCTCATCTTACCATCACAGGATATCTCCTGTCCCTTAGGCGGGGACCTAGAACCGCACCTGAGACCTTCGATAGCGACGCACATGGGGCGCCGGTCGACGGACGGCATGTCAGGGTTCGACGGGAAGATTATTCCATGAATATGAATATCGTCAGCAGTATCCGAGCCTTCCATTTAGTCACTACTCCATAGTCAGAGCTTTGCCTTTGCTTCCTTGATCTTGATCTTCATGCACCGATCGAATATGTAATTGCCACAGAGTAGAGAGCCAGCACATAATCCGAGCATCAAAAAATATACTGAACTATTGAATAAGATGCACAGGATCGCAGACACTAACGCCGGACCGGACATGAAGAGAACGAACCTTTGAAATATCCTGTACTCGACCGGAGCATATTTCTCCCTATCATCTTCCTCCTCCTTGTTCTTCCTTATCATTCCCTTGAATTTCCGAACGATCCCCATCCGCATCACCTACCTATCTTGTCATCCTTGCGTCCGAATATCTGGCCAGCTTTACCCTTCTCTCAGCTATCCAAAAGACCGTGAACGCTGAGAACGTTATGCTGCATATCGCGATCGCAAAGATCATCAGCATCCACTGCATAGAGGACCCGAGACCGGCTATGCAGATCGCGAGCGTAGCGACGACCATGATCGATACGCCGAGGGACCCCCACTCGATGAACCCATTAAGGACCTTGGTCTCCTCGGGCGCTATCCTCGCACGTTCCTCCGCTTCCTTCTTCCCTTGTTCCCTTAATTCATTGAACCTTGATCTTATTCCCATCCCATCTCGCCTCGAGCATTCTCTTTAGATGCATCTTTAATTTCTTCACATTTAGAATTATCAGAGGATAAAGTCCTAGCAAGGGGAGTAGCCTCTTTCTTATCTGCAACAAACAAATGTTTGTTGCCGATGCCGTCCGAGGTACCTTTCTTTATAAGCTCCCCCTTATTTTCGCCCTTACCCCTTTTTGCAGATGCTCTTGTCGGTTCTCGGACAAGATCACCTAGACCCGCCTTCCTTAATCTATTGTTAACTGTTCCCTGCGAGTAATGAAGGCATCCGCATGCCTTTGCCTTCGTCATTCCGGGTTGCTTTATCAATCCTAAGAATCTATCAAGGTCGATATCTACGACCGGCCTCCCTATGGTCTTCCCTTCCGCCCTAGCCTTCTCTTGTCCTTCGATGCTTCTTTCCGATGCAAGTTCGCCTTCGAACTGAGCGACGGATGCGAGCACATTTCGGACCAATGACCCTGTAGGGGATGAATAATCAAGCCCATCAGATGAAGATTCAAGTCTGACGTTGTTCTTATCCATTATATCTACTAGGTTAAGGAAATGGGGCAGGGACCTCATTATCCGGTCGATACGAAGAATGACCACAACATCATATTTGTGAGCCTCTATTCCAGCTACCAGTTTTTTAAGTCCTGGACGCTTTGGGGTTTTACCAGATGTCTTATCCGTTATTGTATCTACGATCTCATACTTCTTGTAATCAATGCAATAGCGTCTGAGCTGCAATAGCTGTACCTCTGGGTCCTGTCCCTTGTCCTTGGTGCTCACCCTTGCGTACAATGCAGCTCTTTGTGTCATTTATCACACCGATCTTGATCAATATCTGCCAGTGGGAGCATCCCCTAGTCTCATGGTCCCATAGACCTTCGGTATATCGTCAGGAAGCTGCCTTAGATAGAAGTCCATCATGTCCCTGAGCACATCACGATAGTTCAGGACCCTCAGCTCAATGCATTTCTCGTTAGTGTCCCTGCCATAATCGTTCTTCTTATTGACCACTTGACAGCTGAACTGTACATCCGCCTGGAAATCCCTTGAGATCTGCATCCTTGCCTTGAACTTCTTGGGTATGTTGGTCGAGGTCTCCTCGTCGACGATGCTCGACTTTTTCTCATCGTCCAGATCTATGGTCTCCGATTCTGATTTGACGGTCTTTATTCTCATGCTCTTTATTGCCGCGCTTATCTCTGGAGGTACTTCCAGCGCATAGAGTGAGAAGAACTCTATCAACTTCTTCTTTCCTAACTGGAGCGATTCACACTCTCCCTCCCAAACATTATATGATGGCATGAAGAAGCCGCCCTCTCTCTTCTTACCCTCCTTATCGAACAGACCCTTTATGCCGTCGCTTAGTTCTGGCTTGAATATTATGAAAGTGTTCCTACTGGGATTAAGCAAGGTTATCTCATGCTCGTTCCACATCACTGCAGCCGGTCTTGACATCTTTGTTATCATAGATAGACCGTCAATATCTCCCAATGCTACAGTCATCAGCCTGTCGACGGATCTTACCCTTCTCTCATTATTTCCTAAGAGGTCCCCTACCGTTATGCTCTCGATCTCATGCTCATCACTCTTTGCCAGCTCCATGGTCTCATCCATTTCCCATCCCTCCGGTTTAGTCACTACCTTTCTCATCGGCCCTGATCTGCTCCTCGTGGATCAGCTTGCTGCCCTCTGTCACTAGCACCGTCATCCGCGCCATGCCCTCGACGGTATCCAACTTCTTCCCGTTCTTGTCGAATGCCCTCGCGATAATGATCGCATAAGGGTGTCTCTCAAGCACTTTCTTGACCTCATCGCTCATCTCGAACCCTTCGGGACATCGTGGACATCTATCATTCTATCATTCTCTACCATTACTATTCCTCCGATCTTCTGGTCTCATTCCATGCTTTGTAAGTTCTCGGATAGTAAAGATGTGCTTCCCTGGCCGTCATATTCCCTACCGGCGTCTCACCTGCATATGCTATCTCTTCTCTTCTTCTGTAGCCTGTGAAAAGTGAGCTCGCTTCAGCATAATTCTCATCCCTGGAAAGCCCCGGATCTGTATCTTTGTACGTCTGTGAGTACCTTGTTATGCTGCCTTCGTCGTCAACTGCCTTCTGGTACTCGCTGTAGGCATATGCATGAGGCATACTTTTGCTGTCTAAGTCCGCCCTGGACATGGTCACATTGTAATCCTTCTGGGCATCTGCCTTCTGAGAGCGCTTCTGTCTGTAGTTCGATGCTATCCTCTCAACATCCGCTTCAGTATACCCGCTCTTATCCTTTGAACTATTGAACTCGAGCACTTCCTTCAATGCCGCATTAAGCTCAATGTTGGCAGTATCAAGCTTCTTTGACGCGCTCTTCTGTTCATCATATTTGTTCGACCTATTCTTGCTTAGTTCGCTCATCGAGCTTGCCGTGAGGCGGTCATATGAATTGTGACCGGCCTCGTGCATGAGAGTGCCCTCGATATCTGCCCTAGAAGCCGCATTCAGTCCATTAGCATTGTAGAGCTTGATGGTCTTCTCGTTATCTGAATAAAGCCCAGCAATATATCCGCCCTGTACCCTTGGACCATGCCCAGAATAGAGTTCTATCTTGTTTATGTCCTTCTTCTGGGCAGGCGTCAGGTCATTTATCGCTTCTCTCAGCTGCTCGATATCCTCATCCTTCACATCATCGTCAGCAAAGACCTGCACCTTCCCGATGTCGGTCCTGTGCGTCATTTCCCTGACGCCGGGTCTCAGGAGCTTTGTACCTATCGGCGTACCCGGAAGCTTTCCGATGTACATCACATACTTCTGCCTGACAAGAGGGTCAGGGCCGAGCCTCACGCTGTACACAAGTTCATAATAAGGACCGTAGACGGCACCCGTTCTCTTGCTGGGAACATAAACAGGACGGATATAGCTCATCTTGCACCTTCAGTTCATTTTCGATGGGTTGACCTGAAGGCGAATAGT
>CAVSDP010000011.1:0-7769 GCA_963726655.1 Methanomassiliicoccaceae archaeon
ACCGGGCTGTGTATCGTCCTCATAGTATATTAGTGATAGTATGATAGCATTGTTTGCGCCGCTCTAAATACATCAACCTGATGAAAATATCAAATAAAAGGAAAAGATACCCAAAATGATGATTGAATTATCAAAAAGAGATATAATTAAGTAGAATGAAAATGACAATGTGGTATCATGCGCCCATAGTATGAAGAAGTAACGCCACTATGAAAAAGATTACTGCAACCAAGAATGGTTTTATAGCCTCAGCATAATGCTTACTGATTTCCTTTATATGTGGTAAATAAGAATCTCTGGTATATCTGTCCATACGTTTCTGGTAATCCATATAAAATGTTATTATCTGAACTCTGTTAGGCCCTTCTGGTTCTTTAGACCCATTGCTATCTTTAGTTCTAACATCCATTTCTGGTGAAGGGGCTGGTACTAAATCCCCATATGGTCTAACTATCAATGCCCATGAGCATTCAAAAATGGACCAAAGCATGAATATCATTGCAATTGAGCCAATGTATGGATTCAGATTAGTCCATGCAGTTGCAACAAAACCGATAAGAACTCCGTTAGCAGCTAGTAGTATTGCAGCCTTATTATCCATTTCTCTTTTATCTTCTTGAGCTCTTTCAAAACGCTTTAAGGCAATCTCTGCTACATCCCTATAAAACATTACTAAATTATCATCATAAATTTTATCATTTGTGTCACTATTTTTATTTGGATGTTCTGGTCTTGATCCATCCTCCATAATCGGTCATGCGATCCAACAAATAAAAAATATTGGATTCCATCTAATTAGCTCAGTTTGGCGTATTCTGATCAATGTCTTAATCATGATGTAATTCATGGCATCTTGCATCCAGGATAGTCCTTCCTCCATTCATCGGGATGCTTCTCATACCATTCGAGCATCTTTTTCGCTCTTACCTTGAGCGGCCACTTCAGGAACTCAGGGTGCTTGCACCTCGGGCGCGGCCCCGGGTCCTTTGTTCTGCATCCTACCTTCCTGCTCTCATCTAGCCATTGATCTAGAGTGCTCCCCTTTTTAGCTACTACACCGGGAGCGGGCATCAGAACATCCCTCTTGGTCCTGACCTAGTGAACATATATGATAATTGCACTTGACATGCGAGAGCCACGGCGGGATGCATGTTCGAGGTCCATGGTGAGCATACATTCCGCCGCCCGGAGGGCCCGGAAAGCGCTTGGGCCCGACCGATAGGGCGTCGGGTGCAGTACCAAGGGGCAGGTTTCCCCACGGAACTATACTCGGCATCCAGTACCCTAGGCATCTGAACATTTGTAGAATGGTATATAAACGGTATTGTATGATGTCGATGTCCATTATCATTCCCTTGGACCACCAGATCACCCCATCCTTTTTCAGCGATATCATCAACGTTATTATCCCATCATTCCGTAAAAACAGATCAGGAATCGAACAAAGGAAGGAATGTTGTTGATCCATTCGATTACATTCGATCACATCACCGCCTTCCTTGCAACCATGAGCTCCCGTATTCTCTTCTGTACTTCCTCGAGGCATCCGATGTACCATATCGTATGAGGGGTCGGCTCGAAGACATACTGCCTCCAGGGACCGTTCCATCTTATCTCGCCAAGCATCATCCCCTCATGGTGCAGGGACATCACCAGGACGACCTTTGTCTTTCCAGATGTGCTGGGATGCTCTTCGAACCGAAGATATTCGGTATCGCTCACGTTCCCACCTTCTTCAGGACCTCAGGGATGTAGTAGACCCCTTTACTATCCTTCTGATAGTACCGCCTTCTGCGGGTCATTACGATGCCGCTGCATATCTCCAGATAGACCCCTGGCGGTATCCTCACAACGATCGACATCGGATATAGACCGTGACCGCAGCAACATGCTACGGTCTCTATACCGTGCTCGTTCAGGAAGGATATTATCCCTTTCATACATGGGTCGAGATATCGACCACCATTATTCGGATCAAAGGAGCACATCAGATCACCGCCCCAAAAATAAGGTCCATGGCCGGTCTGACATTAGGATGGAAGGACCCTATCCTCTTGCTTGTAAAACACAAATACATTATGTGGGGCCATGGGTTCACCCAGCATTCATCACCCCTTGAACACGGCTGGGTCCTGCAATCGGTATGGCAATGCGAGAACACCACATTGCGCATTATCTTATGATAGCATCTCAGGCAAAGATGCTGCTCTGCGCGCCTTGGGTCGAGACCCCCCTCCTCCACAGGCAGATATCCCTCAAGCTCAGAATATTCTATGCTCGATATCCTCCAGCCGCACTTATCGCAATATGTCCTATACTTATTGGTAGCTGTCATGGTCTTTCCTCCACCAGGAAATCTACCCGCTCGGTCCTCTTCCCGCCTACGGCCTCGTGAAGGTCCTCATGCATCTTCGCGCGACATACCTGACTGGACATGATACCCTTGACCTTGAATCGACGCAGGACCCTTTGCCGATCTCCACTATGAACATCGCCCATCTGTTATCTATGAGCTGATCGTCATCTGCCTTCAGCTTCTTTCCGCAATATGAACAAATCCAGCTACGCTGTCCATTGATCGGCTTCATTGGGCATCGCCTCTCCCTTTCTCCGCGATCTCGGCCTCGCATATCAGCTCGGATATCCTGAGCTGGAACCATGATTGCCTGTTATATTGGACATGCATCGACATGGCCGCGAGATCGCATACGGCATCCTCCAGGCCCATCTTGACGGCTCTTCTTACATCAGGGAAATAGCCGCCATCGATGTGAGATACGGTACCTCATATCCCTTTGCCTTGGACAATGGGCCATAGCGTAAAGGTCCGTATACTCCTCATCATGTATCCAGTGGGTCAGCTCATGAGCGAGGATGTAGAAGCTGGTCCCATCATCGGCAAGCCAATGAGGAGGAGCATTGAGCCTTATGAAGGGGCGAAGGTTGCCATACGTCCTATCCCTGAAGCATGGTACATTGTCGGTGACCCCTATCTCAATGATCATCCCATCGAGCTGGGAGAACCGAGGGACGATTTCTTTCAGCCTTTTCCTCCAGTACTTCCTGAACTCATTATCGCAAGACCTGCGCCAGCATATGCCTGTCTTCCCTATGACCTCTGGCTGTTCGCCGGGTCCGTTCATTGGGCATCACCGTCCCCGTTCATGCTCTCTTCTATCCATTCGCAGATCGCAGCACATCTCGCCGGGACCGAAATAAAGGTCCCCGCATGCTGCATATCTTCTCCGGCACCACGATGATGCGGACCTTTCCCGGACCGATGCTGAGTATGGAGTTGCAAAGATCAGAGAACTGCTCCACCGCCATGCCCCCGCCCTCTTGGACCTCAACATCGATGACGAGCGGCTTTCCGATAGCGGTCCTGTTCAAGCTCATTGTACCGCCTCACTTATCATAGGCGATCGCTCGGCCTTTTCCGATCTTTCCCACTTTCTTTTATCATACGTGTACTCGTCGATGTCTATGGACCAATATATGCAGGGCTTGTTCGCCCAGCGCTGCAGGTCCTTCATTCTCTGGGTCTTTGGCCTATCGATGTTGCACATGACGAACGAGCTCGTCCTGTTCTCCTTGAGCGTTCTGCATCTTGCTAAGGCGCTTTCGTAATGTGAATCATCATGGCAGTAGACTGTAGAACGAGCAATCGTTCTTGGTATCTATGCCGACGCTCTTGAGGACATTTATCCCATCCAGCACATCCTTCGTATAATCCTCGGAATCATACGAGAAATGTATGGTCGACCACCACTTTAGGCGCTTGAGCTGTTCAGCGATATCAGGGGTAAGCAGCCTGATGTCCATTCCCTGAGTGACATCAACGGCCACTTCGTTATCTATCAGCCAGTCCGATGTCTCGAAGAACCATTCCGGATCTGCATACCAGTTATTGTCAAGGAGCTTTACCTTGTCATGCCGAACGAACTCGCTCGGATGCTGATGGCGCTGGTAGATGCCTTCCTTCTCAGGCACGATGCAGAAATAACAATCCCTTATGCATCCTCTTGATGTGAAACCCATTGAATAAACTATATCTGGATATAGTGAATAATCTGGACATCCACCTTCAATATTAGGAGGCAACCACCTGATAAGATCGTACCCAGAACCGCCTATCTCGATCTTGGCATCTGGATAGAACATCTTCAGGCCATCGACCAGGTGCTTGTTCTTCTTGAACACCACGGACGCATAGACGATGTCCGGCTCCGATACGTTGAAGCCGACGATATCACCCTGCGACCTATGGAAAGCGGACAACTTCATAAGCGCCAGATTAGGGATAGTGCTGTCAACGTCCACCAAAAGGATTTTTTTATTGGACATTAGAACACCCCGCTCTGAGCTTCTTAGCATAGTCCCAAGCACATTCTGACCATGTGCTAATTGAGGACTCTAACCTTGTCATCGACCTCAAGCCTGAACTTCTGGAACTCTTCTGGCGTCATGTGATTTTCTCGCTTTGTCAATGACCTCTCTTTCTTTCCTGCTCATCGTGGAGAAAGAGTCCAGAGCATCGGCGATTTTAGCGATCGCCTTTTATGTAGTCGCCAATACTAACGCCAAATACCTCTTCAGTTATGTTCTTGAACTCTTTCTCAGAACAGAACATGAGCATAGTCTTGCTGTCAAGACCGTTGCCCTCTCATCCTCAAGACCGGCCTTCCCATTCCCTAGAAGAATGACAGCTGCTATCGCTATCTTGTCATCATCAGCATAGAAACGTGAGGGTCGCTAGGGGTCACCATCGAATATATCTGGGACATCACTGCACCCCCACGCCACAGGCCATATCTATGGCCTCACCGAGCATCTCTTCTATAGACTTCTCACGCTCCAGCAATTTGCCCCTATTACATTGTGCACTCACGCCACAGCAGAGGCAACGGCGATTCAATGGCTCATCATTAGGATACAAACTGTATATCCCTCCAAACCGTGTTTTCCACACCTCCTTAATATATCCGGCACAGCTCGAAGTCCGGGTTATGGACCATCTCTATCCTGTTTGCCATAACGGTCTTGATGATGGTCTCCTTGTCTGGAATGTTGCTCATTGCTGGCACCCCTGTTTGAGCTTATCACTGGCCAACAAAAAGATGCACAATGATGCTGCAAAGCCCGATGCAAAGGGGAACTGTTAGAACGATGTTCCCTATCGAGACAAAATAACCCATGCAGATAGAGGTGGATATACCCGATGAACCAAGCTCCTTGGATCACCTTCCATTTCATTTTAGGGCTAGGCAATGACCTATTCACCTTGACCTTCCTATCTGGGTTCTCCGTCACCGCTCAGATAATATCTGAAGTTGGAACCATCGTCATACTGAGTCGGGAGGTTCATTGGGTACTCTCCCTCGAACCTTTCAATGGCTTGGCAACAATCCTTGATGAGGAAGCAGGTGTTCTTTATCGCCTGCATATCATCCTTAACGCTTCCAGCTCCTTTTCCCTGGTCCAGTTCTCTCCCGTCCTCGCAAAATGAAGGACCTCTACCTTTACAAGATCTGCAAGGGCCTGGCGGAATCCGATGGACCATAGCATGTTGTAAAGGATATCCTTCGCAATGCCCAATCCTTCAACATCGGATGGACCAGGAGCTTCGCCAGGCTCTCAGGCTTATTTATCTAATCAATACATTCCCTTCAAGGACTATCCTATCGCCTGCGACCAGTGGCCTATATCCCTTGATATTTTCCAGATAGACCGTCCTGCCCAGATATGCTACATCTGTAAGTCTTGTCATCCTACTGATATCCGGGCATTTCATTGGGACCGCCCTCCTTTTTCATCGGTATCGGCATTTACGACCGTTATCCTGTTCTTGGCCTCCGGGATCACTATTATGACCTCTTCTTTTCCATGACCCTGTCGATGCATGACGCGATCATGAATTGCTGTACCGATGTCGGTACCTGCTCGAGGTCGATCATGTTGACCTTTTCCTTGAGCTCCAACGTCTCTGAGAGGTCCAGCTTATTAAAGTGAAGCGACCTCCGAGAAATACTGGTCCAGCTCCACGTACATCTTCTCTACGAAGCTGCCCTTCCTGGCATCATCGAGGCCTTTCTTTACGTTGACATAGATATCCTCAATGCCTTTGGCCCCGCGACAGCACTTTATGATCTCGCTCCTGTAGACCTTCGCTTTCTCCTGGAGATGAGCGCTTAGCACCCCCTCGACTCAACCTCCAATCGTTCCTCTCCCTGAAGAACGGTCTTAAGCGTTGGGCGCCTTCGAACCCTATCTCACCCCTTCCGGTCCCTGAAGACAAGGGTCCTCATGCCTGCCCTGTTCACGAACGATTCGAGCGATGTTGTCTTTCCAGAATGCTGTGTTACCCCCGATATGAAAAGATGATGCGGCTCTGCCTCTACCGGAGCCCCGCTTCCCATCTCATATCCTATCAAGAACTTCGGCATCAGTGACCACCGTCCTTCCTCTCACCTGGCTTTCCCCTTATCCACTCGCCATAATGGAAGAGCATGCCGTCATCGTCCTCGATGAAAACGATGAGGTCCTTGCCGTTGCTGTCAAGGCCGAGAGTAAAGACCCTCTCACCGCATCCTGGGGTTGGCATTCTGCCTCGCAGCAATCCTCGCTCTCACCCAATGTTTCATAGAGGTGTGAACCGCACCACGGGCATGTCGAGCTCAGCCTGCCGACATCGGGCGCTGTGGGGAGGTCTTGAAGCCTTGTTCCTGAAAGGTCTAGCTGGACGGTCATTGAGGCTCACCGACCTTATCCAGGCTGTCGCGGCGATAGGCCCTTCCAGCCACCGTGATCTGGTCCCTATCCAGCTCGATGAGCCAGTTATTGTAAACGGTCGCCTTTTCCCTGTCCTCTATGCCGTTGCCGTCCGCCCTCAGTGAATATTTCCACTGGTTACCTTTCAGGAACCCTTCGGAACTCTTCCCTGGTCATGTTGAAGTACATGATGACGATCGGCTGTATCGCCAGGTCCATGTAGTGCTTCTGTCTTGAGACATCCTTGGAACTGTATCCTGCTCTGAGACTCATAGTGAGGCCCATCTCTCCATCCCTGATGTTGCTCCTTAGCTGCATCAGCAACCTGCCGAGCATATCCTGACCTTGCCCATCCGCTCCACATCCCCAGAAACTATCGACCGGGAATCCTCTATCAGGACCGCATCCCCGGTATCGATGAGCTTTCGGGCCAGGTCCTTATGCTGAGCGAATTTATAGACAGGGCCCATCCCATGACATAGACCTTCAATACGCTCCCAATCGAACCTAATATCCTCTTCTTGAGAGACGTGTTGCCAGAAACGCTAGATGAGGAGTAGGGGCAATTCGCTATCCAGCTGGCATATATCGGGTCATCCGTATTTCTTCGACTGATAGTAATGTTCTGATGTGCGTATGTCTCAGCCTTTCCGTTTTATAGGCGCACGATAGAAGTTTGACATCCAGCCAAATGGGTCATCCTTCTTGTAGAAGCATATCGCCCCTGGGACTTTCTCGATGTCCTCATACTCATTTCTGGCGTCTATTTCAGGGGTTGGGACGAACTCCGGGGCATGCGTCCAATGTCTTCCAACTTTGGAGTTCATGGGGAGGCCCCCTGAATCTCTGGAAAATCCTTATAGCAAACTATCCGACATCCAATTAAGTTTCCATCTGGAACTAATCTTTGAAACATAATCTATGGGACTCGTTGGGCCAGTACAACCCCTTCGTGAGCCCGCGATAGCATGTAACATTAACGGGCAATCATTCCTAGGATT
>CAVSDP010000012.1:0-12546 GCA_963726655.1 Methanomassiliicoccaceae archaeon
TGTTATGTTGTTAACTCGTTCATTACTACGTATTGCTCGTTTATAGATGTGGTCCTTCCGAAAATGAAGGTTGATGCAAAAGGGGTCCAACCTGCAAAGATCGTTATGGGCGTTGTCGAGGGAGATGTCCACGACATAGGCAAGAACATAGTAAAGGCTATGTTGACCGGCGCCGGCATGGTAATCTTTGATCTAGGTAAGGACATTCCAGTGAAACAGATAATTGAAAAGGCACGAGCGGAGAATGCACAGATCATAGCTACATCCACGCTTATGACCCCAACACTGGCAGGAATGAAGGACGTCGAAACGATGCTCAAAGAGGCTAACCTGAAAGGGAAAGTCAAAACGATCATCGGAGGAGCGCCACTTCCCAGGAATTTGCTAGCCGGATAGGCGCAGATGCTTGGGCAGCTGATGCAGTGGAAGCAATAAAGGTCATCGAAAATCTGATGAAATAAGATATCCATGAAGGAGCATAGCTCCTTCCATATTTTTTTATCAATAAATTTAGGGTTTCCACAGCTTGCGCATGTGGGCCATCGCTCGTTCATAGACTATCTATTTTCATTTGTGACTCATATTTGAAATACATCAACGGCCATGCCACTGTGATAGGTTGGATCAAGGATGTCGGTCGATCTTACTGCTATATGTGTTGATAAGCTGGCGGACAAGGTCGCTTCAAGTGTGTCTTTCTCAAAAGTGACCAATATTGATGATATGATAAATATAAAGGTCGATAGGGCAGGATTGAAGTTAAGAGTTCCTTTCTGTGCCCTTAGATGCGCCTATTGTGCAGTGCCTGGAGACAAATATGACTCCATGGCGGCACAGATATTCCTGGATGGTGTGGATAAGGAGCTCGAACTATACTCAAGATATTTGAGCAGACCAAATGTGGATAGAGTTTATATCAGCGGAGGCACCCCATCGCTCATTCATCGGGAGATACCTCGAATGCTGAACATGATAGAGGATCACTTTGGGTTCAGGGGCAAGGTCGCTATCGAGGCATCCCCGACCGACCTTAGCCCAGAGGTGCTCAGCAGTCTCAAGGATTCAGGCGTAGGTCAGATCAGCATAGGGGTACAGACTTTTGACGAGCGCATACTTTTCAATGACCTGAACCGGGAGACTAAAAAAGAGGACCTGCAGAAGACCCTGAGGAGCGTAATGGATGCAGGGTTCGATTATGTCAACATAGATCTGATGTTCTCGCTTGAAGGTCAGACGGTGGAGTCCATATTGGAAGATATGAAAATAGCCACCGAACTGGGTGTTCAGGGGATCTTCTATTTACCCACTAATGCTTCTGCCATATACGCCCCTGACCAAGAAGCTATCCAATGGAAATGGCAATGGGGCGTGGGTCCAGGACCCTGATACTGAGAGAAAGCAATACCGGGCCATAGTATCATTTCTTAGAGATCATGGATACAAGCTCCGAACTCTCTGGAGCTTCTCTCTGAAGCCGGAGGCGTACGAGGGGCCATATGAGCATAACAATTTCATAGGCATCGGTCCCAGAGCATGGGGAATGGTCAACAACCGGCTCACTTTGAATTGCCCGAATGTCATCGATTATATCAATAAACTAGAGAACGGCACACTGCCGCTATTCGCTTATTCGGATGTCAAGGACTATCCTCTTGCTAAGTTCGCTAGAAGGCTATACTCTGGCGAGCTGAGCCGGACCGAGGTAGAGTCGTTATCGGAGCAGGACCATAAGATCACAGGCTACATACGATTGCTCCAGTTGCTGGGTCTGATGAAGAGAAGGGGCGACAAGATGGTACTTACCGATAAGGCCATGTCCTACGGAAGTCATGCCACAAAAAAGATCGCGATGGCCACACTTTCCGAGATGAACAACATATTGATGCAGGCCCCGCCGATCAATGATGTGAATAATGTTGTGTTAGATCAGACCATGATCTATTAACGATCTGAGAAAGTAACATGACTTTGGCCTGAGATACTCCGAGGGCCTACCCATCGATAGGCTAGCCGCCTTGGTAATACGATCTGCTGAAGGCATGTCCAGCTTAGAGCGCATAATGTCCATCGGAGCATTGATATTCATTGGTGTGCGATCGATCAGAATATCTACTTCCACATTGTGGACGTTCGGCATTTTCATGATCCGACCTTGGATCAGATCGTAGAGTGCATCCACATTTATGGTGCACACCTCACAGATAAGAGCGTGGTCTCCGAACACACGCATCACAGATTCGATCTCAGGATATTTTCTTAGCTCCTCGATGACCAGGTTTATTGAAGTGGCTGCCACCTGGAGTGAGATAAATCCTCTCATCACGCCCATTTTTGAGTGGTCGAGGATGAGGGTGTATCTGGAGACGTAACCTTTTGTCTCCATCATCGCAAGCCTGCGGCTGACCGTGGCTTTGGATACTCCTAATTTCTCAGCAATATTGCCCAGGCTCTCCCTAGAGTTTTCTTGTAGGAGCATCAGGATACGCAAGTCGAGGTTGTCCATATGATCATTGCAACAAAGGTACAGATATATCCTAGATATTGTGTTTTTCGTTGCAAAAATGTTTCCATCTTTCTAATAAAGTTCACTATCGCTCCTAGTAGCAATGATCAAAGCAATATCTCATTCTTTATCATATCTAAGCAAGAAGTTCTGTCTGAGAGTTAGGGCAGTTCATATAACATCGAATTTCATCGAATGACAACAGTTCATTCGTTACACCAAATTCTTAATTTATGCAACAATGTATTATATTAACAGTATATAGAAGCAAAAATTAAACAATGTTGCATTATTGTGCGACAAAATATTAAATATTGTTATATCAATCAATATTTGGGAATTCATATGGGATACGAGGATCATTTCCACCATACGATATGGATTGGCACGGCAAGGCAACTAAGCGCTTTGCTAACCCATTCGTCGATAATAAATTTGATAGGATTGACGTAGACCCGGTCATGCTATCGCACGCAGCTGTAGCATGTGGGTATACGATAAGGGACTTCTATGAAAAACCAGAACTTGGTGTGCACTGTGAGGCATACATCTATCAGTTGTATGACTTATTGCCAGTTACGCACTGGTTCTACTCAACCCCATGGTTATCTGAATTTGGGTGTGAGCTGGTACAGAAGGATACTCTTCCACCAATCGTAGAGACGCCGATACTTAAAGACCCAAGTGACGTCGATAACCTGGAAGTACCATCTGAGGAGGACCTGAGGAAAGGAAGGACATACCCACAGTATCAGAGGTTGTACTCCTATATTCAAAAGAACCTTCCTCAGACATTTGTTCCTATATCCTATGCATTCGATGTAGTTGGAGAAGCAGCGCACATGTGTGGAGTTGAGAACTTCATTATGTGGACTTTTACAGACCCGGACGCAGCTCAAAAGCTTGTCCAAAAGTTCACCGATTGTGCTGTTAACGGTGCAATATGCACAGCAAAGGACTATGGTACGGCCATGCTCGTTGCTGGGTCCGTGCTCGCTAACAATGATATATTCTCTGATGAAGCCATTCGTGAATACTCCGTTAGGAACATGAGACGGTATGTCAACAAGGTGTTCAGAGCCGGAGGCGGCCCACAGATATTCTATCACTGCTGTGGTAACCACGACACGTCCTACAAAGAATTCCAGGATCTAATATGGTCTCCATTTACGGTATTCCATATTGGGTATAAAGGGAAGGAATCCTTTCCCAACTGATCTGCTTAAGAAAGAGTATGGTAACAAGGCAACTATCATGGGCTCAGTAGATACAAAACTCATGGTGGACCCTAACCCAAAGGCCGTCTATGAGCAGTCGAAGACATCTATCATTGCTGGACGCGACAGCCCGAGAGGATATATATTAGGCTGCGCTTGCGAATGCCCGCCCTACACATTGCCATCCAACATCTTGGCTATGACCAAGGCTGCCAAGGATTATGGTACCTATGGAAAATGGTGAGGTGAGAAAAATGGATGCAAAATTTACCAACGAGGTCAAGGAGCTGCTCGGAAAGAGAGGGCTTAAGGAAGCGGATGTCGCGGAGGTGGTCAAGAACAGTATGTCCTCTGGACATATGCTGACCAAGGGCGATAAGCATCTCGGCAAGAAGCGCATCGGAGAGGTAACCGTATACGCCATGTTCGACAGCAAAGGCAACATGGAATCCGCTTATTCTCATAGGATGCAACTTGGAGATATCGTGAAATCGGCCAATGCACCAGAAATGTCAGAGTGGACCTGCAAGCACTGCAATGAGCAGGCACAGCAAGGTACGGTCAACATGACATATATGGGCGTCACCAGGTCCGGACCAGCCATCGTATGTCCGAAATGCGGTGACTCATGGGTTGAAGAGTATCTCGCGATAAAGACCATTGCTGCGGCAGAGGGTCTTTTCGAGAAAAAGAGAGCATAAACCTTAATGGCTGGAAAGCGGCCCTTTTAAATTATTTTTTTATCTCGGTAATACCATATCTCATTCACAAGCTTTGGACACTATCTAGCTTTCTTCCGTTCAGATGAAAGCTAAGTGCCCTCTGTAACACAATTATGTTCATACGATGCAGTGCAGAGCATTCGGACCATGTTCGCATACTAGTTCAATGCACATCATATTCATCATGCTAGGAACGCTAGCCAGACATATGCTGCATAAGGTGTTATCGTCCCAAAGACTTTAAACATCGGAACTCATGACCATCCCAAACTGCGGATACCACGACAGCCGTGATCATGACGCTTCAATGGCGGTCCTTGAAAGAGGATGATGGAGAGTATGGTCAGAACGACCGTACGAATGTTCGTGGACAAGCGATCGCTGCATACGTGAACGAACGAGATGCAAGCAGCTTGATAGAATGATAAGCCATGCCCGGAGGGGCCGAGTAGTTCACAGTTCGTGCAATCTATTACTTATTTGATTGGTCTCGGTGGTATACATGGATGAGATGATAGGGGAAACAGAAAGCCTATGCCCAGAATGCTTGAAAATCATTCCTGCGATAAAGGTCATAGAAAACGATGAGATATACCTAGAAAAAACATGCCCTGAACATGGCCATTTCAAGGTGCTAATATGGCGGGGAGTGGAAGATTATAGATCGCTGAAAGGTTATGCGTGTGTTCCCTCAAAACCAGAAAAAGTTGCGGTGAAGGGCAAAGTACGGTGCCCTACTGAGTGTGGACTGTGCGAAGAGCATACTCAGAACACATGTCTAGTTGTACTGGATGTAACCAGTGACTGCAATCTAAAATGTCCTATCTGCTTTGCTAGCGCTAATGAGGGTGTACATTATAACCCAACACTTGAGCAGATCAGGGGGATGTACCAGACAGCGGTCGACTATGTTCACCATCCTATCTGCATACAGCTGAGCGGAGGAGAACCCACTATCCGGGACGATCTGCCTGAAATAGTTAAGCTCGGCAAAAGCATGGGTATAGATTACATCGAGGTGAACACCAACGGTGTTCGATTTGCCCAAGACATTGAGTTCCTTAAAAAATGTAAGGATGCCGGGGTCGATTCCCTTTACTTCTCGTTCGACGGGCTTACCGGCGATGTATATATGAAGACCTGCGGTAGGGATCTTTTATCGCAGAAGCTTAAGACCTTAGAGAATTGTAAGGAAATCGGGATGGGTGTCACATTGGTCTCCGTGATATCCCCAGATATAAATATTAACCAGATCGGTGACATCATTAAGTTCGCAAAACAGATGGTTCCTACGGTCAAAGGTGTGCATTTTCAACCACTCTCATACTTCGGCCGTTATCCGATTTTTCCCACAAATGCAAATCGAATGGTGCTACCCGATCTGCTCAAGGAGATAGAGCGTCAGACGAAAGGAGAGCTTCGGCTGGAGAATTTTATCCCGACTTCTTGCACTAATGTTCATTGTGATGTAAAGTCGATGTCAGTGATCATGGAGGACGGTTCTTTGTTCCCGCTTACTCATCGTGCGATGGGCCCTCCAAGGGATACTTGTTGCGTTGCTACCAATACTAGAAAGGAGATCAGTAATCTATGGAAATATATCGAGGAGAGCGTTAGCGGCGACGTAAAGGGGGACACCGGGAGCTGGGATGAATTCATTCAAAGAGCTAAGACATCCTACCTGACGATCTCGGCCATGCCTTTCCAGGACGGTATGGAACGTTTGAGACAGAACGCCTGAGGGGATGCTGCATTCATACTGTCACCCCTGATGGGAAGCTGGTCCCTTTCTGCTTATACAACATAAGCAGTGTTCATGGAAAGACGCTTTACCGTACAGATGTTCTTGAAAGATATGGCAAGGACCATGTTGCCGCATCTGGGAAATAATAGCCGAGAAATACCCGCCCTTGTTGGCGGGGCATTTCCCGGAAAAAGTCTCACGACGATGTAAAACACTATCTTGAACCCTTTTTACCTACGCTTTTATTATAATTATCCACTATATGGTTCATATATGTAGACAGCACCTTTTGACTTTCTATTCCGTTAACCAGTGTGCCTGCTAACGGGAACTCTTGATCGCATCGCAAACACCGCGCCATCTGGCAGCCGAATGCTCCTTTCTTACATCCTCTACAGGCTATGGCCCTCGATTGGAATAAGCTGAACTCAGCCCCACAGTTCGGGCACTTGAGCTTTTGAGTAGTCTTCATTAGCGCGGGTGTTACACCCATACGTTCCATTTCTGGTGTCAGCGGCAGTGCTCATCGCCCCGCCTTAGATTACAGGATGGCTTAATAAGGGTTTGTCATGATGATATGCTGAACAGATAATTGTGATCTATGAGCATGCTTATCGGGCTTTCTAGTTTTATCAGCAAGCTAATAAGGATTCTCCTAAGTGGGATATCTCCCCTTTCATTCGAACAGACGAACAGGAACGATCTGACGTTCGAATGACATTTCATAACAAAGTACAATTTTATGCAAGTCCATTCTGACATAACTTAGGTCATAGCTGTGAAACATATATGACCAAAATATGGAGAATGAAATATGAAACCACTACCGATCGGCACAAAGGCACCAGACTTCGTTCTTGTCGACCAGGTTGGTAGGTCTGTTCGCTTGTGCGATATGATCGAGCGGACCGGTGCGCTTCTGATATTTTATCCTTCCGACTGGGGCTATATATGTCACCAAGAAATGACCGCATTCAGGAACATGCAATCTGAACTTGAGATAACTGGCTATCGTCCAATTGGCATAAGCTTTAACGATACTGTTTCTCACGGATTATGGAGCGAGAGGCTGGGCCTACGCTTTCCATTGCTTAGTGATCGCACCGGGGACGTTTCGGCATCTTATGGTGTTCTCGATGATAAAGAAGAGAGTTTCAACAAGGGGCGTTCGGAACGGGCATTGTTCATGGTGAATAAGAAGGGGAGGATAATCTGGTCTTGGGAGGCCGAGAACCTTTGGTTAGAGCCCGATTATGACAATGTCCTTAACATAGCCTGCAGGTCAAGCGGATCGATCATTGAGTTATAATGACCCTCGGTAGTTAGGTCGATGATCTATCATCTGATCTTATCTGATGTTCGGGCATTATTGCTCATCGTCGATATGGGTAAATGTCCATTTGGGCGAAGTACCGATCTATTTTCATGAACAAAATGATCTTGTAATTGTGCTGATAGGTGATGTTTTCCTCGGCCATCGGGCCGATGACAACGGCCCAGCAGCCGAGGAGAGAGATGAACGGGGCTCAGCATCAGTTGTGCTCAGTGACGACTGGCCGATCATTGTAGATCAGAACTAGGGGTCGTCGCTTTCTCCTCTGATATCTTTGGATAAAGGTACATCAGGAGCACTGCTGCAGATGCGGCTCCAAAGATCTCAGCAATGATGTACATTACTCCACTGGCTGGAGCAATACCGCAGATAGCATAGGTGAACATCCTGCTTACTGTGACCATTGGGTTCGCGAACATCGTACTTGAAGAGGTAATTAGCATACCACCTACAAGCATTCCGACCGCTAGCGATGTGTATTTGGAATGGTTCCTTACACAGCCAAAGATCACTGCGACCAGGATGAACTGTACATATGAACTCGCTAAAGACCAACGAAAGACCCTTGACATTTGACGATATGATCAGAAGTTGTGATGTATTGGTGTAGAATGTTGAAGCGGTCCCATAGAACATTAGATCTGTTACTAGTAACCCCACGATCCCGCCTGCGAGCTGAACGGCTATGTACATACCTGCCTTGGCCCGGTCGATCTCCTTAGCTACTAACATTGCTATAGTTACCGCAGGGTTGAAATGCGCTCCAGAAATGGACCGAATGCTTCTATAAGAGCGAAGAGAACGAAAGCTACCGCGATAGCATTGATGAATACTGTCAGTACGATGGTCGAACCGCTCAGACCGAATGGTAGGATGGTCGAACCGATCGCTGCGATGACCAGGAACATCGATCCTATGAATTCTGCTATTAGACATCTCTTTAGCTTCTTTTCCATATTCTTCCCCCGAACCGTTTTATTACATTATTGTGGGCAGACAATAGATTTTATTTATAAATAATTGATTTAGAACTCAAATAATAAACTAAATGATAATACGAGCTATCGTTTTCTTTATTATAGTCAAATATTAAAGTTAATACTCAATTATTTACTAATAGACTGTAATGTTCGGCGGGGATTTAATGACTACAAAGATAGTGATCATAGGCGGATTCCTCGGAGCAGGAAAGACGACATTGATCAACAAGACTGCAGCTAAGTTGACCGAGGAAGGAAAGAGCGTCGCTGTGATCAACAATGACCAGGGTGAAGCGTTGGTCGATACACAGTACAGCCGGGGCAAAGGTTTCAGGACGGCAGAGGTACTGCGTGGCTGCTTCTGTTGTCGGTTCCCCGATTTCTTGAGAAGCGCACAAAGCTTGGTGACCGATGTACATCCAGATATTATATTGGCCGAGCCCGTAGGAAGCTGTACGGACCTACAAGCGACGGTTCTGGCGCCGCTAAGGGTCATATACCCAGCTGAGTTCGTTATCGCCCCTCTCATTGTGTTGGTGGATAGTTCCAGACTGTCTTCAGACGAGATCGACGCCAAGTCGATAGGTGGATATCTAAGGCATCATCAGATAGAAGAAGCAGAGGTCGTGGTCCTCACAAAGACGGATATGATCTCGGTCGCTAGGATCGGAGAGGTCGAGGAAGCGATCAGGAAGCTTAATCCGAAGACAAAGATAGTACTCTATTCTTCTGTGAGCGATAAGGGCTTCGATGATATCGTGAAGCTGATCTTGTCCAATAAGAAATGTGCAGGCGTACCAGTGGATGTTGATTACGACACATATGCTAATGCTGAAGCGGAGCTTGGATGGTACAACGGCTATGTTAAGTTCAAGGCCGGTAAGATCGATGCCTACGACCTTGGGACGAAGGTTCTACGGTATATCTCTGAGAATTATGATCCCCAGGATATCGCTCACGCCAAGGTCATGGTACAGTTCGCCGAAGAGCGCCATGAAGATGAGCTTGATATTCAGCAATCTGACGACGGACGAGGTGAGCGGCTCCAGGTACGCTGAAGGAGACATAGAGCTTTTTGTCAATGGCCGTGTAGTCTCATCCCCGGACAAGCTAAGGACCAGTATCAGGGATGCCGTCAACAAGGCGATGAAGGAGGCCGATATACAGAAATTCGATCTCACTGATGATTGCTTCTCACCAGGCAGACCTAACCCAACGCACCGCATGAAGGCGTCAGAGATACCAGCTTAGAACGGTACGACCTTTCTAGTGTTGTCAAACATTTTCCTTTTTTCCATTTAGCGCGCAAAACAAACAGTCCATCGATCGATCTTATAGATCGCGAATGGCTGCAATGAAGTACTTAGCGGGTTTGATATCTGATATGATCCGCTCCATGCGCATCTATATTTCCAACAGATATAGAAAAAACTAGATACTGGGCTCACTCTCTGATCAATATCGGGCCGGTCCGGGCGGCGTCTTGTGCGGCCTATGTGGTGAGAACTGGATGGACTTTATCGGATCGGTCATGCAATTCGTCTTGAGCATCATATCACAGATCGGCTATGTTGGCATAGCGGCTCTGATGGCGCTAGAGAGTATGGGGATACCGATGCCAAGTGAGATAACGATGCCATTCAGCGGATGGTTGGCCTATAACGGGACTTTCGAATTAGGATTGGTCATCATCGTTGGGACATTGGGCTCAGCTGCGGGCTCAGCCCTGGCGTATTGGATCGGGTTAAAAGGTGGACGTCCGGCTGTAAGACGTTATGGCAGGTATGTGATGCTAAGCGAGCGGCATCTCGACACCATGGAAATATGGTTCAAAAAGTATGGGGACCTTGCAGTGTTCGGTACCCGTTTGCTGCCACTCGTAAGAACATATATCTCTTTTCCTGCTGGAACGGCCAAAATGAAATTCTCACGGTTCATGATACTTTCTACGATAGGTTCCGCGATATGGTGTGCGGTACTTGCGTATATTGGATTTGTGCTTGGACCTAAGTGGGCAAGCATATCTGGAGCATATAATGTTCTATTGATATTGGTCATCGTTTCACTCATAGCGATATTCCTTGTCTGGTATATCAGACGGCGAAGTAGAGTGAAATGCTCATAGTTCACCTAACATGAACTACTCTGTTATTTCATGCAACACTCCGTGCCTCATCTAAGGTCACATCAATGACAAGGTTAAGGGTCGCGGACATTCCTACTATCATCAAAAATCAATGACCGCTCCTTCTCCATCTCTCTTGTTAGTACATACGCGGAACTTGCTAGCGAGCGTTATTCAGGAGTTCTGTAAGTTTGTATAAAAATGTCACATACCTGCGACCGAGAACTATCAGATTCCTTCTGACCTCAGAATGCTAGCTTATGTCCACCCAGCGTACGCATGGAGGGCTGTCGCTTGATCGGGTTAAAGATATAGCTATCATGTGATCTTACCCCCCAAGGGATGATCGGATGGTAAATGAGAAATCTATGTTAAAAGAAAAGATCGAGCATATGAACATCGAGCTTACTGTTTCTAAGAATACTATCAGCGAAGGACAGGCCCTAAAGAGCTTTGAGTTCAGGGCCTCCTTGAAGGACCTAGTGGTCGCATTGAAAAATAACAATTATCCGGATTATGACAAAATAGGCGATCATTTATCGGTCTGCATAGGGATCATTGAAAGCCATTTGCCATTGATGAGCAATGCAAGTGAGGACCAGAGATTGCTCATTGACTCGGTACTGGTGCACATGCAGGTCTATATAAAGGAACATATTGAAGGAAAGGTACTCAAGCTAGATGTTATGAACATCTAAGGCCCAAACTAGCTGGTCCGAAAGAAAGACTTGGTATCTGGCAATCTGCTAACGCCAATATCTTCGGACCTGCCTTATCTCTCTATTTTTACATATCGTTTGAGAAATATGATATTATTCATATTCTTTTAATAACAAATGTGCTATTTGAACGATAAATTCTTTCTAAGTTACCATGCTTTTGAAAGGGAACTGTTAGCTAGTTCAGATGAATGAGCGCCCGATCATATCCAAGATCAAAAGCGAGATGGTTTGCGATTTGAATCGATGATTTCAGACCTGAGCTCAAGATCATTACCGTTCTAGGAAAAGCAGGCCGGCCGTGGAGATGACCGATCCTCCAGCTGCAAGGATGAGCTCGGCTCCTGGGATAAGAGTTGAAAGACCTATTATTATCAATCCGACCAAGAAACCCACAGTAGCCAATGAACACAATGCTGTATGAGGCTATCTGCACCTGGAAAACCATGGTAGGAATGTAGAACCCACTTGAACCTTTTCCAAGTATCGCGACTCTAGAGAACGTCTTCTCCCTAAGCCTCTGGGCCGCGAAATAGAAAGTATGATCATCATATCTGCCTACGATCTCGAGCTCATTCTCTAGGGCATCAACATGCATTTCCATGGTCTCTAGCTCAAGTTTACCTAAGTTGGTGGTCCTAGATCGTTCGATCTTGTTATTCTCTCCATCAGTGATCGGCAGATATTGGACGATATCCATCCTGTAGACCCTCCCCGACCTTAACAGGAACCGTCCATCTTCCAACTTCAGGAGATCCCCGCTCTCATCGTCCACTAGCCCATGAAAGCGAAGAAAGACTGACTCGCTGAAGATCTTGCTGCGTGCGACCTCCTTGACCATGTTGGCCCAATTATGGTCATCATCCACTTCTTTAGTAGAGAACTTAACGGTGATGTCCTTAAGCGGGAAGACAAGATGCCCAGTATGATCAGTTATCTCATCGGTTATTCCCATAGTGGTTCGAAGTCGGCAAATCATGGTTGTGTCGTCTTCGGGCACGGTTAGTTGCTCGGAATTTTTGGCGCGCACAGATTTTGTCGCTAATAAACTTTTTCATCCTACACTCGCAGAAAAGCTGGGAGAAAAAGTTGTCGGGAGAAAGTTGTTCGGGAGAAAGCAGTTGCGGGAGAGAATTGTCGAGGAAGTTATAACTCATCTGGATCAACCATCACTACCTCCGTCACTACCTCTTGGCATTTCTT
>CAVSDP010000013.1:0-48156 GCA_963726655.1 Methanomassiliicoccaceae archaeon
AAGAGATGATGGGTAAGACCTGGAGGGAGCTTGGGCTTCCTGCTGAGATCTGGGAACCCCTTGACAGAGGTCGAAGAACGGTCCAGGAAAGTGGAGTGGAGTATGAGAGCGAGATCGGGTTCCGGATGACTGGTCGATATTATGAGTACATGATCGTGCCGGTCCTGGTCGAAGATAACGTCGAGGGCACCGTTACCACTATGATGGATATCATCGATCGCAAGAAGGTCGAGGAGGCTCTTCGCAAGTCGGAGGAGAAGTTCGCAAAGGCGTTCTACGGCAATGCTGCCAACATGCTCTTGACCAGGGTCGATGATGGGGTGATAGTCGACATAAACGATGCCATGCTGGAGCTTACTGGCTACTCAAGGGAAGAGCTTATCGGGCAGTCCACGTTGAAGCTCGGCTTCTGGAAGAACCCCTACCAGCGGGACCAGTTCATACGCGACCTGAAGAAGTACGGAATGGCGCGTAACCGGGAGGCCGAGCTCGTGGGTAAGAATGATAAAAGGAGTGCTACTCTCGTGTCAGGACAGCTCATGACCTTAGACGGGGACGAGCTGATGCTTAATTCTTCAGTGGATATCACTGAGCTGAAGGAGGCCGAAGAAGCTGCCCGGAGGGACGAGATGCTGTTGCGCGGACTGATCACCAACCTCCCCGCCGTCGTGTACACCATCGATATCAATGGGATGTTCACGCTGTTCGACGGCAGGGAGCTTGGCCCCTTGGGGTTGCGCCCGGGGGAAATGGTGGGGCGGTCCGCCTTCGATGTGTACCGCGATTACCCAGAGATAACCGAGGGCTTCAGCAAAGCCCTTTCTGGGTTGGAGAACTTTTTCCAGGTAGAGGTCAGCGGAATCATGTTCCAGGCCTGGGACGCACCTATGAAGGACGAGAACGGGATCATCAAGGGCGCACTTGGAGTGGCCATAGACAGCACCGAGCTGGTCAGGGCCAAGCAAGACCTGGAGAGGGCAAGATCTGAGAAGCCGAGCTGTATCTTGACCTGCTCACTCATGATATCACTAATTATAACACTGCAGCCATGGGCTACCTGGAGCTGGCGCAGCTGCGCCTTGACCCTAAGAAGAAGGAAAAGCTCCTTAACCGGCCCCTGCAGGTGCTCAAGTACAGTGCGGAGCTCATCGCCAACGTCCGTAGCCTTCGTCGAGTGGAGACCGGTCAGGACCGAACGGGGCCAGTCGACCTCTGCCGCATGTTGCACGAGGTCAAGGAAGCGTTCGATCGCCCCCCAGGAAGGGACGTTCAGTTCATCCTGGACCTTGAGGATGATTGCTCAGTGGTGACCTCTGAACTGATGCGTGAGGCCTTCGGGAACATGATCAGCAACGCCATCAATCACTCCTCTGGAGCGATCACCATTGTCATATCGCTGAAGAAAGAGCGGATGGATGGAAAGGAAATGGCCAGGATCAGCTTTGAGGATACGGGGCCGGGTGTGCCGGACGACCGCAAGGACAATATCTTCGACAGGGCCACAATGGGCCTGACCAAGGGCGTCAGCCGTAGCCTAGGCCTCTATCTGGTAAAGCGCCTTGTGGAGGAACACAAAGGCCGGGTGTGGGTTGAGGACAGGGTCCCCGGCGACCATACAAAAGGGGCAAGGTTCGTCGTTCTCTTGCCCAGGGCGGAGATAAAGACGCCGGCGATATAGATATTCAAGATTCCATCAAAAAAGGAGTGGGGAAAAGGGGTTAACGATGGGTCAAGAGGACCTAGGGTCTGATCGATCGAATACCCTAACGACAGTTCAGAGCTTGATTCAGATCGATATTGTCGGCTTCCTAGTCCAAGTTCTTCCCCATAGCTCAGCTGAACGGAAGCATTAGTGCTCGATCTCAGGCCTTTGAACTTATCTGCCCCAGCTTCCAGATCATGTTATAAAAGGCTTCCTGCGTTCCCTGAGCATTCATTTACAAGATCAAAGCTTGCCTGATCGATAGCTATGGGGTCAGTGGAGGCTAAGAATCCTATGTCCGGAACAATGGCCGTATCGCTCCACGGAACGCAATCGCAGTCGGGAGTGATGTTCAACAAGAAATTCATGTAACCTATCTTGCGTTCATGCATTTTTGAAACGCCTAGGGCATATTCGGTCATGCGCTCCACCATTTCGCGTATGTCCGTTCTCCAATCAATATCTATTGCCCTTTCTGAGCAGACCGTCACACATTCTCCGCAACCGATGCATCCATCGATGGTGATCACGGCATGTTCCTCTTCTATCGTTATGGCCTTTTCTGGACATACAGTAACACAAGTGCCACAGCCTATGCATGAGTCCCTGTTCACAGCCATTCGGCAAGCATGCTGTTCTTTCTTGCCTATAGCAGGGGCTCCCCCCATTGCTAGGTTTTTTATGGCCCCACCAAAACCAGTTAGTTCATGGGCCTTGAAGTGGCTAAGGACCATCATACTATCCGCGCTTACAATGTCCCTTGCTAATTTTACCGAGTCAAAATGTTTCTTTCCTATTGGTACCTCTATGATATTGTCGCTCATGAGCCCATCAGATATTATTATCGGGGCTCCGGTCACGGTATAGTCAAAGCCATGTTCAAGGGCAGTTACAATATGATCGACCGCATTGTGACGGCTGCCAGAATAAAGAGTATTAGTATCGGTCAAGAACGGTTTGGCTCCTCTAGCCTTGACCTTGTCTACGATCTGGCGGACCAATACTGGATTGATATAGCTATCATTGCCCCTTTCGCCAAAATGTAGTTTGATCGCAGTAAGATCGTCCTTGCTAACTATTTTATCAAAGCCTGCATGATCGAAAAGGTCTCTCACTTTGGTCACTTTATTGCTCTTGTCACTTCTTGAACGAACATCGAAATAATAGACCTTGCTTGACATTTATTATCCCCCTCAGTTCTAGCCTCAGCCATATAGCGGACTGGTCATTATCATGCAGCAGCGAGTTTTTAGCTATTATGGTCTATAGGCCGATCAGCTAGATCAGATATGGGGTATATTTCGATCAGATATGTTTTATTCTACTCAATATAGGATGTATGTTATTCAAATGTCATATCGATCGCATGTAATCCTTGTAGTGATATCCTATATTATTGTCTCCCAATATCTGGCAAGTTATTGGACCATATTGAAAATCCATAGGCTGACGGATAGGCGGATCATTTTCTGGATGAGATCTGACAAGTATGGCCTGAGCATGCGTATCACTTTAGTTCGGACAAAGATCAATTGATTCATTTCACCAGGTGGAAGATATGCCTGGCTCTCGCATACAGATAAGTAGCTGATCACTTCGCCCGGTCCACTAGCGATCCATTTCGTTATATGCGGTCATGACATCTTCCACAAGGTCCTCCTCAAAGAAATGAATATAGACATACGATACAAGCATTGAGAACAAAAAGAGGAGAACGACATAACTTGCATAGGTGTAGAGTATTATATCTGCGCCTATATTTATGACGGCCAACCAGATGATCCAATACAAACCTCCCAATGCCAAGAGGGCCTGAAGCAGCCTGCTTTTAGCACCATTATGAAAATAAAAATCCGCACGTGGACCTGTCTCTTTCACTCCAAGTGCTTCGAACATAAGTAGTGGCAAGATGATCAAAGGAAGAAGACCGACGGGGATGGATACTAGATCATATGTCTGGGTGAAGGGCAATACTGAGAGAAGTGTTGGGTTCAGGCTAACGTATACTCCGATTATGGTCCCCAGAGCCATCTGCAACAGCACAGCTTTATAAAGCCTATACTTGGACATTCTTAGCTCTTTTGACTGAGGTTCCAACACCAATGTTGTGGGCAGCAGTACCTTAGGATCTGTATGATCCAAGCAGCGGTCCGTCTTGACCAAGTGTCCGTTTCATCAAAGGTCAGTTTCTTTAGCTCGATAAATAGCACAGGAAGGTACTTTCTTTGGGCCTTGACCGCTATCCAGATTCCTCCTGTAAGTGCGCACACAAAGAACCAGGCCAGTGCTATGAGATATGCCCAAAGCAAGAAGAACAGCAGTGTGACGCCAGCTAAGGAACTGGAATTGATAAAATTCTCGATAGGACGCAGCCTAAGCCAAGCGATCGTTACAGTTGTATCCGTAAGCGTGTATGTCAGCGTAATTACCATTGCAAGGATGAGGGAGATGATCAGTGTCCATTTGACAACAGCAATATACCCAGTCTTGAAGTTCTGTCGTCCTGTCCATAGCACTAAGACCCCATGGATAGCAAAAAAAGCAAGGATCGTATAAAGTGTGAATGAAAAAATATTGATAAGATCTATTTTAATATGCGCTAAAATAAATATAACTATGAAAACCACTGAGATTGCTAATAAGACTAGGCAAGAAATATCCAGCCTATCCATTTTTCCTGGTCTCATTATTCTTTCCAATGCTATCAATACGTTACTTGTTTTTCTTCTTTTGTATCGTTTGACTTTCATATTTTATATTTTTCAAAAGGTCTACTAATAGCTTATATATCATAATAAAATTATATAATGCGATCTCGTAAATATGATCCTTAATTATAAGCATATACTTTTTGCTAGGCCATCTTTCAGAGGTCAGCGGTATGCTCCCCGTCAGCCCTTCGTTGTCCACATTTACCTTGGGTGTGCTACTCTTTGTCAGATCATGATGCGCCTACATTTTAAGATACGTCCGAGCGGTCCTTACCATGGACCTCATATTATCAAGCGGAGTTCCTGGGGCAAAGCCACAGCCAGGACCAGGATGTCCGTCCCGGCGTCAATGCATCTACGGGATTCGATCATAACCTCCCGGGACTTATCGAACAAGAGCGTCGATGTTGGGCTGACATTCCCTATGACCGCGGCCTTTCCGTTCACACGTTCTTTGACCCAGCCAATGTCCATCTGCTGGTCGACACTTATCCCGTTCGCCCCGCTCCGTATCATGTATGACATATTTTCCACGGTCCGGCCGCATATATGTAGGATGGAATATCCGCCCGCTTTTCTTATCTCTCCGACAACCCTTTTCTGATAAGGCATCGCGAACTCAGCATATTGGGACGGCCCTAAGATATCCCCGCTGGCGGTAGCATCGATCATCATAATAACATCCGCCCCGCGCTCAATGCGGCCTGTGCATATACTATATCCCACTCGGTCGCTCTTTCTAGGACCTCCTTGAGAAATCCTGGCCTTGCTATCACATCCATTATCCCTTCCTGACCGCCCCTCAGCTGAACTGCAAGCATAAATGGTGAGACAATGCCACAGATGACTGGCGTCTTGGAGAGCTCTCTTGCCAAGCTCTTGATCGCTTCCAATACGATGGGGGCCCGTCCATCCCTAGTAGGATCCGGCACCTTTGCTTTATCCAGGTCCTCTGGGGAGCAGATGGTCGGCTCTAGGATCGATGGCTGACGGTCCATGGTCTCTTTTCCGGCGACCCCACCAAAAGCTGATGCATCGACCGAGACGTCGAATGGCACTCGAACGCTCTCAATGCCTGCGACAGTATGGGCTGCCTTTGCAAGCCTTGCCATCAAGCGTGCGTCATTGTTAGCTTCGGGCCAGAATGCGCCGAGAGGCTCTCATAAGATCAACAGTGCCAGTCTGCAACGGGCTGGCACAGGGAACCCTGTCCACGTCCCTTCAGGTCCAATACATCGAGCAATCTCTTCTTCTCACTGAGAGTTCCAGTCAATTACCCACCTTGATAGCGTCGCATCTCTATGTCTTTTTCGTGGATGAAGATACTTTTGATCAGGGTAGACGGCAGGATTCATATTGGACAATGAACCAATAATGATATCGGATCACTTATCCACATCTCTTTATTCTACTATCAATATTCATATCTCGACCGAGGGGAAGAGAAGAAGCTATCGTAGGGATAGGATATCTGCAAGAATATCCATACTGTTCCCTTGCATAGAACGCAATACATGTAACTCGGATCAATCAAGAAGCCCTAGGATAGCGGGGCAGTTCTCAAGACCATAATGAATTTACATTGCTTCAAAAAAGCTGCATATCGACAGACATCAGATGCTGGATGTGGTTAGATGAGTGAAAATGCCATTGAGGTAAAAGGTCTAGGCAAAAGATATGGCGAACTGAAAGCGGTCGATGGTATCAGTTTCGAGGTGGAATCCGGACAGGTATTCTCGCTCCTTGGCCCGAATGGAGCTGGGAAAACTACCACGATTGAGATCCTGGAGGGACTGCGAAAAAAAGATGAAGGCCATATCAATGTTCTAGGTCTGGATCCGTGGGAACAAGGTCCTGAACTTCACATGAAGATAGGGGTCATCCCTCAGGAGTTCACGTTCTTCGAAAAGACGAGCCCTAAGGAAGCAATAATCTATTTCGCTAGCCTCTTCGGTATTAGAACAGACCCAGATAAGATACTTAACGAGGTCCTGTTGCAAGATTCGGCAAATACACTATTTGAGAACCTATCAGGAGGACAGAAACGGAAGACCGGCCTTGCCCTTTCGCTCGTTAATTCCCCCGAACTGCTTTTCCTCGATGAGCCAACGACCGGTCTGGACCCGAACGCGAGAAGAGCAGTATGGGATGTGATCCGGAGATTAAAGGCCGTAGGAAAAACGATCATCCTTACCACTCACTACCTCGATGAGGCTCAGCAGCTCGCCGATAAGGTAGCCATTATGGATCATGGACGCATTGTAGCAATGGGGACCTCGGACGAGATCATTAAGCAATATGGCTCTGGAGAAAGATTGGAAATTCAAGGAAGCGAAGAGCTAGCTAACTACATCAGAACAAGCACTGAACTTGATGTAAAGTTCAGCAATGGTGTGATAAGCGTACTTCTCAAACAGAAAAATGATGCTTTAGAGGCATTGGAAGCTGCTAAGAGGTCAAAGATGGATTGGGGTGAGATCAGTACTCGGCTGGACAGCTTGGAAGATGTGTTCGTTAAACTTGTGGGCGGAGTTGAAGGGGAGCATGGAGCCATTTTATCAGAGAAAGATAACGGTGGGTCCGCTGGGACATCTGGGTGATGCGGATGGTTAGCATAAAAAGGATCTTAGCTGACTTCAAGGTATACAGTCGAGGATATCTTAGGAATAGGACAGGGCTATTCTTTGGTCTCGTATTTCCGGTTATCCTGATATTGATATTCGGAGCGATATTCTCTGGGAATTCCTCAGGAACAACGACCGTATATGTGCAGAATCAAGATAACGGTAAGATCTCCAGCGAATTTTTGAACGGACTTAATGCTTCAGGCACGGTCCAAGTTGTCATGGTAGCCCCTTCAGACAATCTTTCAGCATATTTGGCTGCTAATTCAGCTTCTGACGGGATCATCATCCCTGCCAATTTCTCAGCGAATTACTTAGCTGCACGCCAAGTTAACCTCACGGTCTATGGTAATCCCACATCTACTAGTAGCAGCATCGTCGCAGAGACCGTAAGTAGCGTAGTGAACCGCCTCAACTTAGAGCGTTTTAATGGTACGAGCGTCATAGGCGTTGAGCAAACAACGGTCAATAATCAGCAAACCAAATACATCGACTTCCTTATTCCAGGGCTTATTGGTTTCTCGATACTTGTCAGCCCCATGTTCTCGCTGGTGAACATATCCTCAGAATACAAGAAGAACAAACTGTTCAAGCAGCTGAGCCTGACCCCGCTGACCAAGTTAGAATGGCTGATCTCCAAGGTGCTCTGGTACATCGTCCTGTCGATGATCTCGTTCCTGCTCATGGTGGGGGTAGGCGTCTATGTCTTTGGGGCGCAAATAACCTTGACACCGTGGCTTCTGCCATTCTTGATACTAGGCCCTATGCTCTTCGCTGCGTTGGGCATGCTGGTCGGAACGGTATCCAAGGTCCCAGAGACCGCCGCCGTCATCGGGAACATAGTGACGTTCCCGATGATGTTCCTGTCGGGTACATTCTTCCCGATCAGCGAGATGCCACCGTACCTGCAGAGCATAGCTCATGTGCTACCGCTGTTCTACGTGATCGAGGGTTTGAACAATGTTATGGTATACAACAATATCAATGCGGCTTTGATAGACATCGGCATTGTCGCAGCGATCACCGCTGTAATATTCGTAGCAGCAGTGAAATTGTTCAAATGGAGGGAGGACTGAAAGGATCTTACTTCTGGACCCCTGTATCAGGCCGAGGTCCTCTCGGCCTCCATTTTCTATTTTAATATTACATGAAAAATATTCAGATGTTCAACAACAAAAGATTTATTCCTGAGGCAGGCCTGATCCTGATGTTCCTTGCATTCAGTCCTCGATATGTCGATGTGAGGATCAAGCCCAGTATCCCATTCTTCTTCATTATTCATCAATGATCTTCGAAAATATTAATACAACGATTTTCCAAAATATTGTTATGGCAATCAATGCTACAAAGGGGACCGGTAAGGAGATGCGTGCCGTTGCGATTGATCGCTTCGGCGGTCCTGAGGTGCTTTCAGTTAGAAATGTTCCTATGCCCGAGGTTGGACCGGAACAGGTCCTGAATCAGAGTCGATTCTGCTGGAGTTGGCGTGTGGGATGTCGGTGAACATGTCAGGGGATGATCGCTAAGGCGTTCGGGATCAGCGAGCCTAAATTCCCCTGGGTTCTTGGTTCAGAGGGTGCAGGCAAGATCGTAGCAGTTGGAGAGAAAGTTATCAGGTTCCGAGTTGGTGATCCAGTTTACGGTCACGTACTGGGCAAAAAATCCAAAGGTAGGGTTCTACGCCGAATATACAGCAGTGGATGCGACCAATGTATGGCCGATCCCCTCCACGATAACTACTGGAAAAGCAGGAGCTTTGCTGATCGACGGTGCAGCCGCATTGCGTGGGCTGGATGACACTTTAGGTCTGAAGAAAGATGAAAAACTGATGCTGTTCGGCGCCAGTGGTGGGGTCGGGCATTTCGCGATCCAACTTGCGAAGCGATTCGGCGCTCAGGTATTTGCGATAGCTTCAGGGGAAGACGGTGTAGCTCTGGCTCAAGGGTTGGGAGCGGATGTTGTCGTTGAAGGGCATACTGAAGATATATCCGCTTACGCCCACAAGTTCGCCCCGAATGGTTTCGATGCGGCCCTGCTCACATCTGGAGGGGAGATGGCTAACCATGCGCTCGTCAATATGCGCGATGGAGGGCGAGTAGCATATCCTTGGCATACGACACAGCGGCCTGCCCCCGAAGTGCCGTCAAATGTCCGCTCACTAGCCTACGATGCGAACATAGATCAGACTTTGATCAGAAAGCTCAATAAACTGATCGAAGCCGGCCCGTTCGAGGTTCATCTTGGTAACACATTCTCGCTTGATCAAGTGGGGGAAGCTCATCGAGCTCTGAGCTCACACTACATAGGCAGGTTGGCTCTGATACCTACAAGGTAGTTGAGCGACAATGAACAGGCCTAGAGAGATAAGTCTCTTTGGACCGATCATATTTCAACGATGAACGCGCCTAACTTCCAAGATCCACTCTGATGATGGTCTTGGAAGTTCCTTTTTCCATCCAACATACCCTCTTCCATATCGCGAGCTTCCAAAGAGCAATTATTTCATTTTTGGTTCATTGGAAAAAGATAGAAAGTGGTCAGCAAGCAAACCTGAGGTGTGCTGTAAGATAGTCAGATAGTAAAACCTCATTATCGAGCTCAATACGCAACATACTGGATAGTAAAATGGTGCGAAGGGGGGGTCCCGCCTTAAGCATATCCAGATGGGTCATATTTTTTGCCAATCAACTCGACCGATTGCAGGTCATTCCCCCGCTGTCCCGCCTGAGGCGGGCTAGCGATAGGTGATGGACCCACAGTCCAAGCCTTATTCAGATCGTCCAGCGCCTTGTCGGTCTTCATGCGCCCGTAGAAGGTCTCTGTCGTTTTGGTGGAGGAATGGCCCATTGCTACGGCCACCGAGTCGATCTTTAGCGCCTCGGTCTATGCTCTGTTGGCAGAAAGTGGACCGGAACCCCTTGAGGTTGAAGCTGATCTTCCTTCCCCCCTCGGTGTCCATGTTCACCTTTGACTCAAGGTCCGCCTTCATCTCTCGGAAGCCGTTGGAGGAGTAGAAACCACCATGACAGGCTGGGATAAGAGCATCACTTTTGATTCCCTTGGATGCTAGCCTCTTTTGGCGTGCTTCTAGATACCTCTTCACTTCTTCCCTAGCGGGCGGCAATATGGGTGCCGTCCGTTGTCGGGCGTACCTCTTCTCCCCTTTGGGATGCCTTACCCAGATGGTCCATTTAGTAGTATCTAGGTCTTCGATCTGCGCTAGGCGCAGCTCGGAGGCCCGAAGACCCGTGAACGGATACATCCAGACTAGGAACCGGCATACCTCACCGTTCCAGCCACGCAGTCCCTCGGCCTCTTTGAGGATCGTGTTGAGGTTCTCCTCGGTCAAGGGGTGCAGGTCCTTGGGGGTTTTCTTGGGCAGTTCCTTACCGCTCGCTTTCAATTTGGTAAAGACACCGTTCCCGGCATATTCGCAGACTGCCTTGATGAATCCCAGGTTCTTGGCTATGTATGCGTTCTCATAGCCCTCCCCGCTCATCCATTCGATTAGGTGGTCTATGTCCTCTTCGGTCAAATTGGCGGGCGATGTTGTGCTGATGTGCCCCTCTTTCTTCAATCTGACCAGGACCTTACTGAGATATTTGGCCTTCCGCCCGAACTCATCGAAGCTGGTCTTTGCCAAATATGCCCTCCTCCGCTCTAGATATTCCTGTGCGAAGGCTAGGAAGGGATACCGGCCCATAGACCTGGCCTCCCTTTTCCAATACCTACGCGACCCACTACGGGCACCTTCGTCGTTCTCGACATCAGGCGCCTCATGAGGTGGAGGGTTCTCCGGGCTTATCAATGCTCTCGCCCCTCGTTGAACGACAATGCCTCGGGAAGGGCTGCGTTCATCTTATCTCCAGAACAGAACTCCGTTGCTCTGCTGGCCGACCTGACCGCGCTCCAAGAGCTTCAATGCCACCGGATGAAGGCTCGGCACAGTCCTTTGGATAATTCCAGGCTCACGCTCTTCCTTGAGATCAACCCTCTGAGCGAGCTTACCTTATCATCTTGAGAAATGTCCTCGGAATTGGTCTGGATATCGACACGGCCCTGGGTAGCACCGCTAAGCTCAGGCACGGGGGTATCAAGAAGCATCTCCCTCGTTAACGTCACCGTTCCATTGTGGAGTTGTGGGATCGCTTCCTTTATCTTCTCGATGGCCCCATCCAGCGTCTCGGGATGCTCATTGAGCTCTCTCCATAATGAGGGTTGTTGGGTCGTTATGGACTTGTGCAATATCTTGCTGTATCGATACTCCCTTGTAAGGTAGGTCGACCCGTCTATCCTTGTATCTTCCTTCCTACGGGCGGATACCAGGTTCTTTTCGCTCATCTCATGAAGGTAGTTGCCAACTGTACCAGATGAGAGAGGATGTTCCTGACCCCATGGACATAACATATAGGCAGATCTGGCATCATCGACCGAATATTCCTCATCGTCGAGCATGGCATCGGCACGTGCCTATATCTGTCAGGAAGCCCGGTCAGTTGCGAGCTTATGAACCGGTCCCATATCTCTAGGGCCTTAAGATTATCGCTCAGCGTGGCTATGAGGAATTTGCGGCCATCATCCAGTTCGAAATACGGACGCTGATAACGCCTGGAGTATGTGACCGAGGATAGGAGCGTATGGAGCATAGGCCGGACATTACGAGCGGTCTGAGGCCCTATATCAAGACATACCGAGAACGGGTTCAGAACCTCAAAATTCTTCTCGCTTAGGATAAGGTCGATTACCGCCCTTGCGACCGGCAGCGACGATGACCTCTTTTTCAGGCTCCCTAACGTTTCATCGATCTTCTGGAAATCTACAACCCTTATCGTCTGGAATGCCGACTCATCGATATTCGCTTTTAGGAAACGGTTCGAGAGCTGGTTCCCTTCGTCCTCGAATATCTCCATGCTATTGGTCCAGACCACTGGAACTCCCTCTATCACGTTCTCGGTGAATCTCCGGTTCATGTCCAAGGTCTTGCTGACTATTCGCTGCTGGCCGTTAGAGGTGAGGGCCTTTATAGTCGCCCTTGTCCCTTCTCCTTGGTCCTTGAGCTCATCCAGTTGAAGGAGCTTATGGTCGTAGAGCGTGGAATCGTTCTTGGCCGATGTCTCGCCCTGCAACGCCTTTGCGGACAGGCTATTCACCGTAACGGCTATGTTTGTGAACAGGTTGATAGCTATCTTGCTTTGAACAAAGCTTTTTCCTTGCTGGGAATCACCCATCATGAAAACATGAAGGCGCTTATCCTTCAGTCCGGATGAGAGCCCAGAATAGTAAAGCAGTTCCTTTAGCCCGTCCTCACCGGCGATGAGCTCATCCATGGCTTCCTTGATCATCTTCCAGCCATCGCCTCTCTGAAGGGCTTCAAGGGCTGTTCTGCGATCCTCTGGGGTGTGGGTGCAGATTGCCGAATATTCCTTCAGTACGGCCTCGCTGGCCTTATCATACATCTCTGGATGTTCCTCTTTCAGCTTAGTGAGGGTCTGCTCGACCGTGCTGCCATCATCATAAACTATCCTGCATGACCAGCCATCCTCCATGTACGGGCTGGAAGGGTCGGTGCAATGGGGATGGAAGGATAAGGGGGATGATGTCATTCGTCATCACCCCTTTTCAGTACGGCCGTATCCTCCACGATCCAGCGCGGTTCTACTTCGTCCGTCATATGAGCTTGTAGGTGAAGCGTTTCCCGGCACATTCCCACGATCATAGGAGCGGTCAGTCCGTCCCCGATCACCTCTATCAGGATACGCTGCGGCCCGGTTTCGGTCGGCCTGCTGGGTATCATACCAACCCTCCTTTTTGTTGGCTATGTTGGCCAATTATCGAGCGCTTACGCTGAGATGTAGCATTGTTTCCCATCCCTGGAGCCCCCTTACTTCTCGCCCTCAGCTCTCAGATAGAGCCGCCCTGGACTGAAACGTTTATAGACGATCTTGATAGAGTCGGGCTTATCCTGCTCGATGCGTTCCAAAAACATGCATAACTCGGAGTACCTTCCGGTTATGACTATTCCACCCGTTGCGGGGAATGCTCCGATATATTCATCTACCTTGTTCTTGTTGTTAATCATTGTTGACACCTCGCGGTGTTAATGTTGGTAGGTCGAGGTCTATCGTCCAAGATTCACCTCGCCTCCATCTCCCTTTGGTTTGTATCGGTCAGATAGTGACCGACGTTCGCCGGTGAGCGGGGTTGTCCCGCTCTCCTTTGGCGGTCCGTTGATCGTTTTAACTTTTGAATGATACATAGAGCTTTCTATTTCTCGGCCTGAGCTTCCGGCACTGAGGGTTGCGAGCTCATCGCCCCTTGTCCGTTCCCCTCGCTCAAGGTTCCGATATCCACTATCGGGCCACCACATGCTCTCATTTCGCATTGGCAGACCTTGTTCTCAAAGCTTTTCCTGATGAGATATTCTACATACCTGGTCCTTGGGACCATCCCGCGCTCAGCCTCTATCTTATCGAACAGCTCGCTTGAAAGAGCGAGCCCGAACGATATCCTTCTATTGCTTTTGTCGGTCATATCTAACACCTCAGACCCATTTCACCTAGGCTAGTATTTAGGTAGGGTGTACAGTTACTAGAGAGTCTATCTGTCATGCTTATACCACATCGTCAGATGGGTATATATTGGTGCAAGATACATACACTAGTGTGAGGAACTTGCAGAAAGCCAGAAAAAAGAAATTAGCTCCATTTTTGAATTTCTGCTTCGATCATCCGTTTTTCAAGCAGTATTATGCTTCTTTAAAGAAGGATGAGACCGAGAGAATCGTTGTATCATCTTGTCGTTTACATCCAACGCTATCAGGGAATGAGGGCTCGCCGGATGGACAAGGCTATGAGAAAGGCAGGTATAAAAGATGGAAAAGTACACTATGAAGTAGAGATACAGAAAGCGTTCGATGAACATCTAGACAAAGAGTATAGGCCTGAAGGGGTGCGTCGTAGCAAGCTATTGAAGGAAATGGTCGGTAATGGTCCAGCTCAATATAGACATGAGAACGAGCTACAAAGGACCCTTGATCGTCTTGTTGAGATGGGGTTCCTGAAAAAGGATATGACGATAGAGCCGACAAAAAGGAGCAGAAAGGGCAAAGAAAAAAAGAACACATATTATAGATTGGACCACTACGAGATAGTTGCTGCGTTCTATGATGATAAATATACGGAAGGACAAGAGCTGGCCACTAGGTCCGCGGAGGAAACTGAACAAAAGCTAAAGATGGCGATGGAGATAGGGATTGCCGCGTACTTAGCTCTTGGTAGGACCGCGGATGACTACAAAGCAGAGTATAACAAATGGACAAGTGGGTATGTTCTTTGGTATGATATTGACATGGGTCCGGACGTGGTCTCAGTAGATCCATATATCTTTGGCTCACGAGTGGAAAGGATATTGGAAGATATTAAACAGCAAAAGTAGCGGTCATTTTATTGGAGCGCGTAAAATGCCTTTCTAAATATCCAATTGGCATATAGGCTCTGTCTGATGCATCATAAGATAAGTGTGCGATGAATGATTTTTAGAGCTTCAAAAAGTATATTTTACATATACGCGCGCGTACGCGAGAGCGTCGGCCTCGGCTCTGCTTTTTTATAGCGCTACCATACTATGCTCTGTTTATTCGCTCCTTTGGTCCTGGAACAAAATAACTCGATATAATTATGATATTGCCGAGAACAGTTTGGTCATTGCCTGGTCTTTGTTATCTCTTTGATATGCTCGCTATATTTTTTGGTTCGTCATTTTATGCTCTTTGATTCGCTTTATTATTAGTGCCCGTTGCTAGCGTTGATACTTTAATCATATGGTCGGAAAACGTTCGTTGCCGAGACAAGAGCGGCGATGCTCGTCGGGAAGACCTACCCCAAAGAAGTAATGAACCTCTATGAGCATTACGGAGGACCGTGAATATGACAAATGAGATATCGATACCTCTTTGTGCATTGTGCAAACGACTTATCTTAGAGCCAGGGTTCAAGTGCGAGGCATATCCACAAGGTGTACCAGACCTTATTATGAGCGGAAAGATCAATCATGTATTGCCATATGATGGTGATAATGGCTTGATGTTCGTTCCCATGTATGACGATATCGATGTCGATGAGATCATCCGTATTGAGAAGGAACGAAGGTCCAAGAACGCGAACAAGGAGGAGGACCTTGAGCCGTTCGAGAAGAGATGCTAGACGCATTTATTATATAGCGGATATCTAAGAGCTTCGTCCGGTCACTTCCGCTTTTTCACTTCGCTTCGTCACTCGATGTGAACGTCAGGATGATAGCGGTCCGCTTCGTTATGGTTCGCTATTTCGTGCCCTTTCCTGCGCTTCGTTATTTCTGCCAGGCGATAAGATAGATAGCGAAGCGATGCGCTTCCTGCCCGGTGAGCATCTTATAATGAGCTCATCATCCCGCACGTAGCTCATGATGTGTTATCTGTTACCGGCACGTTGCTGCTCCATTATCGAGCTCACGGCACCTGAGCGGTTTTGCTCATGATCATTACATGAACCTATGCGCGTGTTCACATATGGATCGCGAAAGCTCAGCGAAAAGGTCGCTATGTGAAGGAGGATTAATGCAAGTCCCCATCTCCGCTGAGGAACGAGCAGATATCGGAGAATAAATAAACCAAACGGACAGATACGCGCGCGTGCGCGCGTATGACTCTAAGAACTCCATTTATTATGCCCTTTCCGCGAGCTCACTACGGTCATAAATTATCATCCAACTTGTGCCTGACCCTTATCCTGTGACCTTTTCTCTGCATCATAGATGGCAGGGTCATATCGCATGGGCTCCTCTAGTTTAGCTCTCTCTTCCTTGGATGGCCCATCAGGGCTGGATCGTTCTTGATTATCCGATCCTTCACCAGCATCAGTTAACGTTGCGTCCGCCCCTTGAGTGATGATCGGTTTATCTGGATGGTCTACAACCTCTTGTTTAGCTGCCTTCTTAGCTTCCTTCTTCAACCGGCGCTGTTCTTTCTCATGTTCATCAAGCATCGAGTAATACTCGGTCGGTGTCATGCCGTGAAGCTTAGCCTGGATCTCCATCTCCTCCCCTTCGATCTGATATCGAGGCACCGTCAAGCCCGAACGTCGGATATCTTTCCCTTGTCCAGCCTTCAATGAGCTTATCCGCTTCAGTCGTGTGGGGCATGATCGTTACAGATTCGTTCATTTTTACCGATCTGATGAGCTCCAGGGCCACCTTCACACGGTCAGGGTTCTCCCTGTCCCTGATGGCCTCGCTAACGACATCCACAGCATCGGGCATAAGCGACCGAAGCTTTTCCTTGGCCGCACCCCAGACCGCTTCTCTCTGTGCGTTGAGCTCAGCGATGAACGCGGGATGGTAGTTCCTCCATCTTGTAACTGTAGAACGGTCCACACCTACCTTCTCCGCGACCTCCTTATCGGAACTTCCCGTGACCAACATATCAATGGCGTTCATCTGCTGGATGCTCAGCTTCCGAAGGTCCACTTCCTCCAAGATGTGCGGTTCTGTGACCATACGTGAAAGTATGCTTTAGGGGTACCTAAAACTTACAGTTTCCACTTCCTTTTTGTCAGATTCCAGCTTTGAATCAATGGGTGTATCTTCGACTTTTCCGGTACCATTTTTGCCAATCAGTTCTTGGTACCTTTCGAACAGGAAGGCTACCCGCTCCGCGTCGTAACTGAATCGCTGACCGTATGCTTTTTCGACCTCAGCATCCAAGCGATTATGCGCCTGGACCAATGTTGATGGGGTCGTTAATGGGTCGTATAGGTCAGCGAAACTTGATCTAGGGAACTGACCTCTGACGCTCAGGATATTGTTGGCAGCAGCTTCTATCAATTCACGCTGTTTTCTGTTCGGCTCAGGCCATGGATAATTATTGTAAACTATGTCGATCGAATAGCGATAATCGCTTTTCAATCTTCCACAAACGTACCGGACCCAGGCCATGTGCATGCCTGAGGTGAGGATTCCAAAATGATATGGGGTTGCATCTGGAACAAGGTAAACAAGATCGTTACATACTGTATCTGGAGTAAGAAACCCTATAGGAATATATTTTCGACGTTCAGATGATACTTTAGGAACGACAACAAAATTAGACTTAGGAAGGACTTCAAGTCCGAACCTTGTTGGGGTTTCCGCGCCTTTTTTAGTATTTTTCCTCTTGCTGGCAGCCCTAAATATCTTGACATTCTCCACTCTTTTTAACACCTCAGGCATGGACCTTAGATCCTCAGGCGGGCAATCCCTTAACAATAAGCAATAACGCTGATAACCATTGATATATTCTATAGAGCCGATGAATGGTCTGATCCATTTAGAAGCGTTAGGTTCTTTCATAAGGAATCTATCTTTCTCATTCCTTTCAAAAAGATAATTGCCATTATCAATCGGTTGGCATCCAGAGCTCATTCGAGGTACATTACCGATCGGTCTTGACCTACTGAAAATGAAAATATCAGGGGCATCGACCAGATAAGGATTAATCCTCTTCGCCTCAACCTTATATGCTTCTGCCTCAGGCGACTCATAATCAAAAATAATGTGATCCTTCGTATCGTCGGTGCTGAAACCAATGATTACGCAATGAACCGCGGCTTTCCCCCTTGCTTCGCTGCTCCATTTGAATGTTCTATGAGCGAATAATATATGCACATGATATTTATTGATCATCAACTCCCACAGTGGGCCAACTTGTTCCCCCTGAGTGATTGAATTAGTGGATACAAAGGCTACTTTTATATTCGTCCCCTGAATATATTCTGCTGCCTTCGCATACCATCCAGTAACATAATCTAAAATTCTGCTGTTCTTGGACCCATTGAATATCATGCTCAATTCTTGCTTTTGTTTCTCATCTTGGAATTTTGAACCTCTGAATGGGGGGTTTCCGAGGATGAACGACAGATCATTCGGTTTAACTATCGTTCTCCAATCCATATTTAGGGCATTCTCACAGAATATTCCAGGGCGCTTTGTCAATGGTAAGCGAATATAGTATTGACCGAACGCGGCGCTTAGTTGCATGTTCATCTGGTGATCCATCAACCAAAGGGCGACCTGAGCTATCTGGGCTGGAAAATCTTCTATCTCTATGCCATAGAACTGATCGACATTGACCCTCGAAAGATTGGAGATATCGAGGACCTGTTGGCCTTTCTGTTCGACATTAAGTATGTCGAGCTCAAGAAGACGCAGTTCTCTATAGGCTATTACCAGGAAATTACCACACCCACAGGCCGGATCTAGGAAATTCATATCAGCGATCTTCTGATGAAGCTGTTCCAGTTTCTTTGGACTATCCTTAGCCTTATCGAATTCGTCGCGAAGATCGTCAAGGAACAGGGACCTCACGACCTTAAGAATGTTCTTTTCCTCAGTATAGTGCGCGCCCAATGCCCGACAGGTCTGCTGGGTTCATGACGCTTTGGAACAGCGAGCCGAAGATAGCTGGGGAATCCGGCCCCAATCAAGAGCAGCACAGCTCAATATCTGGTGCCTCATAACGGCGTCGAAGGACGCAGGTGGCAAGCGGTCCGCGAACAAGTGACCGTTGACATAGGGGAACGAACGAAGGTTCTCATCCAGATTCGTCAAGCGTTTATCTTCTGGGGTATTCAGGATCTCAAATATCATCGCCAGATATCCAGCTAGATCGCTGCCATCCTGCTTGGTCTTGATATCGATATATTCGCGGAACGAGTTCTTCTCAAAGATACCGGTATCATCCGCGAACAAGCAGAATAATAAGCGTACAAGATAGACCTCAAGATCGTGGCCACTATAACCAACGGCCTTGAGCTGAATCAATGCCAGCTTTCCCATGGCCTCGGCTGCCTTTATGTTAACGGGGTCCTGTGGAGGGTATAGCTGTTTTTGATAGCCCGACATGAAGCCGAACAGGTGGATATTATCAGAGAGCTCGCTCAGTTTGAACTCATACTGCTTATCTTCGTCCAGATCATACAGGCGGAAGCGGGCAAAATCAGAGACCAGAACATATCGGGGAAGATTCTCATCGCTTATTCCAGGGAAGTAATCCTTTGCTTGCTGAAATGCGCGATCTAGGCTCTTTCCTCTGGACTTATGCTCTATAATTATAGTGCCCTTCCATAAAAGATCGATGTAACCATCCTTATCATCTAACTTATGAACATGCTCTTCAAAAGTGGCGACCCTTCGACGGGGGACCCCGAAGACATTAAAGAAACCATCCCAGAACGATTTGGCCTCAGCATGTTCATTGGTCTCATTCTCCCATTCTTTTGAGAATGATACTGCTCTTGTTCTTATCTCATTCCAACTGATCGTCACAAATGTTCCCCATTCATTGCCTCAGGCTCTGAGATCATCGCACGGATCGGCATTCCTTTATTAAAAGATATAAATTTTGTAACCGTGATCAGCAAGGACTTAATTGATATTCCAATGGTCTACCAAGAACGACTATCTTCTCGTTAAATCTGAGGCCCATCTTTTTCCAGGCTGGAGAGATGAAGTTATTTATTCAGGTAAATGCCATATTCGCCATGGGATAAACTTCAACGAGTGACAGGATGTATGTCATTGACCACGAACTAAGCCATTGCGCTCATTGGAAAGTGTCACCGGAGCAAGCTAGGAATAGAGAGCTCGATGACCCTGAGCATTCTAAGATAGCTAGGAAGGTCAGCATCAGAGCGTCGGAGAGCCCATCAGAGTTCGTGGCCGAGACAAGACGGCGATGATCGTCGGAAAGACCTACCCCGAAGATGTAATGAACCTCTACAGGCATTACGGAGGGCCGGACCTATGACTTACGATGAGATATCCGCCCCATTGTGCTTGTTCTGCAAAAGAGTAAGATATGATAGGTCCAAACCCATTGACACATGTTACAGCTGTGAGGCGTATCCCGACAAGATCCCGAAGGCCATATGGTCGAACAAGGTCTATCATGTGCTGCCGTTCGAAGGGGACCATGGCATCATGTTCGTTCCAAAGGATGAGGATCTCGATGTCCAAGAGATCATCAAGCTGGAGAAAGAACGAAGGTCCAAGAGCTTTACCAAAGAGGCCCCTTGGTCGTGCGAGATAATTGAGCACATAGATGATAAAGATCCATGACTATTGCTCTGGCAGTCTGAGACCCTGTTCTTCCTTGGGGCCATACGGAGTACTAAGCGTAAATGCTCGCTCAACCAAGGTTTATGGGATGCCAAGTATTATAGGCGACCATAGGAAGGATACTACTAGCACGCTGTGGATGCGGCTTTACAGGTGAGTTCTTCCAAGGCGGCGGAATGCGTGATTTTGATAGAATGGATCATGAACCCGCGTTCTGTAGCTCTGCAAGGACCTTGTAGTTGTCAATTATCTGAGCAATCGTCCACGATGCCCTAGATGCAGAAAGAAGGTAACTTTCTACAATGAACCATCGCTGCGGTCTAAGGATGACTAGATAAGCTTCAATGGGGTGAGTTTTGGTTACCGGTCAGCGGATGCCTGTGCCCGTTATGTGGTAAGATGGCCCTTGAGTTCGTGACCCTTGGCCATTTTGATTGATACTATCTTGGATTCAAATCTCTTTGGGCCCGTCGCAATGATTTAGATTGACGATTTTCTATGGGCTGATATCATTTTCACAACTCCACAATACCTTCACAATTAGGGTTGTAAAGTCGTATTCTATCAAGCCAGTATCTTAAAAGTATATGATCTCCACAACTACACAATATAACATTGGGTGTGTGTTAAAATGTTAGATATGTAAGGGAGGGAAAGTAGTGGCTACTCTCCCTCCCTCGCCCTGTCAGGGCATTGTTCTTGCACCCTTTTAAAGTCGGGTTTTCGGGTTTGAAAGCGCTAGCGATATGAAGGGCTCGAAATTCTCAATCCGGCTGATTGAGCTCAAAACACGACTTACTGGATAAAAAGTGGTGCGAAGGGGGGGATTTGAACCCCCGAGTCGAAACCGACAATGGATGTTTGCCTTGGTCAAGACCAAGATAGCAATCCATCGCCTTGCCGGGCTGGGCCACCTCCGCGTAATAGACCCACCCATACTCTATATGCGACCTACTAGGTCATCTCAGGCGGGGTTTCTTGCTTTATCCAAACGACTTGCAATACGCTCGCTTTTGCGCATGTCAATGTCAGTCTGTTCACGATATTCAGTTCCGGTCGTTCCGACCATTACATTATGTAACCTGTTCTCACAGGTAACGAGCAATGAGGCATGGTAAGGAGTAACTTATAGTTATTGGCTAGCGCTCACACCTAGAAGCAGCTACCAACGAATGGAAGCCAGGCTCAGCCTCGATCTCCATTGGTCCTTTACATGCTACCGTTCGGTTTGCCGACAGCAAGCATGCCCACTTGGGTCTACAAACATGGGTGATCTATGATACAGAAATTAGTCGCCGTTGATCAAACCTTTGAAAATGTAGATCTACTGGCTACATTGATCCGTATGAAGGTACAAGCTAGTTCCATATCTCCAAGGTGCAGAGCATGCCAAAATTGGCTTTTTTCAACGAAGCCTAGGTTTTAGGTAACGATCGATAGATAATTGTCAGATGCTGATCAATCCAATGTCATCCTCCAAGCTGTGAGTGTGGATGGTTAGAACGACAAAATCGAAGGATCAGTTCGTTGTTCGATCATCCTCACTAATATACTATATCAATAAGAGAAGGAGATAAGATGAGATGGTGAGAAGAAAAGAAAAAGAAGGCTCACAAGATCAGATATGTGATAGATGTTATCGGACATAATATTGAAGTATAACCTTCTGAATTATACATAGAAGGCTAAAGCCAGATCACAAAAGATATTATCTGCTCTATCCCTTAGATAGAGTGGTTAGGAAAGCTTTAAATATGATGTTGGCTTAGCTTGAATTACTGAGTGATGTGGTTGAATAATAAGATACACATCACTCGAGAATGCGGTGTTTGGGCCTGAAAAGGCTTAAATATAACCTCTGTATTTGGAGGAGAGCTGCATTCGACAGCAACCGATGCTGCGAAACGATCCTGAGCGACGGTCGAAAGACCGGCTATGAAGCGGTCGTATCCAAAGCTTCGGACACATAAGACATGGAGAACTGAGATCTTCCGTCGATTGACGTGTACTCTTGGTTCTGACGTTCGATGCAAGATACCATTCCCAATAATATCAGCGTGGTATCGCTGGTGAAATATGGAAATTCTGCCGATTTCTAAAAGTAGCATTATCCTACGGCAACTTCGTTGCTTAAAGGATTAGATTCCGGTTGATCCTGCCGGCGGCCACCGCTATTGGAATACGATTAAGACATGCGAGTCGAGAGACGTAAGGTCTCGGCGGACCGCTCAGTAACACGTGGATAACATGCCCTAAGGTGGGGGATAATCTCGGGAAACTGAGGATAATACCCCATAGATCTAGGATGCTGGAATGCTTCTAGGTTCAAAACTCCGGTGCCTTAGGATTGGTCTGCGGCCTATCAGGCTGTAGTGGGTGTAACGGACCCACTAGCCCGTGACGGGTATGGGCCTTGAGAGAGGGTGCCCAGAGATGGACTCTGAGACATGAGTCCAGGCCCTACGGGGCGCAGCAGTCGCGAAAACTTTGCAATGGGGGAAACCCCGACAAGGGAATTCCAAGTGCTAGCACTTTTTGTGTTAGCTGTTCTCCCGTCTAAAAAACAGGAGAAGTAAGGGGCGGGTAAGACGGGTGCCAGCCGCCGCGGTAATACCCGCGCCCCAAGTGGTGGTCGATATTATTGAGCCTAAAACTGTCCGTAGCCGGTCTTTTAAATCCTTGGGTAAATCGGGCAGCTTAACTGTCCGAACTCCGGGGAGACTGAAAGACTTGGGACCGGGAGAGGTCAGAGGTACTTCTGGGGTAGGGGTAAAATCCTGTAATCCTGGAAGGACCACCGGTGGCGAAGGCGTCTGACTAGAACGGATTCGACGGTGAGGGACGAAGCCCTGGGGCGCAAACGGGATTAGATACCCCGGTAGTCCAGGGTGTAAACGCTGCGGGCTTGGTGTTGGGGGTCCTTTGTGGGCGCCCAGTGCCGGAGAGAAGTTGTTAAGCCTGCTGCTTGGGGAGTATGTCCGCAAGGATGAAACTTAAAGGAATTGGCGGGGGAGCACCGCAACGGGAGGAGCGTGCGGTTCAATTGGATTCAACGCCGGAAAACTCACCAGGAGCGACGGATATATGAAGGTCAAGCCGATGACTTTACCTGATTTTCCGAGAGGTGGTGCATGGCCGTCGTCAGTTCGTACCGTAAGGCGTTCTCTTAAGTGAGATAACGAACGAGACCCTCACCATTAATTGCTAATCATGTCTCCGGATATGGTGCACATTAGTGGGACCGCTGGCGCTAAGTCAGAGGAAGGAGAGGTCAACGGTAGGTCCGTATGCCCCGAATCCCCTGGGCAACACGCGCGCTACAAAGGACGGGACAATGGGCTTCGACACCGAAAGGTGGAGATAATCCTCAAACCCGTCCATAGTTCGGATTGGGGGCTGTAACCCGCCCCCATGAAGCTGGATTCCGTAGTAATCGCTTGTCAACATCAAGCGGTGAATATGCCCCTGCTCCTTGCACACACCGCCCGTCAAACCACCCGAGTTGGGTTTCAGTAAGGATGTCTCTCATTGGGGCCTTCGAACTGAGATTCAGCAAGGAGGGTTAAGTCGTAACAAGGTATCTGTAGGGGAACCTGCAGATGGATCACCTCCTATGTAATTAAATCAGAATGCAAGGAAAGCGTAATATGCTGTTTCCTGCCCAATTCCATGGCAGAACTCCATACACCAAAAATGCATCGAACGATATGTCTCAATTATTTTATTTATTTTTGTTAGTTTGTAAATTATTCTCATTACATTTGAGAAATATTCATTTTGATCATTTCATTATGAATCCTTATTACTGTTGAATGCATGGAACGATCGTTCATTCGAGTACTGAGTTCATTCCATCAGAATATGAGACTGGAATTGTCAACGATATTTTAGATGAAGGATGGCAGTTATTTTTAGCAATTGCTATCTGGAATCCCTGGGTCTTCTCATAACATGCTGTTGTGTAACTTCGGAAACGCTAAATACTCATCAGCCTTATTGCGAAATCCCATGGAGACGATGAAATATATTTTCGTCACTGGGGGCGTAATTTCCGGTCTGGGAAAAGGTATAACAGCTTCTTCTATCGGACGTTTATTAAAATCCCGTGGTCTAAAAGTAACAGCCATAAAGATTGATCCATACCTTAACATAGATGCGGGAACGATGAATCCTTTCGAACATGGAGAGGTTTTCGTTCTTGATGATGGTGGCGAAGTCGATCTGGATCTTCGGGAACTATGAGCGCTTTCTAGATATTTCTCTTGGCAGTGATCACAATATTACTACAGGTAAGGTTTACAAAACAGTTATTGAGAAAGAGCGTCAGGGTGAGTACCTAGGTAAAACGGTTCAGATAATCCCCCATATCACCAATGAGATCAAGAACCGTATAAAGACCGTAGCCGAGGAATCTGGCGCTGATGTTTGTATAGTCGAATTAGGAGGAACGGTCGGTGACATCGAGTCGATGCCTTTCCTTGAAGCGGTCCGCGAGATGAATATGGAGATGGGGCGTGGTGAGAACTGTGCTTTCATCCATACTACATTGGTCCCGATGATGGGCGCGGTCGGTGAACAGAAAACTAAGCCAACCCAGCACTCGGTCAAAGAGCTTCGTTCCATAGGTATACAGCCAGATGTAATAGTCGCCAGGTCAACAGAGACGCTGGAGTATTCCATAAAGCGCAAGATATCTCTTTTCTGTGACGTTTGCCAGGAAGCTGTCGTCTCTGCACCGGATGCTAAATCCATTTATGAGGTCCCGATAATGCTGGAGGAGCAGGGGCTGACCGACTACTTGCTTAAAAAATTAAAGATATCAGCAGCTACCAAGGACCTGAAGGATTGGCGTGAGTTCCTTGATCATATATTGTACCCTGCTAATTCGATCAGTATCGCAATAGTCGGAAAATATACTCATTTGGCGGATTCATACCTAAGCCATATCGAGGCCTTTCATCATGCCGGCGCCGAGGCAGGTACGAAGGTCGATGTCAAGTTCTTTGATTCTGAAACGATTGAACATGATGGTATACCAAAAGAGATGTGCTGCGTAGATGGGATACTAATACCCGGTGGCTTCGGAAGCCGTGGCATAGAAGGAAAGATAGCAACAGCTAGGTTCGCAAGAGAGAATAATGTTCCATATCTAGGTGTTTGCCTAGGCTTTCAGATAGCTACGATCGAGATCACCAGAGATGTACTTGGAATGTCAGATGCACATACCACCGAGCTCAACCCAGAAACGAAGCATCCTGTTGTGGATCTTTTGCCAGAGCAGAAAGGAGTTACAAGAAAAGGGGCGACCATGCGTCTCGGTTCCCAGAAGGTACTGATATCATCCAACTCAAAGGCCGCTGAACTGTACGGTTGCTTGGAATGTGATGAACGCCATCGTCATCGCTATGAGGTCAATCCCGAGTATATTACGGAACTGGAGGCATGCGGATGGAAATTTACTGGACATGTTCTCCGGACGGTATCAAAATGGAGATAGGGGAATTACAAGGGCATCCTTATTTCGTAGCCTCGCAATTCCATCCGGAATTCAAATCAAGGCCACACAAGCCATCTCCATTACACATCGGCCTGGTAAAAGCTGCATTAGCACATAAGCAGGCAAGGATAGATCGTGAGCATGCTGGAATCTGAGAATCCTGCCCTTTAGGGCACTGTCCTTTTTTATTATCCCTACTTCGCAGAGTGACAGGTCATCCTCGGATTCTAAGCGTTCTCGCGTTTTCACGATCTACTTTGCTGATAAATTATGTAAAAATCGACGGCCGACCACCTTAGGGTGACCGAGCGGTTATTATCTATGATGCTCCAAAGTATATTGCTTGGAGATATATGAGATTCATAGATGAGGTGGAAATAACGGGAAAGAGGGTACTGATACGGTCGGACCTGAACGTCCCGCTGGGGAAGGACGGAAAGGTAGCTGACACATCCCGGATAGAGGCGGCGATACCTACTATCAGGTATGCGATCGATCATGATGCCCGTGTCACAGTTATATCCCATCTTGGGAGACCTGGGGGGAAGTCGGTCCCAGGGCTGAGCCTTGCCCCCGTAGCTGAAAAGCTGTCGGAGCTTTGATGTATGATGTAAAGTTCGTTGATGATGTAATAGGTATGGAGGCTGAGAAAGCCGTAAGTGAAGTAGCACCTGGCTCGGTCATCATGCTGCAGAACCTGCGGTATGAACCAGGGGAAGAGGAATGTTCCCGAGATATGTCCAAGCGACTTGCATCATATTCAGATATCTATGTCGACGATGCGTTCGGGAACGCACATCGGAAACATGCATCACAGTTGGCATAACTGGAACTGCCAATATCTCCGCGGGAGGATTATTTGATGAAGAAAGAGCTGTCAGCACTTAAGCTGGCGCTTGATTCTCAAAACGCCCGCTCATCATAGTATTGGGCGGTGTGAAGGTCGGTGGAAAGATCGGAGTGTTCAATAATCTGTTAGAGATGGCAGATAAAATGCTTATAGGAGGGGCCATGGCGCTAACTTTCCTAAGGGCGTCAGGGATCGAATATCGATGGGGCGGAGCAATCACCGGAATCCATCCAAGCTGCAGTGGGCATATTGAAGAAAGCAACATCTCACGGCGTCCGTATATTTCTGCCATCAGATATGGTATCTGCGTCCACCATGAGCGATGATGCTGAGACGTTCGTGAAGAACATGATAGATATCGGGAAAGGAGAGCTGGCGCTTGATATCGGTCCGGTCACCATAGAGGCCTTCAGATCAGAACTGGAGGGGGCTGGGACCATAGTATGGAACGGCCCATTAGGGGCGTTCGAGATGGCCCCGTTCAGCAACGGGACGAAAGCGATAGCAGAAGCGATATCCAGTTCGAGCGCGTTCACACTTGTTGGTGGTGGCGATACGGATAGAGCGCTCACCAAGTATGGCCTCAAGGGAGCAATATCGTTCGTGTCATCCGGTGGTGGTGCTTTCTTAGATGCTCTAGCAGGAAAGGAGCTGCCAGCGGTCTTAGCATTAGACATGTCGGAACGTATCGAGGAAGAGGTAAAAAGGGTCATTTGACCTTAGCGGCTGCTTTCTTGCCTGCTTCAAGCTCTGACCCAGATGCAAGGAAGTGTCGCCCAATGATGGCCCTGTTCTCTATATCATATACCAAAGGGACGCCGGTCGGTATCTCAACACTAGCAATATCACTGTCAGAGACAGAATCTAGATGCTTGATCAGAGCCCTTAGGCTATTTCCATGCGCCGCGATAAGTATATTCTTACCCTCTAATACTTCTGGATATATTGCATCCTGCCAGTATGGCATCATGCGTTCCAAAGTATCCTTCAAGGATTCCGTTGGCGGTAGGAGCTCAGGGTCCAGGTAGCTGTACCTAGGGTCCTGTCTTGGGTGCCTTGGGTCTGAAAAGTCAAGCGCTGGCGGTCGTACGTCGTATCCTCTTCTCCAAGCATGTACCTTATCGCTCCCATACTTGTCAGATATTTCTTCCTTATTCAGTCCTTGCAATGCGCCATAATGTCGTTCGTTCAATCTCCAGGACCGTTGCACGGGTACCCACATCTGGTCAAGCTCGTCGACGGCTATCCACGCGGTCCTTATGGCCCTCTTCAGGACAGAGGTATGCACGACATCGAACACTATCTTCTCTGCCTTAATTCTCTGACCCGCCTTATGTGCCTCGGCTATACCATTAGAAGAGAGATCTACATCCGTCCAACCTGTGAACTTGCCATCTTCGTTCCATACGCTTTGTCCGTGACGGAGCAGAACTAGCTTTGACATATCTCTAGGCTATGCGTCCAAACTTTTTTATTGTTTCCTCTACTCCCATCTCCTCGACGGTTATGGAATAGATAGCATTGCACATCCTGATCGCGTCCTCTAATGGCCTTTGATGAACGTTGCGTCCTGTCGCAGCGCCACCTGCACCAGAAATATGTATCTGATCATATACCTGGTTAAGGAAACTTTGAGCATCTACGCGGTGCCCACCAGAGCATATGACCTTGGTTCTCCCAGCAGCCTTCACGGCTTCTTTCAACCGTTCAGCAGCGTTATCTGCCTGAGGGTAGTTTATTTTGACAAAGTCGGAACCTAGACAAGCGGCCACGCCAGCAGCTCCAGCTATCAGATGAGGGTCCTTCTCATTGGGCACGGCTTTTCCCCTGGGGTACATCCAGATCACGGAAAGAAGGCCATTTTGATGGGCATGATATATCATGTTCGAAGCTTCAGAGAGCATCACGGTCTCGTTCTCACTGCCTAAGTATACTGTCATGCCGACACCCTTTATGTCAAGATCATTCTCATCCCGTAGCGTAACGACCTGCTCAACATCTACCCAATTAAGGCTTATCGGCTCGGCCTGGGCGGTCTTTATCAGATTGGTCTTGGAGTTCATTTTTACAATGTAGGGTATACGCCGATGGTCCGTTGCATATCTTGCTATGTTCCCGAACTGCGTTGCGAAGGCGCCTATTTTTGCCCTTTCGGCTATCCTGAAAAGATGTTCAGGATCGGCATCATCGACCGCTACCCCATTACCAACAAAATCATCATTCAGATGCTCAACCTTCTGGTCCCCAGCAAAAAGCATTAGGCGACCAGTTCCCCCAGTTGCGGAAATAAGATTATCCGAATAACGTTCACGTTCGTTCTCTGGAACATCAAGTGGAATGATCAATTCGTTCATGGTATGACCTCACGCATCTCTTCTACCATTATCCTTGGCAGCATGCCGTCAAGATCCTCCTTGCTCATCCTAGCGGTACCCGGCCTTAGAGTTGTAGCCGTACCTGCCGCTACAGCATGCTTTAGGCGTTCCTCTGGCTCCATGCCCTTCTCGAGAGCGAATATGAAACCGGCCACCGATGCATCCCCGACACCCGTTGTGTTCACAACATCGACCTTCGGGGGCACGGCCATTAGGGCGGTATGCTGGTCGACCATCAACATACCTTTTGCACCCATTGAAACAAGCACGGTACCGATGCCTTTTGATAGGATGCCTTTTGCTGCTTCAAGAGCATCATCCTTTCCAATGATCTTCCTACCGACCAGCCTACCCAGCTCCTGAAGGTTAGGTTTAATGTAATCTGGATGTCCTTCGATCCCACGCTTCAAGGCATCCCCATCAGCGTCAAGCACCGTGATGGCACCTTGCTCCTTTACGGTCCGTATTATTTGCTCATAGATCTCTGGTCCAACGCCCCTAGGTAAGCTTCCGCCCAGAGCTACAATTTTGGGGCCCTTCAATTGTTCTATTTTCTTTATCAGCTCCCCTAGTTCGTGTGGGGTCACTTCAGGCCCGCGCGCATTGAATCTGAACTTGGCGTCCGGTGGCATTCTCATGTATAATGATGTTAATACGGGTCTCCTCAGATATATGAGTGAAATCGTTCACTACTCCCTCTGATGCCAGCCTGCGCTCCAGTTCCACCCCTGCATATCCCCCGACGAACCCCAGGGCACGGTTCATCACGCCAAGGTCGACCAATACCTTGGAGACATCTATCCCCTTGCCACCCGCAAATCGGCACTCTTTCTCTACCCTATTGGCATCGTCATAATCTATCTTCCTTATCCAGATCGTCCGATCTATTGCTGGATTAAGTGCTATGGTGTAGATCAAAGAAGCTTCACCGATCGCATATGATGCTTGGGTCTCCCTTCATCAGCGCAATTGAACATCCTATGAACATCCTGGGAAATGAGGTGTCATCTCACGCTCTTATCGGCGTTTCGATCGTCCCCCGGCCGACAAGCCCTCCTGATCTAGCTAGGAAGGACGCGAGATCGACCATACGACATGAGAAACCATATTCGTTGTCATACCAGGCCATTACTTTCACGACCCTATTGTTGATCACCTTGGTGCAGTGTGCATCTACCACTGATGAATGTGGGTCGGTCAATATATCTGCTGATACCAGTTCATCCTCGCTGAAGTCCAGGATGCCGTTCATCTTCCCAACGGAAGCCGCTTTTAGGGCCTCATTGACACTCGCTTCAGTGACATCATGGTTCAAGAAGGCGGTGATGTCCGTTATCGCTCCATCGGGTATTGGCGCGCGTATCGCTGTCGCGAACATTCTCCCGCTGAGCTCAGGTATCACCAGAGCGGTCGCTTTGGCAGCTCCAGTAGATGTAGGTATCAATGAAACGGCTGCCGCTCTTCCCCTCACCCTTTTCCTGGCGGAGGTATCGACAAGCTTTTGGCTTGCCGTATATGCATGTACCGTTGTGGCCATCATATTATCTATCCCGAACGAATCGTTCAGGACCTTCGCTACTACCGCTAGCGAGTTGGTCGTGCATGACGTTGCTGATATGATATCATGTTTGGACGGGTCGTATTTGTCCTCATTGACACCAAGAACGATACTGATATCAGCGTTATCTGATGGGGCGCTTATTATGACCTTGGACGCACCTGCCTCTAGATGACCCGCTGCCTTTTCGTGGTCCCTGAACAAGCCAGTGCATTCAAGGACGATATCGACCCCAAGGTCTTTCCAAGGTAATTTTGATGGATCCGGTACGTTCGTGACAGTTACTTCATTCCCACATAAGTTGAGCTTGTTCTCGCTGCTTGATATATCAAAATCCGCTCTTCCGTGAACAGAATCATATTTCATAAGATATGCAATGTTCTCCGCCGAATCAATATCGTTCACTGCAACAAGTTCGATCCCTTCCGGCGGGGCTTGGATATACCTTCGTGCAATAAGCCTTCCGATCCTTCCCATTCCGTTGATTGCTATTCCGACCATAATGCATCCGCTCTCTTGATTCAATTAGAACCGACGACTTAAAAACATTGGCTTTTTTCATAGATGGCTAGCATGTCCAGTAAGTTATCCCATTGCAGGTAGGCGACATCATTTCATTGTCATGTTCTGCCCTTGCAGCATCTTTGTCGGACGATAAAAGGTATAAGATATCCAAGGTCTGGGACCCTGGGGTCCATGCGCTCTAAGGACCATGGTGCTCAGGGTCAAGTTGGCATTTTGCCTATCGTTACCTTTGGCTTCTGTTGTATGTATTCCTTTGGTATTATGTTCATGGGGGCCCCTTCCATGAACGATCTGACAGTCATTATCGCTTCATCCGTCATCTTAGATATTGATCTTTCCGTATAGAAGCCGATGTGCGGGGTTATGACAGCACCTGGGGTGCCTATCAGTACGTCATTCTCTGGATGGGCCTCATCAGTTATCACGTCCAGTCCGACCGATTTTATTTGTCCACTGATCAGAGCATTTTTTAAAGCGATCTCATCTACGATCCTCCCTCTGGATGTATTTATTAAGATCGCGCCTTTCTTCATTTTCTCTATAGCGGACTGTCCGATCAATCCTTCAGTGGATGGGATGAGAGGTACATGGATCGTCAGTATGTCACTCATCCGGAGAAGATCATCCAGGGGAATATAATCGAACCCAAGCTCACTCGCTAACGCATCATTATGGACCGAGTCATACGCTACTATCCTCATCCCGAACCCTCGCGCCCTGCGGATGACCTCCGCACCTATGCGCCCAGTTCCGATGACACCTAATGTTGTGCCCTTTAGTTCAGTACCGAGAAATGGTCCGAATTCAAATTTTTTACCCTCTCTGACAGATCTTTCTGCAGGGATGAGGTCTCTAGCGCATGCTAGCATCAGGCAGAACACATGCTCAGCTACTGTATGTGGACCATAATCAGGGATATTCGTGACCGCGATCCCTTTCTCAATGGCATGATGTGCAGCGATGTGGTCGAACCCAGCACTCCTGGTATTGATCATCTTCAGCTCGGGGAGGGAATCGATGGCTTTCTCACTTATGCGCGTTCTTATGGAGACCGAGATCACATCAGCACCTCGCGCCATTTCGATGAGCTCGTCCTCGTCCAAGCCTCCTTGGGATGTTATCACCTCATCTTTCGGGAAAGAATCCGTTATCCTTTTTGCATACCCCATGGTCTCGGTGAACACGAGTTTCATTTATTATCCCCTTAGACATATATAATGAACAGGATGTATCGGAGGCCCGCGCTACATTCATTCATCGATATACTTGTTAATCCTCGTTATTTATAATCAATGCCCCGAGAAGACTTATGGATCCATTCATGGTCAGCTGACTAATTATGAGCTTGTAGCGAGGGATCCATCCTTAGCTAAGTTTGCCGACATGATATCTGAGCGGAACAATTGCGTAAATAACATATGGTATGACCCTAGAATTATCTAATCGGTATGTAAAATGCACAGCATGTTCGAAGAGATATCCAAGGACCCATTATTCGATAAGGACAATAAGAACGTCGAGAGGACCGAGTTCGGTTTGCCCATAGACAGGTCCTTTTCAAGGCCAGCATCTGAGGGTAGCATTGAGGAGGCCGTAGAGATCCCTTGAGAAGAACGGGATCAATACGAAGATCGTCAGCACACCGGAAGATGCAAGGGACTTCGTAATAGGTATATTGCCGGAGAATAAGGAGATATTCACATCATCCAGTGAAACCGTTAGGCTAAGTGGCATAGGTGATGCGATCAACGCATCAGGCCGTTTCATTTCCCTGCGTAAAAAACTCTCCCTCATGGACCCGACGACACAAGCGATGGAGATGCAGAAGTTGGGCGCTGCCCCTGATATTGTCGTTGGCAGTGTCCATGCGGTCACCGAGGCGGGGCAGATACTGGTCGCATCAGCTACTGGAAGCCAATTAGGACCATATTCTGCAAGTGCGGGGAAAGCGATATGGATCGTTGGATCGCAGAAGATCGTGCCTGATATGCGTACTGCATTGCGCCGCATCTTCCTATATAGCTATCCAATGGAGGATGTTCGTGCCAGACACGCGTCAGGAAGACCAAGTTCGGTATCAAAGATGTTGTGGATCGAGAAAGAGAATGCAGTAGGCCGGGATACATTGGTCTTTGTTAGGGAGCCCATTGGATTCTGAATCAGTCCTGACGGTCCTTCCGAAACCCTAAATATCAACATCTAATTGATGTGGTGTGAAGGTCTGCGTAGAGTCTTATGGTTGCACAATGAACCAGGGCGAAGGGGTGATGCTAGAGGATGAACTAGCCGCTCTTGGATATCAGGTCGTTAATGACCCAGCCATTGCGGACCTTGTAGTGCTCAATACTTGCACAGTGATACAAGAGACAGAAGCCAGGATGCTTAGGCGAATGGAAGAGATGTCCACACAGCGCAAGCATCTGATAGTATCTGGATGTATGGCAGCTGTCCAGACCGATGATATCGTGAAGAGAGCTCCCAATGCATTGATAATCGCTCCCCGCGATTATTCGAGTTTCTCTAAGCTCATCGAGGAGAATTTCGGAAGATCATCGGACATTATACCTGTCCTGCGCAGCGATGTGACCGCCGCCGTCCCGATCGCACAGGGCTGCATGGGAGCTTGCTCTTATTGTATAACAAGAAAGGCAAGAGGAACGCTCTTAAGCTACCCCTTGGAGAGCATAGTCGGAGCGGCTAGGGCTAAGGTGAAGGAAGGCTCGAAAGAGCTGTTGATAACTTCTCAGGATACAGCATGCTATGGTTTCGATATCGGAAAGGACCTCGGGGATGTGCTCGATGCCGTTCGTGGTATAGAGGGTGATTTTATGGTGAGGGTCGGGATGATGAACCCAGATAATCTGTCCAAGGTGATCGATAAGTTCGCGATCGCTTGGAACACACCTAAGATCTATCATTTCGTTCATCTACCGGTACAGACTGGTAGCGATGGTCTTCTCAGGTCCATGAACCGAAAGTATACAGTGAAAGGGTTCGAGAGCCTGGTGGAGAAGCTTCGTTCCGTCTGCCCCAGGATGGCCTTGGCCACAGATATCATCACCGGATACCCCGGCGAGACCGATGATGACCATCAGTCCACAATTCGATTGCTGCAAAGGGTACGTCCAGACACAGTGAACATTACCCGTTTTTCTCCTCGTCCAGGAACATCTGCTGCCTATGCTAAAGATCAGGTGGCTGGATGGCGCTCTAAGGATAGATCAAGAGAGCTGACATCATTAAGGTTCGAGATAGCTAGTTCTATCCACGAGGCCATGATCGGAGAGCATATGTCGCTCCTTATCACCGAGGTCGGGAAGAAGGGGACCATGATAGGCCGAACGCCAGAGTATAGACAAGTGATCGTTCCTGGCGGCGTAATGCTAGGTGAGGTCCATGAAGTTGAGATAACGAGCATCGCACCAACACACATGTTCGGCAAGGTCCTATAGATGGGCCCGACACCGCTCACTGATATGATCAATATTCTGAATGTTAGATCCCCAGGTTTGTAGATAATGCGTTTTCTCGCAAGAAGTTAATATATAGAACCATATTGATCATGACCGCAAAGCCCCGTAGTGTAGCGGTCAATCATGCCGGCCTTTGGAGCCAGCGACGGCAGTTCGAATCTGCCCGGGGCTACTTTATTCTTAATATCTTATGCTCTGACAAGAACCTTTTTCTCGTTGACGGTCATCTCTTGGGCATGGCAGTCGATTGTGTAATAATACTTGATTATCCATCAGAGAAAGAAGCTGAGGCTGTCCTGGCGGCCATATCGCCTGATAATGCTCCATACGCAGAAGCTGCGCGATCTGGCCGAAAGCTAACTATCCACGCCGGGGCAGCAGCGACCGGTCAGATGCTCCATACATTAGATGACCTGTTGGCTTGTGTGAAGATCGCTGAAGAGGCAGTCCAGGCATCTCGCTGATAAGATCTTGATACCCTCTCTGACCTTTACAGCGATGCCTTTCTTGAACGCGAACATCTCATCTGGTGTCATAAGCGTTCTTCCAATGGCTATAAGCGTGTCATCCTTATCGACGACCATCACCTCTTCCATGGGCCTTAGCTCAGGGTCACATTCCTTCACGAACTGACAGAATACGTTCTTTCCCTCACGGTTGAACGGGACCGCATCATCCTTCACCACGATCCTCATATGGGGCGGCATAAAGCCTTTTCTTAACGTTCCGCGCCACTTGGTCTGAGAGAAAAGAAACCATCGTTCGCCCTCATGGATAAAATATGCTCCCCATCAACGATCACATTACGGATCTTTCCTGTTGATTCGGACAACTTCAGCTCGACCTTTCCATTCAGCAGGTGATCGGATGCTCCTTTCCCGAACTGATAGTCCGAAACAGCTCTGACCCTTGCAAGGTCGATATTGAACTTTGACCCCGTGCCGCACATCATGGTAAGCATGCCCAATGTGCTCTCACCGTCCCATGCTACCCCGATCGGATATGTCTGTTCATGCGACATGCGTTCCATGAGCAGTTGGCTCTTTTCGGTCCATTCTCTGTCAGGCCTATCTGGGAAAAGTGATTGGGCTATAGGGTACATTTCATCCATTTCTATCGGCACCGGACCGAACGGGCTATGGACCATATAGTGCGCATCACAGACAAGCTTGACATCGTTCATCTCCTTGGTCCGATATCTTGCATATGGTTTTTGTCCTTCTTCAAAGACTATCAGTGCTTCGCTGGTTGGATATTGGTACCTTTCGAAGAAGCGTTGTTCGTATCTTAGGAATGCGGGCCTGTTCATGGTCTCGGGGCCCGTATACATCAGGGCGTTGTCGCGACTAAGTGGTTCATACTTTTCGAGGAATACGCGATGGTCCGCAAGCCTCCTTAATGCGCTTAGCAGCGCTGGATGAGCGCGGCATCTCCTTTCGACCAGCTCCCAAAGGTCACCTTCCTGGATAGCTCTTTTCACTCTTTCGATCTCTTCTAGCGATGCCCAAAGGTTGTGTCTTGCTATGAGAGCCGCCCTTTCAGCAGGTGGCATCGAGCTGATGCTCTCCCAATCATGACCTGAGCATGCAGGGCAATGACAATGGTAGGATCGCATATCCTGGAGGGATGCTGTCCCCTCAGGGAACATGAATCTGTCATCCCTTGCGAATTTTGCATAGGATGCAGAATCGAACATATCGCATCCCAGCAAGGCTGCCAATGCGAACACCATAGGATGGCCTGCACCGAACAGATGTACGGGGCGTGAGGGATCGAGCCCTTTCTTGGACGAGATGATGACATCAACAAGGTCTGAGAACCGATACTGTTCCATCAGTGGGACGACACCCCCGATCGGATGAACATCCACTGCCATTTCCCTCTCGCGTCTAGCACAGGATTCCCTTAGGTCCTGGAATACAGACCCCTGGACCACTCCGGCCAATAGCATATTGCCCTTTAATTCTGAAGCTTCTATCGTACGTTCAAGGGTCACATTCACCGCTTGTTCGGTATGTTCTTTTGTCCAGTCAGGTTCGGTGAATATGTCAAGTACGGTCCCAATATCGGAACCAATATCCCTTTGGAACGATACGATATCCTTGTTCTTCACTTCGACCTCGCCGTACATATGGGACTGGAACGTTCCAGAATCCGTCATGATCACGCCAGGAAAGTCAAGCAGAGCGTGCAATCCCTCGTTCTTTGCGCGCTCATTAAGTTTCGGGTCTTTTCTGATTATGTATGAGTTGGTTATGAGAGCGTGGAAGCCGAAAACATCGTGAAGTTCACGAGGTGATACTGTGATGGTACGGGGGTTGATGACCGGCAGGAGGGCAGGTGTCCCCAACTTACCATGGGGGGTCTCTAGCTCCCCAATGCGTGCTAGACCGTCCCGTTTTAGGAGCTCGAACATGCTCATTGTGAAGGAAGAGGGGATAATAAGACTTTCATATAGCTTGGATCATCATTGATGGACTATTCTGGTCCGATAGGAGGCATGCAGATGAACGATCTTCCTTGGGCCATTCATGTGATCTTACGTTCTTCTCATGCCCGTTAGCTATTAATCCTAACATAGCGTCCTTCCCATGGATGGTATGCCTTTAATGGAATATAAGATGATAATCGTAGTGCGATGGGACCTTAAACTATCATCAGGAAAGATGGCCGCTCAGGTGGCGCATGCAGCTGTCAATTGTGCGTTCGCTGCTAAAAAAAGAAAACCTGCCTGGTTCGATAAATGGTATATGGAGGGACAGCGCAAGGTCGTTGTCAAAACGCCAAAGCTAGAAGATCTATATATCTTAAAATCCCAGGCTGAGGCGCTTGACCTTACTACATCCATAGTGACAGATGCTGGCCTGACAGAGGTCCAACCTAATACGGTCACGGTGCTTGGTATAGGGCCAGGACCTGGAGATATCATTGACAAAGTGACCGGAGAACTGAAGCTGGTATGAAAAAACAGGTCAGGGTACTAGGTATAGATGATTCACCGTTCTCTTTCAGGGACAGTACTGCCCTTCTCGTTGGCGTCGTCGCTCGTCTTCCTATGTACATAGAAGGCATAATGCGGACCGAATGTGCGGTCGATGGTAACGACAGTTAACGATGTCGTGATCAATATGATCGAGCGATCGCGGTACAAGGAGCAACTAAAGCTGATAATGTTCGATGGCATTGCGGCAGGGGGCTTTAATATGATAGATGTTGATGAGATCTACAGGAACTGTGGTATCCCTTGTGCTACGATCACTAGGGAGCTTCCTGATATCGAATCCATGAGGAACGCCCTCAAGAAGAATTTCACGGATTGGAAGAAAAGGATGGAAATAATCGAAAGGCACCCTCTTTACAAGATCGGGACTAAGCATAAGCCACTATATGCGGGGGTCGTCGGGATGGATGTTGACACTTTGGAGGAAATGGTCGGCGAATGTACAGTCATAGGGACGCTTCCTGAGCCTCTCAGAGTAGCGCATCTGATATCAGCGGCCATGGTACTTGGGGAGTCCCACGGACGAGCCTAGACCAAGCGGTCGAAAAAGAAGCTTTTATATCAACGAGCAGGATGCACAACCTAAAAGATCGATAAAAAAAGTGAATATTCTAGCAGTCTATGTGAACGATATCCGCTTTCAATTGATCTTTTATTCTAGGTCCATGCGCCTCGTTATGCAGTATCCAAATGTGTAGCCGTCTGGATGTCGCAAAAGTCTCATATGAGGAAGGGCCTGCTATCCAGATGAACATGTCAACTAATAAATATTATAGGTATCATATTATTTATATAGTATATTACAAAATCTGAAACAATAAATATAAATCGGTCGATCACGGATATATCTCTAAATGATTATCCAGTATGAATCACCGTCCACCGAATGATTTTAATATTAGGGGGCATTAAGAGTTTAATGAACGGTCTCTGAAAATCCCTTAACGCTTAAATATCACTACCATTATAAGGAGCCCGCTTCTCAGAAGAAGGTGAAATATTGGCTAGAGGTCTATACACGGCTAGAAAGCTAAAGAATGACCGTCAAAAATTCAGATGGTCCGATAGGACTTACAAGCGGAGAGTCTTAAGACTCCGTGAAAAATCCGATCCACTTGAGGGAGCTTCTCAGGGTAGAGGCATAGTCCTGGAAAAGGTCGGTATCGAAGCTAAGCAACCTAACTCCGCTATCAGAAAATGTGTCAAGATACAACTCATCAAGAACGGCCGTCAGATCACTGCATTCGCAGTTGGTGATGGCGCAATCAACTTCATCGATGAGCACGACGAGGTCCTTGTAGAAGGCATCGGCGGCAGACTAGGAAGATCATATGGTGATATTCCTGGTGTTCGTTATAAAGTAATTCAAGTCAATAATGTCTCCCTGAACGAGCTTGTAAGGGGCCGTAAGGAGAAGCCGGTGAGGTGAATATTTTGGAAGGAACAGAGCAAGTTATTCAGAGCAATGTGCTCCTCTTCGGCAAGTACGAGATGACCGGCATTGGCATAAAGGACGGCGGGCTAGCCAAATACATAGACCTCACCCCGATCACCGTTCCGCATACAGGCGGGAAGCATGCTAATCGGTCATTCGCAAAGTCTAAGATGAGCATTGTAGAGAGGCTTATCAACAATCTTATGAGGACCGAGGTTTACACGGGCAAGAAGACCAAGGCCTATGGCGTGGTCAGGGATGCGTTCGCTATAATCGCTGAGCGCACAAAGCAGAACCCGGTGCAGATCCTAGTGGGTGCGCTTGAGAATGCGGCCCCACGTGAAGAGATGACCAGACTGCAGTTCGGTGGAATTTCCGTACCGAAGGCAGTGGACGTGGCTCCATCCCGAAGGCTAGATATCGCTCTAAGGAACATCGCGAAGGGCACAGTAGAAACATCCTTCAAGAACAAAAAGCCGGTCCAGGAGTGTCTGGCTGACGAACTGATACTAGCATCCAAGGGCGACATGAACTCTTTCTCTGTAGCTAAGAAGGAAGAGCTGGAGCGTGTTGCGAGTTCAGCGCGTTAAACAGTATGTTCAGGTGAAGGATTATGGGACGTAAAGAAGATAATATTGCAAGGGCCCAAGCGATCTCCAAGACGCCCGAATATATCAGGAACATCGGGACCGCAGCCCATATAGACCACGGTAAAACTACATTGAGCGATAATCTGATCGCCGGTGCCGGCATGATGTCTGAGGACCTTGCCGGTAAACAGCTCATGCTGGACTATGATGAGCAGGAGCAAGCAAGAGGCATCACCATTAACGCTGCGAACGCCTCGATGGTGCACCGTTACAATGGGCACGAGTACCTCATCAACTTGATAGATACGCCGGGTCACGTTGACTTCGGCGGTGACGTTACGAGGGCAATGAGAGCTCTCGATGGGGTCATCATACTGGTATGTGCGGTCGAAGGGATCATGCCACAGACCGAGACTGTCATCAGGCAAGCTCTAAAGGAAAGGGTCAGGCCAGTCCTGTTCATCAACAAGGTGGATAGGCTAATAAATGAGCTCAAGGTCACCCCGCAGGAGATGCAGCAAAGGTTCACCACAATAATCACTGAGGTGAACCGACGCATAGCGACCCAGCTTCCTGAGCCCCTCAATAAGGAATGGCAGGTAAAGCCAGAAGATGGCAGCGTAGCATTCGGGTCAGCTTTCCATAACTGGGCAGTTAACGTTCCATACATGAAAAAGACGGGGATAGCGTTCAAGGACGTTTACGAATACTGTAAGAACAATGACCAGAAAGCGCTGGCAAAGAAATCCCCGGTCCATGAGGTCCTTCTTAACATGGTCATAGAACATGTGCCTAATCCAAAAGAGTCTCAGAAGTACCGTATCCCCACCATATGGAAAGGGGATAAGGAATCTGAGGTTGGCAAGGCAATGTTGACCTGCGATTCCAGCGGGCCTATCACCTTAATGGTGACAAAGATCATCGTGGATCCTCACGCTGGTGAAGTGGCTGTTGGCAGGCTATTCTCTGGAACAGTTACCCGCGGTCAGGAGCTTTACGTCGCTGGGATGCCGAATGTGCAAAAGACACAGACGATATCCCTATCTGTTGGCGCGGATCGCATACCTATAGATCATATGGAAGCAGGGAACATTGTTGCTGTGACCGGCCTTAAGGATGCTATCGCTGGATCTACCGTCTCTTCTGTAAAGGGCATGGACTCATTTGAGAAGATGGTGCATTATACTGATCCAGTCGTCACGGTCGCAATAGAAGCTAAGCATATGAAGGACCTGCCTAAGCTGGTAGAGGTCCTAAGGACCATCGCCAAGGCTGACCCTTCCATCCAGGTCGAGATCAACAACGAGACCGGTGAACATCTCCTATCCGGGATGGGAGAACTTCACCTTGAGATCACACAATATAGGATAGTCAATGATCACAAGGTCGAGATCAAGTCATCACCGCCTATCGTCGTCTACCGTGAATGTGTAAGGAACAAGAGCGAGGCGTTCGAAGGAAAGTCCCCTAACAAGCACAATAGGTTCTTTGTCGAGGTTGAACCGCTTGAACCTGGGATCGTCGATGCCATCAAGAACGGAGACCTGCAGGTCGAAGGCAAGATAAAGGACTCTAAGGAGCTTGCAAGGAAATTGCAGGACCTTGGCATGAACCGCGATGACGCAAAAGATGTTGTGATGTTCAAGAATAACAACGTCTTTATCGATTCAACTAAAGGTATACAATACCTGAATGAAACGATCGAACTTTGCAAGCAGGGTTTCGAGGAAGCTATGAACCTTGGCCCGCTCGCACAGGAAAAGGTCATGGGCCTAAAAGTGCGCCTGGTAGATGCCAAGTTGCACGAAGACTCCATTCACAGGGGTCCAGCTCAGGTAATTCCAGCTTTCAGGTCCGCTGTGTACGGCTCAATGTGCTTGGGAAGGAGGGTCCTTATGGAACCTATAACCAAGATCTATATCAATTGCCCTGAGTCCGTCATGGGAGATGCCCTCCGTGAACTGCAGCAGAGAAGGGGGGTCATAGAGGATATAAAGCAGGAGAATGAAGCAACGGTCATCACTGCGAAAGCACCGGTGGCCGAGATGTTCGGGTTCGCGTCCGCGATAAGAGGTGCCACGCAGGGCCGTGCTCTGTGGTCCACTGAGAACTCTGGTTTCGTTCAAGTACCGAATGAGATACAGACCAAGGTCGTCGAGCAGATCAGGACCCGGAAAGGACTGAAGCCAGAACCGTATGATGCTGCGTACTACTCTGGTTAAGGAATGAACTAATGAACAACCGTTAAATATGAATAACGGCATGAGTCAAAAAATTGGACATTAAAATAAAATACAAGGAGGCATAAAAATGGCAGAGAAACCGCACTTGAACCTAGTATTCATCGGCCACGTCGACCACGGTAAGTCAACATCTGTAGGACGAATGCTGGCTGATACTGGTAACGTAGAGCCATATCTAGTCGAAAAATACAAGAAGATGGCAGAAGAGAAGGGAAAAGCTACCTTCGAATTCGCATGGGTCATGGACTCTCTTAAGGAAGAGAGGGAAAGGGGTCTGACCATCGATGTTGCGCACAAGCGATTCAACACCGACAAATATTATTTCACAGTCATAGACGCCCCTGGTCACAGGGACTTCGTCAAGAACATGATCACTGGTACCTCCCAGGCTGATGCGGCCGTATTGGTCGTGTCCGTAACAGAAGGTCCACAGGCCCAGACCAAGGAGCACATATTCCTTGCAAGGACCCTTGGCGTTACCCAGATGATCATCGGTATCAATAAGATGGATGCCGCGAAGCCAGCTTACTCCGAGGCTGAGTATACTAAGGTAAAGGACCAGGTCACTGTCCTTCTGAAGTCAGTTGGATTTAAGGCCGAAGAATCCCCTTCATTCCATACTCTGCATATAAGGGGGACAATGCAACAAAGCCCTCCACGAATATGCCTTGGTACAAGGGCCCAACACTGCTGGATGCTCTCAACAATCTGAAAGAGCCAGCAAAGGCTACGAATCTGCCGCTTAGGCTGCCTATCCAGGATGTATACACTATCACCGGTATTGGTACAGTGCCAGTAGGGCGTGTCGAGTGCGGTATCCTGAAGCCTGAGACAAAGATCATGTTCGAACCGGCACACATGGTCGGCGAAGTAAAGAGCATCGAAATGCACCATGAACAGTTGACACAAGCATTGCCAGGTGACAATGTAGGTTTCAACGTCCGTGGTATATCCAAGAACGATGTCAAGAGGGGAGATGTTGCTGGTCCGATCGATAACCCACCAACAGTGGCTAAGACGTTCACAGCTCAGATAATGGTACTGAACCACCCATCTGTCATCACAATCGGATACACCCCGGTGTTCCACTGCCACACAGCTCAGATCGCGTGCACTTTCATCGAGCTTCAGAAGAAGCTTGACCCAAGGACCGGCCAGACGAAGGAAGAGAACCCCCAGTTCCTAAAGACCGGGGATGCAGCCATCGTCAAGATACAGCCGAGCAGGCCAATGGTCATCGAGAAGGCGAAGGAATTCCCACAGCTTGGAAGGTTCGCTATCCGTGATATGGGCCAGACCGTAGCTGCCGGCATGTGCATCGATATAGAAAAGAAGGAGCAGTAAACCTTTTCCTTTCCCAAATTTTTTGGGGGATATAACTATGGCACAGAGAGCAAGGATATCACTGAGCGGCACTGACCCAAAAAAGGTCGATAGTGTCTGCGGTCAGATCAAGTCGATTTCACAGAGGACAGGCGTTGCCATTCGTGGCCCGATACCTTTACCCACCAAGAGGCTTGTTGTTCCGGTAAGGAAAAGCCCCGACGGAGAGGGTTCTGAGACCTGGGATAGGTGGGAAATGCGCATTCATAAGCGCCTCATTGACCTTGATGCAGATGAGCGTGCCCTTAGACAGCTCATGAGGATCCAGGTTCCCGACGGTGTCAACATCGAGATAGTCCTTAGGTCCTGAACGACTAATACCAAAACCATTTCTTTCTAATACCTTTTTATCATTTTCATCGTATGGCTTTTTTTAATCGAGCAAGCTTTTCGTATCGAGCAATGGATCATCTTTCTTAATTTCATTTTATTATGTCATGATAAGGTCGCGTATTGAGACAGTGATGGTCGATATGTGATGTATTAAAAAGAACTGACATCACAGGATAGATCGTGCGCCGAATGCTTTTTGTTCATGTATGTAATAACCAATGATCAGATGGATAGTCTGGATTTTGGATCACTACTTCAATCAGTCTTCATCATAATATCCTCGATACTGGTCGCTCGGATCGTATATGTCCTGCTGAGGCATTTCTTAGATGAACGTTACTCTGAGCTCAGGCCGTCAAAATTAGTATCTAGATCGGCAGAGTATTTGATCATAGCTGCTGGTCTGCTTATCGTTCTATTGACCAGCACGGACCTGACGACATTGATCGCCTCTCTTGGTCTTGTAAGCTTAGCAGTTGCTTTCGCATCGCAGCAAGTGATCCAGAATTTCATTTCGGGACTGCTCATAGTTCTCCAGAAACCGATCAAGATGAGTGAATGGATCGAGTATTCAGATACGGGGCTTTGCCAGGTCAAGGATATTAACATGACGAACACCTTATTGCGGGGTTCGGATCGCCGGATATTGTAGTACCTAATTCGCTGTTGATCGGCTCCAAGATAGTGAACTATACCAGATCTGCCATTGTTCAGGTAACACTAAAACTCGAGATATCCTTTACATCTGATTATGAGCTGATCAAAGCCCTCATCCTAGATATAGCAAGGAGGAACAGGTACATCCTCCCCATGATCCCAGAGGAAGACCTTAGGTTATCCAGAAGATAATGGCCCTTCCTCACATGAAGCGGATAAGGGAATATAGCGAGGACATGAACGACCTTGAGCCGAGCGTGCTAATAACGAGCATCACAACGGAATCGATACACCTTGATGTTCACATCTGGATACATGATATCGCCCGTCGTGATTCCATATCATCAGATATGATGGAAGCACTTCTAAAAGGGCTGAAGGATATGGGCCTGGACGCAAAGCAGGAAGATAGCAAGTAATGAGACACGGGGGTTTGAAAAATGACAGTCCTAAATATGCTGCTCTTGATCGCCATCATAATCGTTATGGCCGTGATGTTAATCCAATCGATGCGAGTTCTTGCGGTCCAGATAGACAAAGGTGCGTTCTCCCCCCATCAGCAGGCCTATGGTAAGATCTTTTCAATAATGTCAATAGTGCCTCCTATGGTGACTTTCTTGGTGGCCGGGGAATATTTTTGCTTGAGCAGGAACCTATAGCGCTTGGACGGTATTCGGACAGGCCCTCTTGGTATTAGGGTTCGCAATAATCATCGACCCTTCCGTGATAGAAGTGATCGCGGCATTATCCATTCATCATCTTCCGCCATACACAACGATAATTGGCCTTCCGTCTCCCATGACTGGCGTGGCGTATTTACTAACGGGGAACCTATATTTTTGGACGGTTGGGAATAATGGTCACTTTTTGCGCGGTCATCGCCGGGCTAGTCCTTACTGTCATTGCATCAATGATGCTCGGATATGATCGGTCTGTTCTTGATAGAAAAATGGCATCACAGGTCGCTCCGTGAAGCTACACGAGCATGCTTTATACCGTAAGTGGGCCGGCAAAGTTTCAACTATGAACAAGTCGATGCCTTTCAGGGAGTGACTATGAGAAGCGATAATGTAAAGAAAGGATTGGAAAAAGCGCCTAGCCGCAGTCTCCTGAGAGCTGCAGGCGTACCAAATGATGACATGAACAGACCGTTCCATAGGCATCGCGAATTCTTGGAACGAGGTCGTTCCTGGTCACATTCACTTGAACAGGCTGGTGGAAGAGGTAAAGGCTCGCATCGTCGAGGCCAGGGGGAGTTCCTTTCATTTATGGTGTACCTGCTGTCTGTGATGGCATCGCCATGGGGCATGCTGGCATGCGTTTTTACTCCCTCCCTTCAAGGGAGACGATATCCGATTGTGTCAGATAATGAACAATGCCCACTGTTTTGATGGATGGGTAGGGGTCACTAATTGTGATAAGGTCAAGACTCCAGGGATGCTAATGGCCGCTGGTCGAACTGGACATCCCAGTGCTTATGCTGACAGGCGGACCCATGATGGAAGGCAGCCTAAATGGGAAAGGGCAGGACCTGCAGAGCATTTTTGAGGCGCTAGGCGCCCATGCATCCGGAAAGATGACAGAGGAAGAGGTCCTGAAGGTAGAATCGTGTGCATGCCCTGGGGAGGGTTCTTGTTCTGGCCTATTTACAGCTAATACGATGTCATGTCTAACAGAGGCGCTGGGACTTAGCCTTGTTGGCTGTGGGACATCACTGGCAATATCTAAGAAGAAGAGGGATATCGCAAGAGCGACAGGCCGCAGGATCGTCGAACTATGTAAAAGAAGGGACGAACCCGAGAATCGGTAGTCACAAGGGATTCTTTCGTCAATGCGATCAAGGTCGATATGGCGATCGGTGGGTCCACCAACACGGCATTGCATATACCTGCCATAGCGAACGATTTTGGGATAAAGATGGACCTATCGACCTTCGACCAGGTGTCCAGAGAGGTCCCGCACATAATGTCCCTTCGCCCAGGCGGAATATATTATATGAGCGACTTTGAAAGAGCTGGCGGCGTGCCTTCTGTATTGAAGAGGCTAAGGTCTAGCTTATCTGACGAGATGACGCTCTCTGGTAAGACAATTTATGAGATAGCGGATGAAGCCGTTATCGAGGACCCTGCAGTGATAAAGGTCCATCGATGAGCCGTTCCATAAGGAAGGCGGGATCGCAATTCTATATGGTAATCTGGCGCCGGACGGTTCGGTCGTAAAACAGGCAGCCGTTTCAGCCAAAGCGATGAAGTTCACAGGTCGCGCAAGGGTCTTTGATTCCGAGGCTTTGGCGATCGATGCGATAATGGGTAAGAAGATAGAGAAAGGGGATGTCGTGATAATACGATATGAAGGTCCAAAAGGAGGGCCTGGCATGCCAGAGATGCTATCACCAACATCTTTGATAGCTGGCATGGGATTATCTGATGATGTTGCTCTGATCACAGATGGGCGGTTCTCTGGGGCAACAAGAGGTCCCTGCATTGGACATGTATCCCCCGAGGCTTATGAAAGGGGCCCCATCGCAGCTGTCCAGGAAGGGGATGTGATCATCATCGATATACCTGGGAGACGACTGGATGTAAAGATCGATCAGGCGGAGCTCGATCGCAGTGTCTCAGAAAAGTACATCCCGTTGAAAGGCCGGTCACAGGCGTACTGCAGAAGTACCGTAAGCTTGTAAGCGCGGCTCCAACGGCGCCATCTGCAGGTGATCTTAACTCTTTATGGCCTTATTTTAGGCCAAGACTTTTTATCCATTGTGCTCCATTTTTAGAAGGGACTCGGATCATGGCAAAAAATAAAGATATTAAACAGAACAATAATGGAACAAAAAGTGGATTACTGCCAGATGGACGTAAAGCTCCCGGCTTCCAATTACCCGCAGGGCCTGATAAAAGGTTCAGATTGAAGGAGCTTAGAGGCAAGCCTGTCGTCCTAGTGTTCTATCCAGCTGATTGGAGTCCAGTGTGCAGTGATCAGCTAGCTCTATATTCTGAAATCTATCCCGAATTCGAATCAAGGGGTGCTCAGCTGGTCGGTATCTCTGTCGACAGCGTCTGGAGCCATCAGGCGTTCATTGAAGCGAGGGGCATAAAGTTCCCACTGCTATCTGATTTTCAGCCAAGGGGAAAGGCTGCTAAAAAAGTATAAAGTTTACAGAAAAGAGGATGGCCTCTCAGAGAGAGCAATATATGTCATCGACAAGGATGGGATGATATTCTGGAGCTATCTTTCTCCCATGTCAGAGAACCCTGGAGCGGATGGCATCTTGAAAGCGCTTGACGCTATGAATGCCGAGAAGCCCCCAAAGCCACGTACAAGAACAAAAAACGCCGCGACAAGAAAAGGTCCCAATAATGGCGATGGAGCAGCGTCGAAATGAAGCGTGAATTCGCACAAGGAAGTCTTGACAGGCCGATCTCGGACAAGTGATCATTTGGTCGGAAGGCCCGACGCGCCTATCATTCTCTTGCAATATGGCGATTTCGAATGCCCTTTCTGCGGATCGGCATATCCAATGATAAAGCGATTGCAAGAATCCCTCGACGATGACATGTGCTTTGTTTATCGTCACTTCCCAGTATCTACAAAGCATAAGCACGCTCGCAAGGCCGCTGAGGCAGCCGAAGCAGCAGGAGCACAGAACGCTTTTTGGCAAATGCACGATATACTGTATGAGCATCAGGACGCCTTGTCGGATGATGATCTGTCAAGTACGCATCTGGCATAGTCAAGGATATCGCACGTTTCAAGGAGGAATTGTTCTCATCCAAATATGGTCCCGCAGTTCAGGAAGATTTTATGAGCGGGGTAAAGAGCGGTGTTAATGGAACACCAACTTTCTTTATCAATGGGCAAAGGTACAATGGCCCCAATAATTATAGCGATCTCTACTCTGCGCTTATAAAGAAATTGGGTCGCGAAAGGCGCTAAAGATCATGTCCAGTATTGGCGCTACCACGAAATCTATTTATCCATTGGGGCATTACACGGAGGTAAGGGCCGATAGATCAGCTCGGAAGATCGCGTGATTTGCAATCACGAGGCCTCGGGTTCAAATCCCGATCG
>CAVSDP010000014.1:0-14921 GCA_963726655.1 Methanomassiliicoccaceae archaeon
GGGATGTTTGCCACAGACCAAGCGTTCTTATTGGCATGGATCACAGAACTTCAGGCTATCAAGAAAGGGACCAGGATTGACAACAAGATAGCCAAGATCACGATCACTGCTTCATAGGCCAGAGATATTATCTTCGTCTTCTCAAAGGCTCTCCCGCTAAGATATGTTATCATAATGGCTCCTCCGGCTGCTGCCTCATACCAGATGGAGCCCACAGGATCTCCCTTGATGTATACCATCGAGGCCAGTACCAAAAATGTGAACCAGATTATGACATAACCTATTAGTTTTATATGATATTCCCACCGCTGGCCAAGAAGGTGAGCGAGTGCCTAGATGAGGATCGAGGTCATCAAGGCAGGGTACCCGAAATTGTAAACGAATTGATCAAAGACTTTCGAGGCTGCGTAATCACTGAATGCGAAGGAGAGCACAGGACCAATGACTAGAAGGATCCGATAGACATCATCGAATCGTCTTTTCACATCTATAGGTTGGTCGGTCATCTTTTCGTTTCTGATGAAGAAACTTCAGAAACTGACTATTTAACAATGACCTAGCAACTTCTCTCGCTTGCCCAGTTCCAAGCTCCGTCCGAACAACCACATCTCATCATAATGGAACTAAGTCTTTTGCTTGGTTCCACAAAGATATCTCAAAGTATCATATTGGCCATATCTCATTTCTTGTGGGTCTGAGGTCCGAACATGATGATCTTGAGATGGACCTGGGCTAGTCCCAACAAGGGAATTATATTCTATCCATGACCAACCCACGATCTCGTAACGGACCTCAATAACTATTAATGAAATCATCCTTTTCTATCAGTCCACACGTCATTGTGATAAGAGATGGCTTATCTTTGTGGCTTATCCATAAGTTCGTCAGTTCAGCGACTGCCAATTTTTCCAAGCTCAGCTAATTTCTCTGACCAACGGTACGGGACATCAACAGTGAGGTCACAGGGATTATATTTAGAATTATCTTCGTAGATAATGATTTAAACTCTCAATGATTACAAGCTTGATGCCCATGAGCGGGGAAGAGCTCGCTAAGAAAGGTGCAACCTCAAAGAGGACCGCACTTTTAGGGTCGATACTTCTACCTCTGGCATTAGCACAGTTCGTCTGCAGCTACGCCGGATCGAACATGAATGTGGCCGTCAATAGCATAGTCATCGATCTAGGCACCACTGTGCACGGGGTCCAGATAGCGATCACCCTTTTCACGCTCACGATGGCGGCCTTAATGCTCCCGTGCAGCAAGCTGACGGATATCTGGGGCCGAAAGAGGACCTTCAGGATCGGCCTTATCGTTTATGGTCTGGGAGCGGTGGTGGGGGCATTGGCACCGGGCATAGCTATTCTCTACATCGGATATTCGATCATGGAGGGTGTAGGGTCCGCCTTGCTGATACCTCCCGTTTACATCCTGGCTACGGTCAACTACACTGGTACGGAATCGCGCGCAAAGGCTTACGGCACCATCGCCGCCGCGGGAGGGATCGGGCCGCACTGGGGCCGTTGGTTGGCGGCTTTATCACCACAGCTATAACATGGCGCGCCTCCTTCATCCTGCAGGCCCTTATCGTCTTGCTGATACTTCTCCTGGCAAACCGGATCGTTGATCCAGGCATACAGGGGACAAAACCTAAGCTGGACGGCCTCGGGGCCGTTCTCTCGGCCGCCGGATTATTCTTCCTGGTCATGGGATCCTCGCCACTGGAACATATGGTTGGTTCTCCGCAGTGGTTTGGATACTCGTGTTGATGGGGGCCATCATCATAGGGCTCTTCTTCCTGCACATCCGGTCCATGGAGCGAAGAAAGAAGGCGCCGCTGATAGCGACCCATATTTTCCAGAACCGCACCTCTAACCGAGGGCTTGTGACGCAATTCGTTCAATGGACCGTTCTACAAGGGTCCTTCTTCATCGTTTCGGTCTTCTTCCAGACGATCCGCGGGTTCAGTGCCATTGGAGCTGGCCTGATACTAACTCCGGCCACCATCGGCATACTGCTGACAGGCGTGAGAGCAAGGAAGCTGGCAACGAGGACCACTCAGAGAAGGCTCATCATCATTGGCTTCGTTCTGACCACGGTGGGCATGCTTCTGGTCCTGTTTCTACCGATAGCCATGGCCACAGCGGTTACAGCGAGCGTGTGGACATACGTTCCTGGCCTTTTCTTTATGGGGCTTGGTTTCGGGATAATGATCACTTCCTCTGTCAACGTCGTTTCAATCCGCGTTCCCGGAGAAGGACCAGGGTAGATCTGGCCTTTCCCGGAGCGTCTCTAACTTGGAGTCGTCGGTCGGCACTGCAGTGGTCGGGTCGATCCTGGTCACTACGGTCGTGTCGCAGACCCAGACATTTGGACTAGCGCTTATCGCGATCATCGTTATTTCGATCGTTGGCCTGGTAGCAGCGATTCTAATTCCTCGCGATGAAGAGGTCGGATCTAAGAAGAAGGCTGAAGATGTGAAAGTTCGGTCTGAACAAGAGAAAAAATCCATCCAATAGATGACAACAGCCGTTGGATATGATCTGACCGTGCTATAGGTCAGTATCGATCCAGGCAAGCTAGCAATAGAAGTAAATAACACGGAAGCGAAAACTATGGAACATTTGAAAGGACAGATGTGAAAAGAAGGCGATGTGTTGATAAAAGGACCATTGAACGGCTATTGGCCGATCGAGGACTATGGTTTGATCGGCAATAGGCATGCAGCTGCTCTAGTGAACAGTGCTGGATCGATAGATTGGTTGTGCTGGCCAAGATTTGATTCCCCATCTATATTTGCTGGGATCCTGGATCCTGACAAGGGTGGGAACTGGGCCATCCAGCCTACGAGCGAATTTAAGAGCCGCCATCGTTACCTCAAGGACACGAACATTCTTGAGACGGTCTTCGAATGTTCTAAAGGCAAGGTGGCATTGCTCGATTTCATGGACATGTCCTGGGCTGAGCAGGATGTCGAGGGCGGCCCGCCAGGGAAACTGATAAGGATCGTCAGGGGCCTGGACGGCAACGTCGAGATGAAGAGCAAGGTCCAGCCCCGGCCCAACTACGCTCGCGACCCTCCTACGATCGTTCTGAACGGTAACGCGGGTGCCATAGAGAAGTTCGTCATCACTGGTCCCCAAGGTTGGCTCATGGACGAGAGAGATATGTCATTGTCCCAGACTTTCGTGGTACAGTCCTGGAGAACAGTTCTATTTTACTATGTCCAATGATATAGATAAGAGTCCCTTAGCTTCTGTCTCGGCCGCGTTGCAGTCCACCATGAGCTATTGGAAGGGCTGGGCCGGAAAGTGTACTCTTCAGGGTCCTTATCGCGACACGGTGATCCGGAGCGCCTTGACCCTACAGCTGATGACCTATCCACCTTCTGGAGCAATAGTCGCCGCCCCGACGACCTCACTTCCCGAGACTATCGGTGGGGAGATGAACTGGGATTATCGATTCACCTGGCTCCGGGACGGCTCTTACACATTGCTCAGCCTGGTGATGGCCGGCTACCCCGATTTTGTTGAACAGTATGCCAAATGGATACTGCATACCCTTCAACCAGGTGATGTAAAGATACTTTATCCGATCGTCCCGGAGGGACAGACCAAGGAGGAGATACTCGATCACCTGAGAGGTTATCGCGATTCTAAACCAGTGCGCATCGGGAACGAAGCAGCGAACCAGTTGCAGTTGGATGTCTATGGTGAAATGATGATAGCAGCTTATTTCGCGTGGCGTTCTGGGCTGTATAAACCTCCTGACGGGGGTAAAAGAATGGGAGAGGTGCTTGATTGGGTCGTAGAGAACTGGCGCAAGCCGGACAGTGGCATCTGGGAGGTGCGAGGAGGCTACCGAAATTTCGTGTATGGGAAAGCAATGCTCTGGCTGGCCCTCGATCGAGGATCCAGATCTTCGAGGGGTTGAACCTGGAAGGGAATATCAAGCGCTGGCGGGAGACCAAGGATATCATTCGCGAGGAGATCATGACCAAGGGATGGAGCACCAAGATGAACGCGTTCAAACAGTCCTACGAGGACGAGTACCTTGATGCGGTCAATCTTATGCTCCCGCTAATGGGATTCATCGACGGTAAGGACCCTCGCATGCTCTCGACGATCGACGCTACGATGGAACATCTGGTCGTCAACGGGCTGTGCTATAGGTACAACGAGGCCCCGGTCGGGGTGGCTGGAAAGGAGTCGACATTCACGTTATGTACCTTTTGGCTGGTCAGCGCCCTGATCTTGGCTGGAAGGGTCGAAGAGGCCCGTAAGATATACGATAACCTGTTGGCCAAGGCAAGTCCCCTTGGTCTGTTCGCCGAGGAGCTCGATCCGGAGACTGGGGAGCACATCGGAAACTTCCCGCAGGCATTCTCACATCTAGGTGTCATACATGCCGCGGTCACCTTCGCATGGTTCGGGGGAGTAGGCAAGTTGGAGATAGGAGATTGGGTAACAGCCAATTTAGCGCGTTTTCAGGGAAAAAGGTCCCCCTGAGGCTGTCGAGGAAGGTAAGCCCATGGTGGTCAACTCCATGGCCCGAAAGTGAGGTCCTGACCAGACGAGCGAACGCCGGTCCGAGATCGGTCAATGTTCGTCTGGAATATCTTTCTCAGGCCCCATAATGTAAGCGATTGAGGCTATTAAGATGAAGGAGAAAGAAAAATGATCAGCACGCCGAATGAAATAACATTGAGATGATCTAAAAAAATTGTTGATCGGATGATAATGAAAAACGGACTGATCGTATGATACGAGTTGGCAACGCCCGATCCTGACTCCTAGCACCTTAGCCCTTTCTGACATCTCCCAGATCTGAACACCGATCTGACCTACAGGTCTATGGAAAAATCCAGTTACGGATTATCTATCTACTTGACCATATTTTCAATAGCCATAACGGGATTGGCGGCTCTATGTCAAGTTATCATCAGAGAACGTTTAACTATCCACCATTGCCAACAGTTGACCGCTTAGTTTTATTGGAAAGGTATTCGGAGGCACCTTATGACAATGGAGACCCAACAAGCAACTAGAGAGGTCATCGGACCAGTAGACTACCTGATTGTGAGATTCCCCGGTAACAAGTTCACAGGAAAGATTGCTCCGGAGCTCCGCAGACTGCAAGACTCCGGCATCGTACGGGTGATCGACATAATCCTTGTCCGTAAGGACGAAAAAGGTAATGTAGAGTCCTTCGAAGATTACCGACCTACCAGGAGAGGCGGGGGATGCTTTCAGGGACTTCACAGGCAAGCTCGGAACATGGTTCTCCCAGGACGATGTGGAGACCATCGGAGAAGAACTGCCCGACAACAGCTCGGCTGGGGGGTCTCTTTGAGAATCTCTGGGCCGTTCGGCTAAAGGAAGAGATTCTCAAGATTCGGACGGTGAACTTGTCTCCCAGGGACGTGTACCACCCGATCAGATAAGGTTGGCGAAAGAAATGTCCGGTTCTTCAATGGCCGGGAAGTAGGAGGTATAGAACATGCGTGGAAGAGGAGTCGCGATGGTAGCAGGAATGAGGATGGGCCAGAACAGGGCTGAACAGCAGGCCCAAGCTAAGCAACAAGCTCAAGCGCCTCAACAACAAACACCGGCGCCGGCCGCAACGTCCGCACCGGCCAACGTAACAGGTGAGCTTCAGAAGTTAGCCCAGCTTCACCAATCTGGGGCACTATCTGACCAAGAGTTCGCAGCTGCGAAGCAGAAACTTCTTTCAGGTTGAGGATAGCTGATAATATTCTCTCCGCCGCTGAGCAGGTATTGAGATCAGCGGCATGACCTTTTTTTAATCGTTTATAGCATTTCACTCACATCGCATTAAAAGTCCATTCTCAATGCCAATCTCTTGGATCTCGCCTGTCGTGGCTATTTTCGTTCCGATATTCGTTCATAAGAATTGAAGGGTGCCCGCGGCTGACCATACGGACGAAAAAAATGAGAAAAAATGATTTGCGCAAGCTCCTTCAGTGCACCTAAAATTTCTAAGAATAGCATCGACATTTCTTATGATCATTAACGAAAAACCTACGAAATGAGGAAGGTTATTAAAGAGCAAATGGCGTTTTACCAAAGGGATCTGAACAATGCAATTGATGGAGCTGTTGGAAAAGAGGTATTCTGTAAGAAAATTTCTTTCAGGGACCGTGCCTGAAAATGTGCTTGAAGAAATACTAGAAGCTGGTAGATTAGCGCCTTCCGCACACGACGCACAGCCCCAAAAGATATTGTTGGTGAAAAGTGAAGAAGGATTGGCCAAACTTAGATCTATTACTCCTAGGGTGTTCAACGCTCCCATAGTACTGATCGTTTGTGGCGACAGGGACGTTGCATGGGCTAACCCGTGGGACAGCATCAGTTGTGCAGAGATGGATTGCTCCATCGTTACCACGCAGATGATGCTAAAGGCTACAGAGGCAGGCATTGGAAGTTGCTGGATCTGCAACTTCGAACGGAAACTGGTCAAGGAAGCTTTTGATATCCCCTCGAATTACGATCTAGAGTGTCTGCTGCTTCTGGGTTACCCAGATCTGGATCCATCACCGTTACATTCGATGAGAAAATCGTTGAATGAAACGGTATTCTATGAGCATTTCTAATAACGCCATCTCTTGGTGCATCGTAGCTAGGTCTCGAAGGAATTTAGGGGTAACTACCCCGTTTATTCCAATTTTATAAGATATCTGGACACGTGATCATGATTCAATAGGCTAAGAGGCCTGCTGGAAAGGTAGATAGTTCGCGGAACCGATTTTTGGGCGAATATATGAAATACCGCAGAAACAAGTAATAAATTTTATAAGGACATTATTAGAATTTTCAGCTCACGAACTAATTCTTCTTAGCTCGCGAGGTATGAACATGGCAAAGGAAGGGACTATGGGCAGGTGGTGGGGGCGTTTATTCTTCGGTGTCATCGCCTTGATATTCGGTCTAGCATTCATATTTATTCCTGGGATCACCCTGACACTCTTCCTGGTCGTATTCGGAATATTCATGCTTATAGCTGGGTTCGTTCTCATAGGTTTCAGTAGGTCAAGGCAAGCTGGGATGCATAAAAGCCTGAACCTCGCTGAAGGAACAATTGATATCATCATCGGACTGGTGGCCATCTTCCTACCTGGGACATCAGCTATCGTGGCGGTGTATATCGTGGGGGTGTTCGCCATACTGGCCGGCATCCTTCAGATCGCAGAAGGCGTGATCGCTCGGAGGGGGACCCAGACGTTCGGAACCTCGAACAGATGGCTTCTCGTAATAGCTGGGATCTGGTCGCTCATCATAGGACTTGTCTTGGTATTCTTTCCTGGAACTGGACTGTTCGCTCTACTGTGGTTGATAGGCATATTCCTTGTGATCCTAGGCATCATAAACATTGGTAGCGGGTTCCGGATGCGGAAACATGTCCAGGGAGCGAATCATCCGCGCTAAACCTCTTATTATTATTATTTTTCCTTACCTAAGATCTTCGTTCTATCCGCACTTAAAAATCTCTGGCCTTTGGCCTTAAGATAGCTACCCTGCGCATACACACGTCTAACACCAGGTGTATCGGAACTTTCTACAGACTCTCTGCCTCCCTTCGATGATCATAGCATCCTATGACTTTAGCAAGTCATCTAGACACAAATGTCCTGTGGCTGATCTATTTCTGAAGTAGATCTATGACAGGAATTGTCGGATGGTCGCATTCGCCCCTGATCCCCCGGCCAATATGCGCCAACTTTGTCATCTCTACCAATGTAGTCGTGTTACAACATGTACGGCATTCCTTGGGCCTGTAGCAAATGCAATAGTGGTCGGTGCATGGTCAGATGATATCATTCCCAGTAAGAATGGTTTCCGCCCATATATCGTGGCCAGCCCTTTACTATCGTTGTGGGAATTTAATAGTTGTTCTTTTTCCTTAGTCCATTTCTTCTGCTTCCCGAGCAGCCCGCTTTATGAGGTAATAGGCCCCCGCCACCGCTATCAGGATCGCCCCTATTCCGACCAGCAAAAAGGGGTCCACATGGGTTATATCTGTTATCAGTACTTCTCGAGCCACCGCTGTAAGAACCACCAAAAGGATCAGCTCCGGGAACAGCTTGTGCTTTCTGACGTACAACACGAGGGTGTCCAATAGCTCTACCGCGATCACTACCACGAGGAAATTACCTATGAACGTAAGGAAGTCTTGCTTGTCCTGTATCAGGTATGGTTCAACGAACACAACGTTGTAAAATGAAACAACAAGGCCGATAAGGGTCAAGAATATAGTGAACGCGATCATCACGATGATAGAATAGATCACTACTTTCTTGAAGTCCTCGAGATAATCGCGCATCTAAGGTACTTGGCATCTTCAGGATATATGCAAATTATGCCAATTTTACTAAGTATGCTTTGACGGTAAACTAGCTCGATTTTTTTATTTAGTCCTTTTTTGTAAACATAGGCGCAATTGATATTGGGCGCTTGGCATATGCGCCTGATATGATTGCTCTACGATCAGGCAAAAGCAATTGAGCAAGTCCAATGGAGCTGATTAAAATATGGCACTGGGTATAGTTCAGAGCTTTATCTCTGGTGATCACAATAAGATCCTAAGGATGATATTGGATGGTGAGCGATCTCAAGCTGAGAAGCCAACGCTTACGAGAAGAATAGAAGAAGCGACGGGGATCCCTTCGTCCCAGGTCGCCTCGATTACCAAAAGACTGCTTACGCTCGGGTTGATCAGAAAGGTTACCGATGAGGAGCGAAAGAGGTTGTTGAACCCGAAAGGTAGGAATATAAGGATCGATGAGAGGATCGAACTGTTTTTGGTTACAGATAAAGGTAAGGAATTATTAGATCTGGCCAAAGAGTATGGAAGGAAACACTCTCCGGAGCTAATGTCACGCATCAAAGAGGTGCTATCCCCTGATAATATGAAAAGCTCTGCTCTTAGCAATGAATAAAGTGATCATTTGGTCCGATCGGCCATGAGCATCAGGAGCTTCTTGATAACAACAAGAATGTTTTCCCTGAGATGGAACGCATATTTGAGACGTCGAGGTCCCTGGAGAACAAAAAGATGATGAGCGTGATCATCCTGAACTTGATATGCATCACGAGACCGTGGGCCGGAGAGCGGCTATCGGACGGATAAATTGCCCTCAGATCTGGTCATCTTTGGATCATCCTGCCGCAGGTTAAGTAAGGAGTCGCTCGATGCTCCCACTTCTTGGCGAATAGCAAGTATCTGCCCTTGCATATCGGCATCATTCGCTTTCGAAGTAATAGAATAGTATTACTTAGGCATATACTAATATTTAGTGCGAACATGATGAACTTGAACCGTGACATTATTACAACGGATCAAGAAGTGGATATCATGAGGATAGGTATCGTAGCATGTGAATGCTTCAAGGAACAATTAGATCATTTGACCCGGAACGACAAGGATATAGTTCATAAGGAGTACCTGGAGTTCGGCCTGCACCTATTTCCTGATGATCTGAAGAGAACGGTCATGGAAAAGGTGAACGATCTGGAAGGCAAGGTGGACGCTGTCCTTCTTGGCTATGGCATATGTAACTCGCTGAAGGATATAACGAACGGACTGAAGGTCCCTACCGTCCGCCTTGACGCTGATGACTGCATAGGTGCAGCATTGACCTCATCCGAGTATGAGAAGGAGAGAAAGAAATGCGCCGGGACCCTGTACAGTACCCCTTATTTCGCGGATAAGGGACTTGAGCGGATCAAGATGGAGCTTAAAGAGAAGGTGCCGAACTACGAAGAGCTGGGCATAGATATGCAATGGTACTTGGACAAGCTCTTCGACGGCTACTCTAGGGTACTATTCATTGATGATGGACTGTGTGATCAAGAAAGGCTTGTCATACTCTCGGAACGAACCGCAACTGAGCTGAAGCTGAGGCATGAACGCAGGATGGGTTCTCTTGAGGTCCTGATCAATGGACTAGCGCATACGAAAGCACTGGCCCTAGCTAACATCGGAGGTGATCCCAGGTCACAGACCTCGGTAGATGCTATCGGGGGCCTCTGATGAATGAGCAGGAGAAGGCTCTCAGAAAGGAGGTAACCGAGGAGATCGAGAGGTTCGTGCGGGAAGATCCATGCAACCGCCTAGAACTTGATGGGATGCCCATCTATGGTGCTCCACTGGTCAGTTTCGCCTCTGGAACTGACCCGATCTTCAAGGAACTGAAGACCGTGATAGGCGATTTTCACCTTACTCCATATGAGGCGATGCAGAAAGCAGCTGAAAGGATGGAGTTGGATACCCCATCTGAAAGTTCGATCGGCGTCATCGCTTACGTTCTCCCGATGTATGATAGTACGATAAAAGAGAACGCGACCATGGTCGATCGGCCCTCCCGCCGTTGGGTGCACGGACGCTATTATGGTGAGATATTCCGGGACAGGCTCTCTGGCCACATACTCTCTTTCTTAAAGGATAAAGGTCTCATTGCCATATCCCCAGAGCATGAGGCCACCATGTACAGGAAGATGGTGGACCCAAGGATCGGATATACCTCCACATGGTCGCAGCGCCATATCGCATTCGCCGCTGGCCTGGGTACTTTCGGCCTTAGCGACGGCCTCATCACTGAACATGGGATCGCCGAGGCTATCGGGAGCGTCGTGGTGAACGTACCCTTCAGCTCGCCTGAGCGGCCGATCGATATCCATGCTAACTGCTTGTACTTCCAGACTGGTAAATGTAAAGCATGCGTCCGTCGATGTCCTGCAGGTGCGATCACAGAACAAGGTCATGACAAAGGCATATGTGCAAAGTTCGCCTTCAGCCAGACGCCCCTTAACAAGGAGCGCTATGGAATAGACATCTATTCTTGTGGGCTATGCTTCACTAAAGTGCCGTGCTCGACCAAGAACCCGGTAAAAGATCGAGAAGGCTGATGGAATGTTGGGCCACATCGTTGACAGATTGTCGTTCGATGTGGATCGAGCCCTACGACAGGTTCCGTCGACGGTACGAACTAGCGGTACCGTTTCTTGATCAAGAAAAGATAAATGGTCTTGTTGAGCGCAGTACGCCATGGGAGGAGGTAGTTGCCGATGCAAATATGAGGGCCCCTTTTGGCTTTTTTCTCTTCTGGAGATCAGATATTACTCCAGTCATGAGCTTAGCGGGTCATGAGGCTAAATGTACTGAGTATCTCATGGGCAATCATGTCATCGCCGAACGCATGTTCCGTTTCGATCCATCTGTCATGCTCTATGCTCCCCTCCGTGCAGTGATATACCTCGATCGCCGCCATAGAACGAGGTTCGTAATAGACCGACCGTCATCTCTCTTCTCTAGCTTCGATGACCCAGGGATCGCCAGGGTCGGTGAGGAGCTCGACACGAAGCTCAGGACATTATTAGAATCATTGGATGTTGATGTGTCGATAATATAAGATCGCATATCAAGCTAAACCCAGCACAGTCCTTTATCGTCTCGGTCAGTGACCTTAGAAAATATATTTTCCAGAACAAATATACAATAACCCTTTCATAACTCCAATACTGGGTCCCATTTTCTAAGCATGATCTTTAATGAGTATGATAAGGTTCATATAGACGCTATTGATTATGTTGATGTGGTGACAATGGTGACAATCAACAATAGCAACGATGAACCTAAAGATGACATCAAATTCAGGGAGAATCTGCGAAGCCAACTTCGGCAAGGCAATGTTCGTTCTGGCTCTTGTTATGAGAACGAAGGCCTGAATGAAGCTGCAGAAGCATACGATGGATTCGTGAATATGCCCTTCGTTAGTACTGCTTTAAGATGGATAGGCGGTATCGCAGGGGTGTTCCTGTTAACATTTGGTCTGTTCTGGTTCTTGTCGTTCTTTGGCTTTGTCCTACCGTGGTACTCAGCCTTTTCCATCTTTATCATGATCGTGGGTGGTTCGCTTATAGCCGCCGCGATCGCAACAAGGAAGAGGAGGTGAGGGACCATGACGGATGTCACTATAAGGGGGATAGATGACGAGGTTTACGCTCGCTTCTCGGCTGAAGCGAAGAGACGTGGCGTGCCGATAGGTGAACTGACCACAATGGTCATGCGCGCGTTGGTCGATGAATCGATATCCAGAGCTTATCGGATAGGGGATCTAGTGAGCCTAACTGTTTCTAAGAATGACCTGGATTCTTTGGACGGCATGGTCACATTCTGTAGCATCAAGACACTCGAGTTCGGCGACGACATCGACTGGGAGACCTTCGATAAGCATGTCGAGAAGATATCGAACATAAAGACGGTCATGATACCACCCGCGCTCACAAAATTCCAAGTGCTGACGAAGTGCAAATTCGTAAGCAAGGTGATGACCAAGAGCGACTGAACGAAGATAACGAATGATATGGGGTGCTAAAATGGGCAACATAGTGGATACTATCGATATAGGAACGGAAGCGACGAGCATTTCCTTAGGCTACGGTGAGACAAGGAGGATGACGGCATGCCTGTGAGCCAGGACGGACCGTCGGTCTCTGTAAGGCAGCTGACGAAGAGATATGGTAACAATACTGTGGTCGACCATGTTTCCTTTGATATCGGTCAACATGAGATCTTCTCGCTTCTGGGGCCTAATGGTGCAGGAAAGACAACTACCATCCGTATGTTGACCACCGCAGCCTCGATAACAGAAGGGAGCGCGTCGGTAGCGGGCAGGGACGTAGAACGGACCCGGCAGCAGTTCGTAGCGCCATCGGTATTCTGCCGCAGGAGATCACCTTGGACAACGAGCTTAAGGGATCCAGAATCTCATGCTTGCGGCCAAACTTCATCATGTCGACGATAGGACCGCAAGGGAGAGGGGACGGGGCCTTCTTCAGCTAGTTGAGCTGGAGGACTTTGCTGATAAACGCGTCAGCACATACTCTGGTGGGATGAAAAGGCGCCTACAATTGATCACCGCCTTGATCCATGAACCCCAGATAATCTTCCTCGACGAGCCTACGGTGGGTCTGGACATCCAGACAAGGACCAGGATATGGGATTATCTTCGACAGCTCAACAGGGATGAGAAGCTGACCATATTCATGACGACACACTATCTAGAAGAGGCTGACCATCTCTCCGACCGGATAGCCATAATGGACCACGGAGCCATCAAGGTCTCTGGATCGCCTAGCGAGCTGAAGCAAAGCCTACGCGGCGACATCCTGACCATTGAGGTCAACGAGGCCGGTCCAGACCTACGGGACTTTCTCGAGAATATCGCGGGTGTTTCGGAGGTATCGCGGGATGGGAACGGGTACAGGATGAAGGTCTCAAGGGTCGAAGCAGTACTCCCCCCTATCGTTACTGGTATCGCATCAATGGGCCTGAGGATCAGGAGCACCTCTTTTAACGAGCCCTCAATGGATGAGGTCTTCCTTGATGTTACTGGCAGGTCGATGCGTGATGCCCAGGAGGGAACGGCTGTCCAGAAAGGTCAGATAAAAAAAAGGGAAGGTGAGAAGGAATGATAAGCGAGACCGTAGCTCTCACCTCACGTTGGCTCAAGAAATGGGCCCGGAACCCTATCGCGATGCTAGCGGGCGCTATACAAGGTATATTCTGGCTCCTCCTTTTCGGCAATTCGTTCAATCCCGCTAACGCCTTCACGTCCCCGATGGGCGGATCGTTAGGGCCTCTTCAAACAGCGTTCGGAGGGGCCAGTAACTACATCACTTTCCTGGCGCCTGGAGTGATCGGCCTCGTGGTCCTCACCACGATGAGTTTTCTAGGCTCTGATCTTGTCATGGATAGGATAAATGGGTATATCGGTATGCTAAGCACCTATCCGATCCCCAGGTCTTCTATCTACTTTGGCGGGGTGCTCCAGAACCTGGTCAAGGCTATGGTGCTCGCAACGATCACATTCATGCTCGCGATCATCGTCCCCAACGGGATGGCGTTAGCCCAGGGATTTGGGTTAATAGATCTTCTGGGTGTCTTTGTCGCCATTGCTCTGCTATGTGCAGTACTCTCAACATTCTTCACGGGGATAGCACTGTCAGTCAAGAGCATGGACAGTTTTTTCGGTATCGTGAACTTCTTGGTGTTCCCGATAATGTTCACAAGCACAGCCTTATTCCCGATCAGCTTCTTCCCTAACTGGCTTAGACCGATCGCTGATGTGAATCCTGTATCGTTGGCGTGCGATGCGATAAGGTTGTTGGTCATAAACGGAACGCTCTCTGCTTCCCAATTGTCGGACTTCACGGGAGACCTCATAGGCCTTACGATATTCGCAGCCGCTTTCACGGTGCTGGGCATCCTTATGGCCAAGAATGCTCTGAGGCCAAGGTGATATCTGGTCATCGTGATGGAAGATCAAAAGGTGAACGTACACACGGAAATGAACAAGTTCACTTATCCGGTGAAGAAGAAGGCGACTGAGGATAAATGAGCCATAGCTATCTAGACTATACGAGGACGCTCAGGGGGTCGAACGCAGGAAATGCATCAGGGCCTGCAAGAAAAGGGTCGAGAACGATGAGAAGCCTGACGAGAGCAATGCAATGACAACACAGGCATATAGGTATATTCTGATCAGTAGGGATAAAGATCAGGATAGTGACAGCATATCGATGAAAAGTGATCAATTAAGCCATTCTAGCGTTCGATCCTTTAGCAACATGATCCGCGCCATAATTCGGCACTTATATATGTCATGCTCGTGTGATAATGTTGTGCTTTCTTAACTGGAATGTTCATTATTGTTTATTGACGCCCTTACCATGATATATGCCGAAGATCGCATGGTCTGAGTTTTTCGCAGATGACGCTGCCAGAATGAAAGCAAGCGTCAGTTAGCTCTACGGACGAGCTGTCAAATAGTTATTGGGTCTAAAGATCATTAATGAGATTAAATAAGTTTATTTCATATATTGAACTAGATAATTAATGGG
>CAVSDP010000015.1:0-15892 GCA_963726655.1 Methanomassiliicoccaceae archaeon
CATAGAGGGCGGTACAGCTTGCCGTATAATATTATCTAAGATGTAATATTTCAGATCATGTGTGCCTAAGAACATACTGGGAAAGAGCGTATGCTGATGCTATCCTATCCATGATCGACAGTCACGCTGTCGATGAATGGGGCTGGAACGGCAGGCCCATTGATCAATTCCTTCATCGTTAACTCTGGTACCTTAGGAAAACGATTAATCCCTCGTAAGCGTTGCAAGAAATGTCATGAAGCTACTTGCAGGATATTATTCGATATCCGATTGTGATATCGGTGAGCATACGGTCATAAGAGATTTCGTTAACCTTTATGGATGTAAGATAGGAAATGACTGTAGGGTCGCAGCATATGTTGAGATACAGAAAGGTGTGCAGGTAGGTGATCGTTGCAAAATAGAAGCATTCGCGTACATCCCTACTGGTGTGACGATCGAGGATGAGGTGTTCATCGGTCCAAGGGCTACATTCACCAATGACATGAATCCTCATGCCATAGGCGATTGGAAGGTAATGCCTACACTGGTGAAGAAAGGGGCGTCCATAGGGGCAGGGGCAGTTATCTTATGTGGCGTGACGATCGGTGAGAATGCAATGGTCGGTGCAGGCGCTGTCGTAACAAAGGATGTCCCAGCAGGGGCGGTGGTCGTTGGAAATCCTGCACGTGACATCAAAAAGAGGTCTGCCCGATGAATATTCCTCTTTCTAAACCAATAATCGATGATGAAATGATCAACGCAGTAGCTAATGCCTTACGTAACGAACATCTTGTCCTTGGAGAGGATGTATTCAAGTTCGAAGAAGAATTTGCTAGATATATTGGGGTAGACCACGCTGTTTCAGTTTCTTCTGGAACGGATGCTTTGATAATGTCCCTTCTTGCACTCAATGTCAGGAACAAAGAGGTTATCACGACACCGATGTCTTTCATAGCTACCGCTGCCTCGATCGTACATGCTGGTGCTACACCAATATTCGCCGACATCTCGAATAAGGATTATGATCTGGACCCCAACGAGGTCCGTGGAGCGGTCAGCAAAGGTACGACTGCGGTCCTTCCAGTTGATCTATATGGATATCCTGCAAGAATGGATGAGATATCAGATGCTGTAGGAAAGGGGGTCAAGATAGTAGAGGATGCTGCAGAAGCTCATGGCGCCACCTACAAAGGTAAGAAAGCAGGCGCCCTTGGCGATGTGGGATGCTTCTCCTTCTACTCTACTAAGAACATGACCGTTGGAGGGGACGGAGGGATGGTCACTACCAATGACGAGCGTGTAGCTAACATGGTAAAGAAGCTCCGCGACTGTGGTAAAGTATCAAGGTACGAACATGACATTCTAGGTTTCACATCCAGGCTCAACACGTCCAATGCAGCTATAGGCCGGGTCCAGCTGAAGCATCTTGAGGAATGGAACGAAAAAAGGACAGAGATAGCAAAACAATATTGCAGGCGACTGAAGGACATCCCACAGCTTATCCTTCCACCAATGGGCGGGAAAGATGTCAGGCCGGCATTTTACGTCTTTGTCATAAGATGCGAGGCACGCGAAAAGCTGATCGCATATCTTAAAGAGAAGGGAATAGAAAGCGTTGTTCACTTCCCGCCGATACATCTCCAACAAGTGTTCAGGGACGCATATGGGCATTCGGAAGGGGAATACCCAGTCGCAGAGAGTGTAGCAGAGAATGTGCTTTCAATACCTATGTTCCCAGAACTGTCCAAGGGGCAGGTGGACCTAATAAGCGACACGATCATCGAGTTCTATGGGAGGTAGATCATGAGGCATTTCGATGTAGGGGTCCTGGGCGTTGGGTATTGGGGGAAGAAGATAGTTGATGAGTATTGCAACATACCGAACGTCAACGTCAAAGCTGTCTCTGACCAGTTGGACAAGAATCTGGAGTTCTGCCGCGATAGATATAATGTAAAAGGCCTGACCCATGATTATAAAGAGGTCCTGGAAGACCCGGACATAATAGCGGTGAACGTATGTCTTCCGAACTCATTGCACTTCCAGGCATGCAAGGATGCGCTTGAGGTAGGAAAGCATGTGCTCGTGGAAAAGCCGATTACTTTGACATCAAAGGAAGGACTAGAGCTGATCGAGATAGCGGCTGAAAGGAACCTCAGTCTGGCCGTAGGACATATCTATAGGTTCAATAATGCACTTCAGGAAGTACGCAGATTGGCATCCCAGAACTTTTTCGGAAGGATATTCCTTCTGAACTTCACGTGGATGAACCTTGAGCCTGCATACGCAGACCGTGACATGATCGTGGATCTTGCTCCTCACTATTTTGATATCGTTAATTTTATCTTTGATTCCTGGCCTAAAAAGATAACGGCTGTCGGTAAGCCATATCGGCGTAAGGAGTTGGAAGAGGCTGCATTCATTACTTCTGAGATGTCATCCGGAGCACTGGCCAATGCGACCATATCTTGGCTAGCACCAAGGAAAGTGCGCCAGATCGAGATAATCGGTGAGAATCGTTCAGCAATGATAGATGCGGTCGGCCAAGAAGTGATGGTCTACGAGTCTGGGTACACATACAAACTAGGTATAGAGCGGAACAACACCATCAGGACAGAGCTGCTCCATTTCTTGCAGACCATAGGCGACCCGGTCACCGAGACGCGAAACTCAGGCACAATCGGCGTGAGAACAGTCCAGATGATCGAGACTGCCAAGGCCTCATTAGCCAATGGGCGCACTGAGATCGTTCCGGAGTGAGATCGTGAGCAAGAGCGTCCTAATGCTCCTCACGAATGGATTCCGTCCTGATCCAAGGGTGGCAAAAGAAGCATTCGCCCTTCAGTCATCGGGATATGATGTGACCGTGATAGCATGGGACAGACAGATGGATTTTCCATCTACATCAGATTATAACGGCGTTCATATTAAAAGGATAAGGACCGGCTGGGCTGGAAGCATGCTGTCCTTTGCAATGAGATATCCTATCTTTTTTATAAAAACCATACTCCTGGTTCGAAAAAAGGAAGTTGATGTGGTCCATTGTCATGATTTCGATACGCTCATGCTCGGTGCCTTCCTCGCAAAGTTAAAACGTGCTAAGCTGGTTTTCGATGCTCATGAACATTATGCATACATGGTCGCCGTTGATATGCCTCCATGGATCTCTAAGGCCGTAGATTCGAGCAGAGGCGTCGCTGGTAAGGAAGGCGGACATGGTTGAGACAGTAAGTCACGGACATGCTGCATACCTCAAGCCCAACTCAAAGAACGATGTGATCATGGTAGAGAATTGCATCGATGTGCTCCCCGACCTAAAGCGCACCGGACATGCAGGCGAAGATATTGTCCTCTTCCTTGCTAGCACCCTTGAACCGATGCGTTATATTGAGGAGTGTATTCTGGCTGCCGAAAAAATACCGCATTGCAGGATAAAGGTAGCTGGCTACGGGCGGCTTGAGGGTTTCGTCAAGAAAGAGGCAGAAAACGGGAACGTTGAGTTCCTTGGGTTCCTGAGGCATGATGAAATGATGCGAGAAATGGCATCCTCAGATGTCGTCCTCGCCTTACTTGATGCGTCCAACAAGAACTATGTCTCCAATTCACCGAACAAGCTTTTTGAGGGAATGGCAGTAGGAGTCCCTGTCATTGCGTCAAAGCATACGGAGTCCGGCGATCTCGTAGAAAAGCTAGGGTGCGGTCTTACCATCGATTGGAGCGAGAAGAACTTCATATCGGCTGTAGAAATGCTTCGAGAATCGATCTCTAAGAGAGAAGCTCGGCGATGCAGGCCGAAGGGCGGCTGAGTCTAACTATAATTGGCCAGAGATGAAACGCAGATTGGTGGATGCTTATTCGCGCATCACTTCATGAACAATGCCAACTTTGGTCTGAGATATAATGGATCAAAGTTGCTCATGCAGATCCCGCATAAGCGGGAATAAGGACAGCATTCTGCAGCTCGGATAAAAGATCGGTACTTTCGGTGACCCCTCTGTAAAGTTTATATACGAACATGCGGACGATGATATCGTATGCGCTAAAAGATCTATATTCAGAATACTGAATAGATCTATCGTGGACATTAGATATTGTAGGCATATCTCCAAGACCGATCCTTATATCGAGCGTGATGAAAGGAACAAAGATAAAGCAAGCAGCCCCGCCCGTTAACCGATGAACGTTCGTGCCTTTTTGAGGATTTATTCATTCCTCAAGATAGCAATATTGATCATTTGACTGCCTGGCTGATCAAAAGATAATGCTTATATATCTACCACCGCATCTATAATATGTCTGACATGCGTCGGACTCGTGGGAATGGGATGCGATAAAGAGAGCAAGTATGGCCACTGCTCTCATTACGCCTCCGTTATCGGAGGTATAGATGTATCTTAAAGAGATAGAGCTAGAGAACTTCAAGTCTTTCGGCAAGAAGCTGACAATACCTCTACTAGAAGGGTATACGGCTGTAACTGGTCCAAATGGCTCAGGAAAATCGAATATCGCAGATTCCATTCTTTTTGTATTGGGACCTAAAAGCTCAAGGGCCATCCGTGCAGGTAAGCTCTCCGATCTTATATTCAACGGCGGGGAAGAAAAAAAACCAGCGGACCATTGTAAGGTCTCATTGGTCTTTGATAATAAGGCCAGACTTATCCCGATCGACAATGATACTGTCTGCCTGACCCGCGTCGTTAAGCTTACCGAGAACGGGGATGGTTACAATTCATATTTCTATGTGAACGAAAGAAAATCCACACTTTCTGAGTTCGATATGCTACTGGCGAATGCCAGGATATCTGCTGATGGGTATAACTTTGTTCAGCAGGGGGACGTCACTCGTATCGTGACCATGTCCAATTTGGACCGAAGGAAGATACTTGATGACATCTCTGGCATATCAAAGTTCGATGAAGAAGATCTCAAAGGCCCAAGGGGAACGGAACGAGGCAGAATCCAACATAGAGCGCGTATCTATAATCCTGTCAGAACTGGTGAAGCAGATAGAGCAGCTGGAACAGGATAAGGAGGTCGCCTTGACGTATCTCCGAATGAAGGAGATGCTTACTCAATCAAAGGCCCAAATGGCATACAAACGCAAAGAAGCAACTGAGGCCGAGATACAAGCGTTGCAGAAGCAGATAGACACTTATGTCCAGGATATAGAACTAATGAAAGTTCGAAAGGCGGAGATCGCACAAACGGTCAAAGCCCTGGATGATCAAATGGTCCTTTTGGACAAAGAACTTGGGTCCAAGGGTGGCCAAGAGTTCAAGGAACTGAGAGATAAGATCGACCTAATGAAAGTTCAAGTGGCTAAGGCAGAGGACAGAGCTGCCCAGGCAATGCAGTCAGCTTCAGAAATGGAGGTCGAACTGGCTCAAAGGACCAATGATCAGAAAGAGAACGAGGGTTCCGTGAAGGGCCTTTCAAAAGAGCTAGAAAATATCTCAGCTCGCTACGGCGAGATATCAAAGGCCCTTGCGTCGGACAAGAAAGAGCTAGCTGAGGTACGGACCAAATTAAGCGCTTCCGATGAGCAGCTATCGTCTGTCCAGAAGAAGCTAGCGAGCGATGAGCGAGCGACCCGCGATAATGAAGAGAAATACCATCGCCTACAGATGGAGAAAGAAAGATTGGAGGACCGCAGGTCCCGGGCCATGGCAGATATCTCGTCATATGAAGAGGAACTGAAAGCTGCCGAATTCGGCGTTCAGGACATAGAATGGAAGATCAAGGGGATCAAGGACCAGGATAAAGATGTATCCAAGATCCTGAAGGATATGCAGGAAAAATACCTCCAGAAGAGGGCGACCGAAGTAAAGATGGCGAAAGAATATGATGAGCTTGATCAGGCCATCAAATCCCTTACGAGAGAGGTCAGCAGACTAAAAGCTGAAGAAGAGGCTGCTGGGGAGATAGCCCGCGGTTATAATAGGGCGGTCAAGGCAGTAATGGAGACCCGGGATACGCGGGCCATTCGGGGGATACATGGCACGATAGCTGAGCTCGCTGAGGTCGATCCGAAATATCAGACCGCGCTTAACATCGCTGCTGGTAACAGGATGCAAGCTATCGTGGTCGACAGCGATGAGGTCGCATCTCAAGCTATACAATATCTTAAAAAGAACAATCTTGGAAGAGCCACCTTCCTTCCATTGAACAAGATGATCGACGGAAGGCCGCGTGGTAAAAGCATAATGGCTGCGCAGGAGTCAATAGGTTTTGCCATAGACCTTGTAAAGTTCGATGAAGAGTACAGGGCGGCGTTCTGGTATGTTCTAGGGGACACTGTCGTAGTAGATACCCTTGATCAAGCAAGGAAATTAATGGGCGGTGTAAGGCTCGTAACTCAGGGGGGGGGAGCTCCTGGAGGCTTCTGGAGCTATGGTGGGAGGCAACACTGAGTCCTCTGGCCTTAAGTTCGGGGCAGCCGCAAAAGGTAGATTGGAAGAAGTATCTGTCAAATTAGACCAAGCCATAAGCTCGTCTGAACATCTGGCGGCAGATCTTCGCCAGGTAAGGGCGGAGCTTTTGGAGATAGAGTCGAAGATGCATGAGGCCTCAGGGGCCGGAGGTGCATCCAGTGTAACAATGAAAGCTCTGGAGGATCGCAGGACAGAGCTGAAGAACAAGTTGGCAGCATCCAAGGAAGAGATGGTCAAAAAAAGCTCTGAGCTTGAAGCTGTATCAAAAGCACAGTCGGACCTGACGCCACAGGCTGAGGCTTGCATGAACGACCTGAACCTTTCCATAATGTCCAGGGACACGAACAGGCAAAGAATGGAGGAACTTGCTCCAAAGGATCTCTCGGATAGCCTCAAAGCGCTCCAAATATCCGTGGCAGAAAAGACCAATACGGTCGCAGAGCTCCGTTCAAGCAAAGATACTCTTGAGACCAAGATAGACCTTACACAGAAACGCGTTGACGAGATCATCAGTTCTGAGAAACAGCTCATAGAAAAAATATCAAAGCTAAAGAAAGAATCCAAAGATAGCTCAGAGTCATGTGCCAAGCTCCGCACTGAGCTGGCCGCTCTAAGGAAAATAGAGGACTCTATGGGGCAAGAAATGAATGCCCTGCGCGAGAAGAAAGAAGCACTGTTCAAGAATAAGACAGGGCTTGAGAACGAGAGAGATAGGACGCAGAGCAAAGTGGATACGACCATCGATGTCTTGCTCGGTCTCAGGACCAGGGTCGCCGGGTGCCAGGATAGGATAAAAGAGCTAGATGAAGAGATGAAGCAATATGGCGTCACGGTCATGATCCCGGTCCCGACAATGGACGCCCTGAAGGATACCATACGCCAGTGTGAGATAGCGATCAACACGATGGGGCCGGTGAACCTTAAGGCGGTAGATGATTATCAGGAAAAGAAGAAGCGCCATGAGGACCTGAGGACTGAGACCGAACGTCTTGATGCACAGCGCAAAGACCTCTTGAAGCTCGAGGCTGACCTTAACGATAAAAAGAAGACCAGCCTACTGAAGGTTTATGAGGGGGTCAACGACAATTTCAAGCGCGCTTATGCCGAATCTGTCCCAAGGTGGAGAGGCAGAGATATCGTTAGAGAACATGAATAAGCCGTTCGAGGGCGGTCTTGCGATCAAGGCAAAGCCAAGGATGGGCAAGGTCATGAGGCTGGAGGCATTAAGCGGGGGAGAGAAATCCTTGACCGCTCTAGCTTTCATATTCGCCATCCAGGAGTATCAGCCATCGCCATTCTATCTCCTCGATGAAGTGGATATGTTCTTGGATGGCATAAATGCCGACATGGTCGCAAGACGGGTCCAAAAATCGTCCAGGACCGCTCAGTTCGTTCAGATCTCCCTTCGTAAGATAACTCTCACGAAAGCGGACCATATAATCGGGGTGACAAAGCAGGACGGCGGCCTAAGCCATGTCATCATGCGCCCCAATATCTCAGATATCAAGGATATCCAGTCAGAGTTCAAATTACCAGATGAGAAAATTACGGAGGGAACATTATGATGGAGCGTACGAACGTTGGAGAGGTGCTTGATCACCTCATGTTCCACAAGGCAATGATAACAGAAGATGATCACTCTGAGATCATAGATCATTATCTGAACATGTTCTGCATGATGCTGACGCTCATCTAGCGCCGAATGACCCTCTTGACCGTTCGATCGAGACGGTCTTCGAGCTTGTCCTCAACAATAACCTTGACCCTTGGGACATTGACCTGCTGCAGTTCACAAGGCTATATCAGGAAAAAGTAAAGGGCAAAGAGATCAATTTTGTCATCGCTGGAAAATTGATGTTAATGGCATGGTCCATACTGCGCATGCAAAGTGAGAAGATACTAAATAACAGCGAGGAACGCCAAACGACATTCTACTCAGATTGGGACTTCGAAAGTCTTGACATGTTCGCACCAGATGATGTGGTCAAGGTACCACTGTGCATGCCCGATGAGATAGAACTCTCGGAAGTGGTCACCCATCGGAGCTCGCGTCCTGTCACGCTCGTAGAACTTCTTGATGCCTTTGAGGAAGCTAAGAAGGAAGAGCAGGATAACCTGCTGAGAGAACAGATCCGGGAAGCCCGCAGGTCAGTTACCGGGACTTTTGACACAAATGCTCATAACGATGATATGGAAAGGGATGTAGAGGATATCTGGGCACGTATAGTGAAATGCGGTCCTGGCTCTGTATGCTTGGACGATATATGCAATGGGGGGAAAGATGACCTAGTGACCGTGTTCATGTCCATCTTGTTCCTAGCACGTGCAGGCAAGATTCTCCGTTTGGCAAGATGATATGCCCTATGGCAAGATATATATGGAGCTCAAGATAGCCTGGGATATCGGTACTCTCGAGGATCTTCCAGCTATGCCCGCATCAAGGGCTATGCCGTCCGGCAAAGAAGCGGTGATGTGAGTTGGACACCATCAGGATCGTTGAGGCGGTCCTGTTCTCTTCCTCACGACCAATAAAGATCTCAAAGATCGAGGGACGGACATCGCTCGGAGTAACGGCCATCAGGAAGGCACTGAAGCAGCTGGAGAAAGAATACACAGAGAATGCTACGGCATTGACAGTCGCAAAGACTGGCGACGGCTATACTTTTCTTTTGAAAGAGGAGTATGCACAGTTCGGTCGTCAATTCTCTCCAAAGGAGGTCCCTGATGATGTGCTAAGGACGGCCGCCATGATAGCGTACCATCAACCAGTCCTTCAATCTGAACTTTCAAGATCCCTTGGACCCCGTGTATATGGGGATGTAAAGGTGCTCCAACAGCTGGGAATAGTTTCTGGGAAGAAGAAGGGACAGACCATACTCCTTACGACGACAAAGAAGTTCGCTGAGTATTTTGGTATCGAAGGGACGAAAAGGGCGGATATCAAGAAGTGGATGGAGGAGCAGTCAGCAGCTCCGAACAACGAATGAGATATCTATTTACGATCGTCATTCAAAGGATACATTTGCCGATGCAAAATTAAATATAATGACCTGCTCGCCAACGTTGCATACTGCTAAGCTGGACCGCCTCACCCATACGGCAGAAAGGATATTACTATGGCTGCAACAGGGAAAGGAAGATGGTGGGGTAGGGTACTGTTCGGGATATTCGCGATCATATTTGGCATTGTAACATTCGTGTTGCCTAAGATAACGCTTACTCTGTTCCTATTCATATTCGGATTGTTCATGCTTGTGAGCGGTATCGTTCTGATAGCCTACGGTGCAAGGAGAGCAAGCATACATAGATGGTTGAATGTCATTGAAGGTGTGGTGGACCTGATAATAGCTTTTGCAGCGTTCTTCTATACAGGACTAACGGCGATAGCTATTGTGTACCTGTTCGCGGCCTTCGCTACAATCTCAGGTATCCTGCAGATCGGCGAGTCCCTTTCTCTCCAGCAGGGAGACCAAACAAAAGGGGCCTGGTGAGAGGAGCAGGTGGTTGCTGACGTTCTCTGGCATATGGTCCCTGATAATAGGAATATTGCTCTTTCTGTTCCCTATGGGGGGAATAATTGTTGCGCTTTGGATAGTAGGGATCTTCGCAATAATAGTAGGAATACTCAACATATCTGCAGGCTTCAGAGGAAGGGGGTCTAAAAGCACTATCTGATCTGTCCGATCCTTGATATCTGGTAGATATTCGGATCATCAGGGGCCTGATATATGCATTATAATGGACGGGATTGTTCATCTCATCTGATGCCTGCATCAGGTCCCTGAATGCTGGGGTGAGGCCCCTACTTCTTTTCTTCCTCCAACTTCTCTATCTTCTCCTGACTGTCCCTCGCGTTGCAATCTGCCTGGAGCCCACCACGCCTTCTTTCCCATTAATGCCATCACGGCCGGGACCACATATGTCCTTACGACCATGGCGTCCAATATGACAGCTACGAACAACGCAAATCCGAATTCTTGGAGCATTGTATTGCTCGATATCATCAAAGAGCCGAACGCACCTGCCATGATGAGGGCCAGGGCGGTGATGATACCCCCTGTCCAGTCCACCGCATCCACGACCGCCTGCTTCGTGCTCTTCCCTTTGTGGACCTCCTCACGTATACGGGTCAGTATGAAGACGTTATAGTCCATGCCGATACCCATCAGCATGACGAACAATATCAGGGGTACAAGATACAGTATCGGCTTACCAAGGATGAAACCGAACAAAAGCGTGGTCAGTGCGAAAGACCAAGTAATGCTCATCAATATGGAGACGATCGCAAAGGTCGGAAGCAATAATGAACCTAATACCAACATAAGCACGACGAATATGCCTACGATCACGAGCACACCTATCAGCGTGAACTGTTGGTTCGTTACCACGCTGGTATCATAAAGCTGAGCTGTTGATCCTCCGACAAGGATCGTGGAGTTCGAGAGAATATTTTGGGACGGCTTGATGCTAGCAAGGTCATCCCTCAATATCGGTATATAATTGACAGCAGCAGAAGATTCTGGCTGGTCCTTAAGGACCACGGTCAGCACTACACAATTGTTGTCCTTACCAACGAATTGGAGCATCTCTGAGGTCAACTGTGCACGCTGAGTCGGTGACATCGTGCTCATGTTCTGGTAATCTATGAGCGTCCCAAATGGTCTAGTTATGCTTGTAACCGATTGGACGTTGGGATTTGTAAGTAGATCTTTTGTTATGTTATCTATTGAGTTCAGGTATGCTATATTGAACGAATTACCATTGTATATCGTTACATTGCCCGTGACGACTATCTCAGTAGGCATGATCTTGCCTGCGCCGAAATCTGCGGACAATGCGTTCATTCCCTGTATGCTTTCTGGATTACCCATACTGTCTATGAAATCATAGTTCGTTTGCGTGGACAGGAAGACGTAAGCGGTCGGTATGGATATCAAGATCGCGATTATCACGACAATTTTCGCATGGTCCACTGAGAACGACGAGGCCTTGTAGAAATAGTTGCGCTTACCGCTCTTCCTTTTGTTCATGACGCCATCGGCGTATTTCTTCCAATGCTTGCCTGACGTGGGCCAGAATATTCGATTTCCTACAAGCATCAATATGGAAGGTATCATGGTCATTGCTAGGAGCAGAGCGACCATGATCGACAGACCTAGGACCAGTCCCATTGTTTGTACGACGGAGTATGAGGATATCCCCATAGCGAAGAATGCTATTATCACGGTAGCGCCGCTCGTAACTATCGACTCGCCCGCCCAAGTGATGGATGTCCGGACCCCTTCCTCTCGTGTAGCACCTTTGATACGTTCCTCACGATAACGCATTATGATGAATATGGAATAGTCCGTGCCAACTCCCATCAGCACTGTGAACAGTAAGGTACTGACCATCGAGTTGACCGGGGTGACCAGGGTCCCTACTAAGAATATGACCGCTTGGCTTAGACCAATAGCTATACCTACGACCGCTAGCGGAAGGAACTGCCCCAGTACCGAACGGAACAATATTCCCATTAATATGATGATGATGAATATGGTGATCGGTTCTATGAGAGCCATGTCAGATGCCGAACTTGTCTGAAGATCCGCGGTTATGGCAGCATCGCCTGTAACATAGGTGACAACATTTGTGCCCATCTGGGACTTCAACGAAGTAATGATATTCCGTATGGAACTGACATCTTGGATGAGCGGTTTGTTCCCATTACTGTCAGCGTATGATGACGATACTGTGAAATCGACAGTCATCAGCATCGTCTTATTGTTCGTTGATATGAGCTGAGAAACTATGGACGATGAAAGCTGTATTGGGTATGTATAAACGGTCCCGTTCGAGACCACTGAGTTAGCTAATTGCGCTGCATTCACGGATGTGTACGTAGGACCGATGTCATAGACGTCTTGTAGGAAGGTCGTATTCGTTATCGAAGCTGCCTGCCCTATGAGCCCAATGCTCACTGTATGTATCAGGGCAGGGTTGGAATAGTTAGTGATACTGAAGTATTTGAACGATGGAAGAAGGATCTGCTGTGCCCATGCAGGATAAAATGGAATGAGTGCTGGTACGGTCTTATTCACGGCTGTGCTTGCCGTAATGAACGGGTTGTTGATATCTACTGGCGTTGAATTCCATGCATCGTTGAACTCGCCCAAATAGTTTAATGCAAGCGCATTATCTGTATCATTCAATTGAAGTGAATTAATGTATGCTGCCGTTCCATTGTATGCTGTCTCGTTCGAGCCTGATCCTGATTCGATCCAGTTCTTAGTATAGTTATCTGGGATACCCCAGATGAATAATGCGCCGAACTGTGGTCGCATTCTCCATCGGTCGCATATTAGGGCCGATGGCCAATATGGTCGCATTCAATGCTGAAGAATAAACAGTATAAATCGTAGTGATGTTCTGTAGGTCTTGAACATTATTTGATGTGGCAATTTGATCTTGTAATTGTAATACAAAATTCCTTGTCGCCGCATTGGTCACGTTGTCGCTTTGTATGACGACAATTAGCGTGCCATTGGCAACCGATTGTGGGAACTCACTGCTGATTATATTCTGGGCCTGTTGGGATTCGGTCGTTCCACCCGTGCCACCGGTCTGTGAATAATTTATCACGCTATTGGCGCCTAGGATAGCTGGTATAGAGATAACAAGGATGATCACCCAAGTGATAATAACCAATTTGTGGTGTTTGACCACAATATCCGCTAATCTATCGAACAATCGACTCCGCTCCCAACATTATTGCGCTTGCACACCGACTAATGGGACTTATATTATTCTTATTCAAAAGCCTTTTGTAACTAGCTCAGTGAAAGTATAACTCTAGGGCATATCCTGCATCCAACTGAATAACTAAAGTGTATGTGCTCAACAATATCTGACCATAGCCACATATGATAACGACCTGCAGAAGATAAATGGGTCGATGAATAGAAAGATCACCTTAATGACCCTTGAACAAACCAGAAACATCCCCGTGTGAGCTGAGGTACGCATGTAAGATCATAACAATGAGAGTGACATGTATTCCTTTTTACAGAATATTATGATATATTGCCTAGATCTCAATTTGTCTAAGATATCAAGAACGATATCATGAACATTCTCTTATATAAGTCAAGGAAATATAATGAGGACCGCACTATTACGACCTGCTCTTCGTGAGGTCGCATCAACGTGACAGATAGATGGTCCAATGCGAGCTAAAAAGATCATAGTCGCCCTCACGATCGCGGTCATACTGATAGTTTCTGCAATAATGATCGTAGGGTATGGTCGGGTCGATCCTCAGTCAGGTGATTTTAAGTATTCTATCATAAACAACGGCAAGGCGGTCGAGATAACCGGTTATGTTGGCCAGGGAGGCAATGTCAGCATACCTAGCACGATACAAGGGTTGCCTGTAGTGAGTATTGGCAACTATGCATTCGCTAACTGCTCCACGATAACTTCAGTGATCATCCCGAATACTGTGACCACGATCCAGAACGGTGCATTCTACGTATGTTCGACCATCTCATCCGTTACGATAGGGATAAATGTCACCACGATAAGGGACTATGCTTTCGCCGAATGCTTATCATTGAGGTCGATCGTAATCCCCAATAACGTCTCAGTGATAGGTGACAATGCATTCTACGAATGTTCGGTCCTGACCAATGTCACGATGGGGAAAGACGTCTCTTCCTTGGGATGTGGAGCATTCGAATCGTGCGCCAAGCTCATATCCATGAAGGTAGGGAACGGCGTTAGAACGATCGAAGGATTCTACCTTCTGCGGGTGCTCCTCGTTAACGTCCGTTACCTTCAGGTAACAATGTGACGACCGTGGGGAACTACTCTTTTTCCGGATGTGCTGCGCTCACTTCATTAATGATCCCCGAGAGTGTCGTTACCATAGGCGACAACACGTTCGATGGTTGCTACGCGCTAAAGTCCGTGACCATTCCGAACAATGTGACCACGATCGGCGATCTCGCTTTTTCTGAATGTGTTGGGTTGACATCACTGAGCCTTGGCGATAGTATCAGCAGCATTGGCGCCTATGCTTTCGATAACTGCACCTCACTGACAACAGTCCAGATTCCCAACAACATCTCCACCATGGAGAACGGAACATTCAGTAACTGTACCTCACTTGTTCATGTTGGAATGGGAGATGGCATCATTTCCATAGGGGGAATGACTTTCTATGGATGCACCTCACTGGCATCGGTGACGATCCCGGACAGTGTGAGAACGATAGGGGACAACGCCTTCGAGGAATGTAGCGCACTTACATCTCTCACCTTACCAAATAGCATTGCTACAATAGGTAATGGGTCGTTCGGATCATGCACCTCGCTGCGGTCCTTGACAGTTCGGGAACGGCATGACAACGATAGGAAACTACGCGTTCAGTAATTGCAGGTCACTGATGTCCGTGATGATCGGTAGCAATGTTAATACAATAGGGGACTACGCGTTCTATCAATGTTCTGCACTTGGATCTGTGACGATATTAGGTGATGACACAAGCATCGGTGTCAGCGCATTTAGCGGATGTCGCTCACTGACATCCGTAACAATAAGCAACGAGGTAACAAGCATCGGTAGCTATGCGTTCTATCAATGTTCCGCACTTAATAATGTACTGATGGGAAATGGCATTACAACGATCGAAGAAGGAACATTCGGGGAATGTACCTCACTTAGATCATTCACCATCCCTGATAGTGTAACGACCATCGGGTACGGTGCTTTTACTGGATGTGCCTCAATGACATCTTTGACGATCGGGAACGATGTGAAGACCATTGGTGGATCCGCTTTCAATGAATGTTTTGCACTTAGGTCCTTGATCATCCCTGACAGCGTGGCAACGATCGGGGATAATGTGTTTAATAATTGTACCAGTCTCAGAGTGATGATATTTAACGGTGATGCGCCCTATGTCGGCTCATGCTGGGTGAAAGGCTGTAGCAGCTCGCTGACAGCGTATTATTATCCTGGTGCCAAGAATTTTACGACCCCGATATGGAACGAAATAGCTTGCTATCCGTTATCTAATGTCAACGCAACCATAAACGACACTGGCGACAATGGCGTTGCAGGAATTACTGTTCTGATGTCCAATGATACCATTGGCACATACACGGCCTATACTGGCACGAATGGCAACTTTACGATCGCAGGCGTCATACCTGGAACGTACAACATGACTATCTCAAAGGAAGGATATGTGACCATGACCGATGCATTGTATGTGCCCCCAGGGCAGATCGATGATATCACCATGACGATACATCGGGACACATAGGCACATTCGTGAACTACTCCGCTCTTGCAGACGGATCTCTTTCTTCGACGATGTGACGAGCGCATCGGGACCGTTCTCGGACCGTTCGGCACTCGCCAGCGTTGATCACTAGCAAAAGCTTAATTCCCCTGTCTAGCTGAACTGGCCTAAGAGCTAGGGACACGTTTTTTCCTCC
>CAVSDP010000016.1:0-69810 GCA_963726655.1 Methanomassiliicoccaceae archaeon
TTACGGGGTCGGCTTTTCGCTAGCTTAGGGGAAAAAATAAAGAATTGAGGCCGCCGAAAGGCGGCGACACTTCTCTTTTACTTTTTCCTTATAGATTCCAGTATGAGCCTCTGCTCAGCTGCTGCAACCGTGCTTATCGTTCTAACGACGGTGTCCGGGTTCAGCGAGATAGAGTCGATGCCTGCCTTAACTAGGAACTCGCAGAAGTCCGGATACACGGACGGAGCTGCCCGCATATTCCAACGCTGCGCCCCTTGGCATGCGCATGCTGTATCAGATGAGCTATGGCACGCTTGATAGCCTCGTTCCTCTCGTCGAAGTAGCCCATCTTGCCTAGCACGTCAGAATCACGGTCAGCGCCCATGATCAACTGCGTCAGGTCGTTAGAGCCGATCGAGAATCCATCACAGTGCTCAGCGAACTCCTCGGCCATGAATATGATGACCGGTACCTCGGCCATCAGGTAAAGCTTGAAGTCGTTGCCGCGGAACAGCCCGACGTCGTTCATCATCTTCTCGATCTTGACGAGCTCGTTAAGCTGCGAACGAACGGAAGCATGACCCATACGTTCTTCAGGCCCATGTCATCGCGTACTTTCTTTATGGCCCTGAGCTCACAAAGGAACGCCTCGCGGTAGCTGTCAAAAACGTCGCGGAGCAGCCCCTCCACCCGATCATCGGGTTCGATTCCTTAGGCTCGAACTTGTCCCCGCCCTTCATGTCATGGTACTCGTTGGTCTTGAAGTCAGATGTCCTGAGGATCACAGGCCTCGGGTAGAAGGCCTTGCCGACGATAGCTATACCGTTAGCGAGCTTATCGATAAGCTCATCCGAGCGGCCCTGTTCAATCAATGCTAGCGGATGCTCCTGTATGTACGAGGTGAACAGGAACTCTATGCGCATCAGTCCGACACCCTGCACTGGCAGCTTAGCGTACTCCTCCGCTTTCTGCGGTACGCCAACGTTCACCATGATCTTAGTAGCAGTTATCGGTGTTGCGATGGCGGTCTGTACAGCTGCGATGACCTCGACGCCTGCTTTCTTCTGGTCCACGCCCTCATAAACGATGCCCATCTGGCCGTTGACGGTGACCATCATGCTGTTCTTCAGTACTGATGTAGCTTTACTAGCACCGACGATGCACGGGATGCCGAGCTCGCGTGCGACTATGGCCGCATGGCACGTCATGCCGCCCTCATCGGTAACGATAGCAGCTGCGCGCGTCATCGCAGGCACCATATCAGGTGTGGTCATCTGCGTGACCATGATGTCGCCCTGCTTGATGATGTCGAGGCTCATTCCATCATCATATATCTGTACCGAGCCGCCTATGTTCCCCGGGCTTGCACCAAGGCCTCTGATAAGGATGGTCCTTCCTTCTTCCAGCTTCTCTTCGACCTCATTCTTTTTCTTCGAGCCGTTCAACGAAAGCGTTGTTACCGGCCTGGCCTGAACAATGAACAGCTCTCCCTTCTCTATCGCCCATTCGATGTCCATTGGCTTGTTGTAGTGTATCTCTATCTGATTGCCGACCTCTGCCAGCTCCATGACCTGTTCGTCGGTCAATTTTTGGTGGTTAGCCATGGATGTCGAGTTCTTCTCGTTTGCATTCCCCGCTCTCTCCGCGAACGAATTTCCAGTTCTGGGTCGATATGCGTTTGTTCAATATCTTGCGATGGAACTTGTCAACAACATATGTGTCTGGCGTTACCTTTCCGCCGACCAAAGCTTCGCCGAGCCCGTATCCCGCTTCAATAATGATGTGGGGAAGTTCAGAGTTCGGATCGATGGTGAACATTATACCTGAATATTCTGAGTTGATGATGCGCTGGATCACAACAGCTAATTTTATTTTATTCTGATCAAACTTCTTCGATATCCTGTACGAGATCGCTCGCGCTGTGAATAATGATGACCAGCATTTCTTGATCGTTAATAACAAGGAATCAGGAGTTGATACGTTCAGATAAGTGTCCTGTTGTCCTGCGAAAGACGCGGTCGGAAGGTCCTCAGCGGTCGCAGACGAACGGACAGCTACCAAAGGATAGCTGCCTTTTCCTAATTTCTTGTAGTTCTCAACGATCTCATCTTGAAGTTCCTTTGGTATCTCTCCCTCTTCAAAGGCTGACCGCAGTTTGTTAGAAGCCTCTTGAAGGGCTGAGTCAGAGCTGAGGTCCACATCTTCTAGTACATTAGAAACGATATTTTGTAGTCCGTTCTTTTCCAAGAAATAATCATAAGATTCCGTCGTAAGCACGAAACCAGGCGGGACATTGAAGCCCGCGGCAGTCAGTTCTCCCAGGTTCGCGGCTTTTCCGCCTGCGATCGGTATATCGTTGACTCCCAAGCTCTTAATGCTGGTCAATTTGCTCATGTCAATCCCCTAAAATCTGCTCCTTGTAATGATACAAGGAGTAAAATAATGATAACACTCGATTTATTTTATCTTTTGCGAGGAGGGGACCCCTCTTTCAGCTGGTAATTAGTGAATAAGGGGCGGTCGTACGCGGTCCTGATATAGTGATCTTACATATAGCACTATTGTCGAAAAGTCTTGATGTCCAGATGACCAATCAATACTATTTTGTGCATATACGGTCACATCATATACGAATCTCATTGAATATCTACGAATTGATACAATAATAATGCTCTTTTCGAAAGGAATCTTATTATTATATGGGCATTTGTTGGATAAGGTTAAATATCGTCAAGGATACACGGAGCGCATCGAGGGAATGATGTGAGTACATTGGAGATCCGATGGCACGGTAGAGGGGGACAGGGAGTGGTCACCGCGAACGAGATACTCGCTGGTGCGGCACTTCTAGAAGGGAAGTATATGAAGGCATTCCCCGAGTTCGGAGCGGAGAGAATGGGAGCACCTATAAGGGCGTTCGCCAGGGTCTCCGACAAGCCGATCACGGTGCATAGCCAGGTCTATAATCCAGATTTTGTGATCGTCCTGGACCAGACCCTCATAGGGAACGTGAACTTATTGGACGGGCTTAAGTCAGATGGTGCACTTATCGCCAACTATACTGATGGAAAGGCCAGTCTTCAAAAGGCTCTGGGCTCGGAGAAGAACATTTACGCCGTGAACGCGAACAAGATCGCGGTCGAGACCATCGGGAAGCCTATGGCTAATACAGCCATGCTTGGGGCATTGGTAAAGGTGTCGGGTATCGTAAAGCTCAAAAGTATCGAAGATGAGCTCCGGACAAGGCTCGGAGGAAAGCTCTCACCAAAGGTCATTGATATGAACATCCTAAGCGTCCAGCGGGCATATTCAGAGGTGGAATGATCATGTCGTCGGAGGCAAAGATATCATGTATAGCTGAACCGGGAACAGCTATGCAATATAATACCGGTTCATGGCGCTCAAAGCGGCCGGTCATTAACAAAGATGCTTGCATCAATTGCCTGCTCTGCTGGATGTACTGTCCTGATAATGCGATCGTGGTCGAGAAGGGTGAAATGAAAGGATTCAAGTATTCACATTGTAAAGGTTGTGGCATTTGTGCCAATGATTGTCCGAGAAAAGCGATCGTTATGGTCGACGAAGGGGGAAAGTGAATGCAGCGAAAAGCAATGAACGGTGACCAGGCGGTCGCACTGTCCTGGAAACAGGTCGAGCCAGATGTGGTTGCATCATACCCCATAACTCCTCAGACCATTATCGTTGAGACATACTCAGAGTACGTTGCTAACGGTGAGGTCGATACTGAGTATGTATGCAGCGAGTCCGAACACAGTGCAATGAGCATCTGTGTGGGGGCATCTTGCTCAGGCGCTAGGTCTGCGACCGCTACCGCATCCGCAGGTCTCGCTTACATGTGGGAAATGCTGTACATCGCAGCGTCGATGCGATGCCCCATAGTGATGACGGTAGCCAACAGGGCGCTCTCGGGTCCGATAAACATACATTGCGACCACTCAGACGCCATGGGCGCTAGGGATAGCGGCTGGATAGAGATATTCGGAGAGAACGTCCAGGAAGCCTATGATAATTCATTGATATCGTTCCGGGTCGCTGAGAACATGGGTGTCAGGCTACCTGTGATGAATTGTCTTGACGGTTTCATCATAACGCACGCTATCGAATCCATGACCCCATTAGAGGATGCCGATGTCAAGAACTTCGTTGGTGAGTTTAAGCCTGTAAAGCCATTACTGGACTGGAGGCATCCTCACACATATGGGCCATTCGATATGCCAGAATACTACTTTGAGCATAAGTTAGAGCAATCGATGGCCATCAATGGGTCCATAGATGTCTTCAAGGAGGTCGCTAAGGACTACGCGAAGATAAGCGGAAGAAGCTATGGCGTCCTAGAATCTTATCTCACAGAGGATGCGGATTATGTTGCGGTCTCCATGGGCTCAACAGCAGGTACGATGAAAGCGGTCGTCGATGAGCTAAGATCCGAGGGAAAGAAGGTCGGATGCGTAAAGATAAGGCTGTTCAGGCCATTCCCGTTCAAGGACGTCGCTAAGGTCTTAGAGGGGAAGAAGGCCGTTGCAGTAATGGACCGTGCAATATCATTTGGTGCAGAAGGTGCTATGTTCGAGGATATCAGATCAGCGCTGTACGATTCAAAAGATAGACCGAGGACATATGATTTCATTTATGGGCTCGGCGGAAGGGACATCGGGACATCGGACCTGAAAGCTGTATTCCAGAAAATGATGGGCAATGAGGCTGAGGTCGTTAACTATGTGGGGGTGAAGCAATGAGCCCCGCTATCAAAGAGCTGACCGAGAGGCCGATATGCCTTACGGAAGGTCATCGGCTATGCCCAGGATGTGCCGAACCTACAATAGCTAGGCAGGTGCTCATGGCAACTGATAAGCCGGTTGTCATCTCGAACGCCACAGGATGTTTCGAGGTCTCGACCACAGGGTATCCGTACTCGGCGTGGAACGTCCCATGGATACACAGTGCTTTCGAGAATGCAGCAGCTACCATATCCGGTGTTGAAGCAGCATACCGTGTCATGCGCCGCCAAGGAAAGATAACCGATGAAATGAGGTTCGTCTGTTTCGCAGGTGATGGTGGAACATATGATATCGGCTTCCAGGCCTTATCGGGTGCTATCGAAAGAGGCCATCAGTTCCTATTCGTCTGTCTGAACAATGAGGCGTATATGAACACGGGCATACAAAGGAGCGGAGCTACTGGAATGGGAGCTTCGACCACAACAAGCCCCGCCGGCACAAGGATCCCTGGGAAGAAAGAGTTCCCGAAGGACATTACAAAGATCATAGCAGCCCATGGGATCCCATTTGCAGCACAAGCTTCGCCACACAATTGGAAGGATCTGCTAGAGAAAGCATCCAAAGGGTTCGAATGTGGAGGGCCGGCTTTCCTGAACGTCGTCTCCCCATGTCCGAGAGGATGGAGATACGATTCTGCCAAAACGATCGAGCTATCAAAGTTAGCTGTGGAAACATGTGTTTGGCCGCTCTATGAGTATGAGCGCGGAAAGTGGACCCTTACTGGCGAGAGCAAAAGGATAGCTGAGGGAAAACTCGAGAAACGCCCAGTGCTAGATTGGCTCAGGTCACAGGGGAGGTTCAAGCACTTGCTTGATCCTCAATGGAGCAGCGTAACTGATGATATTCAGGCTCATGTCGATAAGCAATGGGAAGAGATCATCAAGCTGTCCAAGCAGTGAATAAGAAATACTCCCCCGCCCGCAAGGGTGGGGGTCTTTCATTTTTTGAGCTCAACATAAAGCGCGGTTGGCGTTCTCACCCATGACTTTTCCATGAGCCATTCTGTCCGCCTTTTTCTTATATCATGTGTGGCATGTATGCCAGCATCTTATTTTCTCTGTAATAAAAGCTGCTCATTGGCCCAATATACTGACACCTATCCCCTAGAATAGGCAATAGGAATCCAGATCACAAAATTTAAAAGAAGTAGCGGGGGGTCGATTTGAACGACCGGTCTCCGGGTTATGAGCCCGACGGGATGTCCTGGCTACCCCACCCCGCTATAATGGTTGATGCCCCTTAACAAAGCAGCATCTATGTTGTTCGCCTCAAGTATTTATTACTCGCCTAATTTTAGCGAACATTTGCTACATTTATACTAAGCTTTCCAGGGAGCTCGACTATGTCAGATAAGATCGTTATTGTCTTTTCTGACATTGCCCACCCATCTCGGGTCTCGTTAATATACATTTCTGTCATATCCCGCATCCCAGATAAAAGCATGACGGATCTTTTTCTTGATCCAATGTAAATCAGAACAGCTTTCTGAGCCTTAGGACATCACTGATATCCCCATTCACCTTTACTTTGCGAAGTGCGAATGCTTTCATCGGTTTCATCTTTCCGTCGATCAGGTCCTGTATGGTCTGTGGATCAGATGTTATAGTAACATCTGGATTGTCGATAGTACCAGCGTGGAAGTCCTGGATCTTTTTATCCCTAAGGGTAAAGCAGTATCGTTCTTGTCCTAGATCGACATATACCTTTTTTTCTACGCCCTCAAGCTCTTTCTGGAGCTTTTCGTCAGTCTCTGCTTTGCCATTGAATTTATTGATAAGGTCCAAAAAGAGCGGTTCAACTGTCATGTCATTCCATCCAATCGGTCAGCTTGCTGAGCTTACTTAGCGAATATATTTCCTTGGCTGTTCTCCAGGATCGCCTAGTATGTGGTGGGAAATCTCCATTCTTCCTTATCCACTTTTCTAGGAACTTGCGAGTGATCTCATCATGTGGATATCCTGAACCAATGGGTACGCCGAACTCTTCCTGTATCTCAGCGATAATGGAGTCGCGGACGGTCTTGGCTATGATCGAAGCAGCGGATACGACTGGATAGTTAACATCCGCTTTATGTTCACATATCATAAGAGGTCGACACCTGTCATATGGGCCTGGATCATAGCACCGAACCTTGCTTCTACTACATCAGCCGCATCGACGAATACCTTATCAGGAGATAATCGCTCGATCAGCGATGCAAAATGTTCGGCCTCGAGCATATTTAAAGATTCCCCCTCTCTGAAACTATCTATCATCTCTGCCGAGACAACTGTCATATTCTACCTTTGCGATCTTGCGTATCTCCGGGGCTAGCTCATCACGCCTTTTTGACGAGAGAAGCTTTGAATCCTTTACCTTCAGTTCCCTTAATTCCCCATCATCGTCCACCATTACTGCCGCTATGACCATTGGGCCGATAACTGGACCGCGCCCTGCTTCATCGACGCCGCATATCACAATAGCGCCATTTTTCTATCCATATTTAGCGATATCGGGCGAACTGTCAAGTGAACTGTGTGGACGATCGGGAGGTATGAAAGGTTATTTTCGATAACTCTCCTTCATTACCTTTTCAAAAATTACTGCTATCACGATGATAGCTATCGCGATGGCCGTGACAATAGTTTTGGCTCGCGATCCTTGAAAAAGGTCATGGAAAGGTACGGTCGGGACGACCATGGACCGAGCTCGTTGGTGACCTACCGGTACATACCCGTCGATCGGAACTAGGAGCCACATTTGAAAGGCGGGGTAGCTCACGTAGCTACTTTATATCTATCACTAATTAGCATACCGTTGATCTATCAAAGACAAGGTGATTGATATCCGAGTCGATGTTCAGAATTCAAAGGCCACTGAGGGTTTTATGCTTACAAAGGTCGGAGTGACCGATGTTAAGAAGCCGATCCGTATAGTTCGAGGAGGGAAGACATCTACTCTTTTCGCAAACATAAACGTATACGTGGATCTTCCGGCAGCTCAAAAAGGGTCTCACTTATCTAGAAATCTGGAGATAATAAGCGAGGCGGTCGAGAAGAGCATGAACTTCCCTATAGATGGCATTGAGACCATGGCCGCGGAGATATGTCGGGCTCTTCGTAAAAGGCATGAATATTCTACCTATGCTGAGGTCAATATGACCGCTGATTATTTCGCTGAAAGAAGCGGTCCCTCAGGCAAAAAGAGTTTGGAAGCGTACAAGATAATGGCCAAGTCCGTATCAAGGAATGATGACGACCTAAAGAAAATGGTAGGCGTTCAGGTCATCGGTATGACCGCTTGCCCATGTGCGATGGAAACTGTTCGTGAGATGTACGGAAATAAGGTCGCGTTCGAAGGGGACCTTCCTGTGATCACGCATAATCAGAGGAATATTGCTACTGTAATGATCGAGGTCCCCGAGAGGTGCTCCGTGGAAGCAAATGACCTCATTGATCTGGTCGAGGATTCATTCTCTTCCCCTACGTTCGAACTTTTAAAACGTGATGATGAGGCAAGGGTCGTCCTAAAGGCGCATCAGAACCCTAAATTCGTAGAGGACGTCGTTCGTGCCATCCTTACGAGACTAGCTAATAAGTATTCGGATCTTCCAGAGGATGTCCAGCTTACGGTACGGAGCGAGAGTGAGGAGTCCATACATAAGCATAATGCGTTCGCAGAAAGGGTAACAACATTGGGAGAGATACGGTCCTGATCACAACTTGGTCAAGTTCGCTTCACCCGAAGCACAAAGAAGCATCACGACAAAACGGGAGCCCTTGGAGTGATCTCCAGGCACCTTATCTTCTATCCAGACCTTACCATGTAGATCATCGACAAGCTTCTTTACCAGGAATAGACCAAGCCCTGCCCCGTTCGTCTTTGTGTGGCCTCTTTGTTTTCTCTCGAATATCTTGGATTTCATATCATCGGGTATACCCGGCCCATCATCCTCGATGTAAACGCGATAGAACTCTGTCCCATTCTCAACAACCTTGGACAAGAGTATGTTGATCTGACAGCGCCTAGGGAATGTTTTATTGCATTTCCAATTATATTTGAAAAAATATCTCTTAGAAGGTCACTAGCTATAACATATCGTTTTATCGCGGTCTTATAATGTATTTTTACTTCCTTATTTGGCCAGTGCTCATACTCAGATCGGATATCCTCTAAAAGCCAACCTAGATCGATCAGTCCATACCCCGAGTTATGGCATTCGACCTGCCGTATTTTTTGGACGATATCTATCAAACGTTCGCTATTGGACAATAATGATAGGGGTTCAGTGAAAAGTTCTTTGTTCTTCACTTCGATATCCATTCTCTCAATGGCAAGCTTAATGTATCCTTCTATGGCAGCGTTCATATTGGATATATCATGGGAAAGAAGATCGATGTAGATTCTCCGCCTGCCCCTTGGCGTCAATGGCATCACGTTCCATACTCCTCTGCTTTGTTATATCTCGAACTACAGCTACTGCACCGATAAGACTGTCATTGTTGTCCTTCAATGGGGAGGCGGATATGATTATGGAGCCCCTACTTCCATCGGCCCTAAGTATGTCTATATTATTATCGACGACGGGTTCCCCGTTCATCAGCACCTTTGGTATGGCCCATTCATCTTCTTGGAGGAGGATACCAGTATCCGTCCACCATCCAGTGTAAGATGAGAAGTCTTTTGACGTTATGCTTCTAGAGGTCTGACCTACCCAGATATCACTTATCAGATCGTTCCTCACGACCTCTTTTCCACTATTGTCGAATATCCATATGCCGATCGGGAGCGAATCTATAGTAGTTTTCAATTTTATTTTTTCATCATAATATGTTGATGCCATCTCCACGGCTCGGTCCTTTGCCTCGATAATGTCCGTTATGTTCGTCATGTAAAGCATCAATTGTTGATCATTACGATCAAGGAATGGCATGATAAAAAGATTCCAATATGTTGCCTTCCCGGATGTATCATTCCATCTAAGCTCCCTTATATTCTTAGGACGATTGGTTTCCTGGGCTTCTCTCAATGCATTTAGAATATCTCTCTGTCCGAAAAGATCATCCTCAGCCCGCACACCGGTCGGGTCCACCCCTACCCCCGCACCATATAGAATGTCGCAGTATGTCCCATTGCATAGCCTTAGCCTAAGGTCAGGTCCAGAGAATATGGCGAACGCATTTGACGAAAGCTCACGCTCCACCTCAGTGGAAATATCTTGTGGCCAAATAGTATCTGGAGCAAAGGATCGCCCACCAACAGAGCGCATGTACCCAGTCTTGTCATATACCATCATACGGATGAACTGGTCATTACGAGAATGCATCTTTTCGAGATGGATGTCAAGTGTCTTTGAGATTTCAGCTATCAGCACATTACATTCCATCGAATGTCTTTGACCATCCACTGTTGAAGTGTGGATGATATTGGTCACGATCTCTTCACTTCCCGGAAATAACGATGTGAGCGTTGACCCTGCCATCTCTTCCTTACTGGACCTGAACAAACAACATGCTGCGATATTGGCATCGATCACGAGCTCATCGTTCGGATCAATGAAAAGGGTCGGGGTGAGGTCATGCTCTGCCGCCGCTATCTGCCCTCTGTACTTATCGGTCTTCGTTCGATGAGATGCAATGGATGAAAGGATGGACCCTTGGATCACATCTCCATCAGATCTGCCTTTGATCAAAATGTCCTTTACTGCATCTCCGATGTCCCAGATATCGGACGACAGATCCTGCTCGCTTATGATGGCTATGATAGGTATAGAGAAGGAGCGCCGTAATTGCGCCAAGATAGTGGTCCCTCTGTTATGTTCAAACGCGGCCATATCAAGGAGTATGACGTCAATATCTTGTCCCCACGGCTCTGAACTAATGTTCGTTTCATCATTCATTTCATAAATTTCAAAAACTACGTATGCCATCTGAAAGAGCATCCCTGATTCGGATAGCCTCATTGCGATCTTCCGCTATCAATAGGACAGATATCTTCTGTTCACTGTTCATCTCATTACTTTTGTTCACCAGCATATCTTTCATCAGTTCATTGCTCAACTTACGGCCTTCCGATCGTAACACAATTCGCTGTCTTACACGATGATGCTTCGTAGTCCTTATGCTCGTCCAGATCATAGTGGTGGTTCGGAATGTATATGAACGGAACTGGCCCTTCCACCGGCTCACGATCCTGGGAATCGTTCATAGTTCTTCTTTTGAACTGTATTAATATTCAGAATATGATCTTCTTCTTTGAATGGTATTATCATTGTTCTGCATAGCTCTCCGCTTACCATTTACCCCACGATATGAGCTTTTAGAACTTGGCCCATTTAACTTTTGCGAGCGAGGAATTGCGTTGCGAAGGCTAAAGAAAGCAATGGAACACAAAATAACAGTCAAAGATCCAAGGATCGTCATGGTCCTTGAAATTCATGGCAGCGACTAAATTTGTTATTTTTGAAATGAGCCTTACCGTGAATAGATGCATTAATGCGATCTGGAGCTATAATTGTAAGATAAAATATATTTTATGTTCATACGCCTTATTCATGTGATGCTCAAGATCACCATCTAGACAGATGCCTTTCATAGAATGATAAATGATTTATGCGTCCTACTCATGGCCGTGACGAAGGACTGAGATGAAAATACGAGCTATAGTCGTTGATATCGATGGAACGCTTACAGATAATAATAAGATCATGTCAACAAAAGCAATAGACTGTCCTTAGGGCAGTTCAGAATAACGGCATATATGTATGTCTGGCCTCTGGAAATACCTTACCTGTTGCATATGGCGTATCCACTTATCTGGGGCTCAAGGGCCCGATCATAGCTGAGAATGGAGGCATTGTATGTCAAGGAGAGAATGTATATCGATTGTTCAGTCCAGAACTTCCTGAAAAGGCATATGAGTATCTTGAGACCAAGATACCTGTTGAAAAGCTTTTCACCGATCAGTGGAGACAGACTGAGGTCGCGCTAAAGACTTCTGCAGACCTGCATAAAATAAGAGAGCTGCTGAAGGATTGGGACCTCTCCATAGAAGCTACGGGATTTGCCATACACTTACTTGATAAAGGTCATGAAAAAATGGCAGGGGTCAGGAAAGCCTCCTTGCTGATGGGTGTGAGCTGCGAAGAGATCGAAGCATTCGGCGATTCGGATAATGACGTAAGCATGTTAAAGGGGTGCGGTTTTGGTGTCGCTGTAGCCAATGCATCCAAAGCGGCTAAGGACGCAGCAGATTATGTAAGCGATAAGGCTCATGCGGATGGCGTAATTGACGGATTAAAATTCTTAGATCTATATAGTTGATCATCACATGCTCATTGATGAACATCCTTTTTTCATCAGATCAATGTTAGTGGATGCTCATCCGCATACTGGGCCTCTAGAGAGATGGCTACCGCTCGCTCAAAATAAAAAAAATAAGTTATCTGGTCGCTTGAACTTTTCACTTACGTTGAAGGAGCTCAAGCGCCCCAGCTTCATCTAAGCCTATCGATAAAAGCAGATATTTCATAGACTTTTTTATTACCATTTCTTCGGTCTTATCATCCATATATGCTTCCATAACGACAGGGGCCCGCTTAAAGTACTCGACCGCAAATTCAGAGTAGTAGTACGGCGCATTCTCTTTGTCGAGCTCGGCAGCCATCTTGTATGCTGCCTCGGCATCGTTGAACAGACCAGCCTCTACGCAGAACGAGCCCATAGAACTGTGATAGAGCGGATTCTTCGGATCAAGCTCAGCAGCTTTCTTGTATGCTGCGAGAATATCCTCTATCTTGACCTTCGTGACCAGGACAGAAGATTCAGCTTTTCCGAACCATGCTTCTGCATTGTTCGCGTCTGTCTTGACGATCTTATCGAATTTAGATAATGCCTTTTGATAGTCACCCTGTTCAAGCAGGTCATATGCCTGCTTCATCAGCTTGTCGGACTCTTCCATTGAATAGCACCGACCGAATGTAAGTCAGGGTACCACATAAAGGTTTTGCTCTTCGTCGATCAACCTGAAGATCTAACCAGATCCTATCGAACATCCTTTCTAAATATATATTAATTATATTAGATATATGTATAGAGATATGCAATCTGGCCACACGATCAGCAAGTGCCAGTTCACATTGGATCCATCTAGATCAATGATAGGCCAGAAAATAGAACGGTGTCATTTGGTCGCCTTAGCGGTCACATCATGTGGTCCATATGGTAATGATAGGCGTGACGATGTGCATGGATGGCATGCTCAGCTGGTCCAAGCTTTTCATCGGGACCCTGTTCGCTCGGATAAATGTTATATAACCAGGACCCAATAATCGATGGTCCCTACAAGGTACCTGGAGGTCTAGCAGATGGACAAAGAGACCGTGCTCAGGGTGGCCAAGGTCGCCCGTATAGATCTAAAAGAGAATGAGGTCGAACAGTTCGCTGCTGACCTTGAGGATGTTCTATCATCTTTTAACGTACTTGATGAGGCGCCAGAGGTAAAAGAGTTCGACCTGGGGCCTATAAAAGTAGAAGATATCCTTAGGGATGATGTCGTGCATGTGGATATAGACCCAGCAATACTCCGCAAATGTATGAGAACTAAGGAGGATTGGGTAAGGGGGCCTAGGCTCTCATGAACGGCCAACATTTCACATCAATAAAGATGGTCGATGAAAAATATCACCTTTTTGCAGACCGGATAACTGATGCTTCTGCCCTTGACAGACCGCATAAGTTCTTGTTCTCTGCGAAAGATAATCTTTGTTCGATCGATTTCCAAACAAGAGCTGGCTCTAAGATACTTGATGGATACAGACCCCCGTTCGACGCAACGCCGATCAAAAGAATGCGTGATGCTGGAGGGCTCCTTGTAGGTAAAACGAATATGGACGAGTTCGGTTTCGGGACGTTCAGTACGAACTCGGCGTTCGGGATACCTCTCAATCCGTTCGATACCGAAAGAAGCTGTGGTGGTTCTTCTGGTGGGGCGGCCGGGGCAGTCTGTTCCTTAAGTGGACATATAGCACTGGGCGTCAGCACGGGTGGGTCCATATCCTGCCCAGCATCATTCTGCGGTGTGACCGGGCTCACTCCCACATATGGTAGGGTATCTAGGTATGGACTAATAGATTATGGAAATTCACTGGACAAGGTCGGCTTATTAAGCAGGTCCGCAAAGGACATCAAGAAATATCTGCCTGTGATCTCTGGACCAGATGCGAGGGACCCTACTTCCTGCTCACAGCCCCCGTTGGATATGAAAGGTGAAGTGAGAACACTCGGGATTCCTAAAGAAGCTCTTGTGGGATTAGACCCTGCTGTAAAGACGACCTTTGATAGAGCATGCAGCGTCCTCAACTCAATGGGCATAAAGACTCAAGTGATCGACATGCCCTCGCTCAAGTATGCCCTTTCAGCGTACTATGTCCTAGCAACGTCAGAAGCGTCCACGAACCTTGCAAGATATTGTGGGATGAGGTTCGGCACATTCAACGATGAGATGGATCAAAGTTTCAACGATTTCTTCACCATGACAAGGACGCGTGATTTTGGTACTGAGGCTAAAAGAAGGATATTGCTTGGGACATATTCCCGCATGATAGGCCTGCGCGATAAATATTATGTGAAAGCTTTGCAAGTGCGCAGGCTGGTAATAATGGAATACGAGAAGGCGTTCGAAGAGTTCGATGGGATACTCACACCAACTATGCCCTTCCCCTCTCCTCGTATAGCCGATATTGCGAACATGAAACCTATCGAGATGTATCAGGCGGATTTCCTTACGGTCCCGCCTAATCTTGCAGGTATGCCTCACATATCCGTCCCATGTGGGTATCCGGGCGGATTACCTGTAGGCATGCAAGTGGTCGCCCCACAATGGAAGGAAGGCTCCTTAATTGATCTTGCTGAGCACTGGGAAAATATTTTTCCATATGATTTTCCAGAGGTGTCCATATGAAGATCGGCCTAGAGATACATGTTCAATTGCCAACAGCATCTAAGCTATTTTGCTCCTGTTCTACTGCCGGAGGTGAGCCGAACACATCGATATGTCCTGTCTGTCTTGGTTTCCCGGGATCAAAGCCATCGCTAAACCGCAAGGCACTAGAGATGGGCGTGCTGATCGCAAAATACTTACAATGCTCGATCGCCGATAGAGTATGGTTCTCAAGGAAGACATACTTCTATCCAGATCTTCCAAAGAACTTTCAGATAACTCAATTCGACTCTCCTGTCGGCACCAATGGGCATTTCAGGCTTGGGGGCCGGGACATCGGGATATGGAGAGTGCATATAGAAGAGGACCCAGGAAGGATAAGACGGGTCGGATCGGCGGGCCAGGAACTATCATTGATAGATTATAACCGCTCTGGGGTCCCCCTGGTTGAGATAGTTACAGCTCCTGATCTGACATCCCCTTCAGAAGCCAGGGATTTTCTGACAGAGCTGCTCATCGAACTTCGCCATTTGATACATGTAACAGGGGAGGACACATCGGTAATGTGTCATTCGAACATCTCTGTTGGCGAAGAACGTGTGGAGATCAAGAACATCACGGGCATCAAGAATGTAGAACGTGGCCTGAAGGCCGAAATGATAAGGCAGACAAAGATGCTTGCCGCTGGAAACGGTATCGTACGAGAGACCCGCCACTTCGATGAGGAAAGGGGCGTTACGATGCCTGGGCGAGAGAAAGAGTTCGAAGAGGATTATGGGTACATAGGGGAGCCAGATCTTGGTACCTACAATATACAAGATATTTCCAAGAACATGAATGTACCAGAAACGCCACTTACCAGGTCCGAGCGTCTGCACAGGCAGTATGGTATATCTTTGGAATCCGCACGAAAGATCGTCGTTACATCCTGGGAACTTGCGGATCTGTTCGAACAGCTTTGCTCTTGCACATCTAACGAGGTCGCGGCGACATGGATCATGGGAGCCCTATCCGCGAACTGGAAGACATTAAAGAACAGGCTAGATGACAAGACACGGAAGGATATAATCGATATCGTGGTCCTGGTCTGCAATGGCAAGATAACAGATGCTGAAGGGCGGATGAGGATATCTGAGTTGGCAGAGGGAAAACCGGTCATTCAAGAGCTGGCTGCCATGAGCTCGGTACCTGAGGCAGGTATTAATGAGGAGGAGCTCAACGCGCTTATCAAAAAGGCGATCGCGGCCCATCCAGATGCGGTATTGGATTATCCTAAGAACCCTAAAGCGGCCAATGTAATTATTGGAGAAGTGATGAAGCTCTCAAAGGGCAGGTATCCATCAAAGGATGTCTCTGAAAAAGTAAAGAATGAATTGGAAAAGATTTAGGATCAGGATACTTTCTTTTTATCCTGGTCCTCATCCCCAGCCAGTGAAAGTATCTGGAGCTCAGCGAGCTTTGCATCTTCCACTGCTGCAGGGCAGCTGTCCATGGGACATTGGAATTTCTTGTTCTTAGGGAAGGCTATTACTTCGCGTATCGTCTCGCAGCCTAGCATTATCGCTACAAGACGATCCATCCCTAGAGCAATACCACCATGTGGTGGCGCTCCAAAGCTCAAGGCCTCAAGGAAGTAATCAAAATCCTTTTGGATCTTTTCATCGCTCCATCCAAGGACCTTGAAGATCTTTCTTTGAATTGCTGGGTCATGACAACGCATTGAGCCGCTACCTATCTCAGAGCCGTCCATGACAAGATCAAAGGACAGGCCCTTTATCGACATCGTATCACCCTTTGGGTCGATATCGCCCCCAACTGGCATAACGAATGGGTGATGGAAAGATACGATCTGACCAGTAAGCGCGTCATGTTGGAAAAGCGGGCAATCCACTAACCAGATGAACTGATGATCTTTTCCTTCAAGCAGATGTAGGTCCTTCGCGAGCTTGCGTCTTAGCTCTCCTCCGGCCTTTAAGGCCGCGATCTCTGACCCCGCTAGGAATAACAGCAGATCTCCTTCCTCAGCGCCCATGGTCTGTTCTATTGCCGTGGTCGTTTCCTTCGGGAAGTACTTCACTATGTTAGATGAAAGTCCATCTGTTGTCATCCGCATCCAGGTCAAACCGCCCATGCCTTGTCCTTTGGCCCATTCTATAAGGCGATCGACATCACTGCGACAAACGCCGCTCTCATCAGAAGGTCCGGCACTGATCAGCGATGCCTTGACATTGACGCATTCTACCTTACCTTCCCTCGAGATGATGCGCTTGAATATCTCATATGATGAGTTCTTTACTATTTCCGTAACATCATGCAGCTCTAGTCCATACCTCATGTCAGGCGCATCCGAGCCATATCTGTGCATAGCATCATAGAAGCTTATTCTCTGGAACGGCACTTTCAGCTCTTTCCCATAAACATTCTTCCATATGTTAGCAAGCGCTTGTTCGATCACTTTTTGGATGTCCCTATCATCGGCAAATGACATTTCCATATCTAACTGCGTGAATTCTGGCTGCCGATCTGACTTCTTGCGTCTTCATCCCTGAAGCAGCGAACGATCTGATAATATCTGTCCATTCCGCCTACCATGAGCATCTGTTTGTACAGCTGAGGAGACTGCGGAAGGGCGTAGAAACTGCCAGGCGATATCCTGGACGGGACGATGAACTCTCTAGCTCCTTCAGGAGATGTCCTCGTCAGCATTGGCGTTTCTATCTCAATGAATCCAGATGCATCAAAGCACCGCCTTGCTGCTGATATTACCCGGTGTCTGAACCTTAAGTTATTGTTCATTTCCGTCCGTCTAAGGTCCAGATATCTGAACTTTAGTCGAAGATCCTCACCTGGCAATTGGGATTCTTTTTGTTCTGCTACTTCAAAAGGTAAAGGCTTTGATGAATTGAGCAGCTTGGCATCCTCGATGAGCACTTCAACGGTGCCGGTCGGGTTACGTGGGTCCTCTGTACCGGGTACCCTGTTCCTGACCAGGCCATAGATCGCGATGACTGACTCACGACCGAATGTTTTGAGCAATTTATCCAAACGTTCTACATCTGAGCAATTCCTAAGTGCTTCTGGGTCATGTACCACCTGGGTGGTGCCATAAGCATCAGCAAGATCTAAGAAAAGTACTCCGCCATGGTCCCGTGAGAACCGGACCCAGCCTGCCAATTTTACTGGTGCTGCGCAAGATGGTCCGCCCTAAGTTCTCCGCAAGTATGTGTCCTTATCATTTTCCAGACCTCTGTTGATCTCGAGGTTTTGCTCCTAATAGGCGGCCAAATGATAAATCATTCGGTCTTACAGAAGACTTTATGTGAGATATTCCTTGATGATCGCCTTGATCATTCGGGATGTTCTTTCGGGGTCGTGTCCAATACATCGAACTCGGGGATGAACTGATAAGGGTCCTTTATCATGTTCAAGACCACGTAGGTATTGGTTTTTTTCACACCATGGATGGTCAGCATCCTCTTGATCAGTTCAGAGAATTCTTCCCTATTCTTACAGGCGACCCAGGCTATTGAATCACACTCGCCAGTCACATCAAAGATCGCCAGTACGTTATCCATCGCCTTTATCTTACCTTGAACTGTCCAATAGTTCACCCTCCACATAAATGTGGACCATGGCCATGAACTCATATCCGAGCTTCAGATAATCGACGTTCGCCCTGTACCCTCTAATGATCCCTAGCTCCTCAAGGTTCTTGATCCGTTGGATCAACTGTGGTCGGATGGACACCCAATCTCTTTGCTATCTGCCTATAAGACCCCTGGCTGGATATACAGAGTTCTTCGATTATCCTTTTGTCAAGATCATCGAGCATATATCTCACCTAAAAGATTGTATTATATAGACAATTGTCTAATCACAAGCAGACTATAAGTATTTTCGTCTATATATTTACACTATTCTAAATCCGATGTCTAAGGTCAGATATGCATTTGCCTATCTCATCTAGCATCAGGCTTCCAGAAAGTCAGTATGTTCGATGGATCGTATATATGTATCGTTGTCTATGATCGAGATGTGGGGCCCCGCTTTTTCAAGTGGGTATTCTCGGTCCATACAAGCCATGTATCGATCTTTAGGATCGAATAATATCTTTCGTAAAATGGCTCAGCTATGAGTTCAGCTTCCCAAATGCTTCCTATCCTTGGACCTATTGCTGGGCAGTATCAGGACGGCTCTTGGGCAAGGATCTCTTTCCACAGCTGGAGGGTCTCTTTAGCTTCCTCTTCATCAAGTGTCTCGATCGCAAAGCCCGCATGAACGACTACATACTGGCCAGGCTTTCCGTCCACAAGAGAAACATTGACCTTTGGATTCACTCCGCCAAAATCAACCTCTGCCTGTGGACCTTCAATGGATATTATCTTACCTGGTATAGCGATGCACATCTTTCTCACCTTATGACGACATAAGCTTAAGGATCGCTTCGGCTGGCTGCCCTCCGCATTCCTTCAAAGCTTTCTCAGCTTCTTCGTGAGTGCGTCCAGTCTGATCCATCACAAGACTGATATCCTCTTCGGGCACCTTTTGTTCGTTCGCGATCGCTGGGGTCGATGAGATACCTTGTTCAATTACCTCCCCGATAACTTGGAACGTTCTTTTGGCCCTGGACATCCATCAACGTGACGGCAGCTTCCTTGATGATGTATTCTTTGGTCTTTGTTCGAATGACGACCTCCACTACATCATTTATGTCTTCAGTGGTGATTCCCATCCGCTTCATTGCTTGTTTCATCTGGCGTGGGTTAATACCTCTCATACCTGGCATCATAAGAACATCTTTGTGATTATCCGTAAGGTAGTTAAAGTTTTTCTGGTTTGCGATCATAATATACGTGCGTTCCCAAAACCCAGATCATGGCTAAGTCATTCTTTCTCCAATGCCCTGCTGAGGGCTGCTATTGCAGCTACTATGACCTCTTCTGCTCTATCAGGAGAGGATGAACCTCCCGTCGCGAAGTTCTTTTTACCGCCGCCCCTTCCACCGACCTTGGAAAGTGCCTCGTTCAAGATGGCAACACAATCCACATCGACATCTGGACCTGCTGCTATCAAAAGAGTGAAACGTTCCCCGGTGGACCCAATTATACAGGCCGTGCCTGCGTTTATCAGTCCGTTAGCCGCATCCATAAGCATCCTCTTATCAATGGCCTCGAACGAACCCGAATAAAGTTCGATATCACCGATGTGCGAAGGGACGAGGTTAGCTATTGCCTGGGCACCATACTTTTTTAATGCCGATTCTTTTATGAGCTCTTCTTTTTTCATATTGTCCAGCGCGCTCAGCATATCTGCTGGTTGTGCGCCTATCCTTTCAGCGGCCCTAAGACCGAACACTGATAGCTCAAGTGCCTTGCCAAGAGCTTTCTCTCCGACCTCGAACTCGACCTCATAGTCGCCAGCTGGACGTGCTGAAACGAACTTTGTGACAAGAATAAGCTTTAGTTCGCTCACATTCTTTACATGTATGCCAGAGCATGCTGCTGAATCATATTCTCCGATATGGACCACTCTAACGCTTTCGTCATGGACCTTCTCAAGCTTGACCCTGCACTTTTGAAGAGCTGGGTCGTCTTTGCTCATATTCTCTTCCCAAGTCAGGGGTCCTTCGGTTATTATCTCGAGCGCCTCTTTCTCTGCATTATGTATACTCTCCCAATCAAGAGCCCCATTGAGGATCAAGCTTTTTTTCTCGGTTGTTATAGAGATCTTTATAAGCTGAAGTTCAGGGTTGGTCCTGCTAAGGCATGAGAACAGTAAATGCTCACCTGTATGTCCTCGCATCAGGTCGTATCGTCTATTCCAGTCCACTTTGCATTTGACGATTGAGCCGACCTCGAACCTGCCCTTTGGAACATGATGTAGTATCCTATCTCCATCTTTCTTGAGATCCGTCATATCAAACCCGTTTATGGAGCCACGATCCTGCTCCTGCCCCCCACCGCCAGGGTAGAAAGCCGTCCGGTCAAGCTCTATCCATCCGTCCTGAACAGAGATCACAGTAGCATCAAAATCGTGGATATACGGCTCATCATGATAGATAAGAACGGTCATACGAGCGAATAGAACTGTACAGACCATCATATATTTTCTTGTGTCCGCCGTGAAATCATACATGATACCCAAAACTTACCGTTTAAATAAGTACAATCCATAAAATTATAACATCTGGTTGTGGAAATGGACAGAGATTTTGAGATGACGTATGGACGATCCTACGCTGGCGTCCGTTCATTCAGGTCCACATCAGCTCTGCTTGTTAGCAAAGAAAGAAAGATCATTGGTATTGACCCGAAGATCCCAATGTCCAGATCGATTATGTGTAAAAGAGTCCAGGACGTTCTATCCGAGATAGCGATGAACGAGGATGGGCTATTGGACATCGCAAGCAAAATAGATGGGTCATGGCGTGAATATCTCGACCCGATAAATGGACGTTTGGTCAGCATCAGCGCGTGCCAGATGATGTCTGAGATCAGTATCCAATATCTTTATCTCATCGGCTATGAGGCCCCTGATCGATACCAAAATGATATCTCGGATCTGGAAAATAGCCAGAATGACACGCTGGACCTAGAAAAAAGGCCATTGATGATATATGATGGGCATGGTAAGATCATCTCCATCAACGATCCCATGCTCAAGATCACGGGATGCAGAAAGACCGAAAAAGAGGCAATACGATTGCTTGGTTCATATGTCGATCCTCAATATTTGGATCAGCTCGCAAGGATGGATCGACAAGGGAAAGATAACGACAAAGTATCATTTGAGCTGATAGTTCCGGGCGAGTGCAGGAAAGAACTAGCTCTGGGAGCATGCTTATCGAGACTCCTGATCGGCGAACAGATCGCATACCTGGTAGCTGTGGATGATATTCATCCGCTAGATGGCAGCATGAGCATCCATGGGAACAATGATCCCTTCTGGTCCCTCGCACAGAATTCTTCAGATCCGATCATGATATTGACCCAGGATGGGCTGGTCAAATATGCGAACCCCTCTGCCTGCTCGGCCCTTGGGAAAGCCCCAACAGAGATCGTTGGCAAGGATTGTTTTATTGGCATGGGCCTGAACGGTCAAGATGATCCATACAAGATGCTGAACGACCTGGCTATGACCCCCGGGGCAACGGTGACAAGGCATTTTAGGATAATGGACCCAGATGGTTCTCGGGTATGTCTTGAAATGTTATTGACCAATTGTTTATCGGACACATACGTCCATGGGATCATTGCCAATGGGCGGGACATCACAAAGCATAAGCCTCTTCAGGGGGAGTCGAAGCGTAGGTATGATATCCTTGAGACTGTAAGCAGAGTATCTGAAAAATTAATGAAAAGCGACTCCTGGAGCGATAACATCGGGGAAGTATTAGAGAGCATTTGTGATGCCACTAAGGCACATTCTGCCCGTATGCTGGAAGCAAGAGAGGTCGATGAATGGCATAGGAACATGAAAGTGCGGTATAGGTGGACATCATCGAAAGGTGTTCTCGAGACCGAACCTGAGATCAATTCTGAGCATGACCTCAAAGCGATCGGGCTTTCTAAAGTAGAGGATTCGTTGCTTATCGGAAGTATAGTCAATATAGAAGCAGTGGACCTGCCAGAAAAGGCCAGATCGTTACTTTCATCCCCCAGCATAAGCTCCATCACATGCATTCCCATTCTTACAGGCTACACACTTTGGGGATCCCTGATACTGGACCATCATTGTGATCATGATGAATGGTCCCCTGTTGAGCTTGATGCTCTTAGATCCATTGCCAGTAATCTTGGGGCAGCCCTTCTTAGGGAGCAATCCAGACTGGACCTGGAAATGGAGAAAGAAAGTCTAGCTGTAACACTTAGCTCCATTTCTGATGGTGTGATAGCGGTCTCGATCGAGGGGGACATTGTCAGGGTAAATAAGGCTGCTGAGGAAATGTTGGGCCGTAGGATGCCCAGTATGATCGGTCAGAGGGTCGATGACCTATTCATGGGGTGTCAGGACGGGCATCATTATATCGAGAGCGCTGTCCACAAGGTCCTCAGAACAGGAAATGGAATGGAGCTTGAGCAGAGGACCATTTCAGGACCTAGCGGGAGGGAGCTTGTGATCGAGCTATCGATTCACCCATGAGAAACCCGCTTGCGACGTCTCCTCGGAGCGGTCCTGATATTCAGGGACATCACCTTCAGAAAGTCCATGGAGCTAGAGCTTGAGCGATCTGAACGATTGGAGGCAGTAGGGCTTCTGGCAGGTGGTATAGCACATGATTTCAATAACATCATGACCGCGATATTATGCAACTTGGCTATCGCGAAGTCCTGCTCTGACGATCAGGACAGGACAGTTAAGAAAGCTGGTGGAAACAGAGGATGCAGTACAAAGGGCCAAAGAACTGACAACACAGCTATTGACAGTTCTCAAAGGGCGGAGCCCCAATAAGACAAGCCTCCTCGATCCAGGAACTTCTCGTAGGTACTGTTGATTTCATGCTGAGCGGTTCTGGCATTCTACCGACTTATACCATCCAAGAAGGGGTCTGGCCAGTTAATATCGATCAACCCCAGATATCGCAGGTGTTGGAGAATCTTGTTGCAAATGCACGCGATGCTATGCCTGACGGTGGGAACCTGGCGATATCCGTCGAGAATATTGACATTCAGGATGGAGAGCATCTTCCCCTTAGGGCGGGCAAGTAGTGTGATGGTCTCGATCACTTGATCAAGGGCCAGGTATACCAGAGGAAATGATGCTGAGGATATTCGAACCATATTTTACGACAAAGAATACCGGAAATGGTCTGGGCCTAGCGATCGCTTATTCGATAATCAACAGGCACGAGGGTCTCATAGACACGTTACGTCCAAGATCGGGTGCGGTAGCACTTTTGTTATTTATCTCCCAGCTTCGGACAGATCTGGGATAATTGAAAAAGAGAAGGTGCATGACGTGATAAAAGGAAAAGGTAGAATATTGCTTATGGACGACGAGGATTTTATCCTTGATGTCACAAGCGAGGTCTTGGAGTCATTAGGATATTCTGTTGATAAGGCGCACGATGGTCATGAGACCATCAAAATGTATAAAGAATCCTTACAGAGCAATAGACGATATGATGTTGTGATAATGGACCTAACTATCCCCGGAAAAATGGGGGGAAAGGAAGCTGTTAAGCTGTTATTAGAACTTGATCCGGAAGCTAAAGTGATCGTATCATCAGGATATTCTAGCGACGCAACAATGTCGGAATATAGCAAGTATGGATTCTCAGGGGTCATCCCTAAACCATATCGTCTAGAGGACATTTCAAGGATAATCGATAATGTCATTCACAATAAGAATGGACGAAAGATCAACTGATCAATATGAACAATAGTATTGTCATTCGTTCCAGAGAAGACTCCCTGCGTAAGTTGTGGGAACAAGAGAGAGAATAAAAACGATAAGATGATATGATGATGAGAATATACCTAACTTGACCAAGGGTGCGAATAGTGCTCACTTACAAGTTCTGGTTCTATCCAGACTACGGGGGAGCTAAATCCAGAGCATGCCATATATCCTAGCAGGCCGGCATATAGTAGACTTCTTCGGAAGCACCATCTCGGCCTCATGGATCACTCGGTCATATCCTAGTTCCTGACCCAATTTAGAAGGAACGACCGGAGCTAAAACTTGTGGACAGTAGACCCCTGCAGCCGTTCGTGAACGGTCCGCAAGCACAGTGTAGTTCACGCAAGAACCCCGCAGTAAAGATCGGGGTAGTTCATCTAATATCAAGAAATAATGGAGTTTGATACCTATGGTTTTTCCGAGATGCGATAGATGTGGAGATGCGGGCTGCAAAATAGGCGAGCCTGGAAAATTCGAGAACTGCCCAACGAATGTTTCAGATCATAGCAGGGAAGAGATCATCGAGACCTATCAGGACCCTGAGATACATACGATGATGTTGACCGCAGCAAAGGTCGAAAGAGGTACAATGCAGCCGGTCAATGGCGTACTTACACCTATCAGGCCGCGGATTTCTGAGATAATGGCATTCGCAGAAGCGATGGGCTGGAAGAAGATAGGAGTAGCATTCTGTCTCGCTGCTAGGGACGAAGCAGTGCGTCTCACCAAGGTCCTAGAGGCTAGAGGTTTTGAGGTATACTCGGTCATCTGCCGTAATTTTTCTATCAAGAAAAATGAGATAAGCATCCCGAAGGAAGACTGCATTAAAAGCGAAACTGAAACAGTGTGCAATCCGATATACCAGGCACAGCTGCTGAATGAGGCTGGCACACAAATGAACATTGTAATGGGATTATGTGTAGGTCACGATATGCTCTTCAACAAGCATTCCAACGCCTACACCACGACATTGATGGTCAAGGATCGCATGACCGCCAATAATCCGGTCGGCCCTCTTTACAGCGGTTTCTTCAGCGAGATATTAAAGAAGTGATGACCTCGGCCGCCCCGCCCAGAACGGCGGGGTAGCTCACCTCGTAAATGATCCAAGAAAGAATGTACAGGTATGGTATCAAGGGGCTATGGTCCGTTCATTACGACCATATCTCATTGGTCCCATTCCAAATACCAACCGTGAGTCCCCCACATTCCGACAATTGTCGAGAGGGACTTCGATCGCTTAGATAAAACTAAATACTGGCCAAAAAATAAGCACCTAATGCAGAAAAGGACATTCCTAAGCCTACTTATCCTTCTTGCCAGCATAGTTGTAGGCGTGGAATGCTATTATTATATGAACCATATCCTAGCGGCCTCTTTTAGTTCGATCGGGAACCTAAGCACCACTACGGTCTACCTTTTCCTTCTGCAGGTATTCATACTATGTTCCATCATAATCTTGTTCGCGTTCTTTGGGATGAGCGCGGACTATCAAAAAACAATTACAGCCCACGGGGGCCTTCTCAAGATCCCGCTTATTGTGGGTATTATCTTAACAGTGGAAGGCATCATTGGCTTAGTTCTTAGGAACACTGTGACCAGTGGTTCCAATCAGTATATTCTTCTGAGTTTTTGTGGACATATGTACTGTCTTGGAACCCTTGCTATCGTGGTATATTCATTCGAGGACCCCAACCCGTTCTTGTTCAAGAAGATCCCGAATTTCATTGTCCTTGCAGCATCGTTCATGATGCTTATCCCAGCATTGTTATTAGCATAATATCGCAGATCAACTGCCCAAGAAAGTATTCGTGAGCTTGCAGATGGGTCATGTTTTGTTCGCATTGCGGCCTTTGTTATCGTAGCGCGCTACGATCGACCAGTTGACAGGAAGCCTCCCCATACTAGATATGTCAAGATGAGCAATTCCTGATACATACATTCGTCGCCGTTCATCCCACTATTGAAATGGCGAGTCTTCTGGCGACAGTGATCAAGATGACCTCACAACTGCGAAGCTGTGAAGCTAAGGACATAGCAACCGGGAACATTAGCCATAAGTCGGAAATCCCAGATTCTCCATCCCCGCTATCTATCGTCCTGATTACCGTGTTACCGGTTATCATTCCATTGTCCAATGTTAAGTTGGAAATGGGGACCCAATTATTATCGTTCAAATATTCAATTGAGAACGATGCATCGCTCTCGATCGCTTTTTCCTCATCTGAAACGGTCACTATCACAGAATATTGACACGTAATGCTATTCGAGACCACGGATACATTCTGTCCGTATGGTTCTCCAACAAGATGGTTCACTGCAGAGTCCCAGCATGTAAGCCCGGTGTCATTCGTGCCAGTCTCCGAGACGATCAACCCATAACTGACATCCTGATCTGGAGTCGGGCCGAATGAGATACCAGATGTTATCGCAAGTGCAGACCCGGCGAATAGAATGGCGGTTATCACTACAGCCATCACTAGTAGTACTGTCCTGCCAGAACCAATGCCATGTAAATGGGCCATGTCGATCCTTTTTCCGCTCTTATTTCACGATCGCCCTTGTAATGGGCTCCCTTTGATCAATAAAACACTACAGAAGGACATCTACCCTCCGATAAGATCATTCAACGATGATAATATAATTAGATAACACTAAGCTATCTGGCCATTTCAAAGATCCAAAAAAAGGGCATTATTTTTTCCCTAAGTCGTTCTATCCTGCCCAATGTAAAGAATATGATCAAGCAGTCTTCCCTCTCCCACCGAAGAACCACGAGCTTGGTTAGCTAGGCTAGCTGTGACCTTCATCGTAAGTTGAAAAAGAGAGATCATGCAAGTTAGTGAGAAGTGATCGACGACGATAGTGATGTTAGTGCATCTTCAGGATACGATCAAGTATCGCAGTTTTGCCGGTGTGTCATTAGCTTTCATTACGCCTGAAAAAGATAATATCGTGCATAGCATTGAGTATCCTGCATGGTCTCTTCGAGAAAGGTCGAGGTTCTCATCATAGGTGGAGGCATAACTGGAGTAGGTATAGCAAGGGATCTAGCGATGCGAGGGGCGGATGTGCTCCTAGTGGAAAAAGGAGATTTTGCAGCGGGTGCTTCTGGAAGGAATCACGGTATGTTGCACAGCGGTGGAAGATACGCCGTTAAGGATCCGATATCTGCAAAAGAATGTGCAAAAGAGAACCACGTTCTGAAGAAGATCGCCAGTTATTGCATCGAGGATACAGGCGGACTATTCATATCGCTTCCTAACGACGATCCAGACTATGTCGGTCAATTCCTGAGCGGGTGCAAGAAGATCTCTGTTCCTGTCCAAGAAGTAGGAGTGAATGAAGCGAACCAAATGGAGCCGTCGATCGCAAAAGGATTGAACGCAGCTGTGCTGGTCGAAGACGCGTCGATCGATCCATTCTTCTTGGTCATTGGCAATGTAATGTCTGCAAGAGCGTTCGGAGCAGAATTGCGCAATCATTGTAAGCTTACATCATTAAAGGTCGAGAACGGTCGTATCACTGAAGCTGTGCTAAGCACTTCAAAAGGTATTGTGCGGATCGATCCGGACATAGTAGTTAATGCAACTGGCCCATGGGCGGACACCGTGGCAATGATGGCGTCCGTCCGCATTCCCCTTAGCGTTGACAAGGGGACGATGGTCGTTATCGATGGTCGTCCAGTGGGGCGATTGATAAATAGAATGCGCCCGCCGGCCGATGGTGACATAATAGTGCCTCATAGATCGGGCTGCATTATTGGAACAACCTCCAGGAGGGGATACCCTGGTTCAACAATGCCTCTAAAACGCGAGGTCAGGGAGCTGCTTAACGAAGCTGTCAAGGCCGTCCCAGATATAACGACTTCCAGACTAGTACGGGCATATTCTGGCGCAAGGCCCCTTCTATCATCAGGAATGGATGGTAGAAGCACATCAAGAAATTTCAAAGTGATCGATCACTCCGCAGATGGCGTTGATAATTTCATCAGCGTGGCTGGTGGGAAGCTAACTACCTTCAGGCTAATGGCAGAGCAAGCTTCGGATATCGTAATGAGAAAGCTTGGCCGAAAAGGACCCTGCAGAACAGATTCGGAATGTATCCTTGGGGCGGATGCTACGATGGCAGCGAGCCTGCCGCAATACTATTCTTCGATCATGATCCATAAATATGGGACCAATTCGCCTGTAGTAGCAGAGAAATGCATGAGCACAGCAAGAGGAATGATGCCTGGATGTTCATGCGAAAGTGTACTATTAGGTGAACTCTACTACGCGGCACAGGACCCTGACGTAGAGACATTATCTGATCTTATGCGCAGGACCAGGGCAGGTATGGGTTACTGTCAGGCTGGGCTATGTATTTTCAGGATGGCGTCGGCTCTAGACGAACGCGATGATATCCACAACAATATACGAAAAGATATCAGCGCATTCCTCGTCGAACGATGGAAAGGGGTATCGCCTGTCCTCACAGGAGACCAGCTCCGTCAAGAGGCGTTCAAGGCACACATCTTCAGCGTATACGGGATCGATCATACTTCGGGTGTTCACCAATGACCGCACTATCGTTGGAGGACAAGGACGTGCTGGTAGTTGGGCTGGGTATCGGTGGATTGTTCACCGCTACCATCCTGGCGCGCATTGGCCTAAGCGTGGCGGTGATCGGGAGCGGAGCCACAGCAACTGAGATGTCGACCGGGTGCATGAACTTCGATGATGAACTGAGCGCAGATCAAGCGTTCGGGTCTCTCGCCAGGGGAATGTCCGATGTCAGCTACTCATTCATAGGCGGACCCGGTCATCGATCAAGAGCGATCACGAATATAGGCACGATGACCGAGGTCGATGCTGCAGGTCTAGCAACGCTGCGGTCGATGCCAAGGGATGGAGAGAATTTTGCTGTCCTTGGGATAGTAGGTCATCCCGATCTTGATCCTTGACCTTTTCGTGTCCATGTTCGATCATAGAATTGTTCGTCCACACCCATACTGGACAACGCTGGGTGATAGCCATGGGAATGAGCTATGTCAAGATTCGTTCGAGCATGTATACGGTGATGATGTTCTTGTGGATGAGCTAGCTGAAAGGCTTTCAGACATCCGCGAGGAGACCATCTGCATACCCCCGGTTTTCAATGGAAAGGACCATCAGGCCGTTATGGATAAGCTCGAAAGAACATCAGGTCGTCTCGTGTTCGAGCCTGTCACCCCACTATCTATCCCAGGGCGGAGGTTCAGATCAGCAATGGAGTCCATGGCCATAAGTTCAGGATGTTCGGTCCATAATGGTCGGGCACTAAAAGAAGCAAAAATAGATGGCAACAGGGTCACGATGGTCGGCATCGGCTCTGGTCAAAGGACATTCAGAATGGAGACGTCCTCTCTTGTTCTTGCCACAGGGAACACCATAACATGTGGGATAGAAATAGATGGGAGAAAGACAAAGGACCCGTTGGGATCTTTGAACCAATTAAAGGTCGCCATAATAGAAAGTTAAGCTCAAATGAATTAGAGAACATACTGGCTAAAGGCGCTCCTACCGATTATAAAGGTCATCTTTTAGTAAAGGGCAAAGGCATCGAGAACATGTTCGCTGTCGGTTCAGTTGTCAACGGAACATCATTCCCCCTTGGGAAAGGTATGGGATGCATATCGGTCCAGGCCTGGGATACCGCTCCATGGGTGAAAGAGGCGATATGATGACGAACGCTTGCATAAAATGCGGTTCATGCGTTCAGGTCTGTCCGGTCCTCCGAAGCGAAGGTGCGTCGATATTCCCTGGTCCTAGAAGGCTTGGGGTAGAGGCGCCTAGATATGCAAGGGAGTTATCCGACATATTGCAGCCAGTTCTAATGTGCAATACATGCTCGATGTGCGATAGCGTATGCCCATCAAAGGTCGACATAACTAGATGCATGTTGCAGATCAGGTCGTCTCATTTCTCAGAAATAGAGCTTTCAGCAGGTCATAAGCAATTAATAGATAACATTGACAGATGGAGCTTGGCAGTTCCCCCTTCCGACCCAATTGGCAGAGAAATAGCCGCTGTGGGGAGCACGCTTTATTTCCCTGGGTGCATAGGAAAGTCAAAAATCCCCAAAGACAGTTAGCTCGACCCTGGGAATATTGGAACGGGCAGGATCACATCCATTCGTCCCTTCTGGTTGGTCATGCTGCGGCTCGCCCTTGGATAAGATAGGGGACATTAAGAGAGCTGAAAGGCTCAGGTCCAAGAACGCTCTGATTATCGAAGGCGCAGGGTCTATAGTCACTTCATGTCCTGGATGTACGATCGGCCTCAAAAAGATAAATGGGGCAGAACCGCTTCATATCATAGAGCATCTCTACGAATCAAAGGGCATATCGCATCTTAGGTTCAGGCCTTCATCACATGAGGTCCGGATCGCGCTACATGAGCCCTGCCATTTGAAGAGGGTGGTCGGTCCACATGTCATAGACTATGCGCATCAGATACTTTCTGCCATACCCGGCATTAAGGTCGTTGATATGGAGGGAAGTTCTGAATGCTGTGGTGGAGGCGGGGGTGTCGCGTCAGGCTACCCAGCATTAGCTGCTAAGCAGGCAGCGAGCAAGGTCCGGAATGCCAAGTATGCTAGAGCAGATATTCTGATAGCTCCATGCCCCTTCTGCGTCCTTAATCTCAGCCATGTAGGCGGGATGGAAGTTAAGGAATTCACGGATTTTGTCGCCTCTCATCTTCGAGGGGGTCCTTGATCGCTCTATGGTTCCATCTAGGCCCATCATTGTTCAGGCCTTACGGATGATCGCTCACGAACTTCCGAAAATGGTTCCTAGTTCGGAAAAAGCTAAATATACCGTTCGTCTCTTGCTGATCGTTGACCGAAAATAAGCATCTTTGTTTTACTTGTCTTTTCATAGATAGGCGTCCAGAATCAGGTACAGGAGCTGGCCTGATATACTGCCAAAAGAAAAACCTCATAGTAAGGCCAAAAATGGAATGTAGTCTATATGTTAGGGCCACTGCTCAGAACAAGGAACAGATGAAGACTAACTTGTACGGTGTGATCTCTGAAGAGATCGAGTAAAGTTACCTGACGTTCTAGGCCAGTTCTCTAGGTCCATCTAGTGTTCTTCAGAGATCGTACGAGCTCTTTCTTTGGTAGCTGATCTATACACCTGAACATACTTCTCTCAGGCATGCAGGATGTGCCTGAAATTAGGTCACATAGCTCCTCACTTGCTCCTGTTCTGTTCTCCTGATCTGCGTAGAAGGACCCTAAGATCACTAAGTAAAAAAGCAAACGAGCCACCCAAAGTATATGAGCATAGAGTTGGATCAATACCTTGAGGGGAGAAGTTGAAAGCGGTAGTGCTAGCTGCAGGTGAGGGCACGCGTTTACGTCCTTTCACTGCATCCCGTCCTAAAGGGATGTTACCTGTAGGAAATAGGCCGATACTCGACCATATTGTTAGATCGCTTGTAAAGAACAACATCAAGGATATCGTCATGGTCGTCGGTTATCGCAGGGACACGGTACTTTCATATTTCGAGGATGGAAGACGGTTCGGTGCAAAAATAAAATATATTTCTCAGGAAAAACAGCTTGGTACTGCCCATGCATTGTCGTTGACAGAGAAAGAGATCGGCAACGAGGACTTCCTTGTCCTTGCTGGTGACAACCTGATAGATATCCATACTGTATCCGACCTATTGGAGAAGAAGAACGGGCCATCTATGGCGGTCACATTGTCAGAGATGCCCTCCAAATACGGCGTTGTCAGCGTGGAAGGCGGCAAAATATCAGCACTGGTAGAAAAACCGCAAAATGCTATCAGTAATATAATCAATACCGGCATGTATTATTTTACGCCTGATTTTTTCAAGATTTTCAAGAACGCTGTTTTCAGTGAGGAGCGAGGTATCACTCAGGTCCTTGGTCCGAACATCAGCCGATTAGGTATCACGGCTGTTAAGACCACTGGAAAATGGATCGATGCAGTTTATCCATGGGATCTTTTGAGCTTGAATGCTGCTGCACTAGAGCTGAATGGCTGGGAGGTCAGCGGTGTGATCGAGGACGGGGTGACCCTGAGAGGTCCTGTAGTGATCGGGGCTGGTACCCGCATCAGGGCTGGTAGCTATATCGAGGGCCCTGTCAACATAGGAGAAGGATGCACGATCGGCCCTGACGTGGTGATACAGCCTTCGACAAGTATCGGGAACGGGGTCCAGATCGATCCATTCACGTACATCTCTAATAGCCTTATAATGAGCAATGTCAGGATCGGTTCACATTCACATCTTTCCAACTCTGTGATCGATGATGGGGTTTGGGCGCGTGCAGGCCTATTCGCTTCATCCAGTTGTGCCTTCGCACGAGTTGATAAGGAACTTTTCCGTTTGAACGCCATAGGCGCTTTGATCGGACAGGATACATCGATAGGTTCAAGGGTCGTCATATGCCCAGGGTCGATAATAGGCGCTGGCTGCAAGATAAACGATGGTGTGAAAGTAAGCGGTAATCTCGAGAACAGGAGCGCAGTGGTCTGAGATGTGTGGCATCGTTGGATATTCTGGTTATCGGAACGCTCAAGAGGTCATTATTGATGGCCTCAAACGGCTAGAGTATCGTGGGTATGACTCAGCAGGGGTCGCTGTTGTGAATGGCCATATCAATCTCTTCAAGGATATAGGTGAAATATCCAAACTTTGTGATCGCATTCCACAGATGGATGGGCATATAGGCATCGGCCACACCCGCTGGGCCACTTGCGGGAAACCTTCAAAGGAGAACGCCCACCCATTCGTTGATTGCCATGGCGGTTTTGCAGTGGTCCACAACGGCATAATCGAGAACTATGCCGTTCTGAAAAACAAACTTGAGAAAGAGGGCCATATATTCACATCCCAGACAGATACTGAGGTCCTTGTCCATCTTTTAGAAAAATACTACGTGGGTGACATGCACGCTGCGCTTGTAAGGACGCTAAAGGACATAAAAGGGACATATGCGATAGTGGCGGTCCGCTCTGATTCAGATGTTCTTGTTGCAGCAAGAAAGGAGAACCCGCTTGTGATAGGACTAGGTGTAGGCGAGAACATCATAGCCTCCGATGTGACAGCTATGCTCAATTACACCAGCAAAGCACTTTACATGATGGACGGCGAGACTGCTCTATTGACCGCTGGTGAGGTCCATTTGTTTAGCCAGGATGGGAAGGAGATATCCAGGCAACCATCCTCGGTGACGTGGACGATCGAGGATGCACAAAAAGGTGGTTTTGACCACTTTATGTTGAAAGAAATATTTGAAGAGCCGACCGCCATTCGCAACTCCATTCTGGGAGTTCTTGATGACATAGAGAACGGCAGCATATTGTCCGATGCTGATGTATCCTCCGTTAAGCTTGTCGCGTGCGGTACCTCATACCATGCCGCGATGGTAGGCAAGTATGTGATAGAGTCAATGGCAAAAGTGCCAACGACCGTTGAGCTCGCGTCAGAGTATAGATATGCTACGCGTACTGGAGATAACCCTTTCACTGTATTCCTGACCCAGTCCGGCGAGACTGCCGATACGCTCGCTGCCGCTAGAGAGGCTAAGAAAAGAGGCTGCCGGACCATGGCGGTCACAAATGTTGTAGGCAGCACGATCTCACGCGAGGTCGATGATGTCTTCTATACCAAAGCTGGTCCAGAAATAGGCGTTGCGGCTACAAAGACGTACCTGACCCAGTTGATGGCGATGTACCTGCTTGGCTTGAAGATAGGGTTCATGCGAAAGACCCAGTCTTCTGATGAGAGGCGTTACCTGATATCCGAGATAAGGGCCATGCCGAGGTATGTAAGGAGCGTATTGGATGGCGCTCAGGATGTTGAGAACGTCATTGGCATGCTCGTTGACTCCAGGGATGCGTTCTTTATCGGCAGGCACATAAATTATCCTACGATGCTTGAAGGTGCCCTGAAGCTAAAGGAAATATCCTATATTCATGCTGAAGGATACGCGGCCGGGGAACTAAAACATGGTCCGCTTGCTATATTGGACAAAGACACGCCTGTCATCGCTGCATGCGTTAAGGACCATACTTATGAGAAGATGCTATCTAACATATCGGAGGTAGTAGCTAGAGGGTCCCCAGTAATATCGGTCGGTATGGGGCAGGACCCAGAGCTTGAGGCGATATCGGATGAGAGCATAAGCATTCCTCAAGTACCTACGATATTATCGCCTGTTCCCCTAACAGTGGTCATGCAGCTCATAGCTTACTATACCGCAAAGAAACGCGGTTGCCCGATAGATAAGCCACGCAATCTAGCTAAAAGCGTCACTGTCGATTAGGGGATCATGTTCATTGATCATTGAGCTTAGGTGTCCATCTAGTACTGAGATAAGCAGGAACGAAGCATGATCTCGATCGCGTGGAACGCAGCAGATCATTCGTATGTTCCATATAGATGCAAAGTTTCCAACAAAATGTCGTATGACTTGGATGTATTCATTTCATTTTCAGAGCATGATCATCGGCTGGTAGAATGTTCGTCCCATTCCTCAGCTTATGCAGGGTTTTCTCGCTTCATTAGTTGGTTTATTACTGATCCTCGAGCAGGAATTACTTTTTTTAGTCAAAAGTACACTAAGATACCTCCTTAAGGGAGTATAACAATGGATGTCATTGTCCAATGAGTTCGTTGAGATACGAACGTTCGTATTTGCATAAGATCAGTGTCGAAAACTTCATAAGCCATATTGCATAGGTGTAGGCACAAAGGACCTAAAAAGGGGAATTTACAAAATGTTAATATATGAACATACAATACACCCAGCAAAGCACCCAAGCTACGGTTCACACCTGCTAAACGGTGCACAAGATCCTGTAGCGCTTGGCTTTGATTTATGCAAGCTGTGGGTCTTTGAAAAGAGGCGCCCGATGTACGAGGTCGCTTGCCTAACAACTGGGGGATTGACGATCGGAGACATGCCAGCAGCCGACCCGGAACAGGGGGTCAATCTAATCAGCATAGGTTCAAGATTTGCTTACGGGATGTTTTCGAAGGATATGGATCAAGGTAGTTTGAGATTAGGAGGAGCTTAGATGACTGATAAAATGGGTGCAGTACTGGTCGTTGGAGGAGGAATCTCTGGCGTGCAGACCGCGCTGGACCTCGCAGAGTCGGGGTTCCAGGTATACCTAGTAGAGAAAAAACCGAGCATTGGTGGGGTCATGTCCCAACTGGACAAGACCTTCCCAACGAACGATTGTTCGATGTGCATTCTTTCACCAAAGCTGGTGGAAGCGGCAAGACATCCTCTGATCAAATTGATGACCCTTTCTGAGGTCGTCAATGTTGAAGGGGAAGCGCCGGACTTCAAAGTGACCGTGCGTCACAACCCGCGATATGTCGATATGAGCAAGTGTGTCGGCTGTGGCATCTGTACAGAAAAGTGCCCTGTCAAGATCCCGAACGAATATGATATGGGATTAGTAAACAGGAAAGCTATCTATGTACCATTCGCACAAGCTGTCCCGCTTAAGTACTCGATCGATGCGACCAAGTGCCTGAAGTTAACAAAAGGGCGCTGTGGACTTTGCGAGAAGAATTGTCCAGCGGGTGCCGTGAATTACGAGGATAAAGCGGTCGATGAAATGCTTGATGTCGGCGCGATAATACTGGCACCGGGCTTTAGCATATTCGATGCACGCTTGAAGAAAGAGTATGGCTATGGTGAATATCCGAACGTTGTCACCTCTCTCGAGTTCGAGAGGTTCCTAAGTGCGACAGGACCTTCTGGAGGACATGTTGCAAGGCCGTCAGATAATCAGAGCCCCAAGAAAGTAGCATTCCTTCAATGTGTCGGGTCAAGGGATGAAAAGGTCGGCAACACTTACTGCTCGTCGGTCTGTTGCATGTATGCCATAAAACAGGCTATCATAGCAGGAGAGCATACCGCGGGCCTAAAGCCAAGCATATTCTTTATGGATATCAGGGCGGTCGGCAAAGAGTTCGAGGACTACAGAGCTCGTGCTGAGAAAGAATACGGCATAAGAATGCTCCGGGCAACCAGGGTCGCTAGCGTCCTTGAGGACCCTGAGACAAAGAACCTGACCCTAAGGTATTCGGATCCCGGTTCTAACGAGGTCCAGGAAGAAGAGTTCGACATGATCGTTCTTTCTGTTGGTCTAGAGCCGCCAAAGGGCGGGGAAGCCATTAGCAAGACCTTCGATGTGAACATCAACAAGTTCGGGTTCGCTAGCACGAATGTCTACAGTCCGCTGTCAACATCACGTGCAGGCATATTCGTGACCGGTGCTTATGCTGCCCCTAAGGATATCCCAACATCTGTCGCAGAAGCATCTGGTGCAGCAGCAAAAGCCGGATTCTATGTAGCTAACAAGAGGGGAAAGGCCCCTGAGATAAGCATACCTGAGCGCGATATTACCGAAGAAGAGCCAAGAATTGGTGTGTTCGTTTGCGACTGCGGTATAAACATCAAGGGAACGGTCAATGTTCCTGAGGTCGTTGACTACGCAAAGAAGCTTCCGAACAGTAGTATTCGCTGAAGAGAACAAGTACACTTGCTCAGCTGATTCTCAGCAAAGGATCAAGGAACTGATCACATCCGAGAACCTTAACAGGGTCGTCATCGCTTCCTGCACTCCTCGTACCCACGAACCTCTGTTCCAGAGCACGATGAGGGAAGCTGGCCTTAACAAATATCTCTTTGAGATGGCCAATATCCGTGACCAGTGCTCATGGATCCATATGGGAGAACCAGAGAAGGCTACAAAGAAAGCTAAGGACCTTCTTAGAATGGCTGTCGCAAAATCGAGGCTGCTTGAGCCCCTGAAGGAGAGCAAGCTGCCTGTAACGCACTCAGCTGTCGTTGTAGGTGGAGGTATCTCCGGAATGACCGCAGCTCTCGATATAGCTGCGCAAGGGTTCCATGTGGATCTCCTTGAAAAGACAGGAGAGCTTGGCGGAAATGCCATCAACATCTATCATGAAGAAGATGGCCGCAAGATAAGGGAGTTCGCAAAGGAACTTATCACAAGGGTCCGCAACACCAAGGACATCACTGTACACCTGGACACACAGGTAAAGGATGTCGGCGGGTTCGTTGGTAACTTCAAGGTAAAGACGAACGCTGATGAGATAGAGACCGGAAGTATCGTGGTCGCAGTCGGCGCTGAGGAGTACAAGCCTACCGAGTACATGTATGGTAAGGACAAGAGGGTCGTCACCCAACTTGAACTGGAAGACCAGATGCAGAAAGGACACCTGCACGCAAAGAAGATCGTAATGATCCAATGTGTAGGATCCAGGAATGCCGATGCACCCTACTGCAGCAGAGTATGTTGCTCGAATGCGGTCCGCAATGCCATAGCGATCAAGAGAATGAACCCTGCAGCTGACGTCTATGTGATCCACAAGGACATCAGGACATATGGGTTCCGCGAGGCACTCTATAAAGAGGCAGGCGAGCTTGGTGTCAAGTTCGTGAGGGTCCCTGAGGATAAGCCCCCAATGCTTGCTGCGAATGGTAATGACCTAGAACTGACCGCATCAGATGTCATCCTGGGCGAGGACGTAATGATCAAGCCAGACATGTTAGTGCTTAGCACAGGCATCAGGCCGCACCATGATAATGAGGAACTAGCTAAGATGCTGAAAGTTCCACTTAGCAAGGACAAATACTTCCTTGAGGCACATATGAAGCTACGCCCAGTAGACTTCGCCACAAATGGTGTGTTCTTATCTGGTCTTGCTCACTGGCCAAAGTTCACCGATGAGTCGGTCGCTCAAGCTTCAGGCGCTGCAGCTCGTGCAATGACCATCATATCCAAGGATGAACTGAAATCTGAAGGAATCATCGCAGCCGTCAATGAAGATGTATGCGATGGTTGCGCCATATGCGAGCCAGTCTGTGAGTATAAGGCCATAACGATCGTGGTTGACCCAAAGAACCCTGAGAAGAAGAAGGCTCAGGTCAACGAAGGTCTCTGCAAGGGATGTGGCTGCTGTGTAGCCGCCTGTCCATCAGGTGCGATGGAACAGCGTGGATACAAGAATAATCAGATCATCGCTGCGATCGATGCAGCCCTAGAGGAGAGTGATTGAAATGTCAGCCGCAAAACATGCACATGACGCCTCTACGGCCGCTAAGCCGGCCACCGAGGTCAAGGCACACACTCGTGCACATTCCCACGAGGCTTCTGCCCCTGAGGCAAAGCCGGTCGAGGATGCTGTGTTCGAACCAAAGATCATAGCATTCTGTTGTAACTGGTGCTCATATGCAGGAGCAGACCTTGCGGGAGTTTCTAGGCTACAGATGCCTACGAACTTCCTTGTGATCAGAACAATGTGCTCTGCAAGGGTCGACCCTGAGTTCGTTCTCAGGGCCTTTGCAAAAGGCGCAGATGGCGTTCTTGTGTTAGGATGTCACCCTGCAGATTGCCATTACATCGGAGGCAATTACAGGACCAGGAGAAGAATAGCTCTTCTGAAGATGCTGTTAGAGCAATATGGCATAAATCCTGACAGGCTTATCCTTCAATGGGTATCTGCGTCTGAGGGCATTCGATTCCAGGAAACCATCAAGGACTTTACTGCAAAGATAAAAGAGCTTGGGCCAAGCCCGCTAAAGGAGGAGTAAGCTCTACCGCAATAGACGGCTCAAAGAGGTGTTAAAAATGTCAAAAGTCAAGATAGCACAATATTGGGGTGCCGGATGCGGTGGCTGTGATGTCGCTCTCCTGGATATCGATGATAAGATACTAGGACTAGCGGACATAGCGGACATCGTTTTCTGGCCTATCGCCATCGATGCAAAACTGAAAGATGTAGAGGCGATGCCGGACAAGAGCATTACTCTAACTCTTTACAATGGCGCGATAAGGAACAGCGAGAACGAGCATGTAGCTAAGCTTCTGAGAGAGAAGTCTGTACTGATGGTATCTTTCGGATCATGTGCATGCTATGGTGGCATACCCGGGCTTGCGAACGTTACCAACAAGAAAGACCTGCAGGACTATGTCTACAATAAGACGTTCTCCAGTGTCAATCCTGAGCATGTCAGGCCAATGACGAAGTTCGAGGCCCCTGAGGGAGAGCTCGAATTGCCAGTAATGTATGATACAGTTCTCACGCTGGACGATGTCGTCGATGTTGATTATTACATGCCAGGTTGCCCGCCGACGACCGATCAGATAAATCAATTCCTAGGCATAGTTGAGAAGCATCTAACGGACGGAAGTCCGCTACCCCCGAAGGGATCATACATTGCCTCTCAGAAAACTCTATGCGATGAATGTGGCAGAAAGAAAGAGGTCAGGACAATTGATCATATCAACATGCCATATGATATCAAGATAGACCCTGAGAAATGCATGCTTGAGCAGGGGGTCATATGTCTAGGACCAGCAACTAGGGCTGGATGCGGAGCCAAATGCCTGAAGGCCAATCAGCCGTGCCGTGGATGCATGGGCCCGACAGCAGAGGTCATGGACCAAGGCAGCTCCATGTTAAGCGCACTAGCATCGATCTTCCGAACAGCGGACAATGAGACCAATATGTCTGAAGAAGAGATAATGACCTTAATGACCGAGATCAAGGACCCGCTTGGAACGTTCTATGCGTTCACAATGCCAAAGTCCATCATCAAGAGGAAGGTCCAAGAAAGGAAGCCTATGGGGGCGAAGCAATGACCGGACCGATAATTTCAGAACCAACACACAGGTCAGAATCCAGGCGCATCTCCATCGACCCGATAACTAGATTAGAAGGTCATGGAAAGATCGAAGATCTTCCTGAATGAGGAGGGAAATGTTGCGAACGCATACTGGCAAGTGCCTGAACTTAGAGGGTTCGAAAAGTTCTGCATCGGCAGGTCCGTCGATGAGCTGAACAAGATCACCCCTAGGCTATGCGGCGTTTGTCCAGGAGCTCACCACCTTGCGGCCACTAAGGCTCTTGACGGTGTGTTCTCAGCAGACCCACCAGAAGCCGCGGTGAAACTGAGGGAGCTTTTCTACTCAGCTCACTACGTTCACAGCCATATCGCGCACTTCTATGCACTGGCTGGACCCGATTTCGTCCTGGGTCCTATGGCACCTGCTGAGCAGAGGAATATCCTCGGCGTGGTCGCTGCTGTTGGTGTCCCGATCGGGGCAGAGGTCATAAAGCACCGCTCATATGCCCAAAAGATACAGGAAATGCTCGGTGGAAAGGCAACGCACCCCGTCTGCGGCATACCGGGTGGTATGTCCAAGCCACTCTCAGAAGATGAGAGGAAGCAGGTGGAGATATGGGCAAAATCTTGCGTTGAGTTCTCTAAATTCACCATGAACCTGTTCACCGATGTGGTGCTGAAGAACAAGGCCTATGTGGACCTGATCGCCAACCCCGGCATATATTATGATGAGACATACTATATGGCCCTGGTAGACAAGAACAACAAGATCAACTTCTACGATGGTCAGCTCAGGGTTGTGGACCAGAAAGGAAATGAGGTATACAAGTTCGACCCGAAGAACTATCTGGACTACATCGGCGAGCATGTCGAGCCTTGGTCATATGAGAAGTTCTGCTTCCAGAAGAAGATCGGCTGGAAAGGTTTCGTAGATGGGCCGCAGAGCGGCATATACAGATGTGCGCCGCTCGCAAGGGTGAACGCATCAACTGGCTTTACGACACCTCTCGCTCAGGCTGAATATGAGAAGATGTTCGGCTTCTTTAGGGACCTTGGTGTCAAGGGTCCGATACATCATACCATGGTCATGCACTGGGCCAGGGTCATAGAGCTGATGCATGCCTCGGAAAGGCTGCTTGAACTTGCTCAGGACCCGCAGATAACCTCTACGGACATCAAGTCGGACGTACACACGCCTGGCGAAGGAATAGGCTGCCTAGAGGCGCCCCGTGGCGTTCTCATCCACCACTATGTAGCGGATAAGAACGGCATAACCACAGATGTTAATCTAGTGGTGGGCACCACAAATAACAACGCTCCGATCAACCTCTCCGTAAGGAAGGCTGCAAAAGCGCTGATAAAGAACTGGCAGGTATCCCCTGGTATCCTGAATGAGGTCGAGATGGCGTATAGGGCTTACGATCCTTGTAACTCTTGCGCTACACATGCTCTGCCCGGGCAAATGCCGATAAAGGCCATAATACACAACCCGGACGGATCAGTGTTCAGGGAGATCCAGAACTTCTAAACCCCTTTTCCCTTTTTCCTTTTTTTATATTTGATAAGTTAGAAGTCCCTGCGATGGCTGGGGTGAGAAGAGAGCGCGTATGACGAAGACGTAGTACTCCCTGTTGGTTCATCCATAATATCTTGTCCTGAGATAGGGATCACGCGGACAATGCTCTGATACAAGTTCTACATTCATATCCAAGCAACAGACGGAGGAGTAGCAGGATACATCACGGACAAATGCTCTCTACATGATCTTTGGATATGGTCCAAGATTTAGAATGGACCGAGGGTCATTGTCCAGGACCTGAAAATGGTCCTGCACCTTTGCTTAGCAGAATGGTCAGATACTAATACGAAGCCATGGAAAAGCTAATCAGATTGACTAACATTCTATGGGCGGGTCATATGCGGTTCCTAGTGTTATCCGACATACATGGGCGAGAAAAGGTCGCAGCATGGGCGAGCGAAAAAGCTAGGGACATGAATATTGATGCGATATTGATACTTGGAGATATCACACATTTCGGCCCAGCTGAATGGGCTGGAAAGTTCCTAGATATGCTTCCAAAGCCAGTATATGCTATTCCGGGGAACTGTGACCCCCCGCAGGTCATTGACCAGATCAAGGGCCACGCGGTCTCACTGCACACCTCCAAGATAGATATCGGAGGAACGGAAGTCATTGGCTTAGGCGGCTCGAACCCTACGATATTTGAAACGCCATTTGAGCTGCAAGAAGATGAGATCGATAGCTCCCTGCGTCCATTGATGGAAAAGGATGCGGTCCTTGTCCTCCACGCCCCGCCGTTCGGAATAAATGATACCATCCCGACAGGTGATCATGTGGGAAGTACAGCAATAAGGAGGATAGTTGATGAATATCATCCGAAAGCGGTGCTGTCCGGGCATATCCATGAAGCCAGAGGCATATTGAGGGACAATGGTTGTGTCTTCATGAACCCAGGTCCAGCAAAAGACGGCCATTCTGGTCTGTTGACCATAGATGGTAGCACGATCAAGGCGGAGCTTCTGGACCAATGGATGGGCACCAAGATCACTTGAGCGAGCAAAGCGGCCCCAACCAGTGAGCATGAAATGTAAGGGCAAGAATTTATCATCAGATAGGCATATCAGGAAATGAGCAGAAGATGCTCTGGACAAGTGGGGCCAGCGCTAACGTGCGAATGATGTTCAAGTAGCTTGGACATAACAGCAGATATTGCACGACAGGGCGGGTAGTCCCCCATGACAATATATTTATACACCACTTGTTTTCTAAGGAAACGGTTAGTATGGCACTTTGGCAGGGCAAGTCACAGAGGAAGCCGTCAGGCGGCCGTCTTGTTGCGAGCAGAAAGAAGAGACGTTACGAGATCGGGAGAGAACCAATGTTCACCAACCTCGGAGCAGAGAAGATCAGGCAATATCGCACTATGGGCGGCAATTCTAAGGTTAGGATACTAACCGCACAATTCGCTAATGTCATGGACTCCAAGACACAACAGACCAAAAGGGTAAAAATAATAACTGTCAAGGGGAACACGGCGAACCCTAACTATGTTCAGCGTAACATCATGACAAAAGGGGCAACGATCCAAACTGAGCTTGGTATGGCTAAGATAACATCCCGGCCAGGACAGGATGGGAGCGATCAACGCTATATTGATCTCCGAGTAGACTTGCCAAAGGACTTTTTACTGTAAGTCTTGGAAGCAGAGTTTTGCTTCCAAGCTCGACATATATTTATAGCTTGTTCCCAATTCTCTGGATATGGTCTTTGATGCAGATAAGGCATGGGTTATATGGCCCGAGTATTTTGACACATCCAGGACCAGGAGCCAGGGAAGACGCATCAAGAAGGGCCTATGCATCCCTCAACCTCAGATGGCAATGATAATCAAAGCCGTTGAAAAATTGGGCCTTGAATGGAAGCTCGAGGAAGGCAAAAGCTATCCAAGTTCATGGTGGGTGAAGCAAGGTCTCTTACTGGTGGAGAACAATATGCCAAAATCAAAACTTTTAGAAAAAGTTGGGCAGGAACTGATCAGGTCTCAGCGGTCCTGAGGTGTCTCGACCTCTTCTACCAAACGCTTTCCTGCGGATACACTATCTATTGAATGAATAACTGCCCCGGCTTCGGTAATGGCTGTTTCCACTTGGTCGAACTCTATTCCGCTTCCTTCAATAGTTATCTTTAAGGTCTCAGTATCTTGGTCCACTTCGTATATCGTCAGGTTCACTCCTGAGATGCCATTCAATATGGCTAATTGTTCTGATAGCTCAATTATCGAAGGATGATGAGGCTTAAGCACATCTAATACAATTCTTCTTATGTCGCTCACTTACTATTTTCCTCAACTATTCCAATGAGGAACAAGATTAAAAATATTTCCTCTTATATCTTTCACGGTCCCCATTCCAGATCATTCTGCTATGATATGTGTTCGTTGTCCCCATCTGATACATGAGCTATTCTTTTCTTTCAAGGCATTTGTTGTGCTTTGATCCCCACTAGCTGGACTGTGCCTGGCCCGATGATACATTGCCTTTATCCGTTTCAGCCTTTGTTCTCACGAAAATAATGTGTAATTACATATGTGCATTGGGCAAAAGATTAATCTTAGACTTGTGGATACTCCGGCCATGCTCCCTTTTAAGGAGGTGCGAGTGCTCGACATAAATGCTGAGCATGCAGGTACCCCGATGGATACCCTGATGGAGAATGCTGGATACGCTTTTGCTCAGGCAGTGGTCGAAGCAGTCGGGAAGGATAAAAGGATAGCAATCATCTGTGGGGTAGGAAATAATGGGGGAGACGGTTTCGTAGCTGCACGTTATTTATTAGAGACCAATAAACCAACTGTCATATTGACCGATCCCCCGGGAGATATACGGACTGATGCAGCACGGAAGAACTTCGAACGTGTGAAGCACATAGCATCTTCAGCGGTTGGCGTTTCATTCTCCAAGTTCGATGTCATAGTTGATGCAATGCTCGGTACTGGTACCTACAATGATGTTAGAGAACCATATCGGACGCTCATAAACAGGATAAATGAGTCTGGAGCATACATCATAGCTCTTGATGTACCGTCAGGACTAGGTACCGATATAGCTATCAAGCCCAGACTGACAGTCACATTCCACGATGTAAAAGAGGGGATGACCCAATCCAACTCGGGAAAGATAATAATCCGTCCGATAGGCATTCCTCAGGATGCTGAGCGATATGTGGGTCCGGGTGAGTTCATTTACTATCCAGGACGAGATAAGGATTCTCATAAAGGTGAGAACGGCAAAATATTGATCGTAGGAGGAGGACCGTTCACTGGAGCGCCTGCCCTGTCAGGGTTGGCAGCATGCCGCATGGGGGTTGATCTTGTTCACATATCAACGCCGTGGATGTCATATGGGCCAATAGCATCGTACTCACCCAACCTGATAGTGCATCGGCTTTCTGATGAAGTATTAGTAGAGGAAGATGTGGAAACGGTATTATCGATATTACAGAACGTAGATGCAGTCCTTTTCGGGCCAGGCCTTGGTAATGATGAAAGGACAATGAAGGCTGTGCGATCATTAGTACGGGATTGTGATAAGCCAATGGTCATCGATGCGGATGCGATCCATGCAGTAGCTAAGGATGTCACGGTCCTTAAGGGGAAGACTGCGGTCATCACCCCACATGCAAAAGAATTCCAAGTACTGACTGGAAAAGGGCTACCCAAAGATTTCGAGGAAAGAGTGCCCGTTATCACAGAGGCAGCCAAGGAGCTCGGTGTAGTTATCTTGGCGAAGGGGCGTGTTGATGTGGTCTCTGATGGGTACTACACTAAGCTTAACCGGACAGGGAACGCGGGCATGAGCGTTGGAGGGACCGGGGATGTCCTAGCAGGAGAGGTCGTAGCATTATTATCAAGGAACGTCTCGGCATTCAATGCCGCCAGGATATCTGCTTTCACGAACGGTACCGCTGGGGACATAGCTTTCGAAAAGCTGGGCTATTCAATAATGGCAACCGATGTGATAGACCATATACCGGATGTCATCAAGCGATATGCGAAAAAGATGGCATAAGATATATGATTTATACGGAGACATAGATGTTGAGCTGTGAGATTGGCTCTCATCTCGGATGTCCATGCGAATGTGGTAGCTCTTCGATCCGTGCTAGACGACATTAGTGACCAAGGAGCGGACCGAATAGTATCAGCTGGAGATATTGTAGGTTATTATCCCTACCCGAATGAGACCATCGATCTTTTCAGGTCTAACAATATACTGTCCATACTAGGCAATCACGATGTCGCCGTATTGAGCATCGACCCATCAACGATGAGCAGTATGGCATCTAGCGCTGTGATCTGGACAGCTAAACAACTTAACGCAGCAAGTAGAAAATTCCTTTTATCCTTGGAAAGGAGGGACCGTGCCAGGTTCGATGGTTTGTCCATTCTCATCTGTCATGGTTCACCCTTTGACGATGATCAGTACATTTATGAGGATGAGGCGGACAGTTCTCTTCTGGATGAGAGCAAAGCCGATGTCCTCGTCCTAGGCCACACGCATGTCCCTTATGTGAATAGATTTGATAAGGGCATAATAATCAATCCAGGCTCGGTTGGCCAGCCAAGGGACGGGAATGCGCTTTCATCTTATACCATATTCGACACGATATCAAAAGAGGCCGAGAATCACAGGGTGGGATATGATATCGATAAGGTCGCTAAAAGGGTGATCGAAGAGGGATTACCCGAGGAATTGGCCGAAAGGCTATCTTTTGGGATATGAACAATAATCAATGGTATTATGAGTATGAACATCTTGGTAACTGTTGAACATGAAATGTATTGTTTGCCCAGTTCCTGATCATCTTGCTCTCGATATAAGTGATGAAAGAACGCTATGCATAGGGGATATGCATGTAGGCATAGAGTCAGAACTATGCTCAAAAGGGATACATGTTCCATCTCAGACCTACAGGATGGAAAAAGAGCTCGCTTCTCTAGCACCAGGGCATGACAGGCTGGTCCTCCTAGGTGATGTGAAGAATAAAGTGCCCGGCTCGTCAATTCAAGAACATGCAGAGATACCTAGGCTATTCAGGTCCCTCCTGCAGATGTATAGCCAGATCGACATCGTTAAAGGGAATCATGATACGGACCTAGAGGACTTTTTGCCTCCAGGCGTAATAGTGCATCCTTCGACCGGCTTTAGTATAGGGGACGTTGGCTTTGCACATGGGCACACATGGCCCGCTCCAGATATTATGGGTAAGCGTATCCTTGTTCTTGGGCACAACCATCCGACCGTCGCATTAGAGGATTCCCTTGGCAACGTAACGAAAGAGCCATGCTGGGTGAAATGTAGGGTGAACAAGGAGATGGAAGGTAAAAAGTATCTGCAACTCCCGGATGAAGTGATCATGGTACCTGCGTTCAATAAGGTACTTGGTGGCTCCCCAGTAAATCTCGGCAAGGGAAAACTTCTAGGACCGTTGTTCTCTGAAGGCTATATAGATATTGGCAGTTCTGAGATATATCTGCCAGATGGCATTTTTCTTGGAAAGATATCGGACCTTATGATAAATCGGGAAAGTATAAGGGTCAGGACGACGCCTGTCCGCGACTTTGATGGATGAACTTTTTGTAGCTCTTAGCAGAGGCTTCCTATTTCGATCGGTCGACTTGTCAGTAATATTCTAATCCCACCCAGTTAGTCGCCTGTTCACAAGCTTCAGTCTGGTCGCCTGACCGAGCGTTGATAGCACTTTTCACAGGACCCCGTTGCACGATATTTATCATGCCCCAGCTTGCATAGGAGACTTTTGCGTACTGATCTCATGAGCTAGATAGAATGTGTAGGATCGTTTTTCATGCGCTAAAAAGGGATCTCCTGCATAATTGATCCATCAGTATGAGCGCGTTTCAGGACAAGTACACTTATTTCGATGATCTTCCTAAGATATAAAAATACATCATTATATAATATTTAAGTGATCTTACATCATAATTTAAATTTCTATAATAAATAAGGGGAGCCGAATTTATTACGGAAGAGTTACAGGGAAGAAAGCTAACAAGTGTTGTACAATATGAACGAAATGATCAAGAAGTCAGTCTACAAGGGCGGCAGTTCACTTTAAGAATCATTAATTACTATTCAGGCTATTGATTTTTCGATGCGTAAGCTAGTCCCAACCATAGCGATGTTGTTGATATATCTGGTCGTTCAGATCGGGGCCCTTATACTGGCTCCATTGTTCCTAGCATATATCGGTGCCTCATCCGATCCAAATAGCATCGTTAATCCGCTGATCTACGTTCTTATGATCTTAGTAGTGACTGCGGTCATACTTACACTAGTAAAATATGGAAGGACCAAGCTCCTCCAGGGGATATTCTATGTCAGTATTTTCATAACGCTGATCTATGTCTTACTTCCGATATTCCTGACATTCGACCCCGTTGGCTATTTCGCTTTGCCTGCATCTCTGATCATCCCGTCACTTTTGATGTATGCACTGATAAAGAACGGAGAATGGTATGTGATTGATGCCATAGGGATAATCGTAGCCGTGGGTGTGACCGCTATCCTCGGTATGACGTTCAGTGTCATACCGATAATGGTACTTTTGGTGATCATGGCGGTATATGACGCCATCTCGGTCTACAAGACCAAGCATATGTTGAGGTTAGCTGATAGTGTTACCTCAATGCGTCTTCCGGTATTATTCGTCGTGCCGAAGGATAAAGATTTCAAGATGGAAAAGATAAGCCAAGGCAAAACATTCACCTCTGATGGAGAACGAGAGGCTCTTTTCATGGGCGTAGGGGACGCTGTTATGCCAGGCCTTCTTATCGTTTCCTCCTTCATATATCTGCCTTCATCTCCGAGTGTGCTTTTGCCCGCTAACCTTTGGGTCGCGATAGGTACGATGATAGGTAGTTTGATCGGATACTTGGTGCTGATCAAGCTGGTCATGAAAGGAAACCCCCAGGCGGGGCTGCCATTTTTGAACAGCGGTGCGATAATCGGATGTCTTATCGCTGCATTCATCGTGTTCGGATCATTGTCGCTATCGGTCCTTGGGTTCTGAATCAACAGCACCAAGGTTCGCATGTAGATATCGATAGTATTGATCTAAAAAAGCACGGACCAAGTGATCTTTTGGCCATTAGATCCGTGGATCATCGTGAGGATCGCAGCTAAGTTGGTGAGCGTTAGTTCAAAGGCCATATGGAGACGGTTTAGAAAGCCATATCATTCGTTGGCTGACGGAGTATTATTTTATATTCCCCACTCAGCAAGCAGAGGGGGGATCATGGTGCGATCAGTAGGAATCGTGGAGGGGCGATCAACCTAGCGATCTAGGCAAAATGAAGAGATGCTATAATATAGCATAAAAAAAATAAGCATCATATGAACTATGAGTTCACAACTAAAAGTCTTAGTTTTCCTGAAAGACTGGACAGATCTAAAGGTCTTCCGGACATATTCGAGATAGTCAAAGATGCAGTAAAGGCCCAGCTTGGAGCTTCACGGGGTGGGCTTATGCTCGGTCTAGCAGAATTGGGAGGGAGCCCGAGCGCTTGGATCGGTGGATTTTATCCGGTCGCCACGAATGTGATAGTCATGAACAAAGGGCCGATGAACCGCATATCTGCCTCTGCACCAGATCTTTACAAGCCTTATGTCTTTCATATATTGCTCCACGAGTACATCCATTCCATTGGATACATGGATGAGGATCTGACCCGAAAGGAAGCACTTGAGATAAGCAGAGTACTCTTCGGGAATGATCACATGGTAACAAAGATCGCTGAGGACATAACGCAGTTCTTCCCGTACATTACCTATCCAGTCCCTGTCCAGACGATGTCAGATGGGGCGCTGGATATAGAGTTCGTTAAGGATTTCGACAGGTCATCGGCAAGCTACATATGGTGAGCTCAGAGCATAGCCTATGAGGAGACGATGAAATGAACTACCCCGCCCTAATGGGTGGGCTCTAGTTCTTACCAAGCAAAAGCATTACGATCAATATTGGTCGTAGCAGCGACCATCTAAGAGCTTTAGTTCCGATGGTATCCATATTCATTCCGCAAGAACCTTTTCGAAGATATTGTCACGCCCGCTATAACTCCCAACTCTTTCTCTCAAAGCTTCTCGCTCGCGTAAGTAAGATACAGAATAAGCATTTTCCACGTAATTAACGAGCTATTACGACGATAATTTTAAGATATTGTATCGTTTACGAAATCTTATCTTCGCATGTTTAGCGTGAAAATATGAAGTTCGATGATTTCAAATACCTTTATGATAGGCTTGAAGGATACAATGATGTAAAAGCTCTCTCTTCCCAGACCGGACTGGATGAGGAACTATTGTACGTCATTTATACTCAACGTACCGTAAGGGATGCGACCAAGAGATACCACGTTATAAAAAGGAGCGCCCCAAAGCTGTTGAGGGATTGGAATGGCGGCGTTAGTCTGCTCGATATCTCACAGCGATGGAAATATCCCCCTATTCTGACAGGATTGATATTATTCCAAGAGAACGGCTTCTCTAAAAAGCAATTCTGGAAATACGTACGTGAGCCAGAATGTATCCAGAATCCGAGGACAAAGAAAGAGATAATCGAGATAACACGAGCTGATTCAATATACTCCCCATGGGGCAACGAGGTCCAGATAAAGCGTGGGATCACAGGCGAGGATCGCCTCCACGAGTGGTTGGACCTGCACAATGTTACCTATAGGACGGAGAAGGATCTTCGTGGAAAGTACACTAAGACGCCCGATTGTTTGCTAGATTCTCCCCTAAAGGTAAATGGATGGACGATAAATTGGATAGAATCCAAAGCATCGTTCGGGGACCATATCGAGTTCAATAAGAACGTAAAAGGGCAGCTGTCCAAATATGCAGATATGTTCGGCCATGGCCTAGTTGTCTACTGGTTCGGGCACATTTAATGAAGTGGAATGCCCACCAGGCATCGAGATAATGGACTCGTCCATTTGCGATGTTGATTGCGAGAATACCTGTGGCGAGGACTTTTGCCCAGAAAGATCCAAAACTACCGTAGCTAGTCCATAACCCCCCTCCCGGGAGGGGACTGCCATTCATTTTTCATGCTGACATCTAGGCGCGACGAACGACAATAAGCCGGCCTACAGCGGCATATCGTCACAGCATCTTAGTGAGCCCTTAACACCCTTGTCTTTTACATATCCATCATGTTCAGCTTTCCACCCTAGCTTTCACTGGGACTCCGTCGCACGACTGGATCGAATACATCGGTAGGGTCCATGATACTCTAGAGCCCACCTTTGAAAGAGCCATTTGTTCAGGCAAAAATGAATTGATGGCCAGTGTTATTTTGCGCACCATAGATTTTAATATTGACATGATGATCCCGAGATAAACCGCGATGGGATGTATATGAACTCGTTATTGGACAAGGCGATCAGCTCTGAGCTGGCTGGCGCTGCAGATGACAGTCCGTCAAAAAAAGACGTATCGGCAAGCGCTGATGATGAAGAGCTCAGGAAATTAGTAGAATCGATGAGGATACGCATATCTATTATTGGCTGTGGCGGCGGTGGCTCGAACACGATCAACCGTTTGACACAGGCTGGCGTAGCCGGGGCAGATCTCGTTGCTGCCAATAGTGACGCTAGACATCTTCTGAATATTCAGGCACCGAATAAGATCCTTCTAGGGAAACTGACCACACGTGGTCTAGGCGCTGGAGCCCTTCCAGAGGTCGGAAGGCAGTCTGCAGAGGAAGCCCAAGCAGATATCAGGAAATATATCGATGATAGGCAGATCGTTTTTATTACAGCTGGGATGGGCGGAGGGACGGGGACTGGCTCTGCACCGTATATCGCAGAGATGGCAAAAAGGTCAGGTTCGCTCGTCATGGGTATTGTAACGTTACCCTTCAGATCTGAGGGGAAGTTGAGAATGGATAACGCGAGGACCGGACTTGAGAATCTATCCAAGAATTGCGATACGACCATAATAATCCAGAACGATCAACTTCTAAAATTGGTCCCAAAATTGCCTCTTGAAGCGGCGTTCAAGGTCGCTGACGAGGTCCTGATGCAGAGCATTAAAGGAATAACAGAGATCATTACAAGACCAGGGCTCGTCAATGTCGATTTCAACGACATCGCCACTATAATGAAGGATGGCGGGCTGGCAATGATCGGGTTCGGTGAATCTGACAATGGGACCGACCGCATAAACGATGCGGTCGAGGAAGCTCTTAACTCTCCTTTGCTTGGCAATGTAGATATGAGCTTAGCCAAGGGGGCCATGGTCAGGGTCCAGGGTGGTCCTGACATGTCAGTCCTTGAGGCAGAGAAGGCTGCCGAAATGATAAGCTCTAGGATCGCTCCAAGAGCTCGGCTGATCTGGGGATGTTCGGTCGAACCAGAGCTAAAGGGTAAGATAAGAGTTCTAGCGGTGATCACCGGAGTAAGAACGGATATGATCTCCAAAGATGCGAAGTGAATAAATGGTGGTAAAGGCTGAGCGAGGAAGACGCAGGTATGTTGTGTTCAAGGTGATCGATGGACCAGTTAGCTCTGATGCATTGCTAAGGCACGTCAATCATGCTATGGCTTCTGCCAGCCTTAAACCACTTAAACTTATCCAGTTCAATGGAACGATGGGCATTATAAGGAGCCAAGGCCAGGATAAGGATAAAGTGCTCGCCGCATTGAACGCCTCGTTCCCTGGTTCTATCTCGATCGTGACGTTGAGGACGTCAGGTACGATACGAACGCTTCGTGAAGGATATTTCTAGTCAGCTACCCACGGATTAATTCATAAGCTAGCAGCTAGGCTCAGCCTTAATTGATTTTCGACATTTGTTATCATAGCAAGATATGTGCGGCTCGTTCGTTCTTCTCGTGCTCCTTGTTGCCGTGACCAAGATGCAGGATGCGATAGCACGCTCTATTGAACGCTAATGTTGTGCTGACCAGGTCGTCAGTGGTTTCAAGGCGTACCTTGATCGTGCGGAACATTATGCCTTGCATGCCGGTCTAGATGCATACGTTTCGTCGCCGTTCATCCACCTTTTAAGATGTTGGGCTTCTGGCGACATCGATGATAAAATAGCTTATGACGCATACGATCAGTTATATATCGAAGTAGAGCTTTAGTGATTATCGCATAGATTGGAGTGATTTGATGCAACCAGGACAGATGGCATATGATAGGGCCATAACCGTATTCTCTCCGGATGGAAGGCTGTTCCAAGTAGAGTATGCTAGAGAGGCCGTAAAACGGGGAACAACTACGGTTGGGCTCAAATTCAAGGATGGTGTCGTGCTCATCGTCGATAAGAGAATCGCAAGTCGCTTGATGGAGCCTAAATCCATTGAGAAGATATTCAAGATCGATGAACATATCGGCTGTGCGACATCTGGCCTAGTGGCGGACGCTAGGGTCTTAGTTGATCAAGCAAGGGTAACTGCCCAGATAAGCAAGATCACCTATGATGAAAAAATAAGCGTTGAGATGTTAGTAAAGCGCATATGCGACTATAAGCAGAACTATACGCAATACGGTGGCGTAAGACCATTCGGTACTGCATTGTTGGTCGCTGGCGTAGATGATCAGGGGATGCATCTTTTCGAGACCGACCCTTCAGGCGCTTTGGTATCTTATAAGGCCGGTAGCATAGGCGCAGGTAGGAATGTCGTTATGGAAGTCTTCGAGGAGCAATACCAGGAAGGCATGGAAATGGATGATGCTATAGTCCTTGGTCTGAAGGCTCTAAAGAAGGCAACAGAAGAAGAGAAGCTCAACCCCAAATCCGTAGAAATAGGGGTAGTGCGCAAAAGTTCAAAGTTCAGACGGTTGGATGACCCTGAAGTAGAGGCTGTAGTAGAAAAAGCCAATGCAGTATGAAGGCCTGATGGCCATGGTCGATATCGAAGAAGCGATAATCGCTAGATTAGAGTCTCATGGGGAGACATTTGAGATACTGATCGACTCGAAGGTGACCAGCCTCATCAAGAACGGAAAGGAAGACGTTGACCTAGCTGAGCATATGGTCCTTGAAGAGATTTATCGAAATGCTCGCAAAGGTACACGTCCAGAAGAAAAAAAGGTTAAAGAGGTCTTCGGGACCACTGACCCCCTTGAGGTCGCTAAACAAATAGTGCTCAAGGGCGAGGTCCAACTTACTACCCAGCAAAGACATGAGATGCAGGAGAACAAGCGAAAAAGGATCGTAGCTGAGATAGCAAGGAATGCGATCAATCCCCAAACGGGGGGGCCACATCCTCCTGCTCGTATCGAAGCGGCCATGGAAGAAGCGAAGGTCCATATAGATCCGTTCAAATCGGTCGAATCGCAGATAGAGCCGACCCTTAAGGCGCTGAGACCTCTCATACCTATCCGGTTTGATAAGGTACGCATAGCCGTTAAATTGACCGGGGACCAATATGGAAGATGCTATGAATTCCTTTCAGGGTCCGGAAAGATCTATAAGGAATCATGGGAGCCGAATGGTTCCTGGATCGGGGTTTTGGAAATGCCTGCAGGCATGAGAGATGATTTCCTAAATGAATTGAACGAAAGGACCAAAGGCGAGGTAGAGACGAAAATACTTAAGGGCACGATATGAGGCCCAAAAAGGAATTTTTGAGTTCTATTAATCATTATGGATGCAAAGGCATATAAAATAAGAAATGATGAGTAAGCGTTGTTAAGGAGATCATTATATGATTAATGAAAGTTCGAGGCAAGAAAGGGAGATAGTTCTGCCTGGTGATCTTTTAGAAGGTGATAAGTTAAGACCAGGCAACGGAACATATGTTTCCGATGGCAAGATATATTCTGCGCTCCTAGGTATAAAGAATATAAAATCGAATTTTGTAAACATTATACCGTTGGGTGGAAGGTACATACCTTGTGTGGGAGATAATGTGATCGGAAAGGTCGAGGATATAGGCCCATCCAACTGGCTCATTGATATTAACTCACCATATCCTGCTCCATTGCACGTAACAGAGGTTCCGTGGAAGGTAGAATTCGGGGACACTGCCAGGTATATGAACATCGGAGATGTCATCCTGGCTAAGGTAGTGATGGTCGATGAGACCATGAGGGTCCAGGTCACCATGAAGGACCAGGGGCTCAGGAAGTTGCAGGGAGGTCAGATAATGGAGATATCCCATAGCAAGGTCCCCAGAGTGATCGGCAAGAGCGGCTCGATGATCCAGATGATAAAGGGATATACCAATTGCCGAATATTCGTAGGGCAGAATGGAAGAATATGGCTGGATGGAGAAGTAGAAAATATAATGCACGCTATCAAGGCCATTCAAATGATAGAAGAGGATGCCCATTCTGCTGGACTGACCGATAAAGTAAAAGTATACTTGGAGTCTGTTTGTGCTCAGCCAGCTCCTAGAACAGAGTGAGAGTGATTTATAATGTCCGGAATGACCACTGATATTGATCTAATTGATGATAATGGTATAAGAATAGATGGCAGGAAGGTGGATGAGCTCCGCCCCCTAAAGATAGAAGCGGGTGTCCTTAAGCAGGCTGATGGGTCTGCGTATGTGGAATGGGGCAAGAATAAGGTATTGGCCGCAGTATATGGACCAAGAGAATGCCACCCACTGTCACATGCAGAACCCTGCAAAGGCCATTGTGCAATGCAAGTACAATATGATCGCGTTCTCGGTCTCCGATCGTAAGAGGCCAGGGCCAGACAGGCGTTCGGTCGAGATATCGAAGATAATATCCGAGGCTTTAGAATATGTTGTGTTCACAGAGAATTTCCCTCGGACCTCAATTGATGTTTATATAGAGATACTACAGGCTAATGCAGGCACAAGATGTGCTGGCCTTACGGCTGCATCAGTCGCATTGGCTGATGCAGGTATACCTATGAAGGACCTTGTACCAGCTTGCGCGATCGGAAAGGCTGATGGACAGGTCGTCCTAGACCTCAACAAGGAAGAGGACAACTTTGGTGAAGCGGACGTACCGATAGCAATGATCCCCCGGACCGGAGAGGTCCTACTATTGCAAATGGATGGCCATTTGACAATGGAAGAATTCAACCATGCTATCGAGCTAGGCAAGAAAGCATGCATGGATGTTTATGAGATCCAAAAGGATGCCTTGAGGCGGAAATATATCGCACAAGGCTCCCAGATCGAGGGCGAGGAAGAGGCTCCAGCCCAGAATAATGGATCGGAGGCCTGAGCATGGTAGAGCAAGTTATGTCAGAAATAAAGAGAGGGCACATCCATAAGCTACTTTCAACGGGAAAAAGGATGGATGGCAGGGGGCTGAACGAGTATCGGCCGATAAGCATAGAGACCAATTATATCGAAAGTGCACAAGGGTCCGCTCGAGTTAAGCTCGGTAACACTGATGTTCTAGTTGGGATAAAAATGGAGGTAGGACAGCCCTTCGCGGACACACCTGATAAGGGAGTCCTAACTACAAATACAGAATTAATACCCCTTGCATCGCCGACATTCGAGGCAGGTCCTCCAGATCAGGACGCTATAGAGCTTGCTAGAGTGATCGATAGAGGCATAAGGGAAAGTGAGATGATAGACCTCCAGAAGCTCTGCATAAAGGCGGGCGAGGAGGTATGGATAAACTTTATTGATATATACGTCCTAGATTATGATGGCAATCTCTTCGATGCTTGCTTCCTCGGTGCATTAGCTGCCCTCAATACAACCATTGTACCGGCAAAGGCAAATGAAAAGGGAGAGGATTATCCGCTACCATTGCGCCGGATACCTATTCAGACAACGGCCGTAAAGATAGAAAACTCTATATTGTTTGACCCGACTCTCGACGAGGAAAAGGTCGCTTCAGCAAGGCTGACCGTGACCACCGACGAGAACGGTGACCTAAGGGCAATGCAAAAGGGACTTCCCGGTGCTTTAACACTGGATGAGATAAGACAGATAATAAATACGTCCCTTCAGGTCAGCAAGGATCTTAGGAATCTCATTGGGTGAGTTGAATGTCCAAGTCAACAGAGAAAGCAGGAAGCTCCGGCAAGTTCGGCGCTCGATATGGTGTAGTAGTCAGGAACCGTGTTCGCGACATCGATAAGATGAGGACTGCGGACCATGAGTGCCCTAGATGTCATAGAATGAGCGTGTCGAGGGTAAGCAGTGGCATATGGCTATGTTCGAAATGCGATGCTAAGTTCGCTGCATCAGCCTACTCTCCGCTGTCTAAGAAGGAATCTGAAGAGAAGCTCTTGGCCGTAGAGACCGCCGAAATAGAGGCGAAACTAGACCAAGAAGCCCAGAAACCGGAAGAGAGTGAGTAGACGTGTACAAATGCGGTAAGTGTAACGAGCCCATACGCTCAAATGTCAATACCGTAGGCATACAATGCGAGAAGTGCGGCTCTAAGATCTTCTATAAGGAACGCCCGAACAGTTAAGAAGATCGTTAAAGCTAGGTGAACAATGCCTCGGGCGATCCTCCGATTGGATAGCCCGCATGCAAATGCCATTGTGGGTGCTCTCTCCCCCGAGATAGGGGAGAGAGATCCCCGTACCCATGTGGCCCTAGACAGTTCCGAGGGGAAAATGGCCTTGAACGTAGATGCGACTGATCTTTCGGCGCTCAGGGCCGCGCTTAATCCGTATTTAAGATGGATCAGGATCGCCGAAGACATCGGCAATATGGTAGGTGAAGAACATGGATGATTTGAGCCCTAAGGTCCAAAACCAGCTCGCTCAGTTCCAGCAAGTCCAGCAGCAGCTTCAGGCTGTATTGAATCAAAAATTCCAGATGGATGCGCAGGTCAAGGAGATGCAGAGGACAATCGATGAGCTGAATAAATCAGCGGATGACGTTGTTATCTACAAGAGCGTTGGTTCATTATTGCTAAAGGCAGATGGAAAAGCTTCTATCCTAACGCAAATAGAAGACAATAAAGAAACTATGGAGATCCGTGTAAAGACCCTCGAGAGGCAAGAAAAATCTTTGCGCGACCGCTATCAAGTCTTGCAAGAGCAAATATCAAAGGCATTGCAAGGACCTCAGCAACCGATAGGGCCGGGTTCTGCATCTGATGGAATGAATAAGTCGGATGACTTCTAGGCCAATAAATTCTGGGAGAACCCAGAAATTAATTTTTTATATTTTTATCATTCGTGCGAGCAAAAATATCTCGGCCAGATCTGTGGGACAGGGGCCAGAATACTGATTCTCTCCATGAAGCGCATAGTGATCCATTTTTTTGTGAAAGAGTGTTGTGGAAGATACGAAGAACCGCCGGAACTTACACTCTTGGACAACCGGCCTTCATTGACCCCGGTGAATGCGAAGTGAGCTGTCTGATTGAAGCAAGAAGCCATGCAGGAAAGAGTGAAGTAGTTCGCATGCGTGATGTGACTCCCTACGCAAGCGTGAGGATAATGGTGAAGCATGTTGAGGATGAACTCATTGAAAGTTCTGTCACACCGCTTGTGGATATCAGATAGCAAAAGGCGAAAATATGGTCTATACATACGATGTGCATATGCTTGGGTCGATCGCTGAACGGCTTGGAAGGGACAAAAAATTGGTGCTGCTTCATGGAAACGCTGACCCAGATGCAGTCGGATGCGGGTATGCTATATACCGAAGTTTTCCGGACGTCACGGTGGCCGCTTTAGGAGGCCTTGATCGCGTATCTAAGGTAGTGGCATCCAATCTGGATTTCAAGGTGGAGGAGACAGCTAACATCAGTGATTTTCAACTGATAATCGCCGTCGATTCCTCATCGCCTGATCAGATAGGTATAGACATCTCTGCTCAGGAACATATTGTCATCGACCATCATGCTGATAACGGTAGTTGGGATAGAGGATTCCTTTCTGTGATGATAGCAAAAGGAGCTGCGCAGAGATAGTATATGAGCTCCTTAAGATAGCTGGGAAGGATATCGATAGAAATGTAGGTCTTGCTCTAGCAGCAGGTATGCTTACAGATAGTGGTCATTTTAGGTTCGCGAACCCTGCGCTAATGAGAACCTTTGCCGAGGTCATTGAACGGTCCACGATTAACATCGATGAGGTAATGGACCTTACTGATCTAGAGCCAGATGTTTCAGAGAGAGTATCCCAACTAAAGGGAGTACAACGCCTTCGTTTCGAGCGCATTGGCGACAGGATCGTTGCGATATCCATGGGCAGCGCGCATGAAAGTTCTGTGTGCAAGGCGGTATTAAGCGCTGGAGCGGACGTTGTGTTCGTAGGTTCACAAAGGGATGAGAAATTCAGAGTAAGCTCCCGCGCTAGGCAGGATGTGGTACGTTCTGGACTTCATCTTGGCAGGATATTGGATATGGTCGGCGGTGAGACATCGAGCAGCGGCGGTGGACATCCAGGAGCTGCTGGCCTTACCGGAGTAGGTGACGTAGAGGCCATATTGAACATGTGCATGGAAAGGACCCTAGATGTTTTTCGAACGATGAAGGGCGTTCCATGAACTATCCCGCGCGAAGCGGCGAGGGTGGTTCAGGACAACGCTTCCTTCATTCTGTCCAGGTTCTTTGGGTTCTTCTCGAAATATTCCCTGCTAGGAGCAAGCACATCGCTTAGGGCTTTGGCAACACCGTTCTTGAGGTCCATTGGGTGTAGTTTACCTCCGCCATATAATGATTCAAGTTCTGAATAGCTCTGGATTTCCAGTTTTCCTCCGAACTTCTCAGGGCGTTCGATAGTAAGGACCGGCGACTGTTGGAAGAGCACCATCTTGCAGATAGCTAGTATCGGGTTGCCTTCGACCTCTGGTGGGCAGAACGCATTTTTTATCTTGCGTTGAATGTCTTCTGGAGAGTCATGAATGCTTATTCCGCTCTCAGGATCTCTCTTCGACATCTTGCTTGCAACCGGGTCCATGCGGTTCATGCTCTTCAAGCCCGGTAATAATGGGGTATGGATCGCAACAGGCACTTTCCATTTCAACCTCTCTGCTGCCTCCCTGGCTAGCATATGAGCGCGCCTTTGATCGATACCTGCGTAGGCTACATCCATATCCATCTCGAACATATCAGCAGCCTGCATAAGCGGGTAAAGGAACTTTGATGAATCGAGCTCAGCGTCATCCTCTTTTCGACCCATGATGGTCATAGCCCTCTTTATCCTGGACAATGAAGTGACCTTCCCGATCTTTATCACTTTCTCCCAGTACTCAGAGCTATCTACAATGTCAGATGCCATGACGAATTTTACTTTATCTCTCTGCACACCCAACGCCTCGAAACAATCCATCATGTAATCCGCACAAGTCTGGATGCGCTCTAGGTCGCCACCTAATTTATCATTGATATAGGCGTGCCAATCGGCAAAGAATATCGTGACATCAAAGTCACAATCTATCATATCCTTGATCTTGTTCGCGCAGATGATCCATCCGAGATGAACATAACCAGATGGTTCAAAACCGATATATGACCGAGGCGAGGCATTTGACGCGAGAAGTGCTCTTAGCTCCTCTGCTGTGACGATCTCTTCAGTGTTCTTCACCAGTATGTTGTATCTCTCTTCGGCATCCATATCAATCGTCCTCACAGGTCGTATGGGGCGCAAGGAAGCCTAGATTACTCACGGTCCTAGGAAGAATTGCGCTCCTCAGACTGACAGGCAAAGGCATTATATGAACACCACGATAAGATGAAATATCATATGCTGACCAAGAGTTCGAGGTCACTATCGAACGATATAGCGCCCCCTAAGTTCATCTCATACTTCGAGAAGAAGTCGGCATGAACTATCAGCCATGTACTATGATCATACTGTAACGGCGATCCAGATGGCTAGGACGTTCGGAAGCATTCCTTTGCGGGAGCTCCTTGGATGATGATGCACATGCTCAAGAATGATAAGTTATGCTATAGAAAATAGATAATAGAATAGGAACAAGATAGTGACGCATTCGGAATTAGTGCGGACTTCATATGTCGTCTGTCTTGCGGTCTATACAAGAAGTCGGAATACTGGTCGAGGATATTTTCGTTACGTCGCTAAAGGGGGTCGGACAGCATATACCCGCAACTTTTGGAAAGCATTTCATCGATCATCTAAATGTCTGATCATTTTATTATTCCATATTCAAGTATCTTTTAACAGAAAGGATCATATGATCTATGGGCATACAATGATGAGTTAATTTTATTATCTGAAATGCATAACGCTCATAGAGATCCAGGCGTTCGTTCGCAATAAATGCAGCTCTTCTGTCTGGGTCCAATGTCTACATGGAAGAAATAACGTAGATCTCCAGAGCATAATATAAAAGGGGATATTCTCCATTCTAAGCTCAAAGTGAATGGTAATAAGGAATTCTGCCATTCATTTGTCTCGTAAGAAAAGCTTTAATTAGGTATTTGTCTATGTTCAACTGCCTAAAGAGCCCATATTAGACCATATCATCGATGAATGTAATACTAGAGGCTCCTTCTACTGTTAGCCTGTCTGAGGAGCAGGGGCCTATCGATGGTTCAGGCCTGGGCATGTCCGTTCGGCAGATAAGCCGTGCGGACAGGTTAATTGAAGGTGAAGAAAATGGCAGCATCGTCCAAAAAAGTTAAAGGAAGCGATAAGAAGAGCGCGGCCTTGGAGATGTGCTCATCCGGAAAAGTAAAGATGGTGGATTTTAAATTCACCGATCTTCCCGGAACACTTCAGCATATCACATATCCGGCTTTCCGCCTGAACGAGGAGCTCATAACAGAGGGCGTCGGCTTCGATGGATCATCAATCAGGGGATTCTCTCTCATCAACGAGAGCGACATGCTCCTGATGCCTGAGATGGAGACCGCCATAATGGACCCAGCCGATAAGGTGCCTACATTATCCATACTGTGCGATGTGTCGGATCCTGTAACTGGGAAAAGATTCCCGCGCGACCCAAGGTTCATTGCTCAAAAAGCTGAGGAGTACCTAAAATCGACCGGCATTGCAGATACAGTATACATGGGACCAGAACTCGAGTTCTTTGTCTTTGAGTCTGCCGTATGGGACCAGACACAGCACTCTGCATTTTACTCCGTGGATGCTGATGAAGGGATATGGAATTCCGGTAACGATATGAACGGGCCGAACCATGGTCATCGCCCACGGAACAAGGAAGGTTATTTCCCCGTGCCACCGACCGATTCGCTTCAAGACTTCAGGTCAACTTGCGTAATGAACCTGATGAATGCTGGAATCGATTGTGAACTGCATCACCATGAGGTAGCCACTGGAGGTCAGTGCGAGATAGGTATGAGATTCCAGACCCTAACAAAAATGGCAGATAATGTAATGATGTACAAGTACATGCTCAAGAACACTGCCAAGGATGCTGGTAAGACGATAACATTCATGCCCAAGCCTCTCTTCGGGGATAACGGAACAGGCATGCATGTGCACCAAAGCCTCGCAAAGGGCGGAGAGAACGTATTCTATGATAAGAAAGGATACTCTCTATTGAGCCAGAATGCCCTATATTACATCGGTGGGTTGCTCGCTCATGGTCCGTCATTGCTTGGGTTAACATCCCCATCGACCAACTCGTACAGGCGGCTAGTGCCTGGCTTTGAGGCTCCGGTTAACCTGGTCTATTCTCAGAGAAACAGGTCTGCGGCTGTGCGTATACCCGTTTACTCTAAGACACCAAAATCTAAGCGGTTAGAGTTCCGCCCGCCAGATGCAACATCGAACCCATACTTGGCTTTCTCTGCTATGCTCATGGCAGGGTTGGACGGTATAAAGAGGAAGCTGGATCCAGGCGAGCCACACGATATGGACATGTTCGAACTTTCAAAGGAAGAGCTCTCAAAGATAAAGACGGTCCCAGGAAGCCTAGAGAAGGCTCTCGAGAACTTACAGGCAGATAATGAATACCTCACAAAGGGTGGCGTGTTCGACAAAGAATTCGTCGAGACCTGGATAGACTACAAACTGCACAAGGAGAATGACTATGTTCGTCTTCGCCCTGTGCCAGCTGAGTTCTCTTTGTACTTCGACTGCTGAAAGAGATCCAAACCTTTTATTTTTTATTTTTTACATATTATTTCTTTATGACCAGAACGCCTTTTGTATGATCCAAGTGCATGAGCGCTCTAGGTCGGCGATCCATGACCGTTGCCTTCGATGGCGCGGGCTCTCTACTTCACAAGTTAACAGGTAACTGATAGTGATCTTCGCTCACAGATTTTTTTTCTTATTCATATATACTATTGTAGTGGTCAGGCACAGCGATAAAGTTCTATAATCATCGTCCATATCTGTGTTGAAGGTTTTGGCAATGGCCAAGAAGATTGTGATCGTCGGATCTGGTGCCTCAGGAATGACCGCAGCATCTACCGCTCGTAATGTGAGCGATGGCGCTGAGATATTCGTCATAACTGAAGAGGAACATGTTGCATACTCGCCTTGTGCGATCCCATTCGTACTGGATGGGTCCATAAAAGATTTTGGTTCGATAATCATGCATGAACCAGAGTTCTATGCACATGAGCGAGGAATATCCATTCGCATCAAGACCAAAGTAACAGCGGTGGACATAGACAAGAAAATATTGACCCTAAGTAGTGGTGAGACCGTTCCGTTCGATTCGCTCATATTGGCTACTGGCGGTACTGTTTTTGTTCCTCCTATTGAGGGCGTTGATCTTCGTGGAGTTTTCAAGGTCCGCTACATAAAAGATGGGATGAATATACAACAGGCCATGAAAAGCGCAAAGTCCGTGGTCGTGGCTGGCGCTGGCGTGATAGGTCTTGAGATGGCGGTAGCTTTCCGTCATGCTGGTCTTGATGTCACAGTAGTGGAGATGTTCAATCAGGTTGTCCCACGTATATGCGACATCGATATGGCAAAGGAGATCCAGAACTCACTTGAATCAATGGGCATAAAATTCGTTCTGGGTACGCCGATCGGGGCGATAAAAGGTAATGGAAAGGTTGAGGCGGTCATAGCTGCTAATAAAGAATATCCTTGTGACATGGTCATAATGGCGACTGGGATAAGAGCCAACCTGGAACTTCCGAATAATATCGGTCTAGAGCTAGGAGCACTAGGAGCAGTAAGAGTTAGCGCGACCCTACAGCCATACCGAAAAGGTAGGCTTGTCAGGGATGTATATGTGGTCGGTGACCTTGTGACCTGCGAGTCTGCAGCTGTACCGGGGCCTACAATGAGCCAATTAGGATCTTCAGCCGTTCGTCAGGGAAAGGTTGCTGGAACAAATGCTGCTGGGGGTTATTCAACATATCCCGCGGTCCTCGGTCCGTGGGTGAGCAAGGTAGGTGAACTTCAGGTCGCAGGCACGGGTATGTCCAAGTGTCTAGCAGAATATTATGGAGTTTGTACCATCGAAGGGAAAGCTGAAGGCTCCACCAGGGCAAGATACTATCCTGGAGGAAAAAAACTGATGGTTAAAATGCTAGCCGATGCGGAGACACATCGCTTGGTCGGTGCTCAGATAGTTGGAGGGGAGGATATCACAGGAAGGATCAACTGGATATCCGCAGCAGTTCTGAACGGTGCAACAGCTGAGGAGTTCGTGAACCGCTATGAGAACGCCTATTGCCCACCTACATCCATGGTCAAGGACATGGTAGTTAGCGCAGCTGAAGAATTAGTCCGCAGATTGGAAGCAAAAGGATAAGCGAGTTGATCCGGTTGAAGGGCCCTAGCAAAATACAGGACCCTCAACTTATCTAATTTTCATTAAGTTCAATATTTATATAAATAGCATAGAATGTTGGCGTTATTATATATTGATCATATGCTATTCATATCGGTCGGTTCATTGGTGTCTGTCTGTTCCATTACCTTTGATTTAGGTAACGCGAACACGCCATACTCTCTCAAGCCCGATAGTATACGGGCAGCCATTTTTGCCTGATCTATCTCGGAATCTTGCATGTAATATCCTCCACGCAGCCCATGACCGGATTACAGCTGCAATGAATTATTGGACCAGATCCTATTTGAATCATCGTAGATCATTATCGATCAAAAGCGCCTACTTGTGTGAACAAGAGTGCCTGACAAAAGCTGGGTGAAGTTAAATATGTAAGTCTGCAGTATGATAGTAAATAGAGAATTTTCTCAACAATATCCTGACCGCCCTGTTGATACCACGATGTTTGACAATGCATCTTACTGTCTGATCAATTAGGGAGGATCGCAGGACCTACAATGTGGACGATGATAAATTATGCTTTTTGACAGGTGACCGTTACTGGTGTCAATGAAGGCACAGCAAGCTTACTGGTTGATGCAAGAAGTCCCGTCCGTGAGAAGGGCAGGTCCGCGTGCCAATATAAAAGTAATATGATAATTATTAGGAACAAAGTCGCTAGAAGGCTCACCTTTTCAAAGGCAGGATGAACGGTGAATGATCCATTCATCAGGCATCGGCCATCTTGGCACATCCGAGGTGAGCGTGCTTACTTTCAACGAGCCTAACGTAGCTCGCTAATGTAACAAAGGCCGCAAGGCGATCGAAAGCGGGATATATCTAGAAGCTCACAAATGCACTCGTAGGCAGTTGATCGGAATAGATACGGAACTTGTAAGCAAGCATTGATATCGATACGCAGTCATTGTGAGTCATTAGAGCTTCACAGGGAGATAAGAAAAAGTACTATGCCCCCTGATGGTTATTATGCTCGTTATTACCCCTGCCTATTTAGGGCCTTTCGGTCACATCGTAGAAGGACCAAGTGCAATAACTAGCTGGATCAAAATGGACAAACATGTCCGTTGATGACTGCTTTCAGATGGATATCATTGAAAATCTTTATGTCGATCTAATGGTTTCCGACTCCAATCCTATTAGCAAATCGGGAATGACCGTCACAGGCGGGACACGATTCAAAAGCAGGAAATTAAAATCAAGAAGGTATGAAAAATGCCCACTCCTAACGGGTACCCAATAGTGCTGACCTCAGACCGGACATTAATGAGCGAATACGGAGGAGGAGTTTTCCTTGGATTTAGCGCATGTCTTCCAAAAGGGACTGTGCCAGACAAGGTCTATTACTCACTCCTTTGTCCATCCATCGAGGTGAATAAAGATGGAACGGTAGACCTTGCGCCGTGCGGAATGAGAAAGATACAGTCCGCACTTTTGGACCAAGGTTTCACTACCAACGATATAGTTGTAGCTCATCCTGATTATCTGGATAAGGTCGTAGGACCGAACACAAAGATCATTGGATGCACAGAGAACGACCCATTAGGTATTGGGCCGGCCACTTCGACATTCACGCAGATCTTCGGAGGGGAGCCTCAAATGAGGATCAAATTCCAGGAACTTGTCCATGATCCGGTGGTCGAGAAGTACCATCCAAAGATCATAGTCGGAGGCCCCGGGGCATGGCAACTTGTGGACCCGGAGGTCCGAAAGAAAGCTGGAATTGACTGCGTCGTGGTTGGAGAAGCAGAGAGGGTCATTGCATCGCTGTTCAGAAAGGTCCTAGCTGGAGAAGAGATCCCAGGTCTGGTAATGGGTGAGGTCACGCCCATAGAAGAGATACCTCAGCTGAAATATTGCACTATCGATGGCATTATCGAGATAGCGAGGGGATGTGGACGTGGATGTGAGTTCTGTGTCCCACAGCTTCAGAAATACCGGTGCATACCCGTTGAGAATATCCTTAAGGATGTGGATGTCGTAGTGAAAGGTGGAAGGCAACCACTACTCCATGCTGAAGATGTGATGAGATACGGTGCAAAGACCATAGAGGTCGATGAAGAGAAGGTCGTTGGACTTTTCCGTGCAGTGAAGAATCGACCTGGTGTCACAAGAGTAAGCATATCCCACTTCGCGTTGGCGTCCGTGGCTAGTGCTCCGAAAGCCGTTGAACAAATATCCGAGATCATTGAGCTCGATAAGAAAAAGTGGCTTGGAGGTCAAACCGGTGTAGAGAGCGGAAGCCCGGCCATAATGTCAAGGTACATGGCTGGAAAGTGCCGTCCATTCACTGTGCGACCAATGGCAGGAAACAGTAGTAAGTGGGTTCCAGATACTTGAACAAAATAATTGGGTACCATGTGCTACTATAATCATGGGCCTTCCTGCAGAAACAGAGAAGGATGTTATCCTTACCAATGAACTAATAGACAAGCTTCATGGGTTCAAATCATTGATCGTACCGCTATTCTTTGTCGCTACAGGCGAACTAAATGATGGGTGCAAATCCTTCGACGCTAAGACAATGAGCAGGGCGCACAATGAGCTGTTCCTGAACTGCTGGGAGCACAATCTAAAGTGGGGAGACGCCTTGTTCCAGGACTGGGACAGCCGCAGCATCAAGGGCCTTGTAAGACCTTTCTTGAAGCTTGCATATAACTTTAGCTCGATCGAGGTAAAAGAGGTTATAAGGATCTGCCGTGAGAATTATGACGCAGATATCGGAAAGATCGTAACCGCTCACCATGAAGGCAGTCTAAAAATGGAACCCATAACTGCTCGTGCATTATTCACCATGGTAAAGAATTACAGTTTGGACAATGACGATGAGAAAGTATCAGCAGTATCAGGTGAAAAAGGATCGTCCGGTGAGCAGTGAGTGAGGGCATAGATCGACCGTGAGGGCTCACAATATGCTCCCTGCAATTGCAGGGAGCTAGATCGATCACAATGGCATGCTATAATATGGCTAAAATATTGAGAGTCCTCGCGACAGATCCTCAAAACAACTGAGATCAAAGCCTGTTGTTGATCGGAACGTCGATGAGTTAGCGAGAGATGTGAATGCAGTCCGGTCGTAACATGGACCTCGATTGAAATATTGATGTTCTTCTCGCAAATCTAATTATTCAAGGTATGATCGACCATAGGAAGAGGAAGGAAATGTCGCGCCTAACCATCGAGGAATTACAGACCCCCATCACGACCTGGAAAGAAGATGTGATGGAAGGAAAAAGGGTTGATGCGTTTGTTTTCATATTACGCACAACAGGTTGCTGCTGGGCATGGCAGAAAGGATGCCTGATGTGCGGTTATAATGAAGTAAGCTCCAAGAGTGTTACATCCGATATGCTGAGTGTGCAGATAGATAAAGCTAGCTCAAAATATGAGGGTCAAAAGATGGTCAAGATATACACTTCCGGGAGTTTCCTTGACACAGCCGAAATATCTCTGGAGAACCGGAAAAAAATATTCTCAGCGTTCGGCTCTGCAGAAAGAATATTATTCGAAAGTCGTCCAGAGTTCATTACGGAAGAATCATTCTCTGAGATAGATAAAAGAAAGGCAGAGATAGCTATAGGTCTAGAGACCGCTGATGAAGAGATCCTTAAGAAGTGTGTTCGGAAAGGTTTCACCGTAGCGGATTATACGCATGCCGCAGAAAGGATGAGGTCAATGGACGTCCCGCTCCGCACGTATCTTTTGCTTAAGCCTCCGTATCTTACAGAAAGAGCAGCTGTGGAAGATACCATACGATCCATAGCATATGCGTCCCCGCATTCTGAGAGCATCTCAATAAACCCAGTCAACGTGCAAAAAAATACAGTGGTGGATTCTCTTTGGAGAAGAGGCAATTATCGACCACCATGGCTTTGGTCATTGGTTGAGGTCTTAAGGCGTGGTAAGGACCTTTCCGAATGTCGCCTGATGTCATCCCCTTCAGGAGGGGGGACTATCAGAGGTGTACACAATTGTGACGACTGTGACAGAAAGGTTCTTGAGGCTGTCAAGCGTTTTTCCTTTTCCCAGGATACGAAGGTATTCGATGACCTTAACTGTGGATGCAGGAAGGAATGGGCAACGATAATGGATATCCAGGATACTATTGGGACCACGGTCGACACCGCGAGATACCTAAGTGAATTGGATATGGAATGATAATGAAGGGGTCAATATGGAATTCGACATAAAGAAAGGGCACAGCGCAAGCCTAGAAGGAGATGGCCTAAAGGCTCTTATGATCGAGATATTCGGCAATGTTAGAGAAGAGAACGGTGGATATGTAACGTCTTTTGGAGCCACGACAAGGTTCGACGTAAAGCTACTTAGCAAGACCAGCATCTACATCAACAGCCAATCGGATACGAACGCTTCCATCGATGCCATGAAAGAGTCAGGTACGAAGTATAATGTCTTCATGGAAAGGGTCACCGGTTTCACATCAAAGGAGCGATCAAAGCGCCTTCAGAAAAAAGCAAAAGAAGGAAAGCTTTGACCCAGGCGAATAAGTGTCCCCTGCCTAAGGAAGGGGAACGAGAACAGATAAATCGTCGTTAAGAGAAAGATATAGCTGGTTTCACGTTACGTCTCGCAGCCAGCATTGCACCATGGCTCATGAATGTCCCGGTCAGCAAGATATTAGCGGCCGTGAGAGCGTATCACGGCCCTTTACGACGGTCATATGATGTACGGTCGGAACACTGACAGTTAAGGCTCGTGCACGGCTCGCCAGAACATATGCCGAATACAATGAATGTCTCCAGTAGAGAAGCAAAAAGCTCGACAAAAGATGCCGTGGAGTTCATACGAAAGCTATTCGGGGGTATGAATGCTCAATGACGCGCTCATATCGGTGACCAAGCAAAGGTCAAGGGCCCCTTATCAAAAGTGGCACCGATCTCATCCGGACCCTCGGAATATGCCTACTATTGACCGTCAACACATGAGCATGTACCGTCTTGCCATATTTTTCCCGTAAATTGGAAACGTAGCTAGCCAGCATACCTGTCGGCCAACACAATATGTTTATATATGAAAACAATAATGCCAAAGGTACGCTGAACGCGCTGAGGACTGTCGACCAGACACTATGGGCAATGCATTAGCATCCCTATTCCCCCTCTAACTCCATTCTCGGAGGGTGGATACCGCGTCACGGTCGAAGGTGCTGACCTCGAGTGATCGAGCGAACAGAGCGCTAGCACAGAGAGTGGATTCTCTCAAGTAAAAAAATGGAGGGAGAATCATGTCAAACAGAAGACGTCCAAGAAAAGGCTCGAAAGCATACTCGCCCAGAAAGCGAGCGGTTAGTCAGACGCCCAGGCTAGATTCATGGCCTGAGATCAGCGGAGGCCCTAAACTACAGGGTTTCGCCGGCTATAAAGCAGGGATGACACACGCGTTCGTGGTTGATTTCCGTCCTACTAGCCTGACAACTGGCCAAGAAATACAGATACCTGTGACCGTTGTTGAGGTGCCACCTATGAAGGTAGCAGCTGTAAGGGTCTACGAAAATACTCGCTATGGTCTAAAGACCATCGGAGAGGTTTGGGCCCCAGCTGTCGATGAGAACCTGAGAAGGCGGTTACCAATACCCAAGAACTATGATACTGAGAAGGCTTGGAGCGCACTCAACAAGCAAGAAGTGGAAGATGTCCGCTTGTTGACATTTATTCAGCCTAAGATGGTCACGGGCGTACCAAAAAAGGTACCTGAGCTTATGGAGACCCGCATTGGTGGGGGAACCATAGAGCAAAGGCTAGAGTACGCAAAGAGCCTATTGGGTAAGGATATTACTGTAAATGATTTTGCCAAAGATGGGGCGA